>JAGAKG010000041.1 GCA_017625755.1 Clostridia bacterium | reverse complement strand
GTAGTTGCGGAAGTTCTCACAAAACTGTCTTAACGTGATATGCTCATCATAGCCCGGTCTTTGAAGGGTGCTCTTTATCTCGTCTATATGACAAAGCTTGCAGAATCTGCCCTTCTTTTCATCTTCGTCCGTTATTTCAGGCGCTTCCTCTCTCTTTTCCTCTGCCTGCTTTTCTGCCTTCTTTTCCTTCTTGCTCCTCTTCTCTGTCTTTTCCTCGGTGGGAGCTGTAGCAGGAATATCCGCGCCTGTTATAACGATCTTTGAAGCCTTGTTATCTCTTGACATAAGAGAAAGAATTATCCACACAAAGATAAGTGCAAGGATCGCTACATATATAGCGATGAATACTCCCGATGATGCCACGTCCCAAATATACTGCCATATATTTGCGGAAAGAAATGTATTATTCGGCATTATTCATCACTCCTTGTGCGTCATTTTGTTTTACTTCCTCTGCCTTCGGCGCTGTCTGCGCAGGCTTTGCACCAAGCACTGTATTTCTTATCATACTGCGGCAGCGCATAACGTTTTCGTCGCCGAATATCGTTTCAAGCGTTTGTGCAAGGTCTACATCTACCATATTTTCATTACCCTTGAGTATCGCAAGAATTGAGGGCAAAAGCTTAGCTGATATAGCGCCGTCTATCGCCTCTGAAAGCTTTCCGCCTGCGGTTTGACAAACTGCCATATAACATTCTATCTGCAAGCAAAGCTTGTTTCCTATATGATAAGGAGCGCGCTCGTTTACGAAGCCCTCAAGTGTATCAACGTTCTTCCAAAGCTCCTCAATAACGGAAGCCCCCTTCTTGCTACGGTAAACAAGAGCCTCCATCTGATGACAGGTAACCGATTTAACCGGAGTTTTCTGTGATTTTTCCTGACAAAGCTTAGCGTCAAGATCTATAACCATAGCAACGTTTGAAATAAACGCAGGTATCGTATCAAGAGAATCGTTCTGATACGGACTAATGATAAACCAGATATTCGAGGGAAGGGTAAGTGTTTTTCCGTTCTCCTCAAACGCAAAATCCGCATCGGGATTTGTAAGATACTGAACGTAAGGCACGATCAACTTGCCTGCATCCTCAAGCTTTATATCGGTAACGCCGAAGAATGTAGCCTTGTTCTTTTCAAGCGCAGCGGCTGCTGCTGCCTGCATAAGAGGAGAATGATCGGTTCCGTTTGAATAAAGAGTTCTGTTGCTGCCGTCAAAGGATGCAAATGAATCAAGATACGGCTCTGTGCCAAAAAATCTTGCAAGAGCTGTAATAAGCTTTTCATACTTAGCCTTTTGGTTTGTACGAACCACCATAAGTCTTGATGTAAGCATTGATGAAAGGATCGCTCTTGCCATTTCCGCAGATACGGAAAGACCGCTTTCCTCAAGAAATCTCTCAAGCTCCTTCGCCACTGTAGGAAGGTCGGTATCTACTGCCATATAGGTGTATGTCGACTCATCCTTTTGCATTATCTGCTCCTCAACGGACGATTCCTTCTCATAAAGCATATCAAATTCACGAACGAAAAGATCCTCAACCGCGTTTGCGTTTATGCGCTCAACATCGCGGAACAGCTCCTTTGTCGCCTGAATTTCCTTCATTTCCGCCTCAGCGCGTCTTCTGCTATTGCTTGCCGCGCCTATAATAGTCATAAGCATACCGAGTGCAAGACATATCGCATTTATTATAACAAACGAAAGAATATGCTGCTCAAACGGGATTCCCATAAGAAGTCCGCCAACGCCGTATATAACATCGGCAAATATCATAAGGGCTATGAGCCATATGCCCGCCATTTTAAGTTTTGATTTTTTATTCATAGGTTTACAGTATGCCTCCATTGTATAGTTTTCCGAGCGAATATTCGATACCGTATAGATGTAATCGGATAGTCTGTATTGTGTTTTTCCAAGAATATCTCCCGAAATGATTGCTCTTTTCGACATTCTCGCGCTTGACGCCGAGGACGCTGCGTATATAACATATCCGCCGCTTTCGCAAAGCGCCTCGCCCTTTTTGATATCGTAAACCTCCATATCGGTGAGGTTAAGAGTTATCTGCATTCTTTGACGGGGACGAAGCTTAACCTTAGCGCACGCCTTAAGCTCCTTTATAGGACGCAAAACCGCGCTCTTGTCCTTGCCAACGTATATTTGAACCGCCTCACTGCACTCTCTGTTGCTCGTGTTCTGTATAGAAAGAGTTATTTTCTTTTGCGATACCGAAAGCGATGTATACGATACCTGCGAATATGATATTCCGTATCCGAACGGATATTTCGATTTTTGCATGCTTGAATCAAAGTATCTGTAGCATACGAACGGACCTATTTTTCTCTTTCCGTCCTTTTTGGTCTTTTGCATCTCACGGAAGTCTGCGTCGGGATCATTGTAGCCCGCATACGCAAGCTTTCCCGACGGATTGCTTTTGCCTATGAGTATCTCGCCGAGTGCCTTTGCCACCATACTTCCCTGAAGCGGAGCAAACAGCGTTGCTGCCGCGCGTCTGTCAAATTCCATAGACGGCAAATGCTCACCGCAAATAACAGCGATTATCTTCTTTTTCATAAGAGAAATGGTATGCACCAATGCCTGCTGATTTGCCGGCAAGGATAAGCGGTAGGTATCTCTTAACGATTCCTCTCTTTCTCTGCCAAGACCTAAGAAAAGTATTACAGTATCCGCGCCCTCTGCCATTTTGGCAGCTTCATTTAAAAGCTCCTCGCTTCTGTCGGTATTTATATCGTATCCGCGTGCATAGCCGATAACGTTTACCGCTTCAAGAGCATCGGTGAGCTTATTTTTGAAGCCCTTGAAGGTCTTTTCCTCTCCGTCGGAGATTATATCGCCTATAATGCAGATCTTTTCGTTCTTTTTAAGAGGAAGCGCGCTTTGACGGTTGCCTTGCCTGTTCTTGAGCATAACTATGCTCTCCTTCGCCGCCTCGTAAGCAAGAGCCTCTATTCCGTCACCCTCGCCTGCAGGAACGTGTGATTTGCAATAAAACGCAAGCTCAAGCTTTTTATCAAGAGCCTCATCTATCATTTCCTCGCTTATTGCCGCGCCGTCCTTAAGAGTCATCTGAAGCTCCTGAACGGTAGCTCCGCCCTCCTGCATAGAACGGTGTATACGAACATAGTTCTCATATGCTATCTCAATAGCAGAGGATGAACCGCCAAGGAGCAAATTGCCCTTTGAAAGCTCTGAGGACGTGTCCTCTCCCTGATCTATTTTGCTTATTTTAGTAAAGCCTGTGGGAATGGCCTTATCAAGAAGAATGCTATTTGCGCGAGAATATTTTTTATCCTCGCATTTTTCGTTAAACAGCACCGCGTTTACAGCTCCTGCATTTATCGCCTTTTTAAACGGGCTTACGCCTCTTGCGTAAAGAGTCGAAATATCAGGCTCCTTATCAAGCATATCGGCATCCTCGTCAGTAAATACGGGAGCTTGCATACATACGGGTATTCCCTTTGCGCTCATAGCCTTAACAGCTCCGGAGATAAGCCTGCCGCTAAGACAAGGGTCCTCGGATAGCTGCGTGCCGTAAAAGCTGCTGGCTGCGTTTGCTTTCGGAAGCACGAAAAGGTTTGAGCCGTTTTGCGCGCAAAGCCACGCAAGCTTTACGCAAACATCTCCGAAAAGCGCATCGTTCCACGAGTTAGCAAGCGAGATCGCCGACGGGAATATCGGCTCTGAATCAGCTCCTATGTTGTGATCCCAAAGTCCCGAAACCGAAACCGACGGTATCCCGAGCGAGCTGAGATCCTCGGATATCAGCTCGTGGGAATCTGTAAGTAATGCGATCTTTTGCTTTACCGTTAATTTTTCTATTATGTCATTATATTTCAGCATTTTTCGCTCCACTATCAGAATAGTTATTTGATGATTTCTATGTTTTCAATGTACGCCATATCTTCACCCTCGGAATTTGCAAAATCCTTTGAATATTCAAATACGAGAGTATCGCCTGCCTCAAGCTTTACGGTCATTGTTTCCGATTTTTCTCCGGATACTGTAACAAGTCTTTCTCCGTTATGCTTTATAGCAAGCTTATCAGCGCCCTGCTCGGACGATACGCCGTAGGTAAAGCTTATTATCATAAAGCTGTCCTGAGCAGTTATTGTAAATGTTGCTGTGCTTGAGTTCGTTTTGTTTTCGGATACGAAAATATTCTCTCCGTCTGCTACCGTAAACTGATCAAGCGTGATAAGTCCGCTTGTTACGTAGCTCTGTACGTTAGTTGAGTCAAGGAATATCTGCTCCTTGCCGCAGTGTGTACATACTGAATTTACAAAGTTATGCTCAAGCTGATCCGCTATCAATTCAACGCGGTAATCGCAGCCGTCGCAGGTACAGGTCGTTATCTCGTGTCCGTCTGCAAAGCAGGTAGGAGCAAGATAATCAGTAACGGTTTCACACGGCTGAATAGACGGAGAGCCGTTTTTATAAGTCCATTGATCCCAATTGTGTACGCAAATATCGTAGTAATATCTTTCGGACGGGAGCAAGCCTCCTCCGATAACCTTAGAAAACTCCTCGCTGTCGCCCTTATAGTAAACAGTGGAAAGTCCGTTTACTCCGTTAAATGCGCCTTCCTCTACGGTCGATACCTCAACCGGCACTATAACTCCTACAAAGGATGCTCCGATAAATGCGTTGCTTCCTATCGTTATGGGAGCTCCGTCTCCGTCGGGAAGCTCAAGATAATTCTTATCAAGATTATAATCGGATGCATAAACAAGCCACTCGCCGCCGAGCTTTATAAGATAAACTCCGTTTTCGTATATCTTGTCACAGGCATCGTATTTTGAGGTAGATATATATTTTGCGTTAAGCGCTACCTTACCGAACGAGGTATCACCTGCTATAACGTCTATCTTCTTTGAAAGATCTATTACCTCGTAAAGCATATTACAGCCTGCAAACGCATCGTTGCCTATAGATACAAGACTCTCACCGAGCTCTATAGATACGAGTTTTTGACATCCGAAAAATGCTCCCTTACCTATTGTTTCAAGATATGCGGGAAGATTTACGGTATGGAGCATAGCGCATTGAGCAAATGCATTTTCTCCAATGCTTTTTACTGATGATGAAAGCGATACGGTACGAAGATTTGTACAGCCGACAAACGTTTCGCTCTCGATCTCTCTTGCCGATGCAGTTGAAAGATCTGCCGTTGCAAGCGATGTGCAGTTGGCAAATGCGCCTGCTTGTATCTGCTTAACCTGCGAGCCTATTACAAGCTCCTTGATTGTTTGGTTATCGGCAAAGGCATTTTCTGCTATGCGGTAGGACGAAACCGGAACACTTCCGTTCTTAAACGCCTTAAGCTCTATTCGTTCGCCTGTTGCAATTCCCTTTACAAGCAACCAATCCGTTCCTGCGTTACGGAAGATACCGATGCCGGATATTTCGATCTCTTTAGATGCGCTTGAAGACGAGGACGAATGTACCTTTACCGCATATCTTGCGGCATATCCGTTTGCTGCATCTCCTGCAACGAGATCTATTGACGAATAGTTATAAACATCGTAAAGTCTTGTGCATTTATAGAATGCGTTAGTGCCTATTGAGCCAAGCTTTGAATGAAGCTCTATTCTCTCAAGAGATGAGCAGCTTTGGAACGCGCCCTCTCCGATAGCCTCAAGTGATGTCGGTGAGGTTACGGTTTTAAGATTTGAGCAGCCTATAAACGCGTAGTTTCCTATCGATTTTACTGTATTCGGGAATTTTACCGACTTAAGAGACGAGGATGCACCAAAGGTTTCGTTTCTTATTTCGGTTATTGTTGATGAAGCGTTTATATCTACGCTTTCAAGCGCCTTACAATTGTAGAAGGCTCTTGAGCCTATCGACGTTACGGACGAAGGCAATATTACTGTTTTTATCTTGGTATCGTCGCGGAAAAGGTTGTTCGGTATCGCAAACGAGCTTATCTTTTCCATACCGTATGAGAACGTTGTCGGAACTGTTATTACCTCGCTCCTTGGATATCCTACGAGATACCAGCCGTCAGCGTATTGTGCGAATTTATATCCGTCCGTTGTTGTTACGGTAGGAGCTTTTTCCGCCGTACCGAGAGAAAGAATATGCTCGCAGGCGTTTTGAATTTCGTCCTGCATATCGGAGTTAGGGCAAAATACCTCCATAAGCTTATATGTTCCCGCAAACGCAGTTGAATGGAGCTGACTAAGCGATTCGGGAAGCTCAACGTATCTTAAATTTTTGCAATCCTTGAATGCGTTCGCCTCAACGCTTATAACTCCGTCAAGCACATAAACCTCTTCTATATACGTGCAGGAATTGAACGAGCCTGAATTAAGAATTGTAGCTCCGCCGACAGTAACCGTACGCAAGCTTTCGGGAACTACTATTCCGAGTCCGCCGAATATGTATCCGAGCGTTGAGCAATCCTCATTAAAGTATACGGAAAGCTCAGTCAAGGATCTGCATCCCGCAAGTGCGCCGAGTCCTATTGATTTAACGTTTTCCGAAAGAGTAATCCTTTTGAGTCCGCTCTCTGCAAACGCTCCCGTGCTTAACGTATTGAGCGTATCGGGAAGAATTATATATTCAAGCGACTTACATCCGTAGAATGCGTCCTTTCCTATCGAGGTAAGCTTTTCCGAAAGAGTTATTTCCTTAAGCTGAGCACTGTCCTTGAAAAGTCCCTCGGGAATCTCAGTTATATATTCGGGAAGCGTTACCGACACAAGCGCCGTATTTGAAAATGCGTATTTACCGATCGATACTACGTCTGTAAGGTTTATTGAAGCAAGCTTTTCACAGCCGGCAAATGCGTATTCGCCAACAGTCTTTATTCCTGCGGGAAGATTAAATTTAACAACTCCCACACAGTCGTAGAATGCGTAAGGCTCTATCTCGGTTATATCATCGGTAAGAGTTACGTTTGTAAGCGAGAGGGGTATCTTATCCTCATCCGTTACAAGCTCCGCGCCGAATATATATCCGAAATGTCTGTTTTCGGAATCCTTAGCCTCACCAAGGAACGGAATGGTTATCGCTGTAAGATGCTCACAGCCCTCGTAAGCCCCAAGACCTATGCTCTCTACGGTTTCAGGAAGGTGAGCTCTTAAAAGTCCGGAATTTCTGAATGCGTAATTTCCTATTGAAACAACCGTTTCGGGGATTTCAAATTCCTCAAGCGCAAGACATCCGTCAAACGCATAAGCACCGATAGCCAAAAGTCCTTCCGGAAATTCTACCTTTTTGAGTCCCTTGAGATTTTTAAACGCGCCCTCGGAGATCTCGGCACATTCCCATATCTTTATGAATGAAAGCGATTCGGGAACGGATGATACAGATCCGAAATATCCTTCCTTCTCCTCACCGAAGAAATAGCTCATTCCTATATCGGGAAGATAGGGGATCGTCATATTTTCTATTTGAGTACATCCCTCAAGGATACTGTCGCCTATTACGTATACATTTTCGGAAAGAGCAAGGCTCTTTATTCCGCTGCGCGCGAATGCGTGATCGCCTATCATAACAAGACTGATAGGGCAAGCTATGCCTTCAAGTGATGAACAGCCCGCAAACGCCTCGCTGCCTATCTCCTCAAGCGGAGATTGAGAATCTATCATTACGTTCTTGAGATTTTCACATCCTGCAAACGCGCTTTCTCCTATTACTACCGCATCGCTTGCATCAAAGCTCACTATGCCCGAATTCGCAAACGCGTATTTTCCTATCGATTCCACAGAGCCCTTGAGAGCTACGTTTTTAAGACTGTGGCAATCCATAAACGCCTCGTTTCCTATCGAGCTTATTACAGATGAATTTATTTTTACGGTTTTAAGATTTTCAAGTCCCGAGCAGAACTCGTTTCCTATCTTGTCTATATTGTCAATCGAAAGAACGTTAAGCTTTACCTTAGATGTATTCGACGGATATCCAAAGAGCGCCATTATCGCGCTTTCGCCCGCAACATATCCGTTTTTGTTGGGAATCGTATAACAGAAGCTTCCCAAATGGAGCTTTTCGATAGCATAAGATCCGCTGAAAATATCCTTTTCATCAGAGTATTTTATAACTTGAGAAATAGAAACGCTTTTAAGCCTTGAGCAATCTGCAAAAACAAGCTCGCCCATACTAAGAATGAGCTCATTCTCCTCGTCGCCGGTGATGTCAACGCTTTCAAGTCTTTCGCATTCCGCGAACGCCTCGTCATCTATGCTTCTTAATCCGCTTGACGTAACGCTTTCTAATGATTCACATCCGAAAAAGGCTCTTTCGCCAACGTTTCTTACGTCAACAAGGAAAACCTCCTCAAGATTTTCACAGCCGGCAAAAGCCTCGTCACCTACGTCAACGCCCTCTATTCTGACTCTGCGTATCACAGAATCGTTTCTGAAAGCGCCATCCTCAACGCCGACAACCTTACAGCCCTCAATCTCGGACGGAATAAGTATGTTTTCGTATTTTGCGGTACAGCCAACGATTATTACCTCGTTTTCTTCCTTGTCGATAAACTCGTATTCAACGCCCTCGAGCGTAAATTCGTAATTCTCCTCTTTAAAGGAATTAAGCTGCACTCCGATTATAAGAAGCGCCGCCGCCAAAACGAAAAACGCAAGTATCGCGTATATCTTCGGTAGCTCTATTGCTCTGTGAGTTATTTTTCTCGGTCTTATTTTCCTTTCCTCGGAGCGCGCGCCAACAGGTGAATTTATCTTCTCGGTATAATCAACCGTAATATCGTCGTTCTCCATCTTATAGGAATAATCTCCGTATGTAGCGTAAAGCAGCTTTATCTTAAAGCCCGTACATTTTTCCGAAACGATCACCTGTCTGTCGAATGCAAATGCGGAATTTGGCTTTATATTCGCCTTTTCAGAGCTGTCAAAGCGCTCCTCACCAATTACCCTTCCCTTTGAATCTATCTGATAAAGAGCAAAGCCGAACCTTGTACAAGCCTCATCTCTGTCATTAGACATACGGAGCAAAACAGCCTTTTTCCCATCCTCGTTTCGCACAAAGAGGTAATTCTTTACGGAAATGAGACGCTCAGGCTGAGCATATGAATATTTTCCCTTTGAAATTATATCTTCTTTTCGCATTATAAAGTCCTATCCTTTAACTCTTTTTGATCAGCGCTTTCCGCGGATCTTTATACTGTATACTACCGTAAACACTCCTATAAACGCCGTCACTACCGAAAGCGCTATGCTTATAGCCAAGGAGCTTGTCGACTGAATGAAGGATTCTCTGAATACCCCACCAAATGCGTAAGCGCAGCTTATCTTCAAAACGAAGGTTTCGAGAAATGTAAATATAAACGCAAGCACCGAATAGAAAAAGATGCTTTTCCCCGAAACATTCATAAGCGGTGGCTTTTTATAGTTTACGTTATCCGCCTGACGGATAACTATGCTTACATACGAGGTTTCCTTAGGAAGCTCTACTCGTCTTGTAAGATCGCCCTTTATTATATCCTCTTTTACGTTTACAACGTCCACTGCTCTGTCCGAGCAATCAAATATTACAATGTCATAATCAAGATATCTTACTCTGCCGTTTGTCTTGCATCTTAGTATTTTCGTACCGTTGTCGTCATATATAAGATACTGATCGATATACTTTCCAACCTCGCTTGATGCCTTATAAACTATACAGCGGTTTCCGTTGAGAAGCACCCTCTTTATCCCTCTGCCCTCGGGAGCCTTGATCCTGCATTTTGGCTTTAACATAGCCTTAGGTAAAAATACCGTCATTGCCATAATGAACAAGAATACGCTCGCTATCATTAATATAATTCCGACAACCATAATTTTTTCTCCTTATATTTACCAAAAATGTCTTTATTTTCACAAAAAATTCATATATTATTAAATACGCGTATATATATTATACAATAGTATTACCGTTTTTTCAATACTTTAGGAAAATTTATTGAGTATAATAACAACTTTCATATAATAATCGAAAAATTCATATTGATTTGAGAGAAAAAATATGTTAAAATTTTATAAAAGACTTAAAAGGAGGATTTCTTATGGCTAAGATCACGCGAAAGTTTGACACCAAGGTTCAGCATCTTAAATACAGAGTTTTGCGCGAGGTGGCAAAGCGCAAATGGGACGATACTCTTAATACATCTGTGCTTGATATTCCGAAGATCATAGCTCCGGGAAAATCTCCTACCGTACGCTGCTGCGTATACAAGGAGCGCGCTATCGTTTCCGATAGAATAAAGCTCGCTATGAGTGAGGACGTGTCTGAAAACGACAATGTTATTCAGGTTATCGGTATAGCCTGCGACGAATGTCCTGCCGGCGGATACGAGGTCGGTACTGCCTGCCGCGGATGTCTTGCCCACAGGTGCGAGGATGTGTGTGAATTCGGCGCTATTTCCTTTGACCGAAACCACGTTGCTCATATAGATAAATCAAAGTGCAGAGAGTGCGGAAAGTGCGCTCGCGTTTGTCCTTACGCCGCTATAACAAACAGAAAGCGTCCCTGTGAGGTTGCGTGCAAGATAAAAGCGATCTCTATGAACGAAAAAACGCAGGAGGCGGAGATAGACAATTCAAAATGCATAGCCTGTGGCGCGTGCGTTTATCACTGTCCCTGGGGAGCTATTTCCGATAAATCATATATCTGCAACGCAATAGATATTATAAAAGGCTCAAACGAGAACAAAGACTATCACGTCTACGCGGTTTTAGCGCCTGCGGTATCTTCTCAGTTCACCTACGCAAAGCAGGGGCAGGTCATCTCGGGCATAAAGGCTCTTGGCTTTTATGAGGTTTGGGAGGCTGCTCTCGGTGCTGATATGGTTGCGGAGAGCGAAAGTGCCGAGCTTGCTGAAAGAGGCTTTCTTATAAGCTCCTGCTGTCCTGCTTTTGTGGATTACGTTAAAAAGCACTTTCAGCAATATATTCCCGATATTTCATCAAGTCTTTCGCCTATGGCGCGTATCTCTAAATACATAAAGGAGCGCGATCCCGAGGCAAAGGTTATTTTCATCGGTCCGTGTACATCAAAGAAGCGCGAATTCAAAAACAAAGAGGTTGCGCCGTATGTTGATTGCGTAATAACCTTTGAGGAGCTTCAAGCGCTTTTCGATAGCAAAAGCATCGATATAACGACACTTGATGAGGAAAAAATGGACACAGCATCCTACTTCGGACGTATTTTTGCGCGTTGCGGCGGTCTTTCCGACGCTATCAAGCAAGGTATTTCCGAGCAGGGCAAGAGCTTTAAGGTCCGCAGCGTGTCCTGTAACGGTATAGATCAGTGCAGAAGCACGCTTGCAAAGCTTTCGTACGGAAAAATAGAGGCTAACTTCATTGAGGGTATGGCTTGCGTCGACGGATGTGTCGGCGGAGCGGGTTGTCTTGTTCACGGAGGACAAATAAGCTCGGAGAACGTTGAGCTTGCCGCGCGCGAGGGAAAATCATCAATACTTGAGGCTACAAAGCCCTATAAATGATCAAATAATCGACACATATCAAGCAAAAATCAAAAAAGGAACAGACAATTCTCGCTCTGTCCCTTTTCTTTTGAAAACAAAAATCCGACACAGGGTCGGATTTTTTGTTTTTTATTAGCCTATATAAATGGTTACTACGGGAACTACACCCCAAGATGTATAGTTAAGTTGCGCGCCTGATGAAACATATCCATCGCTTCCCATGCAATAATTATTAGCCTTACCGTCAATATCCAACCACCAATCGGAGTTTTCGTTATACAAGCCCTGACACATTGAGTAATCAGTTGCGTACTTTGAAAGAAGTGATGATGTAGCGAGATATGTGTCGTCGTAATCAAGAAGAGTTACGTAATCAATGTAATCTCCTCTTGTGCAAAGAATTTGCTTTTGATCTGTATTGAAGGCTGTTTCGTAGAATGTACCGAGAAGCCAAGCTCTGACTGTGCTTTCGTAATAATTAGTATTGCTGTGTGAATCGTCGTATTCCTGAGAATCAATGATCATATCGCATAAAAGCGTTGCGTATCCGTCATTTTCTTCTATAACAGTCCACGAAATAGGCTCATACTTGAACCAATACGTCGTATAGGTATAATAGCCGTTATCTTCTTGTCTTCCCGAGCCTTCATCCGTATAAGATGAACGGTATTCGTTGAAATATACGCCTCTGTAGTATTCACCGTCAAGCTCAACGTCGATATACCACATATAATCGCTCTTGTTTCCGTAACGATAGTAATTGTAGGATGTCCATTTGTAGTTATAGCCCGATGAGGGAAGATCTCCTGCCAAGCTATCAAGCTGATAAGCTATATTGGAATCCGTAACCTGTGTTTGAGGATAGTATCCATAATAGAAGGTATCTCCTTCACGCTCGTAAAGACCGTCTATATCAACAGAAGGCTTTTGCTGCTCGGACTCCTAAATATATTGTGAGAGCCGGTACAACACCTGCAGGAGTGTAATATTTATAGATTTCGTTGATATCTCCTCTGCTACAAGCCATTGAGTAATCCCATCTGCCCGTAACTCCGCGGAGTCTCCAATAATTACTTTGCTCAAGGCCCTGACATTTTGCATACGCCGTGCTATTCTTCTCATAGTAAGAAAAATATGTCTGCACCTCATCCGAGCTGAGAATAAATATTTTATCGTTAAGATATCCGTCTACGCTTGTTTGGAGAATAAGCTGCTTTTGAAGCTCATTAAATGCGGTTTCATAGAATACTTCGTTGAGCCAAGCTCTGATGGTTGTATATTCGTATGTTTGATCTCCGTCGTATGTTGTATATTCCTTTGAATCAAGGATAAGATCTGCAAGAATAACTGCTCTGTCACCGTTTTCGGAAAGTATGGTCCACGAAATAGGCTCGTACTTGAACCAATAAACCGTATACGTTTTATAGTCGCCCTGTTGAGCTGTATTATAGGAATGTGTCCAGCATGAACGATACTGATCAAAGTATACGCCTCTGTAGTATTCGCCGTTATATTCAAGGTCGATATACCACATAAAGTCGCTTTCATCTCCATTGTAATAATAACGGTATGACGTCCAATTATAGCTGTCGTAGCTTGAAGGAAGGCTTCCTGCCAAGCTGTCAAGCTGATAAGTTATATCAGAATCCGTAACCTGCGATTGAGGATAGCTACCAAAGTAAATTGTATTTCCGTCTCGCTCATAAAGACCGTCGATATCGATAGAAGGAACATCTCCGCCAACATCTCCGTCCTCAATCTGACCTGATGTCATAATTCTCATAGCCGGAAGCATACCGCCGCGCGAGAATGCAACCTGAGCACCGTTTGAAAGCGAGCCGTTTAGTACCGTTTTAACATCTTCTCGGTTTTCACTTGTACGCAAGAACCAATAGCACGCTTCTCTATCGTATTCTTTAAGAAGTCCTTGGCAAAATGCGTAATCGGTTGCGTTCTTTCTTAATTCATAGTTGTAGTTTATTACCTCGCTTTGGCTGAGCAAGAATATCTTATCCTCAGTTGTTGCAGTATCGTATCCGCTATCACTGTTATCAACTGACGTTGTAAGAATTATCTTTCTTTGAAGCTCATTGAATGCAGTTTCATAGAAGGTTTCATTGAGCCAATCTCTTACCGAAGCCGCCGAATATCCCGCAACGTCGGTTTCATTATTATAAGGCTGAGCATCGATTACAAGGTTGGCTGCTATAAATGCCACTCCGTCGTTTTCGGAAAGTATCTCCCAAGCGATAGGCTCGTACTTGAACCAATATGTCGCGCCTGTGTAATATCCGTTATCGTCTTGATCGGAATCGCTCGAGCTGTTGGATTCGGTATTCCACATAGGTCTGTATGATGTAAAATATACTCCGCGATACATTTCGCCGTTATATTCAAGGTCGATGTACCACATATAATCCTGCGAATATCCGTTAGCGTAATAGCCGTAGGATGTCCAATTGTAGCTATCGTAGCTTGAGGGGAGTGAGCCTGCCATAGTCTCAAGCGCATATGCTATATCAAGATCTGTAACCTGTGTTTGAGGATAGCTGCCGAAATAGATAGTGTAACCGTCGCGCTCGTAAAGACCTTCAACATCAATAACGGGTGTTTCATTCTTTTCCCATACCGCATAGAATTCTATTTTTTCAGCAAATGGAGTGTTATAGAAGCTTTCACCCTCTGTATATTCGGGCTCTGTTGCAGAGCTGTCTGTTGACCAGCCTAAGAATTTATATCCGGCTCTGTCAAAATAAGAACCCGGCATTGTAAGGATCGCGCCATTTGAAAGCGGAAGCGTAGATACATTTCCCTTTCCGTCATTTGAATTGAATACGATCTCAGCCTCTTCCTTTTGCCATATAGCGTAGAAGTTAATAGAGCCGTCATATGAATCAAAATAATAATCCTCGGAATATTCTCCTACTGCTGAATCGGAATAGAGAGACCATCCCACAAAGATATATCCGTCTCTTACAAAGTTATTGTAGGGAAGATAGAAGCCGTCAGAGCCTACCGTGATAACAACCGCGCTTGCATCTGCACCGTTAGGCTGGAACCACATAAGGAATTCATCTACGCCCCAAACCGCGTAAAGCGTTGCGCTTTCGTCCTCGGTATTGTTATAATACCAGCCGTTTACTGAATAGTCAGCTTCTGTCGCATAGGGATCCTTGGACCAACCAAGAAGCTTGTAGCCGTCTCTGTAGAATCCCATATTGGGAATACTAAAGCCACTATAGAAGGAAACCTCAACGTTGCCGGTGCCATTTCCTCCGTTAGCATCAAAATATACGGTAGTTGTTTCCTTCATTCCTACAGAAGGTCTATCTCCGATACCTCCGCCACCAATGCTTCCGCTGCCACCGTTTCCACTGCCACCGTTTCCGCTGCCGCCGGTTGCGTCTTTAAGAGCGTCCTCGTTATTTGTAACGATAACCACCTTGCCGTCGCGGTCACAAATAAAGCCCTGCTTTTCGAGGATCTCAACGATCTTCTTAGCATCAGCACTGCTCTCAAATTCATAAATGCTTACTGTATTCTTCTTCTCCTCGTCATATCCAACAACAGCGGATACGATGTTTCCGGTAAGAAGATCCTCGCCGAGATTTTCAAGAACGGAGTTCATTTGATCAACCAATTCATTGAGCTCCTCTTTGTCCATCTCCTCAAGCTCATAGCCGGCATCCGAAAGATTGCCGGTAACCTTATCAACGCTGAGCTTGTCGTCGCTTGATGAATCCGAGCCGCCACCCGAACAGGAAGCAAACACAAAAACAGTGAGCAAGGTCAAAACAAATGCTAAAATTTTTTTCATGTCTTTTCTCCAAATCAAATATTTTTGCATTAATATAAATGCGTATACACAGTTATTTTACTATAATATTCTATATTTGTCAAGGATATTAATAATTTTAAAAAATAATTAACATTTAGAAGCTTGAAAACAAATAAATAAAATGCAAAAAAGGTATTGATTTTTCAAAAAATGTGTGATATAATAATGCACGACTAAAAAAGAATATGGAGAAGTCGCCTAGCTGGTCGAGGGCGCACGATTGGAAATCGTGTAACCGGTAACACGGTTCGAGAGTTCGAATCTCTCCTTCTCCGCCAAAATCACATAATCCGAACCCTTATGTAACGAGAAAGTTCGTTGCGTTGGTTATCGGATTATAACAGAAAAAGACAAGGATTTTACTCCTTGTCTTTTTTGTTTTTAATTTTATCGTATATCTTCCGAACCGCCGCCGTCAAAGCCAAACACAACGGCACAAAGGGAGTGAATGGAGCGAGCCAGAACGCCCAGCAAGCCGAGCCGACCGCCCACCACCATTCTATCCCGGTTATTATCGCTATGAGGTATGGAATCCATACCTCGCACGATAACACCAAAAATACGGAGAAAAATATCACGATGTTTGTCTTATCCCTTAATTGCCTAAACAACCATACGAAGAAGGCTTTTAACCTTCCCCACAACTTACGAAGCATATCCGCTATATTCGAGGAGTTTTGCTTTTTCGGTTTTTGTGAGGGATAAGCGATTGATATAGGCTTTTACTTGAATCTCGCCCTTCGTGTTCTTGTAGCCGAGATAACCCATAATCATATATTTTTCGACCGCTTTGAGTTGCAGCGAGTTCACATACGATTGAATCTTGGCTTTTCTCGTTCCGCTTATTGCCACGCCTTTTTTGTCAAGGTCGGCTTTAAGCGAGTTCGCCGTAGCGACGATGATAGCGAGTTTCTCGATGTCGATTGCTTCCGCAAAGAGAACCGACTTCGTTTCAAGGTCTACGCCGAGGAAGTCTTGGAGAGCGAGGTTGTAGTAGACATTATAAATAAAGTTTACCGCCTTCGCCTTTACTTCATCGGTTGCGCCCTTGTATTGAGACATCTTGACAAGACTTGCAAGCGCCTCGTTTGCGACGAAGTAGACCTTCTCGAACTGTTTAACCTGGTTAGGCGTTAGTTCGTATTCTACGCCGTCATAAGTGATTTTTTTGCTAACGCTTCTCGGAATAACATCGAATCCCTTTTGTACCAAAGAATCAAGTTCTTTGCGAGCCTCGGAATCCGTGATACCGCCGATGTTCTCATCAAGCATAAGGCTTGTGATAGTTGCTATCATAGCCTCGTCCTCTTGTTCGATTGCTTTCGCAAGGTCGGAACGATAATTCTGCTTATAGAACATATCGTCGATTGAGTACGCCGTAGAAGGCGAGATTCTCTTCGTGAGTCCGTAGATAATGTTATAGACATTCCTTGTAGGAATACCGAACATTTGACCTCCGGCGTAGAGGAGATTCTTGATAGTCAATGCAACCTCTCTCGAATCCATATCGCCCTCAAAGATGTTTCCGGCGGTGGTAAAGAGTCTTTCTGCGCTATCAAACATATCGTTAATAGCCGAGTAAGCGTAGTTGTCGAAGTCGTAGCCTTCCGCAAAGCGAGAATAGATGTCTCTTATAAGAGGGAGACCTCCGAGAAGATTTCCGATAGCGTCGACCGTCATATTGACCGCCACATTGTCGTCCTCGTCGTCTTTGTTGTAAAGCCAACGGAAGAGTTGAGCAACGAGCGCCATAAACACGGCGGAAGATACAAGAGAGCCTACGGCTCTACGAGCCTTCTTGTTTGCTGCTTTGATTTTCTTATCGAGAGAAGCGATTTCGTCCGGGTCGGTTGCGAGTTTTCTCTTCGCCTTCAAGACGGAGACTTCTCCGATAGCGTCAACCACACGACCGATAACCTTCATAGAGTCGGCGGAGAACATCGTTAAGGTTTTCATCAATTCACTTCCGGAGCGCATAGCCGAAGATTTTTCCGTAGCCAAAGCGTTCTGTTGTGTTTCGAGAATAACCTTTTCGAGAAGTTCGCCGGCTTTTACCTTGTTTTCCTTCGTGCCTACTTTGAGACCTTCATTCTTTTCGATTTGAAGTTGGCAAGCGCCGAAGAGTCTTACGATAACGAACCTATCAACCATTCCGATAGGCTTCATAAGAATATCGCCTACCTTGCCGGTCTTTTCAACAACGCCCTGGGCGAGCGCTGCGGCGTTCTCCGTGTTACGAACCTTTGCAAGTCCGCAATACTCGTCTACATCGGAAGCCTTCACGCCAATTCCCTTGATAATGCAATCAATATCGAGGATATTGCCGGCGGCGGCGAACGAAGATAACTGTGTTATCCATACCTTCGGATTTGCGCCGAGTTGGTATTTTGCATAACTACCACGAAGCCAACCCATAAAGCGAACGCCGTCTCCCTTTGAAGCCGGGATTCCTTGAATATCGCTAATGAGTTTCTTGAAGTATGCGTCGCCTTCACTCCACATATCGACACTTTCCGTTTTAACGCTCGTAGGCTTGTTCGGATTGTCGCCGATGTCAAGATTGTAGAGGAGGTTGTATTGGTCGATAGCAAGAGCGAGGTTTGCATATTGAGCAACCGCTCGGATATGTCTATCGAGTACGGCGTCGAGGGATTCGATAAAGAGTTCGTTCTTTGCACCCTTGACCGTATCACGGTTAAAGGAAGCGTTGCTAACTCTGCTCATCTCGTCGAAGAAGGTGCTTGTGTCTACATTGTGAGCGATATTCGCACGACGGATAGGTACATAATAATCTTCAAGAGCGTTCGTGTAGCCACGGCGTAAAATGTCGGTCTTTTTCTTCGCTTCCTTACAAGTCTCATTGAATAACTTCTCGGCAATCGAGATATATTCCTTCTCGACCTCCGTAAATTGACTTGCAAGCGCCGATTGAACTTCCTTCGCCCTAACACGAATCTCTTCGATTTCCAAGTCCTCTTCGAGCGCAAAACCGGCGAGACGAATCGTTTCCTTTCCGTCATTGAAGGTAAAGCCGGACTTGGCAAGACCGAGGATAGCCTGGTCTCTATTGAGCGACATATAGAGCAACATCGCTTGGGCGAGGGGGATTTGCGTTCCTTGGTATTCGATAGTCTTGGTAGACATCTCTTTGAGGAATTTCTTGTGCTTCTTATAGAAGGCTTCGAGAGGCTCTCTCATTTCCATTTCCATAACGGAAGCACCGACCGCACCCTTGCGGAGTTCTTGAAGGATTTCGGTATAGAATCCGTCGTCGTATCTATCCATATAACGCACGAGCGTCATAGGGTCAGCGAAAGAAGTTTCGTATTTCTCGAAGAACTTTCTCAACCAACCGACTTTCGCCGGCTTGTTTCTACGAACGATTGATACATACTTTTCGGCGATAGGCTGCGCCTCTACATATTGACCGCCACGCCATACCTTGTTATAGGTCTCGACAAAGTGCTTGAAGTAGTCAACAACATTTTCGAGCGCTTTGAGTTCGTTGACCGTGAGTTTGCCTTCGCCTCTCGCCAAGGTTAAGAGGGCGGAAGCGATGTCCTCGTCGAATACGCCTTGGAGCATAGGATTCTCCTTGACATACCATTCGGCGAGACCGTCGAGAATCCCTCTCGTTCCGCTTTCGTTAAGGTTGCCTCGATACTTGATATTCGCCAAGCGCTCGATTGAACCCTTGAACACATCGTTCTTGAATTGCGAAGCGTTGAGGAATGTTCCGAGTTTGATGTCTTTGAGTTTTTGAATCTTGTCAAGAACTCTATTGAGGAGTTTGTTCTTGCTGCGCTCCTCGTAGTATTTTTCTCGCCATACCTTTGCTTTCTTTGCGTACTCTTCAAGGAACGCCGAGAGTTTGGAAGGTTTTCCTTTTTCGTCAAAAGCGATAAGGACTTGACGAGCGATTTCTTGTTTGAGTTGCTTGCGCTCTTCCGCATTGAGAGCGGAATCGAGCATACTCTTTGCTTCTTTCTTTAATCCGGCAACGGCGCTTCTATATGCTTCGTCGATTTGGAAGAATATATCCGCCTCGTTGATAGCGTCAATATGGAATCCGAGTTCGTCGAGTTCCATAGCGATAACATCTGCGCCAAGACCGGAATCGCCCTTGCGCTTGCCCCAGAGGAGATAAGGACTATTGTCTCTATCGTAGCGATGTTTGATTTCGCCTTTAATTCCGTTGAGGTTTATCTTATGAAGATAAGGCTTTAAGAGGGCGATAGTGTCCATATAGACCTCGGTGCTTGCGTCGTCGTACATACTTTCAACAACAGAGTGCTGGATTATGTATTCCGCAACATCGAGAGCGACCTTCGCTCTTCTACCAGGCTCGGCGGTGTTAAGACCTCTCCAAAGCATATCTATAACTTCTGCCTTGGACTTGCCGGAGAGAACGCCATAAACATCTCCGAAGGACATATAGTTTCCGAGAATATCGTTGATAATGCCTTCGGATTCTACCTTCGAGTAGACCTTCATCTTCGTCGAGTTAGCAAGAAGTTTCTTGACTTGACCGTCCGTAAGTTCGTAGAAGTACGGCTTTGCCGTAGGGTCGTCCGAGAGAAGGAAGCGAATATCTTGGTTTTTGGTAGGATTGAGGTTGCTTGTGAGTTTGATTTGTTCCGGCTTGAAAACGATATAGTGGCGAGTGTCCTCTTCGAGACCTTGCATATATGAAGTTCTACCGGAATTATAACCCCATTTATCGACGACGCTATTATCAATAATGCCGTCGTAACCGAGAGCCTCGACGATTGCACGAACCAACTCGTTTGTTGCGTTGTTTCCGTTCTCGTCATAAACATCGTAGAGGTTATTGTTGAGTATTTCTTTCATTTCGGCAAGCGTAATTCCGCCCTCAAAAGCACCGTTTTCGGAAAGGATAGAAACCCAATCTTCATAGCCGCTTATGCCTTGTGCCGAAAGTATAGAATCAACTTCGTCTACAATCTCCGCAAGAGCCTCGTCTTGCTCTTCATATTGCGCCTCGTAGTAGTCGTCCTCGTTCTCGAAGTCCTCTATATCTAACTCCGATTCGTAAAAATCTCGGAATAGAATTGTAGCCTCGTCGTAAAAGCCTCCAACATACGCCGGATTCTTCATATCAAGGTAAACCTCGAAAAGATGAGATTCTTTTACGAGTCTATCGTAGGCTATTTTATAAGCCTCGTCGTGGTCGATACCTTCCTCGGCTTCGATTCTATCGGCGAGAATATCAATCTTGTTGTCGAGGTCTTGACCGCCGTCCTCGTAATTGCTTCCGACATCATCATAGGAAGATGAGAAGTAGAAGCCGGCACCCATATCGCTCTCCGGATTTGCCTTGCTTGCGTCAAAGACCGTGAAAGCGCCAGACATTGTTCCGTGATACACAACACGAAGGCGACCTTCATCGTCTCTAACTTGGCTTCCCTCGAAGAACGCTCTTTGTTGAGGAGAAAGTTCGCTTCCTTCGGAGTCTTGCAAAGGAAGAGGTTTTGTTTCTTTGAGAGAGAACCTAAACTTCGAGAGTTCGCTTTGATGAGGGATAGAACCTTCTTTGAAGAAGTATTTTATATCGGCTACAACCTTGCGAGCAGAGACCGCTCCTTCGTAGGTTATGTTGTCGATAGTGTCTCCGTTTGCGTCGTCAAAGTCTACCGAGAAGTAGCGCTCTTTCCAACCAAGCCTCTCAACAAGGTCTTGGATTTGGCGATATTGCTCTTCGGTAGGTTCGACTTGCAAGTTGATACCGGGAGACTCTGGCATAACACGGATATTGCCACGAGCCATAAATTGATTCATAGCGTCCGTTCCGTAGTCATCGGAATCCTCGTAAATATCGAAGATGTCTCTATGGTCTACGGTTCTATAACCGCCGGAAGCGCCTTCGTTACGCCCGGAGAGGTCAAGCCTCGTTCCGTCTTTGAGGATATAACCAGCCTCCGTCCAACGATAAGTCTTGCCATACTTTGCGAGAACATCTTGCTCGACGGTATCTTTTAAGGCGAATCTTACGCCTTGCTTATTTCCGTTGCCTTTTTGAGAATCTCCGGTTCGTTTGCCTTCGGATTCTCCAAGAGGTATTCCGCCATTGTCGCTATTTGCTCGTCCTTCGGAATCAAGAGCATTATTGCGACGATTGCGTCTTGCTTGACTTTTAAGAACTTCAAGCACTCGATTAAGTTCGCTTGTGCTTCCGATAATTGATTCGCCATTGTTTTCTCCTATTTTTGCTTCAATAGAAGCAATATATTCTCTATTTGCGTCCGTGATTTTGATTTGCTTCAAAACTCCGAAGTTGCCAGGAGCAAAGTTTTCGTACACATAGAAGTAGTTAGCGCTTCTCGCCGCACCGTATCTCGGAAGTTCTTCCTCACGAGCCATAAACCTCGAATTATCTTCCATAATACGGCTACTTATAATAGCATACTCTTGCTTCGGAATCTGTTTGTATAGTCCTTTTCTATTATACACGATTTGAGCGTCGGAGTCAACCTCTTCTTCGGTCTCCGGGGAGCGAGAAAGAATATATTTTACAAGACGCATATCGCCGGCTTTGCGAGCGGCGTCGAGGTAGAGTTTCTCCGCCTGGCGAAGCATTTTGAGTTGACCTCTTGTTGCCTTGTCTCCAACCTTCGAGAAAGCCTCTTTAAGATTGAGGATTTTATCGACGAGTTTACGAGCGAGGGAGCGGTCGGAAGCAACAATCTTGTCGATGAAGGCTTCCGTTCCGAGAAGGTATTGAGTCTCGTGCGCTGCGACTTCGGTCATAAACTCTCTATAAAGTTTTACCTCTTCCGGGGTAAGACCCATTTGAGCGTTGACCTTTTCGGAGATAACCTTGATTTTGTTCTCATCGAATCCGTAGTCTTTTCCGAGAACGGCGCTTTGTGCTTTTTGCCAAAGAGGAATCCTCTTGACCTCTCCACTTTCGGTTTGAACATCGACAAGAATATCGTCGGATTGAAGGAAGTCTACCATTTTTGCGTATTCTTCCGAACCTTCTTCAAGGTGGGTAACTTCGTGTACGATAGTCTCCGCCCAGGTGTCATTCTCGAAAGCGTCGGCGCTTATATACATTCTCTCGTTATCCACGAGAGAGCCGTCGAAGGTCTCGTTCGCCTCCGTGATAACGAAGGAGGTATTGAGACCGGAGATTCTATTGAGGGCATTGAGAGCCTTGTTAAACTTGCGACGAGCCGCCTTCGCCTTGTCCGACATCTCGGAAGTAAGTACAGAGAACTTTCCAACCGCTTCTCTTGCTTGCTCGATAGTGATGTTTTCTCCGAGCGCTTGATGTTCTTCGAGGTAGGCTTGCGCTCTATTCTCGGAGAGCCTATCGAGGTCGGATTGAATCGTCGCTTCGTTGCCACGCAAAGAGAAGGAATAGGAGGTCTTTTTAGGACTTGCAAGTGGCGTATAATCGTCGTTCTCGGTAGAACCGTTCACTCGTGCCTCCGTTACATCTCCGTTGAACCAAGCGCTTAATTGCTCGCTCATAGTTCCGTCGGCGTTAAAAGCCTTCGAGAGACTAAACTTCTCGATAAGTTTCGCTCTACGAGTTTCGGAGACGGATTTGAGAACGCCTTCGATATTTTGATAGTTCTTCTTCGTTGCGTCGGCAATCTTGCGCTCGTTGGTTTCGTCGAGCGTATCTTCCGCTTGGAAATTGATTGCTCTTTCACGAAGAGAGCCGATTTCCGTGAGGGAGTCGGAGATGTCGGCTTCTTTGCCAGAGTAACCGATACCAGCCTTCGACAATCCGTAGCCGATAGAGCCACTATAAGCAAGAGCGGTCATAGAGCCTACGAGACCAGCCGTTCCAACGCCTTTCCAATATTCTCCTTCGCCGTATTCGGAAAGAGCGTCCGTTCCCTTGTAAATAGTTTTGAGCGCCGGACGAGCGAGTTCGGCGATAACTTCTTCTGCACCTTCTTCGAGAGCGTTTCTTGCAACTCTCTTCCAGCCGGTTTCCGCTACGGACTTTGTAATACCGTCAAACACGCCAGCGCCGGTAAGAGCCTTCGTTGCGCCACCGAAGAGTTTTTCCGTTCCTACTTCTACAAGACCGGAGGCTACGCCATATCCAAGACCGGCGTAGTAGTTTGCACCTTCGTTGAAGGCTTCTTCGGTAGATGTACCGGCGGCGCTCACGCCCAAGGTAACGAGCGAAGCGGTTTGTGCCGCCGCTTGTGCCGCCGCCACTTGTGCAGCAGAAGCACCGGCGGCAAAGCCGCCGTATGCTCCGTATGTTGCTATGGTAGCGATAACCGCCGGGAGCATTTGACCGATACCACTCGATACTTGCTCGACGATTCCGCCGTTTTCGAGGTAGGAGTATTTCATAGCCTCTTGGAGAGGATTGCCAACAATCTCTCCGGCGAAGTCGTATGATACCGCTTGCCTCATTGTGTCTTGAAAATCATCGGAGAAGATTCCACCGACCGCACCAACGGCGGCGATTCCAAGGTCTACGATACCTTCGAGACCTTTAACCGCTCCGGTAAGTACATTTCCGACGACATCTCCGATAGTGGATAAGCCACGAACGAGGAAGTTTGCGCTATTGTTTCGACTTTCCTCTTCGAGTTGCCTTTGTCTTTCGGCTTCTTGCATTTCCTCTAACGCCTTCTTATCTCTTAAATAGTTGGAATAAGAAATGCGGTTTTCGCGCGCTTGTACTATCGCTTGCGCTCTTGCTCTTCTTTCAGCAGGAGTTAGATTATATGTAGCCATTCTTTTCTCCTATTATGGTTTATATTTCTCGTACATCGCTTTAAGATAATTTTGATAAGTGCCGTACTTTTGCTTATCTGCGTTGTTTCCACGAGCGAACTCACTTTGCGTTCTTATGCCGGGGTTGTACTTTGCGACATCGTTATAGGTAAGCGTACCGCTTTGAGCCTTGTTGGAAATTTCACTATCGGAAGGGTATGTAACCGGTTCACTCGATTTAGTGTTTCCGGAACTCTTCCCGGTGGTAAGAAAGGCGGATATTGCATTAGACAAGGCGCTCGTGCTATTATCCGGCTTGACATTTCTCCAACCCTTTGATGTGTAAATGTACATTCTATTTGCCACGACACACAACTTTCCTTCGCTCGGAGTTACGCTCTCCGTTCCGGTAGTCAACTTATTCAAAAGTTTCTTTGCGGAATCGTTCGTTACCTCATCTCCGCAAAGGAGGTCGTACTCGGTGTCTCTGTTTCTACTCGTAGAACCGATAGTAATATCAATATCATCGTTATTCCTACCGCTACCCAAACCTTGAACATAGTAGTTGCTATAATCAACCCTCGTGCCGCTATTGATTTGAGCCAAGAAAGAGTTATACTCTTCATTGGTAAGAGTTCCTTTGTGGGATTCGAGAATATTGAGGGCGTCGTAGTATTGAGAAAGTTGCGAGTTGAAGTTCGAGTTGTTCGTAAAGGCGTTGATAGCGGTCGCAATACTCGAATTTCTCTCGCTGTTTGAATAGAACGCCATTCCCTCAATTTGCGTTTTGAGAGCCGTGTAGTTTGCGTCGCCGATAGACGCCTTGTTTTGCTCGATATAGTCGAGCATTTTTTGTCTACCTTGTTCCGTAAGTTTCGTGCCGTCGGTTGTGTAGTTGCTCGGTTCGGCGAGCATTTGTGCGAGTCCGTCTTGAACAACACCCATTTGAGTCGTATACTTACCGGAGATGTTCGACGATACGGTTGCTTGTGCCGTTGCTTGGAGCGAAGCAAATTGAGAATCGCTAACCTTTCCTCTAAACTGTTCTACAAAGGTGTTCATTTCTTCTTGCGAGGAGAGACCGCTATTGATGATTGCTTCCTGGGCGCTGCTGAAAGCAAGCGCTTGTTCTTGCTCGGTCTTTTTGATTCCTTCTTGGCGAGCATTTTCGGCGTTTACATTCGCTACATTCGTTCCCTCCTGGAAGAGCGCTGCGAGTTGTTGGTCGTTGACCTTGCCTCTATATTGCTCTACAAAGGCGTTCATCTCGTCGCCGGTTGTAAAGACGGCGTTGCGAATCGCTTCGAGGGCGGTTGCATAGTTCACGCCTTGCTCCTCGGAGAGCATTTTAGCGTACTCTTGGAGAACATTGTCTACGAGAAGATTGCCGTTAGCGTCCTTATCGGAAGCAAAAATACCGGCGTCGTAGCCTTGCTTTAACTTTGCGAGAGAGTCCGCAAGTTGCGCCTTGAAGGTATCACTTGCTTGGGATTTCGCCGATTCGAGATTTACCTTCGTTGTGTTGAAGGAATTATCAAGGTTCGCCTTGCTTTGACCGTACATTTCGTCGAGACTTCCTTGGGTCTCTTGATAGGCGGTATCGTAGGCGTTCTTGTTGGTATTGTAGTTCGTGTCGAGGTTGGTCTTGCTCTCTTGGTAGCCACTTTCGATAGAACCCATTTCGCTATTGTAGTTGTTATAGGCTTGAAGCATAGAGGACTCGCTCACGCCGAGACCTCCGAGACCTTGCGCCTTGATTTGCGAAGGAAGATACTTCTTTAACTTGTCAAGCGTGATACTTGCGTTCTGTTGGGATTGACGCTTGCTCTTATCAAGAGCGTCTTGCGCCGTGCCGTAGTTCGCAAGAAGTTCCGCCGTGTTGCGGTCGTATATATCCTTTGCGGTAGCGCTATTCTTGTTGTAGTTATCAAGAAGAAGTTTTGCGCTCGTGTCGTACTCCGCTTGCGCTCCGGCGAGTTGAGAATCATACGCCTTGTCGGAACTTTCAATCAAAGAGTTGTACTTGTCGGTCTCGGTCGCCACATTCTCGTTATATTGCTGCGTGAGCAACTGTTGCTCGTTATACGAGTTGAGAAGGCTCTTACCGATTGCAACATCTTCGTCGGTCATTCCTTCGGTTTTTACGATTCCGCTCTTGCCGTCGTAGTCCGTTCCGTAGTGAGTTTTCCACCATTCAAGGAAGTCGTTGCCGGAATACGAGTTTCCGTATTTACTCATCTTCGTTTACCTCCGTAGGTTTTTCTTCTTCCGTTTCGGTCGGAATAACCGGCTCTACCGAGGGAGGAGGTAGAGACTTGATATAGTTATCGAACTTTTGCAAGTTGTCGATTTTCTTGACGATTCTCCCACGGAACTCGTCTACGACGAAGTTGTACGCTTGATACATCTTAATCACGCCCATAACAAGGAATAAAGCCACTTGCAAGGTCGTCCAGATGAGTCTCGCATAGTCGAAGTTCTCTATAAGAGAAACGCCGTAGTAGCCGAATATAATCGCCGTACCGAATTTCGAGATAAGGTCTCCGAGACTATGTTGAGCCTCGTATTGAGCCTTGGTTCGTCCGAAGTAGAAGGGGTCTTGCTGCTTTCCGCCTTCGCTTGTAAGTTCGCCGGCGGAGAGAGGGGTCAACTTCAAGTTTACGGCTTTAAGGAAACCACGAACCTTTCGTTGCTCGATTCGTTTGAGACCTTTGACTTGGAGGCTTGCCTCGTTTGGTCGCCAATCTTTCGCAACGCCGTCCTCGTCGAAGCAATCGTCGTATTTGAGACCTACACGAGCGAGAATCTTCGTTCTTTGAATCTTGTAGTTGCGCTTGTTTTCTTCCTCGCACCAATCGTCAAGTTTGTCGATATGGGGAGAGATACGAAGAACGATAGTTCCGTGTTCCTCCTTGGTCGCTTGAACTCTTTCCTCACGGTCGCCGCTCATCATACCTTGAAGGTCGAAGATACGGTTTATAAAAAGACCGAGAAAGAACGCAATAGCGCCGTCGGCGATAATCTGCGCCGGAGACTTCCCGGTCTGGTCTATCGTAAGGAAGGCGGTCAAGATGTAAACAACGGAAGCGAATCCGACTATAAAATAGCCAAGATTATTCCGAAAAAAATCTCTAATTTTCTCGTTCATACATTAAACCCTCCCTATGTATTTTTTGAGAACTTCCTCGACTTGCGCCGTGGTCGTGTCTGCGGTCTTGCCGATGAGGATATTCTCTTTCGTGATTCGGATTGCTCTTTGGAAGCATACAAAATCGAGGAACTCCCCGGCGAGAGCCATACTGCTTAACAAAATGAGGTCGTCGAGTATTGCTTGTAATAAGTATGCCATAATAAAGACTATACCGAACAATACAATTCTTCGAGGCATTTTGAGTTTGCCGATAACCTTCAAGAAAAGGAAGAACACGGCAAGCATACCGCCGATACACAACTTCACGGTGTCGCTTGGTGTCTTGGTATATTTATCCCAATTTACGATGAAACACACGAGAAGAGGGGCGATACAAGTGATAAAACTTCCGATATAGAGGAGAACGAGCCTCAATCGGAGGTTAGGCTTCTTCTTCGTCTTGCTCATTTTTCGCACCTACCTTTTCGATTTCCGTCGCATAGCCTTTCTTCACGAGTTCCTCGGTGTTACAGAAGCCAAGCCTCAATATCTTTTCCGAGTTCTCGGCGGCGGATTTTACCGAAGCGATACCGGCGTTAAACATCTCTTCCATTTTATCGAAGCGCTCCGAGAAGGCTTCAATTTTTTGGTCTTGCTCGGCGAGTTTCTCGTCGGTCTTTTTGCCGTTTTCTACCGTAGCGTTTACATCGCTCGTAGCCTGGTTGAATTTGGCGACAGAGACTTGGATTTTGCTTATAATAGGAAGCGCCGCAACGCATAACGCCGAGATAGCCGAGAGGGCGAGAACGACATTCGGAATCAACTTGGTCTCGACATACTCTTGCCAAGCCACTTCTCCGACGGTCAAAAAGTACACGCCGACGGCGGCGAGCGCTCCGAGAACAAAACCAAGAATAAATAAAACTACTATCTTACTTTTTTTCATTGTTTTCTCCTTCCTCATCTACGAGACCGAAGTCGACCGGCTTACCTTCGAGGCAATCGTACCATTTTTCACAAGGTTCGTCGCAACCTCCTCCGGTCTCACAGATAGAGCAGATGTTTTCGATTGTTATTTTCATACGAGCCACATAGGATTGACTTCGCCGCCGGAGGCTTTGATTTCCTCCTCGGTCTTGCCGTCCATTTCGTTGACCCAGATGTCGAGAGCGTCGTCGACCTCTCTTTGGGAAAGAATACCTTGCTCGATTTGAGCGTTAGCAGACTCTAACCACTTTGCTTTGCTGAATTTCATTTCTTCGTACCTCCGAATTTAATTTTTTAGCGTGATTGCTCACGATGAGTTTGAGTTTCCATTTCGGAGCATAGGGATATATCCGCTCCTTATAGAACTTCCAACCGTTGATATGACATAGCCAGCCGAGTAAAGATAATATCCCTTGCGCTTGGCGAACCGTGATATACCCGGTTTTCCTAATTCTCCTCACTCGGCGACACAATCGAAAGAAGATTTTCTTCCTCAAAAGTGTTTTGTCTTTGTAGAACCTAAACCCAACGAAGTCTATCGGTCGGCTATGCACCTTCCATACTTGATAGTTCGCTTTGAGTTTCAATCCGATGTTGCCGAGATACTTCTCGATTTCCTCGATAGCCTTGCGGAGTTTTCGCTTGTTCGTATCGAGTAGAACCATATCGTCGACATATCGTACATAGTATTTGATTTTCAACTCTTCCTTTACGAAGTGGTCGAAACCTTCAAGAAAGAAGTTAGAGAACCATTGAGAAGTATAATATCCGATAGGGAGACAATCGCCTCCGTTTTCAAGAATCGCCTCTATGAGGCGCAAGAACTTCTCGTCCTTGATTTTCCTCCGAAACATAGCCATTAAGTAGTGAGGGCGAACGCTATTGAAGAACTTCGATATATCCAACTTTGCAACATAACGAACCTTCTCATCTTTGAGAACACGCTCTACATATTTCTTCGCCTCCAAGCCTCCTCGACTCGGAACGCTACCGCAATTAAAACGATACATTCCCTTCTTGAAGATAGGCTCTAAAACGAGAACGACTACCCAATGGATTATTTGGTCTGGGAAGAACTTCGGAACGGTAATGAGTCTCTCCTTCATACAAGAGTGGTCGAACAAAACGATTTGTCGATTCGGACTCAACTTTAAGGTGTTGCTTTCGAGCATTTCCTTGATTTTCAAAGCGTAAGATTCCTCGTTCGCAAGAACCTTCGCTATATAGTGTTTGTTGGTCTTGCCCTTCGCCGCCTGGCGTATAGCGTAGCGGATAAGGTCTATATCGCAAGCCTTTTCGTATAAGAAACCAACTCTCTTCATAATCCTTTTAATCTCCTCACGGTCTTTCGAGAATAAACCTACTAAACCGTCCTCTTTGCGAAGTGTTTTTTGCCAAGGGGCAAGGATTGTGTGTGCTACATAATAATTTTCGATTAAAATGCGACCGCCAATGTTACCGTTAGCGTTGGACGAGGAGTTGTTACCATTCCAATTCCACAAACCGGCGTTGTCGCCGTTGTTCCAATTCCCACCGCAATTCAGCACGGGCTGCACACACGACCCTATAAAGTTTTTTGTTTTATTTCCAAGGGAGATGTGTCTCCCTTATAATCCCTCTCTTAAAGAGGTTTATAGCAAAGGCGACCGCCAAAGGAACCGTAAGCGTTGGACGAGGAGGAGTAACCACCCCAATACCACAAACCGGCGTAGACGCCGCTGCTCCAAGACCCACCGCAAAACAGCACGGTTCCACCGTCTGCATAATAGGAGTAGTCGGAGTAGTAAGTGGTACTTCCGCCGCCAACCTCCGACACATAGCCGAGAAGGGGATTCTTCGCAAAAGGAGTTACCGCCTTTACATAGCCTTCGCCGGGTCTATCGCCGACATAGGTGTACGGAGCGTCGTACTTATCCGAAGCGTAATCGGTAGGAGATTCGCAAATATAAATCTTCTCCTTCTTGAAGTTGATACCGTCGCACCAAGTCCAGGTGTTACCCCAAGGGTTCTCGATTCCTCTGTACTTGCAAGCGTGAAGAGCGTCGGTGTTGCAAGTAGTATCGACCCAAGGGTCTACTTCGAGGTCGTGATTGTTGTTGTACGAGCCAGAAGCCGTCTTTACATTGTCGGTATGACCGGTAATGAGGGCGGCGGTGTTGTCGCCGTGAGTAAATCCCTTCATAATGGATTGACAGTTCGTAGTCGCAAACTCAATCATAAAGAGTTCCTTGATGATAGCGTCGATAAGGAAGTCGTATTGCTGGTAGCCTTCGCCGACCGCCATACAAGCCTTGCGGTAGTTCGGAAGCGTGATACTTACCTTTACCGTTTGACCGCTCTTCGACATCATTCTCGAATGTTCGGAGTCGTAAGAACCTTCGTACTTACCGATGAGGATATAGTCAAGTTCGTTACCCTTGCCGTCTACAAAGAGAGTGCCGAAGCCGTCGTAGCGACAACCAGAGATTTGGTGCTTATAAGTGCCGTTTGCATTTTTCGTGATTTTGGTGTAGAACTTGGGAACACGGATAAAGACATTTCCGAACTCGTCCGTAACCTCCTTCATCTCACACCACGGAAAACATCTATCGAAGTCGCTTTGAATTTCGCTCGTTCCGATAGTGTAGCCGAGTCCTACGGCTGCGTCCGTTCTGGTTAAAGTAGGACTCGATTGTCCTACATTATCCACGCCATAGATTTTCGTTTTCTCTAAAAGCATTGTTTTGTCCTCCTAAAATTATTTATCTTCAAGAGTAGAGAGTCTCTTGTCGAGTGCTTTGAGCGCTTTGTCGATTCCGCCGCCTTTGATGTAACCGCTCGCTTTCTCCGCCTCGGTGGAAGAGTAAGCGTAACCGACAACCTGGTGTTCCTCGATTCCGACGAGGAGTTCTTGTTTTTGATTTCCGAGAAGGTTCGTTACCTCCGACTTGTTGAAAGTCTCGTCTTTTGCATAAGCGCCTACATCGGAAGCCGTGAGCGTGATGTCCGCTTTGAGGTTCTTTCCGTTGATAGTTCTTGCGTCCGGTACGAGACCGCTTATAATCGAGGAGATGTCTACCTTCAAGGTGTCTCCGCTCTGGAAGGTAAGCGTAAGGATTTTATTGCTATACGAAGCCTTTGTGATGAGGCTCTCGATAGGAAGGTCAACCATACCGTCGGCAATAACCACGCCCTTCTTGTTCAAGAGTTTTACGGTCAACTTATAATCCTTGTCGAGCGAGAGGGAGAGGTTCGTTGCGCCGATAGCCTCAATTTCACGGAATTTTTTATCCGTCTTGCCTCCCTTGGTATAGTTCCTTGCGGTCTCCGCCTCTTCCGAGTGGAAGGCGGCGTGAGCATAGATTTCCTTTTGGTCTACCTCCGCAACGAGCGCCTGGTGGGCGTTGTTGGCTTGATTGATTCTTCCGTCAAGCCTTCCAACCTCCGCCTCGAAGGTGTCGTCGCTAACGAGACCGGAGATAAGGTCGGAGATGTTGACATCAATAACGGTGTTGTTCATCGAGCCGTCGGCGGTCTTGATGTTGAGAGAGAGGATTCCGTTTGCGTACTTCGCTCCGAGAATCATACTTTCGAGAGGAAGGTCGACCGAGCCGGAACTCAAAACCGTTCCGTCCTCGTTCTTCAACTGAATCGTCATTTTGTAGTTTGTAGGGTCTATCGAGAAGGCGATGTATGCGCCCATAGATTCGAGCCTATCTTCTACATATCCCTTCGGCGTTGCGTCGTCGTCCGTTTGAGGAGTCTTGACCGGGATTCTTCCGCCGGTTAAGTATACCGGGATTTCTCCGTCGGTCGGAGTTGTAACCAACTTTCTCGTGATTTGCGCTCCGGTCTTGGAGATGATGTACGCCCTCTCGTTTGCGGATTCTCCGATAATCTTATCGACTTTATCTCGGAAGAGCGCTGCGATATTGAGAGCGTTGTTGGCTATCGTATCGAAGCCTACAAGCGTCTTTTTATAACTTGCAAGCGACGATTCGTAAGCGGAGAGGTATTCCTTCGGTACGCTAAACGCAACACGCCCAGCGTAGAAAGCGTTCGCTCCGATTGAAGCGCTTCCGTAGAACTTAACCGAGGTAAGAGTGGAGGCGTAAAACGCCTTTTCTCCGACGGTCTCCACAGACGAAGCAATCTCCGCCTTCGTGATTTTGCTACCACTAAAAGCGTTCGCCGCAATAGCGACCACCGGGTAGTATTTGTCTTGATAGAACACGGAGGAAGGAATGGAAACCTCGCCTTCGAGTTCGTCGTTTCCGCTAACCGTGAAGGCGCTTCCGTTGAAGGAATAAATCAAGCCGTCCGAGCCGTGATAGTTCAAGCCGGCAACATTCTCGATAGCGTCCACATCTTTCGTAGCGAGACCCAACACGCCGTTGAGTTCCTCGACGATTCGGTCGATTTCCGTTAAGGCGGAGTTCGTGATGTCGATAATAGGCTTATAGAAGGCGTTACGAATATCGCTTGCCTTAAAGCCGGAATCCGTGGGGTTGTTGGGGAGCGAGTAAGCGGATTTTCTTTGTATCGCCGATTTGACTTCGGCGCTTGTTTTATGTACTTTTGCCATACTACTTCACTCCTTTGTTTGCTTTGTTGATTTTGTAAATGATAGTGAAGGTGTTCACTATGCAATTACTATCGTTATCGGAGACGAAGCGGAAGATAATGAAGTTAAAGTTCCTTTCGTTGCTTCTAACCGAATAACTGTTGGCGAATCCGGTATCGAACGAGAAGTTCTCGAAGGAGAAGTTATCGAAGGAGAACACATTGATTCCCTTGGCGTTGATGAGTTTATTTACATTCCTCGTCTCGTAACCAAAGGAGAGTTTTCCGTTGACTTCCGGTTCGGTAGAGATTGTCATTTTTAAGAGAGTCTTGCTCGACTCGTTCGTTCCGAGGTCAAATACCGGCGTATAGAACTCCGCCACAACATTTTGGATATGAGCGAAAGTGGCAAGCGGTGTCGTAGGAACTACGCCGTTATAACTTGCAAGAATCAACTCGTCCGCCGCCTTATAACTTTTAACCTGGAACGAGTCCTCGGTTATATTCGTTATGTAAAGTTCGGTGTTTGAGATTGAACGGTAGAGGCGGAAGCCTCCGCTTGCAAGGGCGATTTCGTTACCGCTCCTATCTTCGAGCGAGTAAGTACATTCGCCGGCGTCGATTTCACGAACATAGTATTTCGTGTTTATTGAAAGTCCGCTATCGCCTACATTGTCGGCGTATACCTCCATTCCGTCGTGGAAGGAGAATATCTTGTCCTCGGTGGTTTTGATTCGACCGTTTTCTACGACGACGCTATCCGAAGCGAGAGCGTAGATTCCGTTAGTCGAGAAGGTTATTCTATCGCCTTCCGAGAGGGCGATGTCGATATTTTGGTTGTAGGTTATCTTGTTGTCCGAGATGTCGAGAGCGAGGTCTCCGGCTGCGCTTTGTTGGTAGGTTCTATCGGTGTATTCATCGTCAAACACACAGACTTGACCGTCGGCGCTTCCGAAGTATAATTCGTTTCCGATATTCGCCCACACACGAACCGGAACATTATCCCAGAACCACCACTCGTAGTTGTACGAGCCGTCTACGCTATCCTCGGAGGTATACTTATATCTCGAATCGGCGATATAGCATACATTGTCAACGGCGAGGTAGTAGCGGTTCTTATAAACGATTCCGACCGCCTCGGAGAGGTTCTCGTGTCTTTTGAGCCTTTCGTTGATAGAACGAGAGCGTTCTCTTGTGTATCTCTCGGTCGTTGCGACATTCTCCGCAAGTACGATTCCGAAAACGCCATTCTTCGAGAGAATGATGTTATCGCCGGCGAAGTTTACGCAAGCGTAACGACTCACAACGCCTTCGCCTATACTTCCGGCGGAGGTTGGGAATACGCCTCGGATAGATTCAAGGTTTCCGCTCGAATCGTAGGATTCTCTATAAGAGCCGGTGCGGTAGAAGATACTTGCCTCTTGCCCGGTTTCCGCCTTGTAGATTACGAGCGTACTATCGGAAAGTCGAGCGTAGCCGTTGACCGCAACCGAGTCGCTTCCCATTGAAGCGGTGTTGAGGTCTCCAAAGTAGGTGTAGTCGTCCATTTCCGAGTGAAAGTCGATATTCGGATAATCCGAGTTGCCACTCAAAAAGAGTCGGTCGGTGTTACCGTCTACGCCGAAAAGGATTCCGAAGTTGCAATTCATAATCCTTTCAAGATAGCCTTCGTTCGAGTGTTCGTAGGTAACATAAATGTTATCTCTGTTCTCGATTTGAGGAGCGGAGGAGATAGAGAGCGTTATTTTACCGGTTGCATAAACGAGCGAACCGCACTCTTCCGCCGTCATAGCCGTTCCGTTCTTGGCTACCTTATAGAGTTTTGTCTTGTCGGTTTGGTTGTTCTTGATGAGGTATTCGACGGCGACCTCGTTTTCCTCCGAGCCTTCGACGGTTTCGAGTTTAATCTCTACCGCCGTTCCGTCGTCAATTTCCCCGGCGTCGAGCGTCCAGGTTTTGTTCGCTTCGGCACTTCCGAGAAGTTGGTTGATACGCTTCCTCGATAGACAATTTATATCGTCGAGGCTTCCTCTCGTATCGTCCATAACATCGTCCGGGTCGATAGAGATTGTAGTCGTCGGAATATAAGTGTCCTCGTTGTTTGCCACCCTTCGGAGTTCGTAAGAGCCTCCGTCGTTCCAAGTTCCGTATACGAGGTAGTCTCCGCAACCGATAATATACGCCTTGCCTTTATTAAAGAAGGCTTGGCTTCTTTGGTCTTTAAGAAGTCCTACATCGCACTTCGCCGGAGCGTAGGTAGAGGAAAGCGTGATGTCTTGGTACGAATACTTTCCGTCGGATTTCGTAAGACGATAAAATCTCTTTCCGGCGTGAACTAACATCTCTCGGCGGTCGCCGTTCACATACTCGAATATACCGTTTATGCGCTGCGCCACTCCGCCGTGTTTGATTTTGAGAAGTTCGTTCCAACCATTTCTCTTCTTGTTGACGCCGTACTCGTTGATGAAGTTCCTCATATTTGAGGCTCTATCGCTACGAACGCTCAACGGAGAAGAGGAAAAGTCTACGCCCTTGAAGTTTCCGAGCGTGAGAGTTCGCCTATTTTTGAGAGTGATGTTGGTATTCGCTTTCATAGGCTTTACTCCGTTTGCGAATAGACCGACTTGATTCTATTCGTCTTGTGTTCTTTTTTGAGGTATATCTCGTTCATCGCTTGCTCGTACCAATTTCGAGCCTCGCTCGCCTCGTTCGGCTCGTCGTCTCGATAAAGGTCTCCCTTCAAGAAGTAGGGGATATATGCAGCGATATTGTTGGGAATAGCGATTTCCGTGTTGTCGTCGGTCGAAGAGGTTATCCTCTCGATAGTCGGCTTATAAAGAACCGTGTAGGTTACACCGTCCTCTTCCTCGTATCGGTCAAGAACAAGCGTGTCGCCTTCGGTCGTGTAGTCGCAATCGCCCTCGTAGTCTCCGTCGGAGGTTTCCCTCACGATTCTATCAATGTCGAAGAAGTCGGAGATAAGGGAAGCGAGGTCAAAGCGCACGAATCCGCCACTTGCAAGCGCCTCGGAGCGTTGCAAAGTCCTTGACTTGGACGGAAGGACTCTCTTCTCTTCAATGCTCGCAAAACAACGATTTATCGCCCCAGGCATATTCACGAGATAACTTTTGTAGATTTCATCTTGGGCGTAGGTTTCGAGGCTCTCGATGTCGATGTCGTCTCCCATATTGACGAACATCAACTTTAACGCCTCAATTTTGATGTCTCCTAATTTCATAAAATCATCTCCTTGTGAGCAATTTTCGCCCTTTAATTGCATAAAAGAGCCTACCTAACCAATAGATAGGCTCTTTGTTTGCTTCTTAAACGAGCGCTACAACGCCAACGCTGGGCGTACCGGTCGAAACGACGATAACCTTGCCCTTGTTTGCGCCAGACACATTCTTGAATCTACCGCTTTCGAGTTTTACAAGGCTCACGCCCTTGGGAACGGTAAGCACGAGGTCGGTTACACCCTGGATTCCGTTGCCAGCCTTAACGGTAAGGTCGGTTTGAGCAGCCGCATTGATAACGAGAACGGTGTGTTCGTCCTTCTCGTTCCAAGCAATAGCCTTTGCGGTGTTTGCGGTAAGCGCTTCAAGCGTAACCTCCGCAATAGTATTTCTCATAGTCAAAGCCATAGTTCTTTACCTCCTTATGCGTACTTGACATTGATGTTAATGACTTCCTTCGGACGAACGACTTTTGCGTCGAAGAGAATGAAGCCTTTAACGGCGTCAGCGAATTTCTTTTCCGGGCGATAAGGCTCGGTGTGAGTGAGAGGCTTCGCAAAAGCGATTGCTCTCTGGGTACGAATCATAATGTTATCGACCGCACCGTTGCTCGTTCTGTGAACATTGTTCGACATCTTAACGATGATGTTGCCGTACTTCGCAACTCTACCGTTTTTGAGCATTTCGCTATTATCGGTGTCCTTGTTGATGTACGCTCTCTTGAAGAGAGTGAAGAAACGAGGAGAGATAGTAACGACAATCTTGGTGGTCGACTTAACATCGTTCTCGTAGAGTTTTTGAAGCGCTTCGTCGAGAATATCGAGAACATACTTCTCGCCGGTGCCGGCGTTCTCGTTTGCAACAACCTTAACCGGAGTGTTGCCGTAGAGAGCCTTAACAGACTCGTCTACCGCCTTGCTTGCGATGTAGGTATCTACCTCGTTTGCAAGACCTTCGGAAGTCTCTTGTTCGAGAGCGTCCATAATGCCACCAACCGCTTGCGCCTTGTCGATGTCGCCTACCATATAGTTGAAGTAGCGAATCTGGTTGATGTACATAATAACGGAAGTATCTTCGATTTCCTCCGGAGCGTCGATGTCGTTGTTCTTGTTAGCCTTTGCAAGGCTCTTGATAGTAGGCTTGCCTACGCCAAGAATCTTGACGGACTCGCCTTTTTCTTTGACAGAACCTTCGTACTTGCGGTTGCAATCTTCGGCGAACACGCAAATTCTTTCGAGTTCTCTTTCAATCCCTTCGTTCCACACGGTAGGGATAAAGTTTTGGTATGCCATAATGTATTTCCTCCTTGTTAATTATTTTTTATTTCCACTTACGCATACTTGCACGAATCTTGTCATAGTTCTCGTGGACTTCCGCTTGGGTCATCTTTTGAACTTGCTCTTTCGTAAAATAGCCACTATCGGTCGGATTCGTGCTTGACAGAGAGCCGGGAGAAGCCTTTTGGTTTGCGAGCATTTGCTTCGCCATAGCCTTCGCCTTCTTTTCATACTCGGTAACTACCTCGATGAAGCCTTCGTAGATTTCCGAGAGGGGGAGTACACCGACCTTACCGCTTGCGAACTTTTGGAATTGAGGGTCTTGGATAAGCGTTTGGAGATTGACCTCCGGGTGCTTGGTTGCAAAATCCTCTTGGTCTTTGCGATACCATTCCTTTTCCTTCGCTGCTTTGTCGGCTTGCTCGACTCTTTCTCGTTCCTTCTGCTTTTGGAACTTCGAGTAGTCCGAGAGGGGGTCTCCGCCGTTCTTGGCGATTTCTCTCATAGCGAGGTATTCCTCAACATCGGCGTGGTCTTTCATTTCCTCGTTGGTGTAGGGGTTCTTGCCTCCGAGAGTCTCGATAATGGTTTGTTCTCTTACCGCCGCCTTCGCTCTTTCGAGTTCGGCTTGGCGTTCTGCCTCACGCCTACGGCGAGCGTTTTCGGAGTTCTGTTCCTTTGTTTGAGTAGTTCCGGTTTCCTTCGTAGCGGTAGTTCCGCCTTGCGGTTCTCCCGGAGTGTCCGTGAACTCAACATCGTTTACATCGTCCTTGGTGGTGTCGACATCAGCGTGGCTATCGACCTCCGTGTCTACGGTTGTTTGCGCTGTTTTAATTTCTTCTGGCATAAGAAGTTCTCCTTTGCATTTTTCCGCTATTGCTGCGTAAGATTTTTGTATAGTTATAGGAGCGACCTATTGACTATCGGTTGGATTGAGCCTTGATAGGCTTTTTATAAAAGGGGCAAGTCGGCTTACGACAAACATATACGGTTTTACCCTTGATTCGCTTGACCGTTGCCTCCGTTTTGCACTTGGGGCATAACATTCGCTTGACCTCCCATATTGTTGTAAATGTGTTGCGCCATATCGGAAGCGTCCTTGGTCGTCTCCGCAATCTTGGCGTTACCCATTTGAATTTGACGGTTGCCTTCTCGAATCTTCAAGGAAGCCTCCGTATACATATTTGCGATGTAGGTTTTGAGCGTGTTATTCTCTTTAATAACGGCTATAACCTGGTCTACCGTCGCCTTTTGTTGCTCAACAACCTTTGTAAGTTCGATATTCTGCGCTTGCGCTTGTTGAAGTTGTTGAGTGAGTTGCTTGATTTGGTCTTGCTCGTCCGCTTCGATACCTTTGAGAATCTCCGACCTATTCGAGAGAGCGTCCTTCGGATATGCTCGTAAATAGGTTTTCATAGAGATTGCTCCCTTGGCAAGAAGCACATCGAGAGCGTTGATGTCGCCGGCGGCGGAAGCCTTCGTTCCGGCGGTTGCCTCTACAACAACGGAGAACTCGGTGTGTTCGTAGTCTTGGCTACTGAACACATCGGTCATTTGTACCTCTTCGGATTGAGCGCCTTGCATAGGAACGCCGTTTTCGTCCGTAGGCACTTGCTCCTCGACGAAGGTAAACTCCTTCTCGGTGTAGTAGAGTTTGAAGAATTGAGCGAGAACCTTGCCTTGCTTCTCTTTAACGAGCCAGAAGGCGTCCTTCAACTCTTCAACCGGTTGTTGCGCTTGCGATTGAAGTTGAGCGATAGCAGCGCCGGACATACCAGCGCCGAGCGTCTCGCCGGTCATAACCTCCGTAGAGCCGGTAACGACTCTCGTGAGTTGCGTCAAGGTGTCGATGAGTTGAAGAGGTTGCGATTGAATCGCTTGCTCCGACATCTTACGAATACCTTGACCGCTTCCGGAGTAGTCGATAAGGACTTGACCCGGTTCGTTAGTGATAGATTGACCTTTGAGGGCGTTAGGAAGAACGACATACTTGCCCCAAGCCAACTCTTGATTGTTCAAGAGAGACATAGCGAGGTTGAAGTTGATTGCCTTTTGATTCGGAATGAGACCTTCGACCTCTCCGAGACCGTAAATAGAACGCTCTCTTATCTCGTAGTTTCCTACGACGATAGGATAGAGGTACGCCTTAACGCTCGTAGGCACAAGGCTCCCCGTGTCGTGATTGTCCGGGAGAGAGTTGTTCGGAGCGTCCTCCTCAAAGCCGAGAACCTTGCCAGCCTCGGCAAGATTCGGAGTGATAGCGAAAGGCTTGTTTACTACGACATTCTTCGTCGCTTTCTCGCAATAGACCTCGCCGTTCTTTCGGAAGTATCTCGTGAGGACGGTACAAAGTTTGTCGCCTTCTTGCTCGATAGTTCCGTATTTGCTATCGTTCTCATCGGAGACGATAGCCTCCTGGTCGACATCGTTGTCGCACTTCGCCTTGACCGACTTGACATTTTCACGAGAAGCAATAAGAATCCACTCTTGCTTTTGCTCGTCGATTTGTGTAGGGTCGGAGAAGAAGATGTTGAGAGGGTCTATAATCTCACAACGGAGACCGCCTTCCTCGATTCCGTCCTTGCCTTTGGCTTCGGAATCCCAATAATAGTGGTAGAAGTACGAACCCTTCTTCACGCCGTCGTCGATAGCCTTCTTATCGAGAGCCTCTTGACCGAGTTCCTTTTGAATATAATCGGCGAAGCGGTTAAACTTCTCGACATCTGCCATATCGTCCTCGGCTCGATAAATGATTTTAACCGGAACGGAGAGGATAGCGCTCTTCTTGTTTCGGCATATCATTTTGATTATGTTTACCACCGGGCGAGGAAGGTTCTTCGTGTTCTTGGTGGGTGCTGCCCATTGGTCGCCCTCGTAGAACTTGACGAACTTCGGAAGGTTCTTGGCGAGACCGGAACTTTGTTGATACGAGAGACCGTTTTGATAATCTTCCCAGAGGCTCGTTACCTCGGTAGTGGTCTCTACTCTTTCGATAGAATCCATTATTCGTCGTCCTCCTTACCGTTGAACCACTCGTCCAAAATCTGCGTAGGCGTAGGAGGCTCGTCTTGCTCCGTGGTGGTTTTTGATATTGTCTTTTTGCTTAACTCCGCAACCGCCTTTTCGAGCGTCGCTACACGCTCTCTTAAAGAAGGTCGCTTGAAGATTTTCTTGAAAATGCTCATTAGAAGTCCTCCCAACTCATAAAGCCTTCGTTGCCTCCGGCTTCTCCGAGATTGAAGTTCTCCGAGATAAACTCGTTATCGGTCGGAATGACCTCAATCCAGGTTCGTGTCTGTTTCTTTGATATGAAGTGAGCGATAGCCTTCGCCATAACGAGGTCGTCGTGGCAACCGTCGATTGCCTCCAACTTGCCGTTTTCTTTCTTGACGAAGGTCGTCATTTCTTTTAGGGTCGGAATATCCTCTTCAATGTAGGGATTATTCCTCATAAGTTCGACGAGTTCTCCGATGATTATAGGCTTCGTTCGAGAGGTTGTCTCGAAGCCGTAGTCCATAACCGACCTATCCGAAGCACCGTCAAGCCTCTCTCGCATATAGAGGTTTGGATAATTGTACTTCTTTTGAAGGATTCTCGTCGGTTGTCTCGAATAGTTGATTTCGATACCGATGAGAGCGTCGTGGTAATACTTTCCGAGACAATACATTTGCTCGGCGTATAAGTCCTCGTCGATATATTGCTTGTGTAGTGTTGCAACCGTCTTGTCGTCGAGGTTGCATATAACCTTCCCGGTAAAATAGTCCTTGCCGGTTCCAGCCGTATCTCCTCCGAGGGAGTAAGGCGCTTTGTGAGTGATTTCTCCGTCCTTGACCTTGACTCTCGGCTCTTCGTGGAGGAAGATATATCCGTCTCGGCTCTCTACGAACTCGATGTCTTTTATCTTCCATTCGACATCTACCATAACGCCTTCGGAGTTCGGAATCGGTATTGCTTCCTTCTTGTAGGTAAAATAGCCTCTACGAGGCGCTTGCAAGGACACACAACGAGCGATTTGGTTATTGATAGCCTCTTTATCGAATACGCAATCGCCACTCGATACGAAGGCTTCTGTCGGTGTTATCGGATATTCTTGCTTGATAGTGTTCTTATCGAGATAAGAGTCGTACTTCTTACAATACCAAGTGATTTGTTCCTTATCGCAACCTTTCGCTTCAAGAACCTTCTTTCTCTCGATGAGCCAAGGGTCTTGTGTTTCGAGGTATTCGTACTCGGTAGACCTATATTCCGGGGAGCGCCACCACTCATAGAAGAGGTTATGACAACTCTCGGAATCCCAGAGGTCTTTCGCTTGGTTGAATCCGTTTGCCGTAGTCTCGTAGACTTGAATCGCTCCGGCGGTTATTGCTTCGCCGATACCGGCTTGAAGGTCGGAGAGGTTACACTCATAGAAAGCAACCTCGGAGAAGTGAACGAAGTTAAGCGTTCTCGAACGACCTACCTGGTCGGTAGCCGTAGCAATACGCCAAGACGAATTGAGTTTGTCGAAGAACATCTCGTTTCGAGAGTTGAACTTCTCGGAAGGTTTGAGTTCCTCCGGGAGTCTATCGTAGACGACTCTCGCCTTGTCGTTGAATATCGCCATTGTGTTATCCGTTCTATCCGCCATAGTAAAGCCGGAGAAGTTCTTACGAACGATAGCGAATGACAACTGAATCGCCGTTATAACGCTCGTAAAGCCTTGTTGTCTGCCTTTAAGGACGAAGAACGGCTTATTCGTTCCGAGCGTCTCCAACTTGTTTATGAAGTCCTCTTGAACCTCATTGAAGAAGAACGGAACGGTGTTTCTTTTCTTGTCGACTATGTAGAACGCAATAGGTATCAAGAGATACGGTCTCGCAACAATCTCGTCTCGGAGAGAGGGCGTTTGCAGAATCTTCACGACCGACGCACGAACGAGAACCTTGTCGAACTCGATGTCGTGGCGTTCCTCCCAACGCTTCTTGCGTTTGTCGATGATGTCTTGAATCGTTATATCCATATCACAAGTCCTCGAACTTTATCGTTACATTGTTATCGACGATAGAGGTCGCCTCCTTGTTGGCGAGCGCTTGCTTATCGTAAAGCGTTCCGAGAACGACCGCAAGTTCCTTGACATTCTCAATCTTGATAGCAGCGATTCTCGAATAGAGCGCCTTCCTTTGAGGTTCGGTCAACTCTTTGTGGTCGAGTTGGAGGATTTCGCCGAGAAGTTCGTCAATCACATCTTCGCTTCCGATTGCACGATTGAGCCGTCTCTCTATAAGAGTTTCGCACTTGGAGATGAGACCCCAAGCGCTCTCGACAAACTCTTCTTTTTTCTTTTTGCGAAGTTTTGCGAGGTCTAATTCATCATTTGACTTCGTAACTTCGTCATTCGGAGAGCCGTCGTCTCGTTCCTTCTCTTGCCTTGCCAACTCTTCGCTTTGAGCAAGGAACTTCTTCTCCCAGGTCTTGACCGTCGAATAAGGGAGGTCGAGTTCCTTTGCGACATAGGCGACGCTATTGTTACAAGCAAGAAGGGCGAAGGCTCGTTCTTTCAAGTCGTCATTGTACTTCTTGCCTTGTGCCATATTGCCTCCTTAATCCACGAACACCCAATCCTCGCAAAGCATATCGGTCTGTGAAGCCAACCACGGAACGATACCACGAGGAGCGTGAGGATTATCCGATACGAGAGTATTTGTAACGATGTAGATATAAGGCAAGGTCATTTTGGAGTTTTCGTCCGGTTTTTGCATTTCAAGATAAATGCCTTTTCCGTTCCAACCTTTTCTTGCAACCTTGAATCCTCTTTTGAGGTACTTGATAGCCTCTCCGAAGTTGAAGGTCGCCTCTCCTCCGAGAATGGTTGTATTGTTCTCGTCGGCGATAATCCACTCGTCCGAGATGATGTTTTCCGCCGTGTAAAGAAGTCTCTCGGTGCAATTATAAAGAATGTTGCCTTCTTTACAATGAATCACAATTCCGTCAATGGAAGCGTCGTACTCCCAATAACCTCCCCAAGAAGGGAGTTTTACTTTGTGTCCTTTCTTCATCGCTTCTAACGCTTGCTTGAAGTTCATATATCGTCTCCTTTGAAGTTTTTGAGGGTTATCTGCTTTTACACTACCGCACCCACAACTCTCGCAACCTCTTTCGAGGAAACACATCGGTTTTGGCTGGGGAGGAATGAGTCGGACATTCGTATACGAGGGTCAAAGTCTCGTGCCTTACCGCTTGGCGACTCCCCAATATGGTTGCAGCGAGCGGATTTGAACCGCTAATCTCCACGGTTATGAGCCGGGAATGTTGCCGTTACACCACGCTGCTATAAAGGATTTCTCCTCTTCACGATACATTATCGCACAAATAAAACTATACGAGACAATACTCTTTGCCTCGTATAGTGGTTTTTATATGAGATTCGCCAAGATTTCTATAATCTTATTGACTCTCTTTTGTATTCCGACCTCGGTGTAGCCGATGTCTCGACCGATTTTCCAATACGCCTTGCCGTTTATGTAGCCGTCCAGGATTATCGTCCTATCGAGAGGCTCTAACTTGCTTATTGCTTCCATATAGAGCGATTCGAGCGTCGTCGCCTCCTTGATAATATCGTCGATTCGGAGGGAGGCGAGATTCTTGCGAATCTTTTGCGCCTCCTCGATGTTCTCCTTGGAAGGCTTCTCTCGTTCAAGGTAGGAAAGCCGTCTCTCGTGCCTTTCCTTGACTTGCAAGGCGACCTCGACGCTATGCGTTATCTTCCGTAACCGGCGAAGGTCTTTCTTGATTTTCGCTATCTTCTCGTCCTTCTCCATTTTCTCCTCCTTCCGAAGGCTTCGGCAAGAACTTCAAGCCGAGGCTCGTTGCTACCTTTTCTTTGCCTCTATATAACTCGTACCATATAAGAATCGCACGAGTTTCGTCGTTGAAAGCGCCGGAATAGCGGAGTTCTTCGCCGTTCTCTTTGAGCGCCTTCTTGATTTCCTTCCGTTTCTCTTCGGATTCGATTGCGCCTTCTACATCGTAGCCGTGTTCCTTCAAGAAGTTATATCCGAGTTCGTCTATCTGGACGAAGGCTTCCGGAGGCAGAAGGTCGAAGATGTCGATTGTTCTTTTCTTTGCCATTGTTATTTCCTCCCAATAACGATGATATTATGAACCGTATAGTCGGTCTCGTCGTGTTCGACGGTCGGCTTGTAGTTTATTTCGCAAGACAAGCCTTTGTTTTGGTAGTTCTCGACGCACTCTTTGAGAGCGTTCATTGTTTGGTTGCAATCGGCGCTTCCGATGAGTCGAATCTCTTCGATTTTGTTGAGGCAACTCTCTTTCGCCTCTCCGAGCGTTACGAACGAGAACATACACCAGCCTTTCGCAAGACCCTCGAAGGCTTCGAGAATATGCGTGATTCGCACCGTAACAGAGCGCCCGGTGTAGGTCTTTCCGTCGTACTCTTCGAGTTCGTAGATGTCTCCGACCTTGAAGTCTCGGTCATTGAACCTCAACTCGGCTCGCTTATTACCTTTGATGATTTCCTCGAAGTATTGAGGAAGTGTTTTGAGTCTTTTTGGTTTATTGATTTTCATTCCGGTATCTCCTTCTTGTTTTTTCTCGCTGCGATATACTCGTCAAGTCTATCGTAGTCGAATATCTTTTTTCGTTTTGTGATTCGCTTCGGTACATACCCTTGCTCGAACCTCTTCTTAATTTCCGAGAGGGGAATATTCCGATTGAATCGGTTTGGACTTTCTTGCTCCATATCCACGAGTTCTTGAAAGTCCTCCGGGTATTCTCGCCACAGTTCGTAGAGGTCGGCGTAGCATTGTTTGACACAGAACCAACAACCGCCTCGGAATCCGCCGCATTTATACTTCGGACTTATAAGGTCATAAGGTCGGCATATCTCGAAGGCTTGCTCCTCGGTTATCTTCTGCTCGAAGAGGATTGAACGGTATTCGATTTTTTCGTTGTTCTTTGCAACGAGGTCGACATATCTCCAAGGCTCGTCGTAGGCGATTCCGACATATTCCGTAACCGGGCAATCAAGAGAGTTTATGTACTCGTTTATAACCTGGACTTTGAGCCTCGAATTACACCAAGCGCCTATCGTGTAGGGGAATCCGTATATCTCGCCGGCTTTTTCGCCTTTCTCTTTTTGCTTGTAAAAGTATTCTTGGAAGGTGTACTTTGCTTTCAAGACCTTAACCTTGATACCGAACTTCTCCCAAAGAATCCGCTTTGCTATCGGAATCCACGCCTCCATTTTGCGGTGTTCGCCGCTTCGCTTCTTATTGAAGCGTATATCGACATACACAACCTCGTCGAAGTGAATCCCTTGCAAAATCATCAAGATAAGTTGAGCGAGGCTATCCTTGCCCCAAGATATAAAAACGATGTGCTTACGCTTATTCATCGTCAACCTCCGGGAGACCTATATACACAAGAATTGCCTTCTTCCAAGGAAGAGCCTCGGCTTGTCTATGCGCCTCCGCAAAAATCTCCGACTCGGACATTTGAGGATTTTCTTCCGAGACCCACTCGGCTATAATTTCTTCGATTTCGTCCTCGTCGTCCTTGGTATAATACTTTCCGTCGTCGTACTTGCTTGACTTGAAAATTACATACTCATCGACGGAGACTCCTCCGAACGAACCAAGCCACCAAGCATAGCCGTCGTCTTGCACAACCTCGGAATATACCATAGGAACGACCGGGAGAGAGGGATTCTCGGCTACGAGCCTCAACAACTCTCCGTACTTTGCGTTAGGAGGAGGCGTTTGCGCCACCTTTGCAATATCTTCAAGTTTTTTTGCAAGTCGATTTCTATCGACCTCGCTATACGAACTCGCAAACTCTTCGAGGATTTCCGTTGCTTCGTTTTTATAATTCATATTTTACCTCCTATACCTCATTTCCCCAGCAGAACCAACCTTCCGAGTGTTCTCGTGCAAACAACTCTATCCTTGGTAAGTCGCCGAAGAGAGAAACTATCCTATCTCTTACTTCGTCTGGTTTTTTGCTATGTCTCTCGATAGGTGTCATAACAATTTGTCTAACCGACTTGTTTTTTCTTTCGAGAGGTTTTCCTCTTGTTGCGAGAAGGCAGATTTCGTTATTCGCCCTCGTGTAGTACCCCATACCAACAAAATCGGTATTTGATTTTTTATTGAGTTTTACCCAAGAGAAGGCACAGGTTTTGTATGTAAAACCCCATTTCTTTATAAGTTCTAAACCTTGTTCAAGACAAGGATAGGTTACCCATAAAAACAAAACGGCGTTTTTGCAAGCAATTTCTTTGACCGGAAGATTTTCGATTTCCTCTTTTGTCATCGTCGGATAATGCCTATCCGCGCATCGCTCTAAACCGGTGTCTCTCGACCACACATTAAACCTCCAAGGAGGGTCGGCGTAAATGATGTTGTATTTTTCTTTTTCGGTCTCCGAAAATATATCAACTCTCATTTTCCCTCCTTCGGAACTAAATCGCTCCCTCTCTTAAAGTTTTTGAATTGAGGGCAAGTAGACCAATGAGGGATATGTCCTACAATAGTCTCGCCGCTCTCGGTTACGATAGTCGTCTTTTCGGCGTTACACGGCATATTCTTTCCGTTTACCGTCTTTATCCATATTATCTCGGCTTGGCAGCCTTTGCATTTCGGCATTTTTAACCCTCCTCGATGATTCTGATCGGTAAGATAAGTTGGTCGCAAGCAAAACCTTTTCGGCTCGCTCTTATGCAAAAAGCGCCGGTTTTGCTATCCTTACTCTCGATGATAGCGAGTTTGTTTCTGTCGAGACTTGTCGACGCCAACATCTTCAATGCCCTCGCAACATAAACGGCATTTACGCCAACCTCTCGGTCGTGTTGTTTTGCGTCCGCAAACACTTTTTCAATGTCTACCGTCCATTCCTTCGGCTGGTCGAAGGAATATCGGAGCGTTCCGTATTCGGTAGGAACTTCTACGGAGGCTACGCCTTCCGTCAATTCTATTGTTACCGAGTTTGCTCCGCTTTTGCTCGCCTTAAATGGTATAGGCTTTATATAGCAAGTGAACTCCGCCTCGTTACTTTCGAGGTCGTAGATAACTCTCGCCGCCGTATATCCGCTACACGAATAAGCCGCAAGCGAATCCTTCTTTACTACGATTTTGATAAATTTTAATTCTCTTCGGTAGTCGTCCGCCGCCACCGACTTCGCTACACCTTTGAGAAGCGTGTCAAACATCGTTTCTTGGATAACTATTTTCATTTTTTTCTCCTTATATTCCGAGAGACTTGGCGATGTCGCTCTTTTCTTCTCGGACTAATTTTCTAAAATCGTCTCCTTCGAGTTTGATAACCCTCGTAGACATTTCGTTGATTCTTTCCACGATAGCCTTATCGAGATTGAGAAGGCTTGCAAGTTCGCCGATAGAGTAGTTCGACGAGAATATCGTCGGCTTCTGCGAGTTGTATCTTGCATTGAGAACCTCGAAGAGTTTTTCTTCCGCCCATTTTGAGGACGCTGCGTTGAACTCTCTTCCAAGGAACTCTTTCCCAAGGTCGTCGATGAAGGCGAAGTCGTATCTTTGGAGTTGTCGAAGCAATCGACATTCTCCCATACCGTTTCCGTCGTAGGAACTTCGGATTTCCGCCAGGATAGAGGCGAGGTTCGTGTAGATACATTCCGCTCCGTTCCACAACAACTCGTTACACAAGCAAGCCGTGAGATAGGTCTTGCCGGAGGAGTTGTCGCCGTAGATATAAAGACCTATATTTTGCCTTAATACCTCTCGGTAGTTCGTAGCGTAGTTTCTACACTTCTCGAAAGCGGAGTGATTCGCCTTCGTTATAACCGCCGTATCAAAGCGACACTTTCGATAGCGTTCTCCGATGAGAGCGTTTTCAATACTCATATTAAAACGAGTTATCCTTTGCTGGCGTTTCTTTTCTTCCTCTTGGCGTTTCATCTCCGCCTCTTGGCATTGACACATACCACGCATAGCGAACTTCTCGTCCTCCGATACGAAGCAGCGTCTCGTCTTACACTTATTGCAATAAGGGAGACCGTCGTCTCCGAGGTATTCGTCCTCTTTTAGAACTTCCTCACCGGAGGCGAAGGCTAACTTCAACTCTTCAAGGCTTCTTCCGAATTTGAATTTCTCCATAGGTTAATCCTCCCGGTCGTACTTGGAAGCCGTAGCAACCTTTGAACCCTTCGGAGGATTGTCTCTTCCTTCCCAGGTTCGCACACAAGCCTTCCAATCCTTCATAGGTTGGTTGCCAACTCTCCAACCCTTCGACTCATAGAAGTCGTAGAATCTTTGAGGGTCTACATTGTTGTTGCGTTCCTTACAATAAGCGATAATCTCTTCAAGCGTCGGCTTCTTAAAACGCTTCGGAGCGGTCGGTGTTGCGCCGCCTTCGGCGCTTACTCCTTCTTTCTCTCGCTTTTTATCTGTATGTAAGTCTATTTCTTCTTCTATATCTCTTTCTATCTCTGTGTTACCGCTCGTTACAAGGGCGTTACATTGTAACGGTTGAGCCTTTAACGCTCGATGTCTACGAACCCTCTCGGCGCTTTCGGACTCTCCGCCTATCATCTTTTCGACTTCGTTCATAAAGATTGTTTGGTCGTCGAGAATCTCTACCATTTGAAGGCTCGTAAACACCTTCATAGCGCTTCTTACGATGTCGATATTCGTGCCGGTTATTGTGGCAAGCATTTTCTCGTCGTAGGGGATTGTCTCGCTAAAACGAAGGCTTCCGTCGTGGTCTACGCTCTCGCATAGGAGTTTGAGATAAAAAAGAACATAGTCTTTTCCGTTCTCCATTGACTCAATAATCTTTATATCGTGCCTCTTGAAGAAGTCTTTTTTGAGTTTGAGCCAATAGTATTTTTTGTCTGCCATAAGTCCTCCTTAAAACGGAAGAGGTTCGTCGTCGTTTATCGGAGTAAGTTCCGGTCTCGTTCTTTCTCCCGGTGTATCATCGGATTTCTTGGAAGAGAGGAACTCAATCTCTTTGCACTTGACCTCTTGCGTGTAGCGCTTCTCGCCGTTGTTGTCGGTGTAGTTGTGGTTCTGTATGCTTCCGACGATAGCAACCTTCGAGCCTTTTTTGAGATATTTATCGCAAATCTCGGCTCTCTTTTCCCATACCGTAAAATCGAAGAAGTCGGTGTCTCTCGAACCGTCCTGGTTCGTGTAGTCTCTTGATACGGCGATTGTCATACGAGCATACATCTTTCCGTCGTTGGTTTGGCTTACCTCTGGGTCTTTCGTGAGGTTGCCTATAAGGATAACTTTATTCATCGTCGCCTCCAAAGAGAGAGGCGAGCAAAGCGCCCATAATATCTTTTGCGTCGAAACCTTCAACTACTTTCTTCTTCGCCTGGGCGATAGTTTTTTCGGCGGACTCAATAGCGCCGATGAGGGTCTTGGTGGAGCAAGACGAGACGATAATACCTCGACAATTTACCGAATTTTCCCCGGCGTTGGTCGCCATAGCGCCCACAATCGCTCGTGTCTTTTCGTCGACAAGGGTCTCTCCGGTGTCAAGGCTTGTAATGACAAGACGGAAGCCTTTTTTGTTTCCTTCTACACGGCGGCTCTCGTCAAGAGTCTCTTCCGCCATATTTCTAACCTTGCAATCTTTTTCGTTACAGTTGTTACGCTTTTTCATTTTAATATCTCCTATAAATTAAATTTTTTCTATCCCAGCCGGGATATTTTGATTTTAGATAGGCTTCGATTTTCGCCTCGATTTCTTCTTTCTCTTGGCGAGTTCCGAAGTCGAACTTGTAGTGGCATTGATTTTCCGTGAGGTTCGTGCAGAGGGTAACGATGTTCTCCTCAATTCCGAGACCGCCCTTGGAGCGAGGTATGAAGTGAGCGTTCGGCATTACATTCCGACAACACCCACAAACAACACATCGACCGCCGTCTCGTTCCCACACGGCTTGTTTGACCTTTTGAGGTATATCCGTCGCTTTCGTTCTTTTAGATTTCATCGTCCGTACTCCTTTCTTGCAATCTCAATTTCGGAATCCACGATTCCAAGTTCGGCGAGTTTATCGAGCGTCGCCTCAATGAGTTCCGTCATTTCTTGCGTATTGAACTTCGACGAGCCGATGAAGTATTGATACATATTGAGCGTCTTGCCGTTGACCTCCCTCTCGTCAATCTTACGAACGACTCGGAAGGTCTTTTTGAGCATAGGCTCGGCTTCCGGGAGGGCGAGAAGGTAGTCGTAGGCGACATTCGCTTCTTCGAGCATTATGCAATAACACTCTTCGGTTGTAACCTTCCGCTTGTTCCCGGACATAGCGAACGCCATTTTTCCGAGAAGCGCCCACAAGAGGCGATTCTGTTCGAGGCTGCGTTGCGACTTGTGAGGCTTCACATCGACCTCCAACTTCTTCTCGGTGTTTTGCGTTTCTTCGAGAGCGAGCAAGGCGGAGCGCTTGTTATCTCCGTGAACGACATAACACACCACGAGGTCGTTGTTTTCGTTTATCATTCGATAACACTTTTCCGCAATAAACTTACTCATTCATTTCTCCTTCGATTTTTTTTCGGAGAGCCGTCATAAGTTTGTTGAATTGCTCGTCCGTGAGGTTGTTAATCTTGATAGCCTTGCCGAACGACTTCGCAATCCACTCATTGACACTTGCAAGTGTGATTTCCGAGTTTTTGATGAGGTCGTTGACTTGCGCCCACTTGCTCTTCTCTCGGCGCTCCTGGGGTGCATTTTGAGGTCTCTGCGTAGGGGGCGGAGTTGTGGTTTGTCTCTGCTTCTTGTCGTCCGTATGTTTGTCCGGGTCGTCCTCGTCGGTCGGCGCACCGAGGCTCTTCAAGAGAAGGTATCTCTCCGAGTAAGTGAGAGCGCTTCCGAACGCCTTCGAGATGTCGTTCTGCTGACCGTAGTATTCAAAAGAAACTCTTTGGCGGTCGGTAGGCTCGTCGGCGTTAATCCATTCGTAGAAGAGTTCGCCCTCCACGATGAAGTCCGTTTTATCATCTCCATAGGAGTTCTTGTAGTTGAAGGTCGTCCAACCACGATGTACCGTTTCGACCGGGAGAAAAAGAAGTCCGATTTCCTCCATTTTCTCTTTGATAGCAGAGAGGATTTGAGAACCGGAAGTGTAGGTGTATGAGCCTTTCCCGGAGGTCTCTGCGTCCTTCAAGAAGTTCTTAACGACCTTCTTGACCTCGATAATCTTTTGATATACATTCATACCGTTACCTCCAACCTAACTCTTTCTTGATGTAGTAGACCTTTAAGAGAGCCTTGAACATATTGAAGTATTTTTTCTCGGTGGTGGGGAGAATCGTCTCCGTCTGGAACGGTTCGTCCTCGTTTCTTCCGATGTTGAGAATCATAATTTGCTCGACCTTGTGCTTCTGCTCACGAAGGAGATTCGCATAACCAGAGGTTTGAAGGAAGTGTTCGTTAAAGATTCCTTTTCCGCTCTTGAAGTCGACCAAGGTGTATTTGCCGTCAACCTTGCAATAGAAGTCAAGCGTTCCGCCGTACTTGTACTTCTCCGAGACAAACTTTGCCTCGTTGAAGATAGGCTCGACCTTGTGCTGCTTCTCCCAATCGAGGTATTTATAGAATCCGTTCTGCGCTAACTCAATTTCGAGAGGGGTATAGTCGGAGTAGTCAACTTCCTTCCCGGTAATATGACACTCAACGAGGGTGTGAATAAGAGTTCCAACTCTCGCCGCTTTGTCGACATAGGTCGTAGAGTCGATTCCTTGAAGTCCGAGGTTGTTCGCCCATTTTACGAGCGCCGGCTTATTGAGAAGTCCGGTTACGGTAGTAGCGCCAGGAACGAGCGTTCCGTCGGCGAGGTAATATCTTGTATGAGCCTTCGAGACCTTCTTTAACTTATCAGCCATTGTTGTTTCCTCCTTCGTGTTTCAACGCTTCGTTGCGGTAGTATTCTACGGTTTTTTTGTGGTCGTTTTCGAGAGCCTTGATAGCCTCGTTTGCTCTAACGAGCCTCTTTGTTACCTTCTCGACTTCCGTAATAGGACACTCGGCGAGTTCCTTTGCGATAGCCTTTACTTCTTGCTCATAACCGACCTTTGCGAAAGCAATCTGCGTTTCGAGTCGGTTGGCTTGCTCCAAATAATAATCTTTCATTTCAATAATTCTCCTTGACAATAATAATTTTTTGTGGTATATTATTGAAAAGGGTATATACCTAACCCTTGAACTTTTAGACTTCGCTCTCTTGCTTGCCGGCACGAGCGGAGTCTTTTTCTTTTGCGAGAATCTCCTCGTATTGCCTACGAGTTCTCTCGAAGCAACGATTCGCCCAATCGGTTATATCTTTATAACCGCACTTTTTGAGCGCCGTCTTGAAGAACTCTCTCGCTTCCGGGGGAAGGTTTACCGTCAAGTGGTATACTTCGGTGTTCTTCTTCGCCTTCGGAGCGGAGACTTTTGTCGTTACGCCTTGAAGATAGATTTCGTGCGGTTCGTAGATGTCGTCGACCGTGCAATCCAACTCTTCCGTGAGTTTTGCTAACATCGACGGTATCGGAAGGCACTTGAAGTTCTCAAAACGACTCATCATAGGCTCGTCCGTTCCTATCTTCTGGGCGAGTTCTTTTTGTTGTCTACCCTTGGCGATTCTGACTTGTCTTAACTTCGGCATTTGCTTTTACCTCCTTTTTAGATTTCCACTCCTCGAACGCCGCCTCGTTTGCTGGGTCTTTGAAGAAGTTCTTGATGTCTCCGTCAAGCGCCCTTGCTATGAGGTAGAGTTGTGTAGGATTCGGTTTTAGAGTGTTAGTTGATACTTCCATAGTTGCTCCTTTGTTTCGTTTAGGAAACTTTCTTCGCAAAAAAAATACGAGGAATCTTATCTTCGCCAAGAATCTCTCCGGTTCGATGAATTTCCGAGAGAGTCCATTCGGTTTTGCCGTTCATCTTCTTATAAAGGGTACTCGTATTCATTCCGAGGTCTTTTGCGAAGTTAGAACGAGTGATACCGGCGAGAACCAATTCCGCTTCTAATTGCTTCTTATCGAACATATTTACACCTCCTTTTTTGTTTCGTTTAGGAAACTTCGTGATTATATAATACACCATTCAAAACCGTTTGTCAAGGCTTTTTGGAAACTTTTTTTGATTTTTTGCAAAAAATTATTGCTTTTACGCAACTTTGGTGCTATAATATAGGTGCAACTATATTAAAGGAAGGTTTTCAACTATGACAATCAAGGACAAAATAAGAGAAAGACGCTTGGAACTCGGTCTCACACTCGAAGAGGTCGCTTCCGCCGTAGGTGTAGCAAAGTCTACCGTTAAGAAGTGGGAGAGCGGTCAAATTGCAAGTATGAGACAATCAAAGATAGTCGCACTCGCAAAGGTGCTTCGTGTAGAGCCTACATATCTCATATTCGAGGACGAGACTATCAACGCCAACCACGGAGTCAACAATGGGATTATAGGCAATCACAATTCTAACAATGTTGTCGGTTGTGCTGCGTCTGGGGAGATAGAGGCAGAGTTACTCGCTCTTTGCAAGAAGATGTCGATTCAACAAAAGGCTAAACTTCTCACGCTCGCTTACGAACTTATTGAGGAGGAATAATAATGAAGAAGTTAATATCCATTGTATTATGTATTGTATCTATATTATCGCTTTCGGCTTGCGGAGCGGACAAAGAGACGGAATACGAAAGAATCCAACTCACAAAAGACAACTATTCCGATTATATAAATATAAATGTTTATGTTGACGACTACTCGTTCGTAGTCTCGGAGCAAACCGACCTCTCAAAAAGATATGATATTTCGGTCGTAGTTCATATAGAAACCTCAAAGAAGGCTGATTGCACCTTCGAGGGCGTATCTATAACATACTCTCCCTTCAACACGGCGTTGTGGCAATACACCTATACGGTCTCCTCGCTCCCGGACACAACTCTAAACCTTGAAGGCGAATCTCATATCTCATACGCCGCTACCAAAGCGAACTCTCCCTCTATCGACATTTCGACCTCCGTGTTGACCTCTACCAATAATATCGTTCATTCTATCGAAGGCTTCGTTATTGCGCCGAAGGAGAAGTGATGAAAAAAGCCGTTATATATGCAAGATATTCGAGCCGAGGGCAAACCGAGCAATCTATCGAAGGTCAACTTCGAGTCTGCCACAAGTTCGCCCAGGAGCAAGACTTTATAATCTTAAAGGAATACATCGACCGAGCAAAAACGGCGCAAAACGACTTACGCCCGGCGTTTCAAAAAATGCTCGCCGATTCCGCCCAGCGACAATTCGATTATGTTATCGTGTACGCCGTCGACCGATTTGCGAGAGACGACGGAGACTACGGAGCGGATAAGAAAATCCTCCGCCTCAACGGAGTAAAACTCCTCTCGGCGACCGAGACTATCGGCGTAAATGCGGACGGAACGGAGAATCTTGGAGGAATCCTTACCGAAGGAATCCTCGTTGCGCTCGCCAAGTATTATTCGAGGGAACTCTCGAAGAAGGTCAAAAGAGGACAATACGAGACTCTCCAAAAAGGAACATTCCTCGGAGGCAACCTTCTCTATGGATATAAGGTAGAAAACAAGGTTATCGGAATAAACGAGGAGCAAGCCGAGATAGTTCGTACTATGTTTGAGATGTACTCGAAAGGCAAGTCCGCCTTCGACATCGCCGAGGTCTTGAAGGAAAAAGGAATCACGAACCAGAACGGTCGACACTTCGTTCCTAATACCATAATGAATATGCTCAAAAATCCGAAGTACATCGGACGCTTGGAGTACGGAGACCACATTATAGAGAACTACTATCCTCCGATAGTCGATAGGTATGTATTCGACATCGTGCAAGAAAAAATCGCCGCAAACAAGCGTAGTCCGGCTCGTTTGAAGGCGAAGGAAAACTATATTTTGAGTGGCAAATTGTATTGTGGATATTGCAAGTCTCTTATGACCGGCGAGACCGGAACTTCCAAGACCGGAACGATTCATCACTACTATAAATGTTTCGGACGAAAGAAGAAAAACGGTTGTGAGAAAAAGACCATTCAAAAGAAGGCTTTGGAGGACATCGTTATCAATGCCACGATAAAACATATCCTCAACTCCGAGGTTATTGACGGCATTGTAGAACAACTTCTTAAAATTCAAAACGAGCAGCGAGACACCGCCGAACTCACGCTTCTTCACAAGGAACTCGCCCAGGTTGAGTCTTATATCAAGAACCTTTTGACCGCTATCAAACGAGGGATTATCACGGATTCCACCCAAGAGGAACTCCACAAACTCGAAGAAGAAAAGAAGGTTCTCGAAGAGAAAATCGTCAAGGCGGAATACGATACAAACGCCTACCTCACAAGAGAGCGTATAGAGTTTTGGTTCGAGCAATTCGCCGCCTTCAATATCGAGGACGAGGGCGCTCGTCAATATCTTATAACCTACTTCGTGAATAAGATTATCCTCTACGACGACAAGGTTATTATAATCTACAACCACGACGGAGACAACCGGACGGAACTCGGAATCGACGAGATAGAGTCCGCATTTGGTTCGGATTTGACACAACTCACTCCGCCAAATAAGAACCATAATTTTGATACAATGTATCGAGTTATGGTTCTTGTTTTTTATCATAAGAGAGCAAAAGAGGTGCATCCGCTGCACCCCTTTTTTGCTTATTCAATGTCGAGACTCATAACCTCTATAGCAATCCTCGCTCCGAGCCGAAACGCATACACAAATATCTCACGCTCGTTGATGTCCGTCAGCTCGGCATAGCAATCATCGAACTTTTCAAGTATCTCTTTTTGCTTGTCCGTGAGCGTTGCTTGTAGGTTATCGTGGTGATCGGCAATATACCCCATCAGTTCCTTTGCCTCTTTCGTTGTTTCTCGGCATCCGGTGTTGGGGCAAACATTGCCGTACCATAGTTCTTCAAGTATACTTCTCATAAGCGCACCTCCTTGTAGCACAACACTATACCATAGGTCACGGAGATAGTCCAGATAACATTTTGTGAACAAAATCACGGTTGAAATCGTTTTTTTGTCGCAAGGGGTAGAAAAGTTCATGAAAATGTGATATAATTAATTATCTCTTTATTTTCTGGAGGTATGTTATATGAGTACACCGAAAATTCGTACTGAATTAGACAAACTAATTAAAGATACAACTTCTTTTGATGCCGGCAAAATTCCTGCAAAAATTTTGGCAGACTTGAAAAAGTGGAAATGGGGTAGTTATGGTTGGGTCTCCCCGGCGAGTCTTATGTTTACTGCAGCGTGGCACAAGTATTATTATCCCTCCATTGATTGCTGTAAAATTTGGGCTGCAGATGAAAATGGAAACTCCATTCCCGGTGGATACAGCATTCGTTCCGAAGATGAGGGCGTAAGCATTCCCCTTTTAGCTAAGTATGATTTGTGTGAAGGTTTTTGCTCTCCTAATTCAGGTATGCAAGGTAGTCGAGCAATTGAAAAAATGCGCACCTTAAAACGCTTAAATAAAGATTTTGATACCGCTCAAAGAACTGTCTTTGACTTAAAATTGTTTGCCTCAATACTGAATCAAATAAACGATTTAAAATCCGAACAGCTATTGGAATTGATAAAATGGTTTATTTGCACGGCGAAACAAATACGTTCAAAGCGCACTGCTGAAAACGAGGCATTACAAACACGAACAGAAGCATCTTTTGATTTACTTCGATTTTTAAGCACGGTTCCAGACCCTGAGTTTACAAAATGTGTCACCGCAGCGTGTCTCAGTTTCTTATATAGCAAAAATGGATTTGTTGTAACAGGAATCGAAGACTTCAAAACCGCCGCTGATGCACGTGCAAGAAAGCCTGGCGACTTAACCTTAGAAAAAGACGGTTCGTTTAGAATTGCCGTTGAAGTTAAAGATAAGACACAGCATATTGATTGGAACAACATAGAAAGAGCAAAGCGAATTATTAATCTCCACACATCATTAAGCGGTTTTATATTTGTGTTGGAAAGCAGAGATTCTGCAACGTGTTCTCTTATTAACGAGATGGTGAGATCCCCACAGTTGTCAACACCGGACGGAAAAATAATATCAATAATGTCATTGCATGCATTATACCAGCTTGCCATTGCAACCACCACGGAAACAGACTTGATAAATTTAACAGCGAAATATCTTGCAACCGCTCCAGCTGTTAAACCGGAAACAAAAGCAGCTTGGTTAAAAGCAGTTAAAAGCTATAAATGATAAAATTAAGGAGCTACGGTTTCATCCGTAACTCCTTTTGTTTTAGTCCCAAGGGGTTGCATCCTTCCAATCACTAGGCAATGTAAATGGGTAACATATTCTAAAATGACCTAGCGGAACGGTTCTGTTTGTAGTATTAGTTCTTACATCAAATCCGCAAATTCTCATTCTTTCAAAGTACTCTTCATACTTGTCTTGCGGCAATGGAAAATCACTGAATTTTAAAATTTTTGTTCTATATTTGTCTTGCAAAGCTATCTCTTGGAACGCCAAAGTGTCATTTGATGCACTATGGTGGAAGCTTATTACAAACTTTGGATATGGTTCGGTAAAATGACCGTACAACGGCATAAGCGAGGAATAGGTTGTATACTCACTTACCGCCCTGTGTACCTCATTCCACAACAATGTTATTGTTGAATCGTCTATAGATTCAGAGAAGCAATTTACCCTTATTCTTTTTAATATAGCTGTTACACCACCGAAGAATTGCAAGTCAATTCCAACTTGAGCAGAATCAACCTTATTGTCTATCGAGACATTGAGTTCACCATCCTTGAAATCCCAGGTGATCGAATGCCCTTTAAACATTCTGTGCTTGTGTTCTTCAGGAAATTTTGTTTCCGGCATCTCATCAAACATTGATATCTGAGAAGTGTCCGCTTTTGCTGTCTTCTTTTCGCGAGTTTTTTTCGCTCGTTTACCTTTTAATTTATCAAAGCTAAGAGCTTCGTCAGCATCAATAAGCGGAACAGCATACTCCTCAAGCCCTTCAACTTGATATCTCAAAGCTAATCCAATTTGATGTGCAACAGGAGGACAAACAGAGTTTCCAACTTGTTTTACACCTTCTACATATGTTTGCGGAATGATGTAATCCCGAGGGAAGCCTTGCATCCTTTTTAATTCATCTACTGTACATTTACGGTTGTGCCAATGAAAAGGACCGTCATACCGTCCTTGGTAAGCAATAATTGTCTTACAAATATCATCGGGGTCCATCTTATAGAGGAAATTTGAGAACTTGGAACGCCAAGCAAATAACGGCTGTGGATGTCCCATTTCTTCCGTATAAAACCTATAGTTTTCGCCAACCGGAATATCAGGAATCAAATGTCCATATTTTCCCCCATAAGGAGGAACTACCTCATTTTCATCCGTTATATCGGCTATTGCCTCTCTAATGGTTACATAGGGTGTTTTATCTGGCGAGTCTTGTCCGTGAGTAGGACGAGGAAACTTGAATTCAATATTCAAATCCTTACGAATGCCTACTAAAAAAACTCTTTCTCTCTGTTGTGGAACTCCGTAATCGGCAGCGTTTAATACACGCCAAAACAAATTGTATCCTACTTCTTCAAACGAAGCACATATAATTTTGAAATCATCACCTTGTTTTGAGGACAAAATACCTCTAACATTCTCAAAAACAAACGCTTTTGGCTGAAAGTGTTTAACATACTGACAGTAATACCAAAACAGCGTGCCTCGTGTATCACTTGTGCCAGCCACTCCCCCGGCGCGCCTTCCTGCAGCAGAAAAACTCTGACAAGGAGGTCCTCCGACTATGTAATCAACACTCTCGCTAGAAAAATCTTCGGGGGCGGTTTTCATAATATCTATAGGCTTAATATCGTCCTCTAATGCTCCTGTGAAATTCTTGTTTGTGTTTAAAGTTACACAACAATTCTCATCCCACTCTAGCGTATTGGTAAACCTAAAACCAACTGGAGCCATTCCAACCTCAAAGCCACCGATCCCCGCAAATAGGCTCAGGCATTTTACGGTCTTAATTTGCTTGCTCATTCTATTGTTCCTTTTTTGTCTTCTTGATAAGTTTTAATATACTGTCTTATCCAACGTCCCAATTCCGCCGAGGCGGTGGTCCCTTCTTCGGATACTATTTTCATAAATTCTTCTTTTATTTCTGGTTCTATTAGAACCTCTATTTTAGCGGTCTTCTTTCTTCCTGCCGGACGACCGCATAGCGTAGTCTCTTTCATATCTAACCTCCGCAAATCGATTATAATGATTATATCATATTTTTATCATGATGTAAAGTCGAAAATGTAAATAATTTCGCTTATATTTTCAACACCGAACCATCCTTGAACCGAAACTCCAAATCGCCACTTGTATGCACCGTTACCGTCTCCAAGAGCAGACACCATATTCCTTCATCAAATTCCGTCAATGACTTGTTTTGGCTTGCAAAAGTGGTGATAAAGGATTCAATGCCATCGTACTTTTCTTGCCGTTCGGCTCTCTGCTTTTGAAGCTCTTGAATCCTCGCTTGCGTACTTTCGTACCGCTCTACATAGCCGTTGTACCGAGCAGTGTATTCGTTCTGATCTTGCGCCAAGGTGGAGTTCTCTTCGATACACTTGCGAGTTAGTTCCACGATGATTTCAAGCTCGGCACTCAATTCTTCAAGTTCCGTATCAATAGCGGTGCTATCCGTGAGTAACATTTGAGCAAAATGGAGGCTCTCAATTATCTCCGCTCTCGTATCCCATAAGGTATTAAACGCCGTAACGAATTTATCTTTGAGCGTAGTTTCTTCCACAAACGGCGTTTGGCAACGATGCTCACCATCGAATTTATGATTGCACCGCCATATGGTTTTGCGGTATTTTTCGTTGTTGGAATGCCATACCTTGGCACCGAAGAACGAACCACACTCGGCACATACGATGCGAGAAGCAAATATGCCGTTTCCGCTATACTTGCGACCTATTCGCTTTCTGCGTTGTATCTCGGTCTGCACATCCTCCCACTCGTTCGGCGGAATAATAGCTTCGTGGCTATGCTCAACATAGTATTGCGGAACTTCGCCCTCGTTGACCTTCTTCTTTTTTGTAAGGAAATCCGTAGTGAAACATTTCTGCAGAAGTGCATCCCCCTTGTACTTCTCGTTCGTAAGAATGCTCTCAACCGTACTCGCTTGCCAGGTTGCCTTGCCTCCAGGCGTGGGTATTCCGTCAGCTGTCAATTCCGCAGCAATGGCACAAGTGGTCTGTCCGCTCATATAACGGCGGTAAATCCGCCTTACAATTTCGGCTTCTTCGGGAACTATTTCGGGAAATCCGTCTGCGCCTTTTCGGTAGCCAAGGAATCGCTTATACGGAAGCATCACCTTGCCGTCTGCAAAGCGTTTGCGCTGTCCCCAAGTTACATTCTCGGAAATAGAACGGCTTTCTTCCTGGGCAAGCGAGGACATAATCGTAATGAGAAGCTCCCCCTTACTATCGAGCGTGTAAATATTCTCCTTTTCAAAGAAAACCTCCACGCCTTTATCTTTGAGCTTTCTTACGGTCACAAGGCTGTCCACTGTGTTTCGTGCGAATCTGCTGACCGACTTTGTAACGATAAGATCTATTTTTCCGTCGAGGGCATCGGCAATCATTTGATTGAATCCCTCTCTGCGCTTGGTGTTCGTACCGGAGATGCCTTCGTCCGTATATACCTTTACGAACTCCCAATCGCTGTGGCGCATTATAAATTGAGTGTAATAATCGATTTGTGCTTCATAAGAGGTAAACTGCTCGTCACTATCGGTCGACACACGAGCATACCCTGCCACACGCCGTTTGCTTACTGTGGCGGTAGGCATCTTTGTTAATGAATTTATCGTAGGTGGTATGATCGTAACCGCTCTAGCCATTGCTTTTCCTCGCTTTCTTCATTCTTTCGCTTGCCGCCACTCTCATCTCCGCTGTCCAACTTTCAGATCGAGAGGGCAATTCCCATTGTTTAACGATTTCTTTGCCATCGGTAGTGTGGAAAACTATGGTGTGGTCTTCCTCTGCTTGTATAAGCGTTATACGGCTGTCAAGCACATCCGCATCGTATTCTTCCGTACCAAGTATCTCTGCCGTAAGCTTATGTATAACTTCATCCGGTATACGCTTGGCGTGGCAGAATTGCTTACCTTTTTTCATATAGGTGGAGCACTGCCAAAAATGCTTGCCGAGGTTCACACAATGCTTATAATTCGCACCGCATATGCCACACCGAATACGGCTTGTAAAAGGTGAGCTTTGCGGTCTTTTTCGCTTTGAGTTTGCGCATTCCAATTCTCGCAGCCTTTCTCCGGCTCGGTCGAATGTTGCTTGGTCGATGATGGCTTCGTGAGTACCTTCTGCATAATATAAAGGCAATTCTCCTTGGTTCTTGGTTTTCTTCTTTTCAAGGTGATTATTTCGGTAATGCTTCTGAAGGAGAGCATTTCCGGTATACTTTTCGTTGGAGAGTATCTGTCGTATGCGTTGAGCATCCCAAACACCACCCAGAGCACCTTGTACGCCTCTCTCGTTAAGGCTGTTAGCAATACCGCCCATACTATCGCCTTCTATGAACCTGCGGAATATTTCTCTTACGATTTCTGCGTTTTCAGGGTGTATCGTTACACTACCCTTGGAAATGGAATAGCCGAACATCGTGCGGAGGTTCATAAGCTCTCCGTTTTCAAACGCTTTCCGTACACGCCATTTTTGATTTTCGCTTGCGGATAGGCTTTCTTCTTGCGCATAGGATGCAAGGATGGTCATCATCAATTCGCCGTCTGCGCTCATCGTATGGATGTTCTGCTCTTCAAAATAAACGTCAACGCCGAGTTCTTTCAACTCTCTCACAGTTTGCAAAAGCGTAACTGTATTACGGGCAAAGCGCGATATCGACTTTGTAATAATGAGGTCGATGTTTCCGGCTTGGCATTGCTTTAGCATATCCTGAAAGCCTTTTCGGTTACCTTTTGTTCCCGTGGTAGCCTCATCGGAATATACTCCGCGATATTGCCAACCGCTATGCTTTTGAATCAACTCACTGTAGTAGCTGACTTGTGCGGAAAGCGAATGTAGCATTGCATCCTTTCCCGTGGACACACGGGCATAAGCTACAACCCTTTTTGCCTTCGGCTGCGATTGCATCGGGAATTGCACTTGCCGTATGATTCGTTCCATATATTCACCTCCTTTGGTAGCATACATATTACCTCTATATCCCTTAAATTGCAACGGTTATTGCGATTATATAGTACACAAAGATTGCGCCTATATTTTGTATCAATTTTAGGGTTATGACAATGTCACCGCAAGAGCATACAGGGGATATATACCCTTGCGGTGATGTGTTTTTTAGCTCATCTGAATGACCTTGATTGCCTCGGGGCGGATGAGCTTTGCATCGAGATATTCACGGGCAATGTAGCCGATCTGTCCGTCATTGTAATAAAGCTCACTGAGAACCTTAACGGTAACCTCATCGCGGATGATAATCCAATAGTAGGAGAAGTCACCGAAGGCGATAGGCTTGTTACCGGGACCGATGCTCGGCATATCGTTGCAGATGTATACACGCTTGCCGAGGATGGTATCGTTGGCGTGATTCCAAATGTAGTTACCACCTTCGTCCTTGATGGTGCGGAGATAGTATGCGGTCTCGTCGTTCATCATCCATACGCCTCTCTTGCGGTATTCGGGTTTGACCGAGAAGTAGAGCTTGACCACGTCCTCATAGGTAAGAGCCGCGGTGGTTGTGCCGACCTGTGCTCCGCGAGTATTATGGAGAATTCCGGTAGGCTGAATATCACCCTTGCCGTTAACGTAGGCAGCATCTTCCATAGCACCGAAGCTCTTGGCAATGTTGTCAATCAGGTGGTTTTCCATATTAAGACCGACATCTACCATAAATGCCTCATCATATTTGAGGAGCGTTCCGAGCTTGTGAGCTTTAATGTTGTAATCGGTGAATTCTCCCTCGTTCTGACCAAAGGTATACATTCCGTCCTCGTAAGTCCAACAGCTTTCCGCAGCACAATGCTTTGCAAGAACAATGCCAGAAGGTTCTCTCATATAAGCAATGGTAGCAAGGGAGCGGAACACGCTTTCTTTTTTGAGGGCTGCGGTCATCTTGGAATTTGCTTGCAACGGAAGATATCTTCCTTCTTTCGCAGAACCCTTTTGCAGTTCCTTTGCATTGTGGGGCTTGCGCTTAACAGCATTCCAAAATGCATAATCGTATTCGGGCATAGCCACGGCGTAATCTCTTTCTTTAATAGCGTCAATAGTCATAGTTTTATACCTCCAAAATTTATTGACAGTTTTCGCAAGTATACTCTGCAAGAACATACTTGCCTTCGTGCGGTTCGGTTACATCCATTGTCATACCGCACTTGGGACAACGGATGTCATAAGAGAGATAATCTCTCATAGCGTGAGGAGTCACGGCAATCAGGCGGTAACGGTTATGTGCTACCTCTCCGAGAGCAAAATTGCTTCTCCGTAATGCTTTTTTGTAGTCATTGGCAGGAAACATCGGTACCTTTATCGTCCCGGTTGTGTCCATATCAATGAGCGGGTAATATCTTTTCATATGCGTCCACTCCTTTTGAAATGTTCATAGCGTTTGCGACAACGCCACAGCTTGAAACGGCTGATACCGCATTTATGTGCTGCCGTCAGCAGGGTGTCGAGGCAAGAATGATACGTGTAATTTTTGCCGTTTTGAAGTGCGAAATAGGTGTATTCGGTTTCATACTTCGGTGCCAAGAGAACCACGGCATCCTTCTTTTTGCGAGGGATAACAGCGATCAGCACGAATGTATCGAAATCGATATGACCTCTCAAATGCTTCTGAAGATAATTTGAGAGCCGAAACATTATTTTCTCTCCTTTGCCTTCTTCAGCTTGTTTCCGGTAAGGTCGCAGAAATGCTCACGGCAAAAATTCATCGCTTCGGCATACTCACCAAAGTAGACAGTGGAGAAGCCGTACTGCACCCTCCAAATGTGGCAATCAAGATCGTTGCACACGGAAACCGCTACGGGCTGTCCCTTCATAGTCTGCAGAATAAACATACAGGTATAGTCCTTGGTCGAGAATGCATCTCTGTCAGATGCGGTAACACGGAATTTTTTGTTGTAAACAGGCTTAAATTTCATAGAAAATCCTCCAATTTTTGATTTGTTTGTTTTTAGGGGTAATACCCCCTTTGAATATTTCTTTTTGTACGCGGGGCTGCCCACCCGTTGGACACTATTTTGTGCCCGCAGATTTGACCCGCCCCTTAGGTCACAATTGTCTTGTAAAAGACGTCTGTCGCAGATTGTCGCAAGTAAAATATGTCATTTCTATAAAAGAGCGTTTTTTCAAAACAACCTATAGAACCTGCGACAAGTTGCGACATTGTGTTAAAGGAAGTCGCTGACGAGTTTGAAACCGATGAGCATTGTGGTTTCGCTACCACCGCCCCTCGGTCGCTTGCGGACAACCGAGCCTTGCGTCATAAGTCCTTGCTTGAAGTTCTTCATGCTTTCAGCACGGTGTCCGTTGTCCATACACCACTCCTTGTATCGGCTGTAGACTTCGGCGGTACGAACCTCGGAGCGTTTATCCTCAATAAGATTGTCCTCGGCAAACATAGCAATCTTATCACTTTCGTGTTCGTAAGAAGCGGTTGCTTCCTTGACCGCTTGCGGTTGCGACAATCCTTCTTTCGTCAGCATACGATAGCCGTCTACAAGCCAATTGAGGATTGCGCTTTGAACTTCCGGTTTTGAGAATTCCGTTTTCAAAGTCTTGTCCTGCTCGGCTTCTTCAAAGTGCCTTTCAAAAGGAATAATGACTACACGCCCGCTGCTGAAAAGAGTCATATCATTGATGACGGGAAGGTAGTTGGTATTGATGTAGAGCTTGAATTGTGGAGTGAAGTCAAAGCTGTTTTCGTGAAGGAAACGAGCGTTGATGGTATCATTGCCCGTCATATTTTTGACCTTTGCTCCGTTAAGAAGGAGTCCCTTACCAGGCTCGGAAATGTTGGCAAAGCGTACCCCTGCAAGCCTTGCGATATCTTCGCTCGGGGTCTGGCTGTTGCTGTTGGCGTTGATACTTAAAGTTTCCGGTCTTGCGGTACAACCATAATTGCCGAGAACCTTCAGAACGCTTTCGCACAAGGTGCCTTTTCCGTTACGGGTGGTTGCGCCGTACATTATGAACATACACTCGTAGCGCGTATCTCCGCTGATACCATAGCCGAGAGCCTTTTGGAGAAATCTCGCTTTGTCGACATCTCCGCTCATAATTTCGGATACAAAGCTTTCAAACCGAGAACTATATGCGGAAGGGTCATATTCCACATTTGAGATCTTGGTCAAGCGGTCTTCTGCGCGATGTTCTGTAAAAGCCATCGTATCAAGATGTAATGTACCGTTCTTACAATTAAAGATGTAAGGGTCGCAATCAAATTCCGAGAGGGATATGGGGTGTACGCCTTGGGCATCTTTGAGTAGCGTTTCTCGCGTACGGCGCGTCTGCCATTTGGTGCAGTATTTCATAAACTCTTGTCTTTGGCGTTCATCATGAATGGATACCGCATATACGATTAATGCATCCGCTAACGCCTTACAAAGTTCCATCGTGCGGAGCGCACCGCTGTCGGTAGACCACACGCCGTCTTTGTAACAGTACCAGCTCTTCTTCTCGGGGACATACCTGGCAATGCTCTCAAAGCAATCCGCAAATAGCCGTCCGCCGCCAATGTCCGTCCAAGGGTAACGGTCATTGCGTTCGGGAGCGGCTTCATCAAGAAATATGGAAATATCATTAAACTCCGCTGCCGGAGCGGTTCGACCGAGAGGCTTATAAAATTCCTTGGTCATTGCCACGGCTCGGTTCAATGTGTTCATTCTATAATCCTCCCTCTCCCATTTTTCTCGCATAAGATCAGATTGACGGAAGAGTCTATCCATTTGCTCAATATCACCGCCACACCAAAATGCAAGAATGGAGCAAAGGGCAAGGTCGGCTTCGCTTTGGCTTCCGTATGCAGAGACATCGCCATACCATAAAGCCGAGAACTTTTCACCCTGCTTGGATGCGCTTGCTTTGGCAATTATGGACTCGTCTGAAAGAAAGCTACCGGGAACATCCTCACGGCGAGTATATAACTGTGTCGGCTTGACCATATATTTTTCAAGTACGAGCAAAAGAGCCTCGGTTCGGTCTTCGATATTTCGGTCAATAAGCACGTTCCCTGTAGCGGTTACAAATTTGTTTGTATAACCGGAAACATAGATTTCAAGACCGAATTTGCGATTATTGACGTAGTAACGCTCTTTGTCATAGGACAGACCGCTTGCCTTGAAAAAGATACGCACACCAGTACCGGAGGGACTATACTCGGTATAGGAGTCCATCATTTTTACGATATCGTCAGCCATTTCTGAAAGCACTCCGTCTTCTACACAATGGTCGATATCTACGGCGCAGATGTCATCAAAAACACCGATGCCGATTCCGTCATATCCGTTGGCAAGGCTAATGACTTGGTCAAACTTTGAAAATGTATTTTTGTTTCTGGGGTCAGCACGATAACCACGGATACAATACGGAACCTTGGTCTTTTTGCCATCGCGAGTTTCGTATTGCCATAAGCAAAACAAGCCTTCCTTCTTTAACAGGCTCGGCAGATTAGTGTATTGAGTTCTCATTCCGTTTCCTCCTTTCCATAAATTTTGCATCGGTCATTCGGTATCACCGAGCCGATTGAGAAGTTCACATAACTTGGAATAGTTAATGAGAGCCTTTTTGCCGATATAGACAACAGGCAGCTTGCCTTCCTTCAAAAGTTGACGGAGAGCATTTTCGGGCATCAGCCCTGTTTTTGCTATCTGCTTGATGGTCATCATCGACGGTTTTGTCTCATTTTTCATAAAATTCTCTCCTTTCGTGAGATTTACAAGTATATTATACAACATTCAGTTATCTTTGTCAATAGCAAATCTCACAGAAAGTTATCTTTTTCTTCAAAAAAATATCGCAAGCACCATCAAAGCGTTAGAAAACACTTGACAATACTCACGATTCGTGATATAATTTATGCGAGGTGATGAAATGTTTGCTCACAGATTGAAAGAATTACGTAAAGAAAAGAATATGACCCAGGTGCAGCTTGCGGAACTTTTGGGCGTTTCCAAGGGAACGGTTGCAATGTGGGAGATCGGCAAACGAGAGCCAAACTTTGAAACGCTTGATGCGCTTTCAGACATATTCGATAGACGGATAGATTATATTCTCGGCTCGTCCAATGACCCTTCTTCGCCTAAGATAACGGAAGAGGATATAGAGCAACTCGGCATATGGGAAGCCGAGGAAAGTTTTTACGAAACGATTATGGCATATTTACGCCTTGACGAATACGGCAAACACGCCGTTGAGAGCGTTATAAAGGCAGAGGTAGCAAGATGCCGTGAACACGATTCGCTGTTCCCGGAAGAGAATTTTAAGGTTACCTTGAGAATAAAAAATACTGATAGTTGTTCCAATGAATAATTATCAAACAATAAATACTTGTAATAGGAGGTGAAGTGATGCAAGTAAATGTTAGTATTTCCCCTGAAATACTGAATTGGGTACTAGGTCAAATACAGCCCGAAACCCTAAATTATCAAATAGTTGAATACTTGGAGTCCTGGCATCACGGCAAAAAAACGCCAACTTTCAATCAAGTTGAAAAAGTGAGCAAAGCCACGGGCATTCCTTTGGGATATTTCTTTTTGCAAACCCCTCCCGCCGAAGATATGTCTTTAATTGAATTTCGCACGGTGGACAGTGCCTCCTTGGACACACCTAGCCGAAATTTAATGGATACAATGCACGATATGGGGCAAGTTCAAGATTGGGTCCGAGATTATTTGATTTCTGAAGGAAGTACTCCTTTGACTTTCGTTGGAGAACTTAAATCTCAATCCAATTTTATGAAGTTTGCACAGCGAGTAAGAGAAATATTAGATATAAAAATTGATTGGTATACCGCCTGCAAAACCGCCGAGGAATCTTTCAACTATATTAGAACGGCAATGAGCAACGTAGGAACTATCGTAATGATGAGCGGAATCGTAGGAAATAATACCCACCGTCCGCTAGATATTAATGAGTTCCGCGCTTTTGCGGTGGTAGATGAATATGCTCCGCTTATTTTTATCAACTCTAATGATTCCACCAACGGAAAACTGTTTTCCTTGCTTCATGAGTTTACTCACCTATGCATTGGGGAAAATAGCTTATTTAATGATCGCGATAGTACCGGAACACAAGTAAAGAAAGCTGAAACACTTTGCAATGCTGTGGCTGCCGAAATATTAGTTCCTCATCAAGCTTTTGTGGATGCGTGGAACGCTCTTGAAGACAAGGATAATCACGAAGAGAACATTAGGCTCTTATCTGATAAATTCAAATGTGGTATTACGGTAATTGCCCGAAAGGCATACGACGGAAACCTTATTTCTTATGATGTGTATAAAAAAATTGCGCAATTAGCAATTACATTATACAATGAGGCTCGCAAGAGAAAGAAGGAGCGCGGAGAAGGTGGCGGTGATTTCTATCGCACGGCAGCTAGTAGGATTGATAAAAGATTCTTCCATATGCTCGTAGGTAGTGTTAAAGCCGGTCGCACATTATATTCGGATGCTTTCCGTCTTACAAATACAAACCGCTCTACTTTTAGTAATTTGGCAGAAACGGTAGGAGGTGGCTTGAAATGAGTAAAGAAATTTTCTTGATTGATGCCAACTCCCTTATCACTCCGCATTTGATGTATTATCCGTTTGATTTTGCTGAAAGCTTTTGGAGCCAAATGGAGGAGCATATCCAAAATGGAGATATTGCTATTCTTGATTTGGTCAAAGACGAAATACTCCAGGGTGAGGATAGTTTGAAAGATTGGATAGAGGCTTTAACAATAGGCACCTATGTTGACCGAAGAGATCCAACCATATTAGCACATTACGGAGCAGTCTTAGGTCATATTCAAAGCAATGCTTGTTACAAGCCTTCCGCTTTGGCTGAATGGGCAAAAGGTACTGTAGCTGACCCGTGGTTAATATCTACAGCGAAAGCAAAAGGATATACCATAATCACATTTGAAGTGCCGAACAAAGGGCTCAATCCCCGTAGCCCGAGCAAGAACGCCAAAATCCCCGATGTTGCCAATGTGTTCGGTGTCAAAACAGAAAATCTTTTCTATATGATGCGTACACTTGGTTTCACATTGTAAATGGCAAAGGAGATGCAAAATGGCTACCCCAAAAATAAACCCGCAAGAACAATTACGGTTAAGAAATGATGCTCGTGCAGAAATGCTTCGTCTTGAGACAATATTTAACGATAAAAAAGTTAAAGCCGAAATTGACAGTTTCAAAGATAAGTTCTCGATTTGTGAAATTACATATAAATTTATTTTGAGAGAACATCAATACAAAAAACTGGACAGTATAGTGATTACTTTAAAGTAGTGATGACACAAGTCCCCTTTGCATTGTCATTTGCTGGATATACGTTTGATAAGGCTTTATTAACAAACTTGTTCGGTTCGGAAGATTCTCCTGGCAGAATGTCCGTAAAGAAATTAAGAGACTTATTAAACCACAGCATCACTCCTTCCGCCTTGCAAGAATTGCAAAGCCGTAGTGCGGAATTGCATGGCTATATGGACGCCTTTTTAGATGAAATAAGAGTTTTTGATGCTGCTTAATTTGTATCAAAATTAGGGTTATTAGCCAGAAAGACTGTATAAAAACTACTCACAAAGTAGGTATTTATACGGTCTTTTTTCTTTATTCATAAGGATTTTTGCTCACTTTATATACAATTTTTATATACTTTTTAACTTGAAAAATATGGTGAAAATAAAAAAGAATTCAGCCAGATTTGGAGTTACCTCCATGGTTCCTGTAATTTCTACAGGCGTGGGCTGAATTCTTGATATATTATACGCCATATTTTTAAAAAGTCAATATTTTTTCATAATCATTGCCTAAAGCTCTGATATTACGAGCAAATTATATAGCGCTTGAGGTTAAATCATTCCCTCAACGAAGGAATATTTTTCGGCATAGTGCTTGCTTTTGCCGTTTTTCCATGTTCCGAAGCGTTCAAAGGTTTCCGGGCCTACAAATCCGGGCTCTTGCTCGGGAGAGTGAAACGGTCCTAACAGATTTCTGTTTCCCACAGTTACGGTGAGGCTTATTTTATTTTCGCCTTTTTTAAGATATTCGGAAACGTCAAGACTGCTTTCAAACATCATTCTGCCGGCATATGTGTCGTTTATTCTGACATCTATTATGAGAAACGGCTTATCAATAACGAGCCTTGCTCTTGTGTTTTCCACATTAATATTTTTGCTTATTGTAATATCTCCCGCAAAGAACGGAAATCCGTCTTTCACAAGGCTTTTTATTCTTTCACTTTGCTCGTCTATATAAAAATCACTGCCGAGTAAAATATTTTCGCTCTTTCCACTCTCAAAATTACCGTAAACTCCGAAGCTTCCTCTTAAATAAACAGGCTCGATCTCGGTATCGTAAGCAAGACAGTTTTTAAGTCCCTCGGTAACATTTTCACCAAAGAGCGCATAATAAACATTTTCTCCTTGATAATAATCTATCAACATCACAATCTCGTTATCGCCCTTTTTAAGAGCTCCCGCAATATCGTAGCAATGCTTCGCCACTTCAAAGTCGTTTTCTTGACACTGGGTGACCTCTTTTCCGTTTATAAGAACGCTTATAGCCTTTTCATTTTCCACAAGCAGCTCGCATTTTTCGGGCAATTCTTTTGCCTCGAATTCGTATTTTAGATATAATTTGCCCTCGTATCTTTTCTTAAGCAGCTCGTCAAATGCACACATATGATGAAGCTTTTCGGAATATTCCTTTCCGTCACTTGAATAACGCAAAAGATCAAGTGTAAAATAATTATCTACGCCATCACAATCAAATACACCGTCAAGGCGCATCTCATCAAGAGGCGCTTTTTCTTTTGCAATCTTAGCTGACGGATACAGAATATAAGACTGACCGTCCTCAAAATCGACACTTGTCGGCACATTTTCGGTTTTTTCACTCATTATATCATAAACATCAAACGAGCGCGCGCCCTTCAGTTCTATGCTTATCCTCGTTTTTTCTCCAAGGTTTACGGCATAGATAAAATCCTTGCCGTCCCCGCCGTGTCTGTAGGTCAGGCGAACATTCTCGTTATTTTTAACTTTAATTGGCTGAGCATTAATTATTTCGTCCCAGGACGTGTTCGTTTCAAGGTAAGAATAATCAAATTCATCACCCTCAAGATATTCCGGTTTGCCGTCCGTAAAAAGAACCCTTCCGCCCGTTTTTATATATTCCCGAAGAAGATTTTCGCTCGATTTATCCATTGTGAAAATCTGCGGAAAGATTATATAGTCATATCTGCATTTTCCCACAACAAGTGTGCCGTTTTCGACTCTTGCGTGATTTGACATTACGGTTTCATCAAGGAAGTGATAGGCTATTGCGTTCTTACCGAGCTTATTCACCAAGGCTTGGAGCGAATTCTCAAGCGAGCGAAGCCCCGATCTTTCTCTGATATCAAAGCGCTTATAATTAAAATATGCGCTTCTTATCGGATGAAAAACTCCGACGTTTACATACTCAGTGCTTTCTGCGATCATTTTTCCAAGATACGAAAAATAGTCGTTGAATTGTGAAAATCCCTTTTTGACCCAAGGATTTACACTCGAAAAATGCGCAGGATAATCACGCTTTCTTTGTCCCTGCTCCTTAAACGGCAATAAATGCTGACACATAAGATTTACGCCGTGAACGTATTGACATTCCGCGATTTTTTTAAGACGCTTCGGCGTTATATTCCAGCCGCAGCCCGCAAACGTTTCGGTAAGTATCTGTTTTTTTCCGAGCTGAGCGCTAACGCTTGCCACCTGTCTTTCCGCAAAGCCGTTTGATATCCAAGAGCCAAGGTAGTCAATTCCCGGAATGTGCTCATACTCATAAAAAGGCATAATCCCCGCACAGCAAAGCATTTGACCGTCAAGGCAGCCCTCCTCGATATAGTGACCTGTGAGCTTATATCCGTTCTTATCGCACCAGCTATAGATCTTTTTGCCGAAGCTTTCAAGCATAAGAGCCTGCATAGCTTTCCAAAATTTATACCGAAACGCCCTGTATCCGTCCTTTTCAACGAACAAAAGTCCAAGACCGTCAAGAATATCCTCGCCATATGTATTTTTGAAATATTCGGGCAAAGCCTTTGTGTAAGGCGTGTCCCAACGATAATATTGAGGCTCGTCTGTGAAAAAGCCTTTAAGACCGTATTTATCTCTTTTTTTATACTCCTCGTGAGTAAGCGCGATAAACTTATCCACTACCTCGGGATTCAAGATATCGGCAGTCGATGCGGAATAATGCTCGTATACATTAAGACAGCTCTCACAGGGAGCAAAAGCTCTTTCAATAGAATCCTTGCTTATGTCATACGATGCGAGCGCGTTTTCGTCGTATTCTCCTATCGTGTGAGTCAAATATCTGTCGTGATTTTCTATATCCTCAAGCAACTTACCGCCAACGAACCCGCTTGGCCAGCCGTTTTCGTCGTATGCGTACGCTTCCATACCGAGCTCGTCTGCTCTTTTTGAGCACGCCTCGATACATTCGTGCCATTTTTCGCCAAGATAAGAAGTTTTAAGCCCGCCTCTTGCGTGCATAAAAAATCCGCCTATTCCATTTTCATTCATCCATTCGATCTGCTTTATGAGCTCGTCCTTATCAAGCTCATCATTCCAAGACCAAAAGGGAAGGCTCCTGTATTTCTTCTCCACCTGCTTCATAACAAATTCTCCTTCAAATTGCCGTTAATGAAATTTTATCATACACGCTCCTGCTTTTCAATAGAATTTATGTTTTTTTATTTTTGTTTTGTATTGAAATGAATTTCGTTTTATGATAAAGTTATTATAAAGAGCTTTGGAGGTGTTTAAATATGATTATTAACGATTGGAAAATGGATTTTAAGGATTATCGCGCTCTTTCCTGCTCAGTTCCATGCGATATGTACAGCGTTTTATTTGATCACGGATTAATAGACGATCCCTATTACGGAGTAAATGAAAACAGCTGCTTTGAGCTTTCTCGTAACGATTGCGTATTTTACAGCGACTTTTCCTTGAGCAAGGATGAGCTTGCCAAGGATAAAATATCCCTCGCGCTCTACGGCCTTGATACAATATGTGATATCTATTTTAACGGAGCTCTTTTGGATAGCGTAATGAATATGCACCGTATGTACGAATACGATGTCAAGAAGCTTGCGAAAAAGGATAATGAGCTCAGGTTGGAATTTAAATCCCCCCTGAAATATTTTGAGGATATGGAAAAGCTCCATCATCTTTATATGGATTCCGGCTCTACCCCCGGAGCGTCTCATTTGAGAAAGGCGTTTTATATGTCGGGATGGGATTGGGCCCCAAGACTCCCTAATATGGGTATTTTCAGAAGGGTTGAGCTTAACTCCTATAATATAGACAAAATAGACGATATTCTGATTCTTCAAGAGCATAGAAACGATTCCGTCGAGCTTGATATTTCAGCAAAAACCAAGCACGGTGCAAGCGGATTAACGCTTATTTGCGAGATCGACGGACAAAAAGCTGTGCTTGAAAACGGACACGCTAAAATAACCGTTTCCTCTCCTCGCCTTTGGTGGCCAAACGGATACGGAGAGCAGAATTTATACGATGCCGTTTTCTATCTTTATAACGGAGATGAATTAATAGATACCGCCACGAAAACGATCGGACTTCGCACGCTTGAGTTAAGCCGAGAAAACGATATTTACGGTCAGGAATTTTGCTTCAAGGTAAACGGAATAAAGATATTCGCTATGGGCGCAAATCACGTTCCTATAGACTCTTTGCCCTCTCGAATGACAAATGAGCGCCTTGAAAAGCTCGTAAAGGATTGCGTTTTTGCGAACTTTAACTGTGTAAGAGTTTGGGGCGGAGCGTTTTATCCCGACGATCTTTTTTATGAGCTCTGCGACAAATACGGTCTTATCGTTTGGCAGGACTTCATGGTTGCTTGCGCAAACGTATGGATGCGCCCTGACTTTGAGAATGAATTTATAAAGGAAGCTATATACAATGTAAAAAGAATACGCCATCACGCCTCGCTCGGCTTGCTTTGCGGAAACAACGAGATGGAGGAGGCTGTTTGCTATTGGGATTGTGCTGACGGAAACGATCCCGATGTAAGACGCGATTATTTAAGGCTTTATGAAGAAATATTGCCAAAAATCTGCGCGGAGCACGCGCCTTGGATCTCGTATACTCCGTCAAGCCCGACATCCGGCGGCGGATTTGACGATCCCAAGGACTGCACGCGAGGCGACGTTCATTTTTGGGACGTTTGGAACGGCGGCTGCGGATTTGACGAATACAGAAAGCATAAATTCCGCTTCTGCTCCGAGTACGGCTTTGAAAGCCTGCCCTGCATAAAAACTATAGACAGCTTCTGCCCGCCTGAGGAGCGAAATCTACTCTCCTACACTATGGAAAGTCATCAGAAGCATTGGCACGGAAATGTAAAGCTCCTTAATTATTTGGCTGAGTTCTATCAGCTTCCAAAAAATCTTGAAGCTACCGTATACGCCTCTCAGCTCAATCAGGCAAATGCTATAAAATACGGCGTCGAGCATTTCAGAAGATGCCGTGGGTATACGATGGGCTCAATATATTGGCAGTTAAACGATTCCTGGCCGGTTGCCTCGTGGTCAAGCATAGACTATTACGGCAGATACAAGGCGCTTCACTATTTCGCGAGAAGATTTTATCAAAGCATTTCGCTTGGCTTGTTCCGCGAAAACGGACAAATAACTGTAAACGTATCGAATGAGGCTCTCGGTGAATTTAAGGGACATATAAGATCAGGCTTTATGAAAAGTGATTTCACACCGATTTTTGAAACAGAAGCAAGCGTGGCTGTAATGCCTCTTTCCTCGTGTGATGTCAAATCCATTCCCGACTCCGCCCTTAACGGTCAAAGAGATGTATATTTTTACACAGAGCTGTACGATAGCAATAATAATCTTATAGCCCGCGATGTTGAGTTGTCCGAAAAGCCAAAGCATTTTGAGCTTTCAGATCCTAAAATACGCATAGAAGCCGAGGATGCCGAGGGCGGCGTGTATCTTACGCTTACCGCATCCGCGCTTGCAAAAAATGTTTATGTATCCTTTAGGGATCACGATATTGTCCTAAGTGATAACTATTTTGATCTTTCAAGCCCTGCGCCTTACAGGATATTTGCAAGCACAAAGCTTTCAAAAGCGGAACTTTTAAAGGAAATTACTCTAATGTCGGTTTACGATATACCATTAAGAGACTAAAGAGATGTTTTTATTAAATATTAAAATTAAATATTAAATAGGAGAAAGTTATGAAAAGATTATTTAAAGACCATTATAAAAGAAACGTTACGGAGCTTAGCGGAGCTTGGCGCTTTGCAACGGATCCCGACTGTATCGGAGAAAGCGAGGGCTGGCAAAACGGCTTGCCGAATGGAGATATTGTTATCGTTCCGTCTGTTTGGAACAACGAGCTCGGGCTTCTCAACTTTGAGGGATGCGGCTGGTATGAAAAGAAATTCACAACAGAGGGCGGCACACTTCTTTTTGAATTTGAAAGCGTTATGACAGCGGCTACCGTTTGGCTCGACGGCAAAATGCTCGGCGAGCATTACGGCGCTTTTACTCAATTTGAGCTTATCGCGAACGATGTAAGCTGTGGCGAGCATATCCTTATCGTTCGTGCAGACAACAGAATAGATAAAAAATCCTTCCCTCAAAGATATACTGACTGGTTTAACTATGGCGGTATCGCAAGAGATGTGTTCGCGCACAAGCTAAAGGATGCTTGTATTCTTAATAATCACATCGTTTATGAGCTATCCGAGGATCTTAGCTCAGCAAATGTCTGCGCCGAGCTTGAGCTTTACAACGCAAGCAGCTCACCTGTTACATCTTGTGTCAGCGTAAAGATTGGCGACTCTGTAATTTATAACGACAATGTTACTCTTGACGGCTATTCAAAATCAAGCCTTAAAACTCCTTTAGTTACTCTTGACAATATCGCTATTTGGGACACAGCATCACCTAATCTTTATACTGTTGTTGCTTCTACCGATACCGACGATCTTATTGATAAGATCGGCTTCAGAAAAATCGAGGTTAAAAACGGAGATATCCTTTTAAACGGACACAGCATCGAGCTTCTTGGCGTGAACAGACACGAGGAGCATCCCGATTGGGGCTTTGCTTTTCCGCCTAAGCTGATGAAAAAGGATATCGATCTTATGCTCGATATGGGCTGCAACACTGTTCGCGGCTCTCACTATCCTAATTCCAAGATTTTTGTTGATATGCTCGATGAACGCGGAATTTTATTTTGGAGCGAAATTCCCATGTGGGGCTGTGGCTTCAGCGAGCAATCGCTTCAGGATCCCGTCATAGTTGAGCGAGGCTATAATATGCACAAGGAAATGGTCAAGTGCTATTATAATCACCCATCAATTATAATCTGGGGTATGCACAATGAGATCGCTACATACTCCGAGCATACCTATCCGATTTCAAAACAGTGGAGTAAATTCCTAAGAGAAAACGGCGGAAACCGTCTTATCACACACGCGTCCTGTCATCCGTTGCTTGACAACGATATGGACTTTGACGATATTATTTGTATAAATATATATCACGGCTGGTATACTTACCGAGGCTATAACGGTAATCTTTCCGATTGGAATAAGATGATCGAGGAATTCAGAGCCCGCAGATCGGAAAAGGGCTGGGAGAACAAGCCCGTGATCATGAGTGAATTCGGCGCGGCGGCACTTATGGGCTTCCATTCACATTTTGATACCGTTCGCTGGAGCGAGGAATATCAAAGAGATCTTATCGAATACTGCCTTGAGCTGTTCCATAACACCGATTATATGAGAGGCACTTACATATGGCAATTCTGCAATATAAGAACGTCTCACTCGATGGATCTAAACCGCGTTCGCTATTTTAACAATAAGGGAATACTTGACGAATACCGCAATCCAAAGGCATCCTACTTCAAGATCAAGGAGCTTTATCACAAATTCGCCAAAAACGGTTAAACAGCTTTTATAACAAAAGACCGACACATAAAAAAACAGGAATTTGTAAAAATTCCTGTTTTTTATTTCAACGAGTCGGATTTTTCCGATTTTTAAAGTATTCCGACAAGCAAGGACATAACGGGTATCGTTATTACGGAAAGCGACGTTCCGAGCAAAACGAGATTTGCCGCGTTTTTCTGCCCCTCTCCTATCATTTCCGATAAGCTAAGGATAACGCTTGCAACGGGACACGACATCATTATGTAGATTGCCGCCTTCATCTCGGAATCGAAGGGCATTATCAAAAGAACGAGAAGAACAATAAGCGGGAAAAGTATCTGCTTTATCGCGATAATAAGATACTGTGACGGGGTGAAAAACACCTCTTTTATCGACACACATGCCAGCCTCATACCCATAATCAGCATACAAAGCGGTGTTGTCATTTTTCCAAGCAGAATTATCATTTCCTTAAGAAGCGACGGCGTTTGGATTCCGAATACGAAAAACGGTATCGACACGAAAAACGCGATCGTGGCAGGATTTAAGAATATCTTTTTTACGCTCATATATTTTCTGTCGTTTGAGATTATATAAGATCCGAGAGTCCAGCCGATTATATTCATAGCAAGCGAAAACATAGCGGAATATGCAATAACCTGAGGATTATTAGGGAAAACCACTTCCAAAACGGGAACGCCCATAAACGCGCAGTTGGCGAACGTCGTTGCAAGATTATATATTCTGTATTTTACGTCGTCTTTTTTCCTTTTGAACACAAAAAAGAATATCGCAAGCCCCAAAAGAAGCATAGCGGATATAAATACGATCGATATCAAAAGATTTAAAGCAAGCTCTAATGAAAAATTATTTCTCGTAATTGAAGAAAAAACAAGACAGGGAGAGCATACAAACATAAGCAGTCTTGCAAATGCGGAAATACTGTTTTCCGCAACGAGCTTGGTCTTTACGAGCAAAAAACCCGGGACGGCGTAAATAATCATCGTAAAAACGACACCCAGTGTCGCTAAAAACGTTGAAAGCATTAAAAAATTCACCTCTTTGTCTAATACAAGTGACATATTATCACAAAAGAAAAATTATTTCAATAAATTTTTTGATTTTTCTTTATTTTATTCGCAAGTATTTTTTGTACGAATTGTTAATTTTTCGACAAAAGCATATACAAATCTCCCTTTTTATGATAAAATTTATAAATACAGTAATATTATATTCATATTTTGAGGAGCTTTTATGAAAGAATTTTTTGGCTTTGGCGGATATTCCCGTCCCGTAGAGGGATATTTTTCGTGGCAGCATATAACCTTCGTTTCTTCTCTTATGGTAATAATGATCTCTCTTGCAATATGGCTCGGCTTAACCTACAGAAAAAAGGAATACAAGCAAAAAAATAAGGTTTTGATGGTCTGTGCAATACTTATAGACGCATTTGAGATATTCAAGATCGTTTTAATGTGCGTACGCTCAAGCGATCCTATGAGTTGGCTGTACGATCTTCCGCTGTTCCTTTGCAGTATTCAGCTTATAACGATACCTCTCGCCGCTTTTTCAAAGGGCTCTGTTAAGGAAGCCTCTCTTGATTTCGTTATGATATTCGGTATTCTCGGCGCAGTGCTCGGCACGTACGCCGCAGGAAACAATTACAGCTCTTACCCCGTTCTGTCCTTTGATAACGTCATTTCGGGAATAACTCACTCAATATCGGGATTTTCTTCTCTTTACATAGCCATATCGGGAATGACGAGTATGAAAAAGAAAAGCATACCCATCACCTTTTCAATTCTTCTCAGCTTCTGTATTGCCGCGCTCATAGCTAATATAGCCTTGGATTACAACTATATGTTCTTAATGCGCGGAGACGGAACTCCATACGATATCTTCTACAATCTCGTAAACGGAAACAAAATAGTCTACCCTGTGATCGTTATTTCACTGTTTCTTGTATATATTACCGCGTTTTACTATATCTATTTTCTCATTCAAAAAAAGAGAAAAAAGCAAATCGCTTGATTTAATAAAAAAGCGTAGCCGCAGCTACGCTTTTTTTAATTCTCTTTTATTATCGCAATATGCGGTCTGTGGTCTGATGCTACGATTGGCGGAATATCCGCAAAAAGAGCTTCAAGATCACGTGAAATAAAAATATAATCTATTTTCATTCTCGGCTTGTCGGACGGCCAGCTAAGCAGCTCCTTATCAAAAAGCGAAGCAGTATCCGTCATTTGCTCTCTTATCGGCAAAAGCACGCTATCATCAGGCGAAACGTTAAAATCGCCCATAAGAATACATTTTTCGCTCTCTATATTTTCAAGCACGGCAGATACGGCATTTTCTTGCTCATCCCTATTTAATCCGAAATGAGTTATTATGACCGTATATCCGTTTTCAAGCCTTGCCTTTAAAAGGCATCTTGTTTCATAATATCCACCAGGATAGCGCTTAGGATTAGGATCGGGAATAATAACTCTCTCTGCCTCTGTTATAGGATATCTTGAAAGAAGCCCGTTTCCGTACTCTCCCTCGGAATCATCAATAGCCTTGGCAAAATAGCAGTATTTAAGTCCTGTAAGCTCGGATAGCTTTTTTGTCTGCTCGCAATACCTTCCGCCATTAAACATCTCGTTAAGTCCAACGATATCCGCGCCAAGCTCCGTTATCGTATTTGCCATCAGCTCATAGTCCACCGTTTGCTCGATAAAATTAAGGCAGTGCTGTGTATTAAAGCTCATTATTTTCATAGATTACCCTCTGTGCCGATCAGTTTTCGCTGTATATTACCGTTACATCGGGGTGAAGCTGAAGGATGGATGCGGGAACTCTCGGTGTTATCTCGCCGAAGAACGCCTTATTTAAAATATCCTTCTTGCTCTTTCCGTTTGCGATAAGAACTATCTTCTTTGCCTGCATAATAGACATCATTCCCATAGTGATAGCTTCTCTGGGAACATCATCCTTTGATGCAAAAAATCTTGAATTTGCTTCAATGGTAGATTCGTCAAGCTTTACCGTGTGCGTTTCCTTAACGAAAACGTCGTCCGGCTCGTTAAATCCAATATGCCCGTCAAGACCGATGCCAAGGAGCTGAATATCTATTCCGCCAAGAGCGCTTATAAGCGCGTCGTACTCCTCTCCCTCTTTTTTAAGATCGCTTGCGCAGCCGTTGGGAACGTGTGTGTTTTCAAGCTTTATATTTATCTTTTCAAAAAGATTTTTATTCATAAAATAGCGGTAGCTCTGATCGTTAGTTATGTCAAGTCCTACATATTCGTCAAGGTTTACAGAGCGCACGCCCGAAAAATCAAGCTCGCCTTTTTCGCATTTTTCAGCCAAGGATGCATAAGCTCCGAGAGGCGATGAGCCCGTTGCCAAGCCAAGCACGCAATCGGGCTTTAAAATAACCTGCGCGCCGATAATATCAGATGTCATCTTGCTGAGCTTTTCATAATTTTCAACTGTGATAAATTTCATTTTATTCTCCTTCATTTTAAATATCTTTACTTAATTATAAGATATTTTGTCGCCGATTTCAATGCTTTTTTATTAAAACTTGCTTTTATTCTTATCGAACGCAACGCTTTTGCGCTATATTATTATCTTAAAGGGATTATTATGGTAGCAAAAGCATTACGGCGCATCCGCAGATAAAGCAACCGACCGTCAAAAACGCTTTAAGCTATAAAGAAATTCAATAAACAATACGCAAAAAAGCATGGTAAAAAATAAAAAAAGAATTCAACCGAAATTTGGAGTTACCTCCGGATTTCCGTGCAATTTCTGCCGGCGTCTGGTTGAATTCTTGATAAGATTATACACTGTATTTTAAAAAAAGTCAACACTTTTAAAAAAAGGAGAAAACAAAAAGAACGCTGAAAATGATCGGCGTTATCCTCGCTTGTACGTTTCCCCTCTTGATACACAAGTACGCGTTAGAAAAGCCTTCTGCGCCTATAAAGTTTCTTTTTGTTTATAATCACATACTCAAAAGTTGACGTAACGTCAACCTCGGCTATGATAAAAAGTGTAGAAAATTTGTCTATTTAATTATACACTTGCATTTTATATCATCGTATGGTATAATAATTATGTTTAGCATCCCTTTAGCTAAGCTTGATATTTTATTCAGGAGTACATTATGGAAGAAAAAAGAAGCTCATTCTCCGGCAAGATTGGCTTTGTGCTTGCTGCTGCAGGCTCTGCTGTCGGTTTGGGAAACATTTGGCGTTTTCCGTATCTTGCCGCAAAATACGGCGGCGGCATATTCTTGCTTGTTTACATCGCGCTTGCCGTAACCTTTGGATTTTCGCTTATGGTTGCAGAAATTGCAATCGGACGCAAAACCAAGCTCAGTCCTATCGGCGCGTTTCGCGCTCTTAACAAGAAATTCTCATTCATCGGTGTTTTAGCCGCTGTCGTTCCCGCAATAATTCTTCCCTATTATTCCGTTATCGGCGGATGGGTTATGAAATATATAGCAGGCTTTGTAACAGGACAAGGCTCGGCTATGGCAAATGATTCATATTTCGGAAATTATATCGGATCAAGCGTTGAGCCTATCGTTTGGTTTGCGCTCTTTATGGCGATAACCGCGATAATCGTTATTTTTGGCGTCAACAAGGGCGTTGAAAAGGTAAGCAAGGTAATGATGCCTATTCTCGTTGTATTCGTTATTTTTATTGCAATATACAGTATGATTGCCGTAGACGGCGCTTGGGAAGGCGTTATATACTACATCAAGCCTGATTTTTCTAAGTTCTCTATAATGACCGTTGTCGCTGCTATGGGTCAGCTTTTCTACTCCATGTCATTAGCTATGGGAATTATGATAACCTTCGGTTCTTATATGAAAAAGGATATCAGCATCGAAAAATCGACTCATCAGATAGAGATCTTCGACTCAGGAATTGCATTTTTGTCCGGTCTTATGATAATCCCCGCCGTATTTGCCTTTGGCGGAGAGGAAGCTCTTAGCGCAAGCGGGCCGAGCCTTATGTTCGTAACGCTTCCGAAAATATTTGATATAATGCCCGGCGGAGCGTTTATCGGCGCGATGTTCTTTATAATGGTATTCTTCGCCGCGCTCACCTCATCTATCTCCCTTATGGAAACAGTAGTTTCTACCGTTCTCGATAAAGTGAACATCAACAGAAGACTTTGCTGTATATTTGTATTTTTGTTCTGTATGGTGCTCGGCACGGTATCATCTCTCGGATACAGCGCATGGAGTGGAGTCAAGATACTCGGTATGCAGCTGCTCGACTTCTTCGATTTTGCAAGCAACAGCGTTCTTATGCCTATCGTAGCCTTGGCAACGTGTATTTTCGTAGGTTATTTCTTAAAGCCGCAAACTCTTATCGACGAGCTTGAGCTATCAGCCCCCTTTAAGCAAAAGAAAATGTTCTCAATCGTGATAAAATACTTTGCGCCCGTATGTATTCTCGTTATCCTTATCTCCTCGGTGCTTAGCGCTTTCGGAGTTATAAAAATTTAAAAATGGAAACAGTGCTGTTTGCGTGTCATCCTTAAGGAACGCTAACAGCACTGTTTTTTGTTACAATTATTATACAAGCCAGAGAATTTTAGCCTGCTATGAAATAAAAATCCTTGATTTCTATTGCGCCATCTCCTCGATACTCAAAATAAAGCGGATAAATTCCGTCCTGTATGGATACATCACATTCCGACCTTGTCCACTCGCTCCGCGCATATATATCTATATCTCCTACGCTATCTCCGTCAATGCCGAGCTTCAAAAACAGCTTTCCGCTTGGAGCTACATCTGCGCTTCTGAATACCACTCCTATTTTTTTGACGCTCTTAAAATCAAAATACTTATAGCCTACGAGTGTACCGTTTTCGATTTCAGCTAAATATCTTTCGCCGTTTCCGCTTGTTATATGAGGCAAACGAACGCCAACGCACGCAAAATGAGGCATTTTCCCATTGGTGAGATTACAGCATATGGGTGCAGGATATTCTCCGTCTGCGACGAGCGCTCCGCCGTTAAGTCCACAGGATGTGATCTCAACCTGAGGTATGCTTCCGTCAGCAAGTATATCAATCGCCTCAGCGCACGCCTGTCTTGAAAATTCCGTCTTGTGCGTATGACGGTGATAAAATATATACCACTTACCGTTTATTTTTTCAATTCCGCCGTGAATATTTCCCGTACGCATAAGCCTATCCTCGTCGCACCGTCCGTTAAGACCGATATCGCCGTTTGATATTATAACTCCGCCATATTTGAAATCCCGATCGGGATAATCGCTCGTAGCATAAGCCAAGGAATGATTTTTGTATGACGAATAAACGAAATAATATTTTTCCCCAACGCGCCTTATGGAGCTTGCCTCAAAAAACGGATGCTCCTCGAACTCCGTACCCTTGACACTTTCGGGAATTATATGATACGGCTTGCTCTTTACCGTAAGCATATCATCGCAAAGCTCTACGGTAACGGCGCCCATAATTCCGTCGGGCGTGTTTTCTATCTGCTCGCGCGTTTTTTTGGGGAACATTTCAAGCTCTTTTTTTATAATATCCTCACGGGATAATTTTTCGTCGTCAATAAAATCAAACCACATTCCGTAATAAAGGCGAATCTTGCCGTTATCGTTTATAAGAGCAGGATCAAAAACAAGATAATCGGAAAGCGGTGTTCCGTCGGGATTTTTTACGTATCCGAGATACTCGAATTTTCCGTTTGGTAAGTCGCTTACGGCAACGCTCAGCTTATAGCTGCAGCCGTGAGGATGCTCTCCCGCCATAGAATAATAAAGATAATACCTTCCGTCATTTCCTCTAACTACATCGGGCGCGTACATATACTGATATTTATCGTATTCGGGATCCTGAGAGGCCTTATATATAACGCCCTCGTATCGCCAATTTTTAAGATCGTAGATGCTCGCAGAATATGTAACGTAATCGAGCATACAAAATTTTTCTCCATTTTCCTTGTCGTGTGAGCCGTAAATATATACCCTGTCTCCAAACACGTGAGGCTCGGCATCGGGAATATATTCGTCAAGCGGCAGATATGGATTAAATACTTGCTTCATAATATCTCCTCATAATAGTTATATATATAAAGTTTATCATACGAAATGAAGCGTGTCAATAAAAAATCACGGTGCTAAGCCGTGATTTTTTTATTATTCATTTGTGATATCCGTTTCTTCCTCTGCGGTGATCTCGGGCTCGCCTTGCGTTGTCGTCTCTTGAGCTTCCGCAGTCTTAGAATCGTTTTCATCCGTCTCCTCGGCAACATCCTCGCCATAAGCTCTTGCAAGTCTGTTCCTTCTTGCGCGCTTTCTTTCCTCTCTGCGCTTCTGCTCCTCAAGCTCAATTAACTGAATATGCTCGACTACATCCTCAGGACGCTTTGCTATCCTTACGGCTCCCCAAGAACGAAGAAATTCCTCTCCGCGATATCCCCAATCACATCCAATGATCTCTATATCCGCGTTCTGCGCCGTTTTGATATCAACGTCACTGTCACCGACGTAAACGCACGACGAAAGCTTTACACCAAGCTGCTTCGCGATATAATGAAGCCCCGTCGGGTCGGGCTTGGCAGGAAACGCACTCTGTCCCAACACCTCGGAGAACAGCTTTTTATTGAAGAGTCTCGATATTATATCCTTAACAAACTTGTCCTGCTTATTTGAAAAAACAGCAAGCTTATAGCCCTTTCTTTTAAGCTCTGCAAGCATATATTCTATGCCGTTATAAGCCTCGGTAAACTCGCAGTAGCACTTTGCATACTCGTTAGTATAAACCTCAAGCGCGCTATCCACGATAAACTCCACCCCCTGCACCTCCTTGGGCAAGGCACGGCGTACAAGTGTTTTCGCTCCGTTATTTATAAATTTGATCACATCCGCGCGGCTTCTCGTTTTATATCCGAGCTTCGTCAGCATCGCGTTAAGACCCGTTCTTATATCCTCGATGGTATTGCAAAGCGTACCGTCAAGATCAAAAATGATCGCCTTTACCATTTATCAAAACCTCGTCATTCTCTGTATCAATTTAATTTTAACACATAACGGGGAAAAAATAAAGGTTTTTTAAGATTTATTTTCTTCTTTTTCAGCCTCCTCGGATGTATTGCTCTTAACATCAATATAGCTCTCCGCAAGAATATAAACGCAAAGCGTAGCGCAAGCGCCTATAACGGCGCACACCTGCTCAGTCGTAAGAGCATCTACACCGAGCGCAACACATATCGTGGAAACAAAGCCCACAAGCGCTGCCCAAAACTTTCTGCTTGAAAGCTTATTCAATATCTTTTTCAACATAATACCCCTCCTTTCTAAAGTATCATACAAACGATAGCCGCCGTCACCGCCGAGATAAGCGCATCAATCACCCTTCCCACGATATCTCCGGGACGCTTTTCAAGCGAGCCCAAGCGCGATTCGTGATCGTCTATCCTTTCGTTGTGTATTCTCATCATCTCGGTAAGCTTTACAGAGCACGCGCACAACTCGTCAATAGCAGACGAATGCTTATCGAGACGCTTTTCGGTTCTTTGAGCTCTTTCCTCGCAAAGCTCCTTAGATATATCATTCATGCTCCTTATCAAGCACCACCCTGACAAAAGCAGCGCCGTCCTTCTCTCCTCTCGTTATTCTTTTTACGAGCGCGTGACAAAAATATCCGTCTCTTTTACACTCAAAATCGCACACATCCCCGGGCGAAGCATCGACATCCTTTAAAAGCTCCACGGTAAATCTGATTATTTCCCTGTGATGAGAGAGCGCAATCTCGCCAAGATATCTTAACGAAGCGGAAAGATCCCTTGACGAAAGCATAGCAGGAACACTGACGCTTATCGCGCGCTTTCTCTCGTTCGTCGGACTTACTCGATGATCGACATTTTCGTAGGTATATACATCATCAATATATCCGTAAGGAATATGAGCGTAGTTTTTATAGCTCGACATATCGCTTTCAACGGAGCAACGCTCGTACATATTTCTCATATCGCTTATTGCGTAAGCAAAGCTTCCGCCGTCGCTGTACCTTTTCTGCTTCGGCATAATCTGAAACATTATCCTTTTAGAAACAGGAGAAAACGTCATCTGAAAGCCGAAGCCGTAAATATTGCAAATGTTTCTTATCTGGGTGTAAACGCTCGTATTTACACAGTTTATTTGACTGTAAGTGATTTCGCTGTTCCAAAGCATCGTATACACCTCATAGGTGGCATACGGAATGCTGATAAGCTTGGCAAGCTCCGCGACTGTATCGTAAGGATTGGTCTTGAAAACCTGCGGTTCTTCTATAAGAACATCCCTGAAAAGCGCAAAAATGCTTACTCCGCTTGCATATATCTCATTTTCCGAGGCGACTACGCGATCAATAAGAAAAAGCTTGTCCGAAAAGGCAATATAATTATCCGTTATAAAAAGCTCTCTGTTCTTATCAGAGCTCGGCACTCTCATATGAAACTCCGAATAATCGTTGAACTCCTCGGTATAATCATATTCCTTCACGAAATCAATAACTCCCTCAAGATCAAAGGCAGGATTGTATATTTTTATATCCATCATCTCAAATACTCCTGTGTATATGTCGCCACAAGATGCCCTGCTCCGCCGTTAAACTCATATCCGATAGAGCTTGTCCCTACCTTAAGCTTAAAAAATTCAGAGCCTGCCAAAACATATCTCATTCCGTTTGAAAGAGAGGTTGAATTTACAGGCGTTATATTGACGGTACATTCGCCCTTTCTTGTATCTATATAGATATTTTGTCCGACCGAAAACGATCCCGAAAGAATTATTTTCTTGTCATCGCAGGATATTTCTATTTTTTTGCAGGACAAAGATAAAACGATACGAAGCTTAAAGCCGACCTCTCTGTCACCGTCGTTCTGTAAAACGAGAGGCTCCTGTCCCGAAGAGGTGCTTCCGCAGGAATAGAGCATTTCCGTTCTTTCCTCCGTATCCTTCCATGCAGGATCGGGGCAAAAAAATTCCGCTGTAAAGGCAAGCAGCTTGAGCTTGTCGTTTTTCCTATCCGAATACTCTATGCCCTTGTAAAGCCTTCCCTCAAGCACATAATTCCCATCGTATATCCGGCAAAACGCAACGCTGGGATCGCAAATTCTGTTCAAAAGCCGCTTATTCGCTTCAATATCCTTTTCTATGTAGCCCTTCAAAATCATTCGCTTCGCGCCGACCTTAGCATTCTCCTTGTGATAGCCAAAGCCGTCAACCACAGTGTTAAGATTGTTGTCTACCCAAAAGCCCTTCTCCGAAAACGACGTAAGTCTTACCCCTTCTCCGAAAACCAAAGTCTCTCTGCCGTTAGTTATTTTCAAGCTTATTCCTCCTCTCCGCGCGTAAATACCGAAAACTCTCCCAAAAGTCTTGTCATTCCCGATACGGTATCGTATCTTATCAACGTGCTTTGAAGAACAGTATCGAGCACCTCGCCATCCTCGGCAGGAAGCGAATAAAGCGCATCACACACCTTGTCAAAGCAATCGAGTGATGCCTCATAGCTTTTGAACACGCAAACCACCTTTACGGTAGAATCGCATACTGTTCCGTCATAGCTTTGCGGCTCGATGTTGACGATAACGCACTCCTCGTTTACTTTTTCGAGTCTGTCAAGCACGCTTCTGTCAACTGCGTCCTTGATCTTATTTAAAATAACGTCAAACATCCTATGCCTCCTCAAATTCAAACGCGCTTCCTTGGAAGACCTCTGTGCTTTCAAGATGTAAATAGCTCTCGTTTCCGTATGACACCGCACTGATAACTCTCATAAAGCTATCGCCGTCCCTGATTATATCTCCATCCTTTATAATATGCGAATCGGCAACCGCTGCGTACCTTTTTTTAAGATATACGCATTTAACATCGTTATCTATATCGCGTCTGTCAGAGGTCATAGCCACACATATTCCAACGCTTGCGATAAATTTAGCTATGCTAACCCCCGATACCTTTTCAAGCCTGTATACCCTGTAAGGTCTTTTCTTCGTTTTTAACATAGCATCACCTCACAGACATATAAGCCTTTTTTCGCCCCTCAGCTTATCAAGAATAGCCATAACCTTGGGAGAATAATTATCGAGATATTCCTCGGAAAGCGATGAAAGCGATCTTTTGGTAAGTCCGGCTGAGGTTATTTTGGAATAATCCTCAAGCGTCATCTGTATAAGAAGATGCGAGGGCACGCTCTCTATGCCGCAATACTCGCAGGCATAGAGAAACGCATTTGGAATGATGCTTGAAACGACGTTTTTCTCCGTTTCGTTATCGGATATTGAAAGGAGCGTCAATACCTCTTTGAGTATTTCGTCCTGTGTTTTGTCCGATTTAAATCCCATTTCCCTCACTCCTCATTACAAGCTCGTTTTAAAGGTGTATTCGGCATAGCCCACAATAAGACCCGTGTTGGGCTCGGCCTCAAAGAATTCTATCTTCTCACCCTTATTAAACTGAGCAATATTACCGTCGGATAAGAGCTGCGCACAAATGGATTGATTTATTGCATCTCCGTAAAACGGCTTCCCGCTTACCTGATAAGTATAGTAAACAATATTGCTTGGGTTCGATTTTGTAGGAGTAACCTTAGCCATAGTAATTCCGTCTGAGGTTGATGAATTCTCATTAACGGATATCTTAAGATCGGGAATGTTTTTACCGATCTGCAAGGATGTAGTATCGTCAACAAGAGCAATAAGACCGTGACGCTCGTAAACTACGGTGTTGTCCTTAGTTTCGATATCTCTTGCCTGCTCAACGCTGGCTTCCTTCTTTACAAAGAAGCGCACCGCATCCTGATTTGTAACGTAGGCTTTTACGCCCTCAACGAGCTTTGAAAAGAGAACGGGTATTCCGCAAAGCGTACCGAATTGACCTGTATAAAGGATCTCGCCCTGCTTTGATGCAACAAAATCAGGGTCCTTTCTTATCTGCTTTCTCATCTCGCTGCCCATAATGATAAAGAGCTGCTTGTCGACCTCAACATCTATAAGAGAAAGAGCGTCAACGATATCCGCGTATGTAACGGCATCGCCGTCAAAATGGCTTCTTCTTGAGATCTTGGAAAGCTCATTGAAGTATTCCTTATTGATTTGATTTGTGATCTCGTTTGCCGCGCCTCTCATAGCTACCTCAACGATATAAGGATCGCTCATAGCATCCATATCGTTATATTCAAAGGTCTGCTGATATCTCTTAACATCATAATATTCAGGTACGAAGGAAACAGTTCCCTTCACAGTGTTTTTCGCACCCTTTTCAAGATTTTCAACAGTTCCCTTGTAGGTATAGCGGTTGATAACCTTGCGAAGACCCGCGCCCTCGGCAAGTGATGTGTCAAGAGTCATAAGAGCTCTTGTATTGAGCTTAGTATCGATAAGCTCGGTCATTTTGTTTTCAAGAATTTGATTTTCGTAAATTGTATGCATAATTTTATCCTTTCATAATTTTATTTTTTCGCAAGCGACATATAAAGTGTTTTGTCAGTTTTATATAAGCGCTGCATTTCGTCAAGTGAGAGATTTTTAAACGCGCTCTTTGACATAACGGGCGCGCTTTTGCTTGGCTGAGGCACTCCTTGAAGCCTTTTTGATATTTCCTCGTTTACCGAGGACTTTATAATTTCAGCCACTCTCTCCACTCTTTTGTCCGTTTCATCGTTGCTTTGAGCAGTCAAAAACTCGCAAAGCGATCTTGGAAGCCCTCTTTTTTCAAGAGCCTCCATACAATAAAGCCTGCTTTCTCCCTCTATGCGCTTTTTTCTCTCCTCGTCAAGCTCTCTTTTGAGTCTTTTTATTTCCGCATCAAGCGAGTCAAGCTTGTCGCTGCTTTCCGTTTTCGGCGCAGGGAGTGTCGTTTTTTGCTCGTCAGGCTTGCTCGGCTCTTTTAATTCCTGCTCAGCCTCGGAGGCTTCCGTTTTCTCGATATCTGCGTTTTTCGCCTCGACATTATCTGTGTCCAAAGCCTCTTTTTGTTTCTCGTTTAAAATTTCTTCCTCCATTTTTCCTCCTAATTATTAATGCTTTCTTCTCTTATCCGCGACATTTCGCTATCCACGTCATCAACGAACGGTATTCTTTCAAGAAGCGTCTTTCTCGACACTACCCCCGCCATCTTCTGTGCGTAATCCGCGTTATCAATAGGATTTTCGGGAATATTTCTCGTAAAGGTTATCCTTATCTCCGTCGCGCTGTAGTCGTTTCCGAGAGTGTTTAGCATATTGCATATCATCTCGTATCTGCGCATAAGCGATTTCTTAAAATATCTCTCCGTAACCGAAACTCTGTTTTCAAAGTTAAGGAGTCTGTATTTTATCGCCACTCCCGACGCGCTTTCGCCTATTGCATCGTCCGTCATATCAACAGAGCCGGAGAAGCGGTAGATATCTGATGATATTCTTTTCTTGAGGTTTTCAATATACGCATCGTTCACGCTCTTTGTGAGCCACTTTGCATCTCCGCCTTCGTCAATAAGCAATACTCTGTTTTCACGCAGCTTCGCTATGTCCTCAGCGTCTGTCGCGTTCATTCCCGTAACCGCAAGATACGAATCCGCAAAAAGCTCAAAATCGTTCACGCTCTCGCTTTGAAGCTCGTTATACGCGTCAACAAGTGTCATTACCGACTCAAAATCACCCGTCTTATCGGAGTTATTATAATAGAAGTTTATCGGCACTAACCCAAAATAATGCGGAACGCTTCTTATCATAACCGCCTCGCCGCTTGAGGTGTTGTACGAATAGTAGCTTACGAGATTACTGTCATAGATCTCAAGCCCTACGGTATCCTCATCCTCGGCGTCTTCAAGCTCGTAAATTCTTATCGCGGCGCTAAGCTCCCTATCTATTGACGGCGAATAAACGGGTATCGTGCTTAAAACATCGCACGGAGCTATTCTTATCATCTTATCCTCGTCATAATAAACAAGCTCGCAGGCAACGCCGTATACAGAAAGATCCTTTGAAAGACGGCTGTTTATAAACTGCTCGTCGTTATAATCGTTTATGAGCCTTATACTGCCGATAAGCTCCTCTCTGTCCGAGGAATAGCAAACGGGCGTGCCCATAAAATATCCCACTGTCGTGTCGGTGATGTTTTTGCAAAAATTATTAACGAGCTGATTGTTCGGCTTGCCCGCATCCTTCGTTTTATTAAGAATATCGTGATTGCCCGAATAATAGTTTTTGAGCCTTTTAAGCCTGGGGAGTGTCTGAGAATTGAAATTTTCGATAATTTCCTTGATCTGTTCCTGTGTCATTTTTTCCTTTCTCACCCGTCATATGCCGAGTGTGCTTTTTGATATTGTGCGGAGTCTTCTGCCTTTTCTTACACCCTCTATGGAATAGCGGAGCGCCGCTATCGCATCGTCACAGGTGCAAACGGGAATATCGGTATACTCTCCGCTGTCAGTATCCCTTTCCCACTTCCACATGCTTATCTCCCGTATGAGATTTTCGCAGGACGTGTCGATAAAAAGCCTGTGGCTCTTTAAATAATCTATCTGCGCGCCGACAGATCCGGGCTCTTTTTTAACGGCAACGGCGAAAAATCCTGCTTTTTTCCACGTCCTTATGCGGTCGGGCTCTGCACTGTCACAGTACATCGGCACCGCTTGCGATACTTTTGCGCGCTTTGCAAGCTCAATTATCTCCGAGGTGTCAAGTCCTCTTGTGTACAGCTCGCCAAGCACATAAGCATCTCCGTCACGAAAGCCTACCGTTAAAATACAGTTCGCGTGATTGTAGCCAAAGTCCTGACCGATATAAACGCTATCGTAATGCTCAAAGCGCTTATCAAGCTCTCTGACCTCGTATTTCGGCAGGATCAAGCCATCGCTCTCGCCCCACTCTCCAAGCCCATAAATACGATACCCCTCAGGGTCGTTTTCACGTCTTCGCATCATTCTTTTGTGGTATTCCGAGTCTATAAACGCATTCTGAAGATAATTTGATCTGTGAGTATATGCAAGAGGGTCCGCCTTGTCGAAAAACCTTTTCTTTATCCAATGATTTGCGCTTACGGGATTGAAGGTGAGCGTTATCTGATAGTAAAGCCTTGGATTTATTTCCTCAAGCGAGCCACGAAGTCGGTCGTCTATTATATCAAGATCGCCGGGGTCAAGCTCCGTTGCCTCCTCTATCCACACCCACACTATCTTTCCCTGCGCGCTTTGAATGGATTTCAGCTTCTCTCTTTGGCTGTCATCCTTCGTTCCGCGAAAGATTATTTCGTTTCCCGTAGTCCTGCAGCGCATCCTTAACGGTGATCGTGAAAGCTCCCAATACCTCTGCCACCGCTTTCCGAAAATATCCTTTATAGCTCTTGTAAGCTCCGCGTACGTGCTGTCAAAATGCGAGCTTTCAGTCTTTCTTACACAAAGCAAATTTGCTCCCGAATACGCCTTGTCAGAAAGCTTAATTATATAATCTCTTGCAACGTTTACACTCTTTCCGCTTCCCGCAGAGCCACACTCCACTCTGTATCTGGCTCTTACCGAGTTAGACTCGCGAAACGTTTCATTCATCGGCACGAAAACGCTATTCTCGGTAGTCATAATTTATCGTTAGCTCTCCCCCCTCACTCTCCTCGGAGATGCCGAGAAGCTTCGACAAAAGCTCTATCGCCTTCAGCTTATCAACGAGCTTTATCTCGTATTCGAGATTCCCGTTCGACGATTTCATCTTTATTGACGAAACGCTGAGCGCAAGCTCGTCGCTCATAGCCGTAGCGTTCTGCTCCCCCTGCGAAGCGCTCTTACACCATTCAAGCAGATCGTTAGCGTTTGAGCTTGCTATTTTGAGAAGTATCCTTTTAAGCTTTTTTACTGTTCTTTCGTCTATTCTTCTCCCTCCGATCATTTTTTGAAAGCGCCGCTGTCGCTGCAACGCTTCCCTTGCGACAATTAAATTCTAACACAAAAAAACGGACAAAACGGACAAGTAGCGCCCAAGCCCCACTGACATCGTGAGATCGCACCGACTTAACAGCTTTGCTTTGTTTATCAGATACTCTTTTTGATAAAAAAAGGCGTACCTGCCTATGCAAGTACGCCAAAAAGATATTAAATTAAAGCTCGGAAAGAGCTGAGAACGTATCCTTAAGTCCCTTATATACGTTACGGTAAACCGCGTATGATTTTTCGTATTCCGCATGAGCACTCTCGCTCGGTATTTCGGGATCGGAGTACGAAATTATACTATCGCAGGCTTCCTCAACCGACGGATAAACGCCTGTGCCAACGCCAGCCAAAATAGCAGCTCCAAGACACGCGCCCTCGCCCGCAACGATAGTTTTCGTTTGCATATTATAAAGATCGCAAAGCATTCTTCTCCAGAAAGCACTCGTTCCTCCGCCACCGACCGCAAGCATCTCCGAAACGGGAATTCCCATTTCGTAAAGCACCTCAAGACAATCTCTTAGCGAATACGAAACCCCTTCCATTACCGCGCGCAGGAAATGCTTTTTTTCGTGTATCGCACTGATTCCGACAAACGTTCCTCGCGCATTTGGATCAAGATGCGGAGTTCTCTCTCCCATAAGATAAGGAAGATATAAAAGCTTATCCGCGCCAATCGACACTCCCTCGGCTATCTTATCTATTTCCTTATACGAAAGCTCGGGGGCAAAATTGCTTCTGAACCATTTAAGCGAAAGACCTGCGCCCTGAGTTACGCCCATTACGTGCCACTTATTCGGCACGGCGCAGCAAAATGTATGAACCCTGCCAGCCTTATCTATAACAGGCGCATCGGTGTGAGCGTAAACGACTCCGCTTGTGCCAATCGTGGTAAACGCCTTGCCTGCCGTTACAGTTCCGCTTCCCACAGCTGCCGCCGCATTATCTCCCGCGCCCGCAACAACGGGAACTCCCTCTAAAATGCCGATATTCTTAACGTAGCCCGTAACCTCACAGCTCTCGTACACCCTTGCAAGAAGACTCTTGTCAATATCAAGCTTTTCAAGCACCTCATCCGACCAATCGCGCTTGGCAACATCAAGAAGCTGCATTCCCGACGCATCGGAAACATCTGTTGCAAATTCTCCCGTAAGGCGGTATCTTATATAATCCTTAGGGAGCAAAATATGCTTGCATTTTTTATAATTTTCGGGCTCGTTATTTCTCACCCAAAGAATTTTGGATGCGGTAAAGCCCGTCAGCGCAGGATTTGCAGTTATCTCGACAAGCCTCTCTTTACCGACACGCTCGGTTATCTCCTCACATTCCTTGCCCGTGCGCTGATCGCACCAGATTATCGACGGACGAATAACTCTTCCGTCACCGTCAAGCATAACAAGACCGTGCATCTGACCGCTAAAGCCGATACCCGATATTCCCTCAACACCCTCGCTTACGTATTTAAGCGTTTCCAAAACGGCGTTGTACCAATCATCGGGATCCTGCTCTGCCCAGCCGTTTTTCGGCTGAGACATCGGATATTCAACCGTCTTTTGACGGATATTTTTTCCGTTCTCGTCAAACAAAACGGTCTTTGTGCCCGATGTGCCTATATCTATTCCAATAAGATATCTCATCATATACCCTCAAACATAATAGAGTTTATAACGCTTTCAAGATATTCCTGTCTGCCACTCTTTTTAAGCTCTACCTTATTAAGAGAAAGCGCGTATTCGCTAAGGCTCTCAAGAGTTGCTTTTCCGTTTACTATGTCAGCACCTATACCGCTGTTATAGGAAGAATAGCGCTGTGCAACGAACTCGTCTATTCTTCCGTCCTCGATAATCTTGTTTGCAATCTTAAGACCGAGAGCAAACGCATCCATACCCGAAATATAAGAAAGGAAGATATCCTCGTCAGTCATAGATCCGCGACGGGGCTTGGAGTCAAAGTTAAGACCGCCGTTTGTAAATCCGCCTGCTCTTAAAACCTCAAGCATACAGTAGGTAGCATTATATACGTCTGTCGGGAATTGGTCAGTATCCCAGCCGAGCAAGTAGTCGCCTTGGTTAGCGTCGATAGAGCCAAACACGCCGTTTATACGCGCGGTGCAAAGCTCGTGCTCAAAGGTGTGGCCTGCCAAGGTAGCGTGATTAGCCTCTATATTCATCTTGAAATCTTTTTCAAGACCGTATTTGCGAAGGAAGGCAACTACTGTCGCAGTATCGAAATCATATTGATGCTTTGTAGGCTCCTTCGGCTTAGGCTCGATATAGAAATCACCCTTAAAGCCGTGCTCTCTTGCATATTTTACAGACATTTTAAGAAGTCTTGCCATATTGTCAAGCTCAAGTCCCATATCTGTGTTGAGAAGCGTTTCGTATCCCTCGCGTCCGCCCCAGAATACATATCCCTCTCCGCCGAGCTCAATGGTAATATCAAGCGCCTTCTTTACCTGAGCCGCAGCATATGCGTAAACGTCAGCATAAGGGCTTGTGCCTGCGCCGTGAACGTATCTCGGATTATTAAAGAGATTCGCAGTTCCCCAAAGGAGCTTTTTATTGTACTTCTTCATATTTTCCTTAATTATCGGAACTATCTTATCAAGGTTAGCGTGGAACTCACTAAGAGAATCTCCCTCGGGAGCAATATCCTTGTCGTGGAAGCAAAAATAATCTATTCCGAGCTTATCCATTATCTCGAAAGCCGCCTGAACCTTCTTTTCTGCTATCTTCATAGCATCCTTTTCGCCAAAGCTCTTGTCTATTGTGCCGATACCGAACATATCAGTTCCCTCACCACAAATCGTGTGCCAATAGGACATAGCAAATCTCAGCTGCTCTCTCATAGTCTTTCCGCCGATCACCATATCAGCATCATAATGCTTGAAGGAAAGCGGATTTTTGCTTTTAGGTCCTTCGTATTTTATTTTTCCAACGTTAAAAATTTCGCTCATTTTTTATTTCTCCTTTATAAATATTTCTCTTTTAAGCTCCGAGCCCTTGCGAATAAACAACGGTATCGTATCAAGCGGAGCGTCGGCGGTAACGGACGTTCCGCCCATATATTCGTTGCCCGTAAGCACCTCTATCCAGCTTTCACCCAAGGGAAGATAAACGTATCTGTCTCTTGCTCCAAGCTCAAGTATCGGCGCAACCAAAAGATCCTTGCCGAGCATATATTCAGTATCTATATCCCATACTCTCTTGTCAGACGGAAAATCGTAGAAAAGAGGACGCATTGGCGGATCTCCCTTTTCGTGCGCCGCCTTCATAAGATCGCTTATATAAGGCTTCAGCCTTTCGCGAAGAAAGATATGATCCTTCATTATCTCGTAAGCCTCGTCGCCAAAGCTCCATATCTCGTTATCTCCGCCGGTGTAGCACTGTCCGCCGCCTGTCGCTCCCTCGTCTGCGGGAATGTACGGAGCTCTGTAGCCGTGAAGCCTTAAAACAGGACAGAATGTCGCATACTCAAACCAACGCACGGTAAGCTCTCTGTAATCGTTATCTGTCGGATCGCCGTAATCAAAGCCGCCGATATCTGTCGTCCACCACGGAATACCCGCTATCGCCATATTAAGTCCTGCTCTTACCTGATCGTTAAGCGCCTCAAACGTAGGCATTATATCTCCCGACCAAACGAGCGCACCGTATTTTGCGCTTCCTGCCCAAGCACAGCGAACAAGGCTTATTATCTCCTTTTCTCCAACGCTTTTTAGTCCCTCGTAAAAGCCCTGAGCGTATCTTACGGGATATATGTTTCCTACCTCGGCGCAGTTGCCCTCGTAGTAGCGGTGATTGTCAAAATCGTAAAGCATATATTCAGGCTCAGCCTCGTCAAGCCAGAAAAGACGCACGCCCTTATCGTAATAATTTTTCTTAACCGTATCCCAAACGAATTTTCTCGCGCCGGGATTTGTCGCATCGTAAAACACGGACGGATGAACGAACTCCGTATGATTGAACGGACCTCTGTCGTTTCTTATAAGATAGCCCTTCTCAAGCATTTCACGGTAATTTTCGCTTCCGAACTCGATCGTTGGCCAAACGGAAACCATAAGCTCCGTTCCCATTTCTCTTAGCTCCTCGGTCATTTTTTCGGGATCGGGAAAATAATCGTAATCGAAGCGGAAATCACCCTGATGCGGCCAATGGAAAAAGTCGCAAACTATAACGGATAGCGGAACCCCGCGCTCCTTGTAGCCTCTTGCGATATTAAGTAGCTCCTCTTGATTGCGGTATCTGAGCTTCGATTGCCAGAAGCCAAGGGCAAATTCGGGCATCATAGGAGCTCTGCCAACGCAGGACATATACGCTCTTTCTATATCTGCGGGAGTATCGTCGATTATTATAAGATAATCAAGCTCGCTCGTTGATTCCGCCTTGAATTTCGTTATATTTTTTCCGAACGACGCCTCGCCTATTGCGGGAATGTTCCAAAGAAAGCCGTATCCGAGATCCGATATATAAAACGGAACGGACGCTTGCGAATTTCTGTGCGCCATCTCAAGAACGCAGCCCTTTAAATTAAGAAACGGCTGCTGATACTGTCCCATACCGAATATTCTCTCGCAAGGATCACTCTCAAAGCTCACGGTAAGCTGATACTTACCCATAAGCTGAGGCTTGAAAAATCTTGCAGGCGTTTTAAGAGGCTGAAGCCTTAGCGCCTCCTCAAGCACCTTTCTTCCGTTTTGATTAAAGAAGGTTATCTTTCCGTTTTTATCAATAATCGCCTTGGCGTTTCCGTTTACGATAGATGCGCTTTCTCCGTCTATCTCAACCGTGGCATTGACCGTCTCCTGCTCTATAAGCGCGCGGTTTTCCGAGCTTAGCCTTCCGTCGGGAGAAACACGGACTCTTAACGCATTTTTGCCCCAAGGCTCTATTCTTACAAGCTCTGAATTAAAAAATCTCTCCAGCGCGTTGTCTTTTTTCATTAACAAGTCTATCACTCCTTTATAAAAATATCCTGATTATATTCTACAATATAACACGCATTATAGCACGACAATTTACTGCTAAAACAGGACAAAATTTAACTTTTTTAAATTCTGTCCTGCTTTTTTATGAAATTTTTAGCCAAAATGCGCTTATTTTAAAAGCTGCTCCGAATATTTTTCCACAAGCGCAAGCGCCTTTTCATCTCTTATAAGATGCTTATATTTTTCGATGTATTTTTTGAGCGCAGCCTTATTTATCGGCTTGGGAGAATCGGAAACCCTTCTTATAAAGTTCTTTGAAAGAATTTTTTCCTGAGCATCCCTTTCAAGCAAAAGTCCCGTTTGATATTTGTCCTCAAAGCCCATAAAGGTGTCGTTTGTCGTTATATATCTGTATGTTCTGTCGGCAAGCCATTCCATAGCTCTCATACATTTAGGAAAGCTTCCGTCAGTGCCGAGCATTATTCTGTCCGAATATTTATTAAAGAAATCTCTCGTTTTATCTCTGTTCTTTTCAAACGAAACATACATCTCTCCGCCCGGGGTGATATCAACGCCTAAGTTCTCATATTTGTCAAACAATGCGCCAAGTCGGCAAAGATCGTCTGCCATAAAGTAAAAATGAGCAAGCGTAAGAGAAAGCCTCGGATGCTTTTTAAGAATGTTTTCTACCTGAGCGTAAATCTCCTCTTTTTTCGGATATTCGTCGGAAACGTAAGACCAGCCCTTCGCTATATATTCCGGGGTTGCGTACTCCTCGGTCCAGAACTCTATCGGATCGCACGCGTGCATAAGAATATGCGTTCCGTTTTTCTCAGCCTCTGCAAAAAATCCATCAAACATATCGCTATCAAGCCTGTTTCCTACGTATCTATAAAGATTAGGCTTACCCTCAAGCATCTTTATTCCGTCAAAGCCTATATCCATAAGCTCCTTATACTGAACATCGAGCGCCATATCGCCAAGCGCATCGGGATCTTGGGGATAATTGCGATAGGTAAGACCGCCGAATGCGTAAACCTTAGGATTTGCTATCTTACAAAACGCCGCCATTATATTGTTCGATGGATCTCTGTTTGCCGCGCCCTTCTTCCCCGACGGAAGCGCCGCTATACACACCGCGCGGAACGGACCCTTTTCTATGTATTCGTCAAATCCGTTCAAGAAATCAGCTCCGTCATCCTCATAGCAGCCGTCGATATGAAGATGTCCGTCGATTACCTCTTTTATTTCTCCGTTAAATATCATAATAACTCCTTTATATATCAATCATCAAAAAGCGGCGTTGAAAAATATCTCTCCGCAGTATCGGGAAGCACGGTAACGACTCTTTTTCCCTTGCCGAGCATTTTCGCAAGCTTTATAGCCGCGCAAACATTCGTTCCGCTTGATATTCCGCACATAATTCCTTCCTTTGAAGCGAGCTCCTTAGAGGTTCTTATAGCCTCCTCGTCGTCGATTATGCAGATGCCGTCGTATATTTCCTGATTTAATATTTCGGGAATAACTCCGTCGCCAATTCCCATTTGAATATGCGTTCCGATAGAGCCGCCCGAAAGTATTGCCGCGTGTCTTGGCTCAACAGCCCAGATAACCGTTTCGGGATTTTCAGCCTTTAGAGCCTCTCCTATTCCCGTTATAGTTCCTCCCGTTCCTATTCCGGAGCAGAAGCCGTCAATTTTTCCGCCCGCCTGCTCGATTATCTCCTTAGCTGTCTGTGATCTTTGAATATCGGAGTTTGCAGGGTTTTCAAACTGCTGAGGCACGAAAACGTTTTTGTCCTCTCTTTGCATCTTAAGAGCCAAATTCATACACTCCTCGATACATTTTCCGATATTTCCGTCGTCGTGAACGAGAATTACCTCTGCTCCGTAATGGCGCACGAGCTTTCTTCTCTCCTCGCTTACCGAGTCGGGCATTATTATCTTGGTCTTATAGCCTCTTACAGCTCCGACCAAGGAAAGTCCTATTCCCTGGTTTCCGCTTGTCGGCTCTACAATGACCGTATTTTCGTTTATAAGCCCCTTTTCCTCGGCATCTCTTATCATATTGAAGGCAGTCCTCGTCTTTATAGAGCCGCCTATATTAAGTCCTTCAAATTTTACAAGGATCTCCGCACCGTTTGGATCAGCCATACGGTTCAATCGAATAAGCGGAGTGTTTCCCATAGCATCAAGTATCGAATTGCAAATCATAAATCTATTATCTTGCCATAACGCTTTGTCCGGCAGGAACTATTATTTCCTTTCCAAAGTATTCAAGGTAAATGTCTGTGCAGGTTGGATTTGTTATTATGCTTCCGTCACAAGAGTATATAAGTGAATCATACGCGCTTACATAATTGTATATTTCTATGTTTGTAGCGTACCAAATATCCTCACGTCCGCTTATCTTTTTGGCAAAATCCTCGATTATATGCCAATTGTTGCCCGTTTCAAATTCAAAGCTGTGTCCCCAAAGATAGAAAAGCTTCGGAGAGTTTGACCACATATAACGATACTTATCTATAGACAAAAATCTATCCACAAGAGAGTCAAGCTGACTGTCTGCGTGATGCGTTGTCGGATCAAGAAGAAGCCAATTCTTCGGAAGCTCAAAGGAGCGCGTGGAATTTACCGTTCTTGCGTATACTATTCCGCAATTTTTAACGATATCGGCAATTCTTTGATCGCAGCTGCCGTTTGCGTAAGCCATTCCGCGAACGATTCCGCCCGTTTTCTTCTCAAGAAATTCTCTGTTTAAAAGAATATCGCGAGTCGCCATAGCCACGTCCACCTCGCCAAGCGAAAAATGCTCCGCGCCGTGAACCGCAATCTCGTTACCCGAATCAAGATACATCTTAAAAAGCTCGTCCTCGGACATTGAGTGCCAGCCGTCCTTGCCTATACCTGCGTGATTTACGTTAAACGTTCCCTTAAGACCGTATTCCCCCATTATTTCAATAAGCTTTTTATCAAAATCGACAGCGTCGTCGTAGCTGAGTGTAACCGCCTTTCTTTTAAAGCCGGGATATCTTAAAAATGTTGCCATATATCTTCTCCTTACAGTGAATTGAATTTATCGGCAAGTATCCTTGCCACCTTAGCCATATACTTTACGCCCAAAAACGCAGTGCGCTTGCAGCGATTTGAAAGATACTGATCCGCCTCAAGCGTAAGATATCCGTCGTAGCCTATATCCTTAAGCGCTCTTATCACCGCATCAAAATCAATCTTCAGCGAAAACGGTACCTGGTGATTATCGCTCCTTTGATCTGTATCGTGAATATGTAACGCCTTGAGTCTTTTTCCGAGCGCGTATATCATCTCAACCGCCGAAGTTCCGATATCACGCATCTCGGCGTGACCGATATCAAGACAAGCAACAAAGCTCTCGTCATTTACCGCGTCAAGATGAGCATTAAAATCCGCAGGGGTTGAGCAAGCCGCAAATGCGATTTTGTTATTTACGTTATCCCAATTCCACATATTCTCCGCAGCGATCGCGACTCCGCACTCCTTCGCAAACGGCAAAAGATCGAAATAAAGCTCCGCATTCTTTTCAGCCGAGGCGTTATTATCGGGATGAACTATGCAAATTTTTCCGCCCGCCTCTGCCGTACATTCGATGGCGGTTTTGAGCTTCTCACGAATACCGTTCGCCATAGACGGACACGGAGCGTGCGACTGATTACATATTATACCGTTATCCTCACCTATTTTTCTTAATTTTCTTGCAAAATTCAGGCACTCAGAGGTCGTTAATATATGTCCCGTATCGTAAACGCAGCCCTTTTCCCAATCGTATCTTGCTATATTGAAAAGCGAAAAATCCCAAGCGTCAAAGCCTGCTTTTGCAACGTATTCCACCGCTTTTTCCTCGCCGACAATTTTGGCGATGCTTCCTATCTCGGTAGAGGTTTTTATCTTAAAGCTATCCAAAACATTCTCCTTTTCCACAAGTGGATAAATATTTATTTATATTTTAATTGTAGCACAAACAAATCACTTTTTGTTAATATTTTAAAATATTTACGCGTAAAACGATGATTTTTTATTCACGCCAAACGGAAGGCGGCTGTCTTGGCAGACTTACTTTTTCTTGTGCATTTAAATTTTACAGATACTTTTTCTTTTGAAAGCAGAAAAGCCCGTATCGGAGTGATACGGGCTTTAATTATTTATTTTTACGCTTCGGCTTGAAAATACGGTAAATTCCTCTCGGAATTGCATAAAGAAATTTAAAAATACCAAGAAGTATTTTGTGATTTCTCAGCTTGAAATGAACCTTTTCCTTAAAGGTTGCTCTGTCATACATAAGATACATAAGCGCCTTCTTTATCTTCGAGCCGCCCATTACCTCTAAAAATCCGTGAACGGTTATCGCGCTCGGCGCACCTGAGCCGACAGCCTGAAGCTGTCCCTGATGCCACGTCCAGATATCAAATATACTGCGCGCCGAATATCCGCCGTACACCTCATCCTCTACCATAGCATTAGAGAACAAATATCTGTCAAACTCCATAGCGTGCGTGAGGAAATACTCAAACGCAACGGAATAATCGCTCTCTCTTGCAGAGAAGTCCTCAAAATCGTTTCCAAAGGTCTTTACATACTCCTTGCAGAAATCGACCGCGGAGCGCTGAAGCTCCTTTATAGCATAGGTAGACTCATACGAAAGCGTAGCATCCTTTTCCTCCAAGATCGGCTTAATGCCAAACGAGCCAAGCTCGTAGCCTATGCAAGACGGCGCGGGATCTGACATAAAGAATTCTCTTACAATGCCCGAAACCGTGGGGGTGTATCCGTAAAACGAATGTATTTTGAATTTATCCTTAGATACAAGATCGGTAGAATAGCCGTTGGAGTGTAGATAAAATACGTCTATCGGTGCTTTTGCAAGATCGCAGATTATCGACTGAAGCCTTCCGCTGTAGCCAAGATCAAACGCAGCGCTTCTCTCGGTAAACACAGTCTTAAACGCTCTTGACGCCTCGTCGAATTTTTTTGAAATAAGCTCCTCATCACACGAAATATCAATAAGCGCCTTTATAAAAGCGTAATACTCCGTATCGTTTTGGATTTGCTCGTCAAGCCTTATGCCTGCCTTCTTATATTTTCTTTCGGTTTCATCGTCAAGAGGAAGCAAAATCTCCTTATATATACCCAAAATGTCGCGGGGAGTGTGCGCCTTTATATCCATATACTTGGATATCGAATAAAAATCGTTCGCGCTCCTTACGCCGTACGGCATAAGAGATTTTCTGTTTGCGTAGAAATATTCCGTTTCTATATCATATCCGCGCGCTTCCTTCAAAGCATCAAACGCTTCCTTTATCATTTTACCGTCGCGCGCCAAGAAAACTATCTTCTTATAGCCCTCTTTTTTAGACACGTTGTATATCCATTCAGCCATACCGAGAATATGTGGACCAAGCGCAGTGTAGCCAATATAATAAGCATCGGCATTATAGTTTGAATTCCACTGAAACGGCTTGAAGGGATTGTCAAAGCATTTGTTCGCCGCAAGCGCGATCGCACAGCGCACGGGGAGCTGCGATTTCGATGCGGTAGTGTCGACCTGTGTCGCTGTTTTAGTTACATTTGCAAGATTTTGATTTCCTGTGTATATGTCGGATATCCCGTTTTCAAAGGTCTCTGTCGCCTTCGGAAGAAAATAAGTATCGTATCCGCATTTCTGCGCGCTCACTATATCGGAATTCCAGTTGTCACCTATATGAAGTATCTCGAAGGGCTCAACACCAAGCTCGGAAAGCACGAATTTAAATATATCTCCCGTAGCCTTGAGCTTCATAGTATCGCTTGAAAGATAAAGCTTTTCATAGCCGAGGTATCCGTTTTTCGCAAGAATTGACGAAACGGTTTCCTTATCAAGATACATATCCGAGGTTATTATAACTCTTTTGCCCGAAAGAATTGCAAGATCAAAAAGCTCCCTCGCGCTTTTTCTTGCATAGCAATATTTTATCTCAAGCTCCTTTTCGATATCGCGTATCGCGTAAGCATCCTCTAAGGATATCGAGCATATATCAGCAAGCGCGGAGTATATCTCGTCCATGGTCACGTCCTGCTCCTTGGACAAAACGCGCGCCTGATATTCGGCATTGGCCCTTATTTTCGGAAAGCTCTCCTCGTTTAAGAATGAAGCTATCCTGCCCGCCCTTTTTCCAACCATACAGTGAATATCCGTAGGAGAATAGAAGGGACGCATAATAAGCGTATCAAATATATCAAACGAGATAACCTTGTGCTTTTTGTCAATTATCTCGCATTTAAGCCTTTCAAGCCTGTCGCTCCACGGCGATGTAAGCTCATAAAAATAGAAATCGTGAGGATACGGAAGCTCTCCGTCGCGCGCCCCAAACACCTTTTCCATAGCATCGAGCGCATCGCGGTCGTCATTAAGCTTCGCCGCCCAGATATTTCCGCGCCAGGTACGCTGATAGCGAGCCTTAAAGGAAGCTATATCAGCCCTGCGATTTTCGTATTTTTCCAAGGAATAGTCCTTTAGTGAGTCCTCAACGTAATCAAACACTCTGCCAATATCGTAAATATTACGAACTATCTTTTCCTTGGGCAGAGTTATAGAGGTTGACGCCTCGGAATGTCTGTAATAGAAATAACAGTCCGCGTCGGCAAAGGCGAGCTTTCTTGCGTGAGTATAGAATACCGACGAAAATGCAATATCCTCTCCCATTATCATATGAAAATCGATCTTCAGGAAATACGGCATACATCTTTCGACAAGTTCTCTTTTATAAAGCTTGTTCCAAACGGTGTGCCAAACGAAATTGCTTCCGTCCTGCTCGTAAAAGACATCAAGCAAATCTCCCTCTATGCTCTTGTGAGATTTAGTCAATGCTCTATAGCTGTTATAATAGAACTTATAGCCCGTTTCATCAACATTTACGGTATTACCGATAACCATATCGGCATTTTCCCTTTTTATCTGCTTATAAAGAAGCCTGAACCAATCCACGCCTATAAAATCATCAGCGTCCACAAATGCGATGTATTCGCCGTTTGCGACCCTGAGTCCTTCAACTCTTGCGCGGAAAAGACCGAGATTTTTCTCGTTGTCGATCACCCTTATACGAGCATCGTTTTTCGCATACTCTCTTGCAATATCGGCAGATGCGTCGGGAGTTCCGTCGTTTACGCAGATTATCTCAAGATTATCATAAGATTGCGCTATAACGCTGTCGAGGCATTTTGCAATAAACCTTTCAACGCCATACATAGGTATTATGACGGTCAAAAGCGGATTTTTCATTGATTTCTCTCCTGTTATTTCTTTTTAAGAATAGCCTTGAGCCAGTTCCAAAGCCCCACGTTCATCCTATACCACGGACGAAGAATCGCAGGACACGAGGCAATAACCCCCTCTGGCCAGAAAAGCTCGGGCTGCTTTTTGTTTTTTCTTTTAAATATTTTTCCTATGATTCTGCTAAATATCATATAGCTTCCGAGCATACGTCTTGCGTTTTGCTCGGATAAGGACATATGATAGCCCTCGGTAACGTCGTCGCAAAATACGAAGCGCGAATACATTTTAACCTCGTACTCCGTAGGATATATCATAGCCCTTTTAAGTATCTTATAGCATTTTTTAAGCGAAGCCTTAATGTTAAGCTCCCCCTCGCGCTGCTCGCTTGCGTAGCTTAACGCTCCGTCTATCTGAGCTTTAATAAGCTCTGTAAGCTCGGGTGAATACGCGCTTTTTGCGAACACAGGGCGCGCTATACCGTCCTCTATCGTGTAGCCCTCGGTCATCTCGTGCGGAGCAGAAAGCATACACTCAAAAAGATTGTTATTGAATTTCACACGTCTTTTTATACCGTTATCTCTGCTGAAATAATAGGTAAGATACTCGCCGTCGCGCGCATCCTTCGGCTTTTCAAACATACCGAAATAAAACCCGCATATCTTTCCCTTAAATCCGCAGGTATCGAGAATCTGTCGCATTGAGCGCTGCATAGAGCCCGTCCAACCGCTGTCTACTATCGCGACGGTATCGTTTTCAAATATTCTCTCCTGCTCGAAATATTTTACAGCAGGCGCATACGCCCTCTCGGAGTTTAAAATCACCGCCTCACGATATTTCTTACAAGCTCTTAATTTTCTGCAAAAGTCCTCAAACTCCGGCTTATTGAAGCACTCGTCCTCGTTTTCTATATTAAGCTCGGAGTATATCTCCCTTGCCGTGATGCCGTCTATCTTCGCTCTTTGAAGCACGCTTTTCGGAGTATTATAATATCCTCTTATACAAAGCATATCAAACGTTTCCTCACCGATAAATCGGTAGGTAGGCATTCTGAGCGACTGTCTTGAGCAGTAAAAATATCTGCACTCTATATCACAGCCGTTTCTTTCACATATCATTTTTGCTATATCGCAAAGCAGATATCCGTCGCGCGCCAGAAAGTAAAGGCGCTTTATTCCTCTTTTTTGCGCCTCGGAAATAACCCAGCGCGTATATTCATACATCACAGGACCGACTACGCGGTAGGAATAATCCCGCATAAAGCCCTTCAGCTCCGAAGCTCCCTTATTCATCACTTTTTATTTCCTCGCGCCTTTTGCGTTTTTTCTTTAATCCCTCAAGTATAGGTGACGGAATAAGTCCGACTATAAGCGGCTTTATCGCATAAAAGAAGCCCCTTGGCATAAGCGAAAGCTTTTTAAATCCCTTAAAGCGAACCTTCATCTCGTCTATTCTGTATCTGTATTTACGCCTTTTCCTCGCGCTCTTGTTTTCGCAAAAGTAATATAGATACTCCTGCATATTCGCGCCCCTTGAAAAGGTCTGCATCGACATAAAAAGATCGTAATCCTCGCATCTTCTCGTTTCCTTTGCAACGCGGTATCCGCCCGCTTTTAAAAGAGCCTCGCGTCTGAACATCACAGAGCCGTGCTGATACGGAGAAACAAAAAGAAAATCTCTGTTTTCCACACTCTCAGGGAACTTTTCCTTACCCCAGACTCCGTTTTCATCAAAAAGATATACCTGTGTGCCGAGAAGCGAAATTTCGGGGTGCTCCTTCATATATTCTATCTGTCTTTCGAGTCGGTCGGGCGCGGAATAATCGTCGCAGTCGTGCCTTGCGATAAGCTCACCGCTTGCAAGCTCAATACATCGGTTAAGCGAATAAGCAAGGCCCTTGTTTTGATCGTTTTTTATAAGCCTTATACGCTCGTCTGATTTTGCGTATTCGGAAAGAAGCTCCCATGTGTTATCCGTTGAGCCGTCGTCGCAGATTATAAATTCGAGCTCTGCGTGCGTTTGCTCAAGTATACTCCTCATAGATCTGTCAAATGAAAAGCACGAGCCGATATTATAAGCGCCCGAAATAACAGATACCTTCAAAAAGCTCCCTCCGTTCATAAATCTTTTATTATTATAACATATTATATATTAATATTTTCCGTTTGTCAATAACTGTTTTTTAGTTAAATTAATTATAATCAAACGAGATGGAAACAGAGGATATCGCCTTTTCGCTCTCCGCGCCGTTTCTATCTAAAACAGCTCCGACTCCGATTTCGATAAGCTTCAAATTGAAATTCTTATCAAGCTCTATCTTTATATGCTCGCTAAGCTCCCTTGCGCTATACGCAGAAAGCGAATCAAATATAGCATCAGCCTTAGCAGTATCCTTGATAACGGACGCAATCGCATCCTTAAGCGTCATATCCTTGATAACCGCGATTATAGCATTCTTCGCCTCGTCTACGGTGCTTTGACCTGTTGCCCCCTTCACGAGCGAATCAAGAACGAGCGCGCCGAATTTTCTCAAAAGATAATCATAAATGGTTTCGCCTTCCTTTGGCGCGTTCAACTGAGATTTTATTTTTGGGCTCGTTATGTTAGCCTTTAACACCTCAACTATCTGCTCCGTCGAATAGCCCGAGTTTTGCTGAACAGCATCAATAATGCTCTTTATAGAAAGCTCCTTACCTGTCATATCCTTGTAGGCATTCTCTATATTCAAAATCAGGTCCTTGATTTCAAGCCCCTGTGTAAGGCTCTTTTCAAGAAGCATTATAAAGCTTTTTTCATCCATATTAAGCTTTGCAAGCTCGGCTATCTGAGATATAAGCTCGCCAATGCTCTCATTTTCGCACTTGACCAAAACAGCAGCGAGAGAATTTATATACGGCGCGTGCTCCGAATCGAGAACGAATGAATATCCGCCATCCTCTGTCGTGCCTACTTTTCCGTTAAAGGTAAGAACGGTTATCGCATTATTAAGAAGCTTGGCGATATCCGCGCTTGAGCTTATCTGCACTCCGAGAATATTTTTTATATCCTCTCCGTAAAGCGCGATAAGCTTATCTATTCCGCCCTCTACGTCAAGCTCAAAGCCAAGAGTGTCCGTATATACAAGCTCGCTTTTACCGTTAAGAGTATCGTGAATTGATATTTTTCCGTCGGCAATAGCTATACTTAGCGAAAATTCTCCGTCATCGGAAACGCCCACTCCGTCAATATCAAGCTTCGGCGCGCTCTTTCCGCTAATGTCAAATTGAAGCTTGTATTTTCCGTCCTTTTTCTTGATATACGCCTTTGCGCTCGCTACAGCAGATGTGCTTTGACCCAAATGCAAGCCGTCTGCCGAAAAATCAACGGTAAGAGTTATATTTTCCTTTTCAAGAAGCGCAAGGAGCGCTCTTTCCGCAATCGTTCCGCCCGGAGTGCCCGATTGCTCCTCATCCTCTGTGGTTGTTTCATCGGTGGTTGTTTCCTCAGTAGTGCTTTGACTCTGCTCGGTATCATTATCGTTTTTATCACACGAAAACATAAACGCCGAAAAAAGCATCAGCAAAGCCAACAAAAAAGAAATTCTTCTCATATTTTTCTCCTTTATCTCCGCTTGGTTATAAACCAATTACATAATTTATATCTAACACTTTATTTTAACATATATTATACCGTCTTGTCAAGCAGGCGGTCAAGCGACCGCAGGCGTTGCGGAGTCGCCACCGACTTTATAGCCTTACTTTTGCTTGTGCATTTAAAATTTTAAGACACTCTTTCTATTAGGGTTTCTTTTCACTTCTTCAACCTCATCGAATTCTGCCCGCGGGTGCTTACCCGCTGGGTCAAGCGTCTGACGCTTGGCGGAGAAGCCTCCGCAGGCGTGTAGCCTTACTTTTGTTTGTGCATTTAAATTTTATAGATACACTTTCTATTGAGGTCTCTTTTTACTTCTTCAACCTCATCGAATTCTGCCCGCGGGTGCTTACCCGCTGGGTCAAGCGTCTGATGCTTGAAAAAAGACCGATCTTGCGATCGGTCCTTTTAATTTATAAAATTTTATTTTACTTCAACATAGAGATTAATGTCGAAGTAAACACTTACTTCTGCATTATCAGCTGCAACTACAATAACCTCAAAATTATCGCCTGTCGCTGAAAGAGTCTTAGCAGCCTCGGATGAAACGATAAGCTTACCTTTTTCAACCTTAATGCCGTCAACCATCTCAATCTCGTCGCCGTACATTTCAAGCTTGATTTCCTTTACAGAAGCCTTAGAGCCCATTATAAGATCGGTTGTGAATCCGTTTGTAAAGAACTGATCGGGAGTCATATCGTATTCGCGATAATCGCCCCATTCGTCAGCCCCGTTATAACCGATTTCAACCCAGCTGCTTTCAACATCGAAGAATGTATCGGGAACTGCGAAGTTGCTGTCAGCAACAGATGTGTATTCCATCTTTACAGACATTGATTCGCTCATATCCATCATAACCTGACCGTTCATGGACATCTTCATATTCATAGATACGGAGATCTCCTCGATTCTGTACTTAGAATCAAGTCTGAACTTGAAGGATTGATCGTACTTATCAACGCTGATTGCGCTGAACTGTGCGAACTGCTCGTCGATTGCTCCAAGATCTTCCTCAGTAGCTGCACCGAACATTACGAGAGCATCGCCGAGAGTTTGTGATGAGATAATGAACTCAATGCTTGCGCCAAGCTCGCTGAGCTTAACGCCGATCATTTCCTCGGAGAGAACGATCTCACCGAACTTGCTCATGAGGTAATCGTAAGCAGTTTCACCGCTCTTAGCATCTCTGAGCTGACCGTCCATATCGCCGCCTGCAGCCATCTTTACGAGATCAATGATCTGTTGTGTAGAGATGTCGAGGTCTGTCTGCATTTCGTCAACGATAGCCTTAAGGCTTACTTCAACGCCTGAAAGCTCCTTGATAGCTGTTTCGAGAGCTGCAACAGCCTCAGCAACAGTCATATCGTCCTTAAGAGCGTTCTTCAAAACGTCTGCCATCTTGTCAGCAGTCATATCAACGCCGGCAATTTCAAACGCCTTGTTTATGATAGCGTCAAGCTTTGTTTCTGTTGAAAGTGTTGCTACGTAAGCGAGTGTTTCGTTCATCATATCCTTGTAGTCAACAGAATATGCGATCTCGTAACCGCCGTCAACCTCTGTAAAGGTTGCGTTAAGTGTAACAGCGTTTACAACTCTCTTAACGATGTTAGCAATTCCGTCCTTAGAGATCTCAATCTTGTACTCCTTGAGCATAGCAGAAATCTCTTCTGTGATGCTTGCATTTGCAAGCTCGATAATGTAATCAAGTGAGAAGATAAAGTCGTCTGTGCCAAGCTCATCATTGATATCAGCATAGAGATCCTCGAATGAGTAGTAAGGCTTTGTTCCTACCATTACGCTTTCGCCCAATTCTTCATCATACTCCCAGTCGGAATCTGTGCCAACCATGTAGCCCTTACCGTCTTTGATTATGATTTCGCCCTTTTCGTCATCGCCGTCCATTGAAGCATCGTAAGTTATCTTCAAGTTGTACTCACCGTTAGCTTCCTTTTGAACGTAAACAACGCAATCAGCGGTCATATCGCCTTCTTCGGGAATAGTAGCATCAAGCTTAATTGTAGCCTTAATGCCGTCCTCAGCCAATGTAGCCTTAACCATTTCGGAAATAGCATCACCCATAGCAACGCCATTTTCGTTTCCGCCCTCATCGTCAGTGTCCTCGTCACCGCCGCAAGATACAAAAGCAAAGAGCATCAAGCAAGCGAGGATCATTGACATAAGAGCCAATAATTTCTTTTTCATTGTTTTTCTCCTTTAAAAATTTTTATCACGAGTATTTCTCGGTATTGCATATTATATCATATGCGAATAACTTTGTAAAGTCTTTTTGCACAAAAAACCAACCCCCCCCCTGCCGATTTGTGAAAATTGCACAAATTGAAGCCTCTCGTTTTGTTGAATTTAACAATAAGAAGTTCTGATATCACATAGGGTTCGGCAGATTTTGATAATCTTCTTGTCAAAAAATTAACATTTCATTCATATTTTTAGAAAAATTTGCACCTATGCAAATGAATTTATTTATTTTTATTAACAAATGCTTAATATTTCGTCTTGATAACGCATCTTATTCCGTAGTGATCCGACGGATATTTTCCGTCAAAGGTATCGTCAAGCATTTCGTAATCCATCGGCTCAAAGCCTTCATTTATAAAGAAATGATCTATATGCGAGCCGTGACCGTTTCCGTAGCCGTGATAGGTATCTCTCATATCGTTTTTGGTTTGCGCGTTTACGTCAAAAAAGTCCTTTGTCATCTCGGCATACGCCTTATTTTCGGGCGTCATATTAAAATCGCCCATCATAACAACGGGATATTCAACAGCCCTTGCTCTTTCACGCATAAGCCCTACGCTTTTTATCTGTCCGTTATCTCCAAATCCGAAATGCGTATTTATCACCTGTATTTTTTCGCCCGTTTTCTTGTCCTTCAAAATCGCCCACATACAGATTCTGTAGCAATTGTAAAGCTCGTCCCAGCCTCTTGATTCAACATTCGGAGTATCGGAAAACCAAAAATACCCCTTATCCTCGCACTCAAAGCGCGATTTTTTGAAAAGCAACGGAGCGCTCTCCTCCTCGGCGTAACGGTATTTATTGAAGATCTCGTACTCGCCCGAATAGTATTCCTCTATATAAGAGAGCCATTTGGGAGTACATTCCTGAAAGCCGATTATATCGGCATCAAAGCGCGATATCACGCTTTTCACTCTCGGTGCGCGTTCATCTATCGAATGACCGTTAGGATCATTTGCGCATCTTATATTAAAACTTATTACCTCTATACTCATAAAAATTTCTCCTTTTAAATTGTTTGTTAATTAAATAATATCACTTTGCTTTGTTTTTGTCAATTATCACTTGACTATTTTCTAAAAGCAGGCTACAATTAAATTAACAACCTTAAGGAGACTTATATGAATTATATTTCTTACGTTAATACAAAAATGGGCAGTGACTCCTCTCCGCGCTTTTCACGCGGAAACACGCTCCCGCTTACACAGCTCCCCTTCGGAATGATTTCCTTTTGTCCTCAAACGGAAAGGCTTTCCGAAAAAAGAGAGTGGTTCTTTTCTCCAAACGCTCCATATCTTGAGGGCGTTCGTCTGACTCATCAGCCAAGCCCTTGGATAGACGATTACGCAACGGTTCTTTTTACCCCTCAAAACGACGTAATAAGCGACACTCCCGCAGGTGCTTGGTCGGGATACAGAATAGAAGAAAGCGTTTTCCGCCCCGATTTTTTGAAAATAAAATTTCTTCGCTCGGAATGTACGCTCGAGCTTACTCCCACGGAGCGCTGCGCCGCGATAAGACTTACCTATGAAAATATGCTAAAGCCTTATTTTTCGGTTTTCAATATCTACGGAAACGCCGAATTTGATCTTGACAAGGGCTCTCTTACGCTTTTCGGCACTAACGATTACTGTGCGAAGGGCGATGTCAAGGACTTCAAAATGTACTACGCGATCCGTTTTTTAAACGGAATAGATCCCGAACGCTCATATAAAACAGAAAATGCGTTCCACGTGTCTGTAAATTCAAAAAACGTCGAGGCGCGTATCGCTATTTCCTACATAAGCTTCGATATGGCGCTTGCTTCTCTTGAGCGCGAATGTGGCTCGCTTTCGTTTAACGAGCTTCAAAAAGTCGCCGAGAGTGTCTGGGAAAAGCGTCTTTCCTGCATTGAAGCTCCGATAAAGACCGAGCGCGATATGCGTATTTTCTACTCGTGTCTTTACAGAACCTTTTTGTATCCTCACGCCGCCTTTGAACTTGATAATAACGGACAATGTGTCCATTATTCGCCCTATGATGCCAAAACTCGCGAGGGTGTAAGATACACAGGCTACGGCTTTTGGGACGTTTACCGCACGTCGTTTCCGCTTTTTGCGATAACTGCGCCCGATTTTTATGAAAAATTCCTCGAAAGCGCGCTTAACGATTACAAGGAATGTGGATATTTACCGCGTTGGAGCGCTCTTGGCGAGGTGGGATGTATGCCAAGCACGCTTATTGATGCAACAATTGCCGATGCCGCAGCAAGGGGAATTGGCTCGCGCGAGCTTTTAAACGAGCTTCTTTTTGCTATGATACATCACGCAACCACTCCGTCCAAGGATAAAAGATACGGTCGCTCGGGCATTGAGCATTACTTAAAATACGGATACGTCCCCTGCGATCTTGAAAAGGAAAGCGTAAACCTCACCCTCGATTTTGCCTACGGAGATTGGTGTATCGCAAGAGTGGCGGGCATTCTCGGTTACACGGATATAGAAAAGGAATATTTAAAGCGCTCCGAAAGCTACAAAAATCTTTTTGACCCCGAAACTAAATTTATGCGCCCTAAGGACTCTCTCGGTAATTTCAAAGAGGATTTCGATCCTTTATCCTGGGGCGGTGATTACACCGAGGGCTGTGCTTGGCAAACGACCTTCGCGGTTCCGCACGCGCTTGACTCTCTTATCGAAATGATTGGCGGAAGGGATGCGTTTTTAAAGCGCCTTGACGAAACCGTATACCAAGCTCCGCGATACAGGGTCGGCGGTTACGGCTCGGAAATACACGAAATGACGGAGATGGCATCCGTTGAGCTCGGTCAATGCGCGATTTCAAATCAGCCGTCGTTCTCTATTCCGTTCCTTTATGAATATATAGGAGAACAGGAAAAATGCGATGCGCTCCTTACGAAAATTCTTGCCGAGTGCTTTTCTCCGGAGTCTTATCCGGGAGACGAGGACAACGGAAGTATGTCTGCTTGGTACATTCTTGCGCTTTTGAAAAAATATCCGCTTTGCCCGGGCGGTCAAGCTACCGCAGGCGAGTAGCCTTACTTTATTTTGTTTTATTAGATTTTACAGACACATTTTCTCTTGAAGTCCCTCTTATCTTTTCACTCTTCACTCTTCACTTCATTGCCTTTCCTCGCCGTCGTGAGTGAATTTCAAATTAAAGCGATTTGCAAAAAAACAGTGCTGAAATTCAGCACTGTTTTCATTTTATTTAAATTAATACTGCCAAACAACAGATTGATATCTGCTTGCATCCGAAGGAGCAGTAACTTCCTCTGTTCCTATATTCTCGAATGTAGAGTTTTGATCAACCTCAGCATAAACAGTAACATTTTGACCGCTTATCGTCATTGTCATATCCATTGAAAAATCAGCCATCATATTCTGAATATTTCCGTTTGCGTCAAAGTAAACTCTGTAAGTAACGTCAGAAATCTTGATCTTAGCATCGTACTGAGCGTACATATCGCCAAGAGCGTTACCCATAGTTTCGGTATATTGCTCACCGTCTATTGTAAATACGAGATAGTACATATCGGCTAAGGACTCAAACTTAACGTCCTTAAGCATATCGGGGCTAACGCCTACCAAGAACTTCTGATCGGGATCAAGACCGAGAACGGTATAATAAGCATCAATATCAAGCTCTCCCTTTTGCTTTGTTCCGTTGTTGTTCTGATAGTACATTCCGTTAATATACCAAGCCTCAATGGTATTCATTTGATTTTCAATATGGTTATAGAAATTATTGCCGTCAATAGAATTTACAACTGTTTGAACTACTGACTGTGTCATGGTCTGACCGCCGGCATTCATATCCATATCGATTATTTGTGTCGTAGTGATTTTACCCTTGGTAAGATTTGAAATAAGCTCGTAAGCATCGTTGTAAATGGTTTCGGGATTCTTACCGTTAAGGTCATCCTGCTCCTTAGGTCCGTTTATAGCGAAATCAACAAGAGTTTCTCTGTCTGCGTAAGCAACGACGTTCATAGTCTTCTCACAGATAAAGCCCTCTTTAAGAAGAACATTATATGCCGCATCAGCATCCTTGCTTGTTTTAAACTCAAGAACGGTTATATCACCATCAACGAGCGTGCCCTCATAAAAATAAATGTTTTCAGCGGTGTTTGAGCCCAAGAGCTCATTAAGCTGTTCCTCTGCGCTTCCGTGAATAAATGCTACTTCAAAGCCTGCGTTCTCGATGTTTTCGAGCATCTTGTCAACGTCAGCCTTGCTTGGAACTACAACTGCTGAGGTTGAGGTTTCGTCATCCTTGGTGCTTGTTTCGTGCTTGTGGCTTGTTTCCTCGTCCACCTTGCCCTTGCCGAGAGCTGCGTCGATAAGCTCCTCATTTGCAGCAACGAGAACTACCTTACCCTCAAGACGAACGCTCATTCCATCACTTTCGGGATCTTCCTTTGTGGCATTGTAAACCTTTTTAGCCTCTGAGGACGTGGAAAATTCCACTATCGAAAGACCGCTGAGCGCAACGGCTGCACTCTTTACGTTTACCTCAAGCTCGTAATCCTTTACGAATTGCTCCTCAAGTCCGGAAAGGATCAGTTCATCGTCCATTTTCTGATAGTCGATGTCTGCTTTGTCAAGATTTTCAAGAATCTGACTCATTGTAAGTGGTTCATCCTCATCGTCATCCGAATCATTATCTCTATCACAAGCGATAAGAGCAAAGGTCATAAGAAAAACGAGAAGAAGTGAAAGAAGTTTTTTCATTGTTTTTCCTCCATATATTTTAAAATTTTTTATTTTTCAATAAGTGTGTAGGTATCCGCATCGGCAGGAGCAGATATATCAATCGTCGCAAATGACACCACGTTCGTTGTGCGCTCTGTGGTTTTGGTATGAGTGCCGTAATCGAGTATCACGCACGAATAAGCTCTCAAAAGCGATCCGCCTTCCTTGAACGTAAAGGAATATTCAGCCTTGGTGCAGGTAGCGCCAAAGATCTTTCCGATATATTCAAGCCCCTCGCCCTCAAGCGATACTGACGTTGTATAATTATCGGCGTCCTCTTTGAATTTCGCATCCTTGAAATAACCGCTTGCCAAGAAAAGAGATATCGACGTTTGCGCCATAAATTCGTCCTTTGAAAGCGGATACTTTTCCTTTTTAGCACCGTTTGATCTGTAATAGATACCGTCAACGTATGCATTTGTGATCACAGAGCTGCCTGTCGTGGCGGTATAGAAATACTCACCCGTAACGTTTCTTTTTTCCTCTCCCGCAGACGTTACGTCGGTCGTTACGCCGTCTTTTTCGGTAGAGACTGTTTCCTCAAAGGTTATATGATAATTTTTGCTTTGATTCATTTGCTTTTCGGCGTTTGTTATAAGATCAAGCGCGCTCTTGCCGTTCAAATTATCGATCTCGTGATCGTGCTTGCACGAAACGAGCACTATCGACATAGCAAGAAAACAAAAGGCAAGAATCATTGATAAGATTTTTTTCATTTTTTGATTCCTTATATTTTATTGTAAATTAATTTTATCACAATATATTTATAAAGTCAATAACTAATTAATTTTTTATAAAGTCTAAAATTATGCGCTCGATCTCTTTTTCCCTTGTTGATGGAGCAAGCGGTAATCTCAGCTCGTTTTTGCAAAGCCCCATTTTTGAAAGCGCGCATTTAAGAGGAATCGGGCTGACCTCGGCAAACATTTCCTCAACAAGAGGGGCAACAGAGTGCTGAAGCCTTCTTGCTTTTGATATATCGTTAGCAAAAAAGGCGTGACAGAGTGTCGATATTTCGTTTGGAATTATATTTCCGACAGCCGAAATAACGCCCCTTGCTCCGAGAGAGAGAAGCGGCAGAGTCAGCTCGTCATTACCCGAATAAAAATCGTACCTTCCGTAAAACTCCGCCATCTGCTTTCCGACCTCTGTAAGATCGGGATTTGCCTGCTTTATCGCGACTATATTCTCTACCTCGCTAAGAGCGCGCAACACCGATCTTGATATCTTCATTCCCGTACGCGAGGGAACATCGTATAAAATTATAGGAATATCGACACTCCCCGCCACCTTTTTGTAGTGCTTTATAAGCCCGTCCTCGCTCGTTTTATTGTAATACGGAGTAACGACAAGACACGCATCCGCGCCCATTTTTTCCGCTTCAACGGTCATTTTAAGCGTTCTTTCTGTATAGTTTGAGCCCGTGCCAACCAAAATAGGCACTTTTTTATTAACTCTCTCCTTGGCGCAGGCGATGATGCTTTTTCTCTCCCTAAGAGAAACGGTTGCGCTTTCTCCTGTAGTTCCAAGAACGCAAAGCGCATCAGCTCCCCCGTTTAATTGATACTCTATCAGCCTTCCGTACGCCTCGTAATCCACTCTGCCCGAGGAAAACGGCGTTACAAGAGCAGTTGCCATACCCGTAAATATTTCGGTTTTTGTTTTCATAATTATAAAAAATCCTCCAAAAATTCAAAAATCGGTTGAAAATATAAAAATAATATTATATACTATAAGGTGAACTACATTTTCTAATACAAATATATTCACATTTTTGAATTTTGACTAAAGGACTTAAAATGATAAAAAACAAACTTCCCGAAACTACGCTTCGTACAAGCGATTTTTATTACGAGCTTCCAAACGAGCTTATCGCACAAACGCCAATCGAGCCTCGCGACCATTCAAGGCTTATGGTTTTAAAGGACGGAAATATCGAGCACAAGCATTTTTACGATATCATCGACTATTTGAAGGAGGGCGACACGCTCGTTATAAACGATTCAAGGGTAATTCCCGCCCGCATATACGGCGAAAAGGTGCGAATCGGTGACGATTTCGTATCCGAGCCGTCAAAAATCGAAATGCTCCTTTTAAAGCAAAGAGAAAACGAACGATACGAGGTGCTTCTCCGCCCTGCAAAAAAGATAAAGCTCGGCGGGAGTGTTCGTTTTGGCGATATTCTTACCGCCACCGTCGAGGAAATTATCGAGGACGGAAACAGAATAGTTTCCTTTAGCTACGACAAAAATAAATATTCAAGCATTTTTGAGGTGCTTGATATTATAGGCTCAATGCCCCTTCCGCCATATATCACGAAAAAGCTTGAGGACAAGAACAGATACCAAACCGTATACGCGCGCGAAAACGGCTCGGCTGCCGCACCCACCGCGGGACTTCATTTTACGAAGGAGCTTCTTGAAAAAATAGAAGCAAAGGGCGTTAAAATCGTTCCCGTTATGCTCCACGTAGGTCTTGGCACGTTCCGCCCCGTCAAAGAGGACAGTATAACAGATCATATAATGCACACCGAGTATATAGAGGTGACAAAGCAAAGCGCCGACATAATAAACGAAAGAAGGCGCGCAGGCGGAAGAATAATCGCGGTTGGCACAACCTCGTGCCGTACGCTTGAAAGTGCCGCTGATGAAAGCGGAACGGTTCACCCTGTGTGCGACGATACGGGCATTTTCATCTTCCCAGGATACAAATTCAAGGCGGTTGACGCGCTTATAACGAATTTTCACCTGCCCGAGAGCACTCTGCTTATGCTCGTTTCCGCGTTCTACGGCAAGGACGGAATTATGAACGCTTACAAATGCGCCGTAGACGAAAAATATAGGTTCTTCTCCTTCGGAGATGCGATGCTCATTCACCCTCAAGCAAACACAGAAGCTTGACCGGCGAGTCATCGATAAATACCTTCGATGAGATCGGCTTAATTCAAATTACTCGCAACGGTGAAGCAAAAAAATCTTAAAATAAAAAGAGGAGGCAAAAATGAAGGTAATTGCAATCGTCGGTCCTACTGCCGTCGGAAAAAGCTCTCTTGCCATCAGGCTCGCCAAAGCGCTTAACGGCGAAATAATTTCCTGTGATTCAATGCAGGTATATCGCACGATGGACATCGGCACTGCCAAGGCAACAAAGGACGAGCTGAGCGCAGTTCCTCATCATCTTATAGATATTTTAGATCCCAACGAAAGCTTTTCCTGCGCGGATTACGCCGTTTTGGCAAAGGAAGCGATAGAGAATATCTCGTCACGCCAAAAAACGCCGATATTCTGTGGCGGCACGGGACTTTATCTTGACAGCGTAATAGAGATCCCATCTTTTTGCGATACTGCAAAGGACGAGAAATACAGACACTCCTTAGAGCTTTTTGCCTCTGAAAACGGAAATAGCGCGCTTCATAAAATGCTAACGGAGATCGACCCCGAAAGCGCCGAGGCAACACACGAAAACAACGTTAAGCGTGTTATTCGCGCGCTTGAAATATATAAATGCACGGGTATTACCAAATCCGAATGGGACAGAAGATCCCGCCTTCAAGCTCCGCCGTACGAGGCGCACGTGTTCTTCCTCACCTGCGAGGACAAGGCGCTTCTCTACAAAAAAATCGAGGAGCGCGTAGATATAATGATAGCCTCAGGGCTTATCGACGAGGCACGCGCGCTTTACGAAAACGGATCACTCTCACCCGAAAAAACCGCATCGGGAGCTATCGGCTACAAGGAATTTATTCCTTATTTCAAAGGGGCGGACACACTTGAAAATTGCATAGCTCAGCTCAAATTATCGACACGTCACTACGCAAAGCGTCAGCTTACGTGGTTTTCAAGAAAGAAAAATTATCATAAAATACCCATAGATACGGAAGACGCCTTTTCATATATAATGCGTTTTCTTGGAGAAACAAAATGACAAAGGAACAGCTTTTACAAAATTACAGATCAACGCTTGATAAAATATCCGAGCTTTCTGGCGGAAGACGCGTTGATATGCTCATAGCAACGAAAATGCAGAGCGCCGAGGATATAAATTTTCTTATCGAAAGCGGAGCTACGCTCATCGGAGAAAACAGAGTTCAGGAGCTTTTGCAGAAATATGACGAAATAAAAAAGGACAGCGTTTGCATACACCTTATCGGCTCGCTACAGAAAAACAAGGTAAAATATATCTGCGACAAGGTAGATATGATTCATTCCGTGGATAGCATTTCGCTTGCCGAGGAAATTGACAAAAGATGCGCCAAGCTGGGCAAAACGATGGACGTTCTTATAGAGATAAATTCAGGGCGCGAGGCAGAAAAGGGTGGAGCTATGCCGGAGGATGCGGAAGCGCTCGTCGCCTCGGTAAGAGCTCTTAAAAATATTCGCGTACGCGGACTTATGACAATGGCGCCAAAATGCTCAAGCGAGGCGGAATACAGAAAATATTTTGCGCTCACAAGGGAGCTGTTTGATTCGCTTTTCAAAAACGAAGATAACGCAATACTCTCAATGGGTATGAGCGAAAGCTATGAATACGCAATAAAGGAGGGCGCAACGCTCGTAAGAGTAGGCAGCGCCATATTCGGAGAAAGGAAGTATAACTAATGGGACTTTTCAGTAAATTTTTCAATCGCTATAACGAGGAGGACGAGCTTGACGAGGAGCTTGAGGAGCAAAATGACGAGGGCGCAAGCATAGCTCTTGACGGAGCAAATATCGAATTAAAGGTAATAAAGCCCTCTGAGTTCGAGCAAATACTCGTTGCCGCAGATTGCTTGCTCGACGGGAAGACGGTTCTTCTTAATCTTGAGGGGCTCGACCGCGCTATCTGTCGCAGAATGATAGATTTCATAAGCGGTGTTGCCTACGCGCTTAATTCAAATATCAAAAAAGCAACTAAGGATTCCTATTTTATCGCTCCGCGCGACGTTGATGTAAGCGGTGAGGCTTTTGAAAGCTCGGAGGATAGCGAGGACACATTTTCGGATATTTAAAAAATTTTTGAGGAGATATTATGGATTTTATTAAAGTCATAGCTTATACGCTTATATATTTATTAAGTCTTTTCGAGATCGTCCTCATCGTTCGCGCCATATGCTCTTGGGCGCCTTATTTCAGAGAGTCAAAGGTAAACAGAATAGCCACTGCGATCACAGAGCCTATCGTCGCTCCAATAAGGAATTTGCTTATGCGTATTTCCTTCGTTCGCCGTTGCCCTATCGACCTTTCCTTTATAGTTCTCTATCTTTTTATCGGCATGGCAAGCTCGGTATTATCCGCGTTTGTCGTGTACGCGTGATCAATCAAAGGAGAAATTATGCCCTTTTACGTAATTTTAATTATAATCATCTGTGGCGGAGTCGCGCTTGACCAAATAAGCAAGATCCTTGTCGATTCCCTTATGGAGCGAGGCGAAAGCGTTGCGGTGATCGAGGATGTTTTTCATATAACCTACGTTCAGAACAGAGGCGCGGCTTTCGGTATGCTATCCGACAGCAGATGGATATTTATGATCCTTTCCACGGTGGGAATTATCGCCCTTTGCATATATCTTTTCCGCTTCTGTAAGGAAAGCAATATAGTAAAGATCTCCCTTGCGCTCGTAATAAGCGGAGGTGTCGGAAATATGATAGACCGCACCCTTCGCGGCTTTGTCGTTGATATGATAGATATGCGCTTTGTGAGAATATATAACTTCGCCGAGGGCGAGGTGACGGGCTTTTACGTTTTCAATATTGCAGACTCATTTGTATGTATCGGTATTGCTGTAATTCTCGTTTGGCTCGTTAAGGAGATTGTTCTCGAATTTAAAAACAAGAAAAAGGCTGACAAAAAAGATGAAAATAACGGCTGAAAACGCAAAAAAACGCCTTGACGTGTTTGTTTCCGAAGCTCTTGGCATAACTCGCTCAAGCGCACAAGGGCTTATCGAGGGTGGCTACGTCACCGTAAACGGAAAAAGCGAGAGTAAAAACTACCGTCTGCGCGAGGGCGACGAAATAGAAGCCGAGGAGCAGGAAATGCGCGAGCTTGATGCTCAGCCCGAAAATATCCCTCTTGATATAATCTACGAGGATAGTGAGATAATCGTTATAAATAAACCGTCAGGTATGGTTGTTCATCCCGCGCCGGGCAACGAAAGCGGAACACTCGTAAATGCTCTTTTATATCATTGTAAAGACACTCTGTCTGGGATAAACGGAGTTATCCGCCCCGGAATAGTTCACAGAATAGATAAGGACACCAGCGGACTTTTGGTCTGCGCCAAGACCGACGAGGCACATATATTTCTTTCCTCTCTTTTAAAGGATCACGGAATAAAGCGCACATACCACGCAATACTTACAGGGCACTTAAAAAGCGACCGTCAAACTATAAATGCGCCGATTGCGCGACACCCCGTCGACCGAAAGCGAATGGCTGTCGTGGCAGGCGGCAGAGAGGCGATCACTCACTGCGAGGTTATTGAGTATCTTCCGTCCTACACTTACGCAAAAATGGAGCTTGAAACAGGCAGAACTCATCAGATAAGAGTCCATATGAGCCATATAGGTCACCCAATAATAGGCGACACTGTGTACGGCGGCGGCAAAACTCCGTTTGAAAAAGCAAATGCAGGTCTGCTTCACGGACAGTGCCTGCACGCAAAAGAGCTTTCCTTTCCGCATCCCAAAACAAAGGAAATCATGACCTTTTCCTCGCCACTTCCCGAGGAATTTGAAAAATTACTTACAAGGCTGAGGCAACAATGACCGAATTTTCTAAAGAGCTTATAAGAATAGCCGACAAAAACGAGGCTACTAAAGATTTAATAACAGAAAAAAGCGCCGAGGTGTTCGAGGCGCTTTGCTCACGTATGCTTGAGGTAAACGAGCATCTTAATCTTACTGCCATAAGGGACACCGACGGCGTTATTTTGAAGCATTTTGTGGACTCTGTGGCGATAATTCCTTACATAAAGGACGGCGCGCGCGTATGCGATATCGGCTGCGGCGGTGGCTTTCCTACCCTGCCTATTGCAATTTTACGCCCTGACGTGTCGATAATCGGCGTTGACAGCGTTACAAAAAAGGTGACCTACGTTAATGAAACCGCACAAAAGCTCGGTTTAAATAACGTTAGCGTATCAAATTCGCGCGCAGAGGAGCTTGGACAAAACAATGATTTTCGCGAGAGCTTTGATGTTTCCTGCGCACGCGCGCTTGGAAAGCTTTCTCTGCTTTGCGAGCTTTGTCTGCCTCTTGTTAAGGTGGGCGGAAAATTTATAGCTATGAAGTCGCTTACCACCGCAGAGGAGATAAAAAACGCCGAGAGCGCAATATCTCTGCTTGGCGGAAGGCTCGACTCTGTGGTTGAATATACACTCAAAAACGATTTTGAGGAGCTGACGAGAACGATGGTTATAATCGAAAAAATCGCTCCGACACCCAAAAAATATCCGCGCAACAATTCGCAAATATCCAAAAAACCGCTTTAATTTTAAAGAGAGAAAATATGACAAGAAGAAAACAGTTTTTATTCGGAATGAGGCGCTCCGTTCCCGTTATGTTCGGCTTCATTCCCGTAGCTATGGCTTTTGCCGTTTTAGCAGGCGAAACAGGCTTCTCAACGAGCGAAACGATACTTATGTCCGTTTTCGTTTTCGCGGGAGCTTCACAGATAATGGCGCTTGAGCTGATATCCCTCAGCTCTGCGTTTTTTGAGGTTGTTTTCGCTACCTTTATCGTGAACCTAAGACACTTCATAATGGGCACCTGCATTATGAGAAAGATAGGTAAAACCAATCTCGGCGAAAAGCTTATCTGCTCGTTCGGCGTAACGGACGAATCCTTCGCGCTTACCGCCACAATGTCCGAAAGGGATTGCACGCCTTGGTTTATGTACGGCGTTATCGTCGTTACCTACGGCTCGTGGGTTGGCGGAACGGTAATCGGCGCGCTTGCAAGCAACATTTTACCCGAGCAGATTTCAAACGCTTTGGGAATTGCTCTTTACGCACTCTTTATTTCTATTCTCGTTCCCGGAATAAGAAAAAATCTGCGTCTTATTCTGCTCGTCATCCTCACCGCTATCGTAAACAGCATTCTTGTGTGGATAGGCTTGAAATCAAGCTGGGCTATAATCGTTTCCTGTATTGCGTGCGCTCTTTTCGGAGTGTGGTTCGTAAAAGACCCCGAGGCGCAAAATTCAGACACTCCCCTGCCCAAAAAGGAGGAGAACGTATGAATTACATATTACTCGCTCTTTGTATGATGGTCGTTACCTACGGCGTGCGCCTTTTACCGTCGTTTATAACAGACAAAATAAAAATAAGCCCTAAGGCTGAAAAGTTTTTAAATCTTATTCCGTTTACCGCCCTCGGCGCGCTCATATTTCCCGGAGTTCTGAGCGTTGATGCGTCAAGGTGGTATGTCGGCGCTGTCGGCGCGCTCGCAGCTATCGTGCTCTCGTGCATAAAAAGAATGCCAACCGCCGTAACCGTCATCGTCAGCGTGCTTGTCACAATGCTTTTCTTTTTATGACCGTTCTCGGCAGACACTGAAAAATTTTCATCAATTTATGATAATGAAAGAGCAGATTTCTCTGCTCTTTTATTTTATTCAAGGCTTTTGTATTCAAAAAGCTTAAAATCCGCACTTAGATCGGCGCTTGCTAAATTTATAATTATCAAGCCTTTTTTTCTTGCTTTTTCTATCCACTTGTAAGAATTAGAGAAGGAATTTTGCACATAGGCAATTATGATTGAAGATTTTTTCAAAAGCCATTCATTTCGTTTTGAAATTGCAAAACGTTGATAAACACCCTCTAATTCCTCCGGATATAACGTATTCTCTTGATTACCGATTATTGCTTTTTCATTTAAATAAGACAAAATGATGCTATATTTTATTGAATAGCTTTTATTTAATTCGTTTAACGCTTCCTGCACTAAAAAATCAAATCTTCCGTTATTTCCAACATAAAAGCTGCTAACTCCTCTGTCAAAAATATTCAAGATGGTTTCTTTTAATTTTGGTTTTATATGCTCCGGTGCATCATGATGTCCAAAAAAAGTACAATTCATAAATCCCTCTCCTAAAATTCAAAAATTCAGTATACTTAATTTAAGTATACCAACAACATTATACCATAAAATAATCTTAAAATATACTTAAATTAAGATTTTAGAGGTGTTTATGAGAAATAAAGAAAACAAGTATTTAGGAATAGAGATTGATCCCGAGCTTCATTACAAGCTTCATTATATTTCAAAATATTACGGTCGCTCTGCGAATGGAGAAATTTTATTTCTCATAAGACAGGCAATAAAGGATTTTGAAAAATCCGAGGGTGAAATAACTTATCCTCCGCAAAATTAAAAACGAAGAGCAGACACGCAAGAAGAAAATTTCTTGTATGTCTGCTCTTTTTATTTTATTCAAGGCTTTTGTATTCAAAAAACTTAAAATCCGCGCCGATTCGCTCACCGGTAAGATCCTGACAAGCCATACCAACGAACGTGCCCGTATGTCCCTCGTGACCGATATCGACATACGCCTCGTCACTAAGATCCGAGCAATCAAGCTCACCGCCGATAGAGAAAAATTCCTCTCCGTCAAGAGAATACGAGAACGAAAGGCACAGGCTGTCGATATTGACTCTTAGCCAAACGCATTTGCTTTCCCCAATAAGAATTTTAAAGCCGTTTATCGGATTGTAGAATTTAAGATTATCGCGAACGACTATGCGAAGCGCGTTCTGCCCGCTTTCCTCATCGCGCGACATATAAAGGTAAAAGAAATTATAAGTATCGTAAAATACCGTAAGACCCGCCATCTGCTGAAAAGTTTTCGGATCAAATTCAAGATAAGTAGTGCTTTGCGATTTAAAATGCTGAAGCCGTCTGCCGACAAGGCTCTGCACGTCACACGAGGTTATCGCTTGCTGTCCGTAAAGACGCAAAAATCCGCGCCTTTCCGTAAGAGAGCCAATTCTTTCAAGAGGTAAGCGCAGAGTCTTATAATGATGCGGAAGCGTATCGCAATCAAAATAATCTCTTATGTCAGAGCAAGGATATTTATGCTCCTCAAGAAAAACCTTATACTCCGTCGGCGGAGTCAACGTATCGGAGTCCTTTAAGCGAAGCCAGCCGTCGCGCCATTCGACATTGGCAATAGCCGTTTCTCTGCCGAGAATAGAACGCTTCTTTTCCCCAATCGGTCTTGCACAAAGATACGCAACGTATCCGTCGCCGTCAGGCGTTTCAATATACGAGGCGTGACCTGTGCGCTGAAGCGGACTTGAAGGATCATTTCTCGTCGTAAGAAGCGAAAGCGGATCAGCCTCGTACGGCCCCCAAAGATTTTTTGAGCGCGCAAGCTGAACTCCGTGATTGTACATCGTTCCGCCCTCGGCAAGCATAAGATAATAATATCCGTTCTTTTTATAAAGATGCGGAGCCTCGGTCGCGCCGATGGGCGTTCCCTTGAAAATAGTTTTTATCTCGCCGACGAGCTTCTTTTCCTTCTCTGAATATTCCTGCATAAGAATCCCCGCAAAATCGTGAAACTCCATTCGGTGATCCCAACGCATATTGAGAAGATATTTGCGCCCGTCATCATCGTGAAAGAGCGACGGATCAAAGCCGCTTGAATTAAGATAAATAGGCTCGCTCCACTCACCGCCGAAAATATCAGTCGTTGTAACGAGATAGTTCGGAGTGTCCTTGAAAATACCGTGAAAATTTCTCGTGTTCGTGTAGATAAGATAAAACGTTCCGTCACAGTACGAAAGACACGGTCCCCAAACTCCGCCCGAATTCGGATCGCCCTGCATATCGAGCTGAGATGAACGGCTAAGCGGCGAGGGCAACGCTTCCCAATTCACAAGATCGCGCGAATGGTAAAGCGAAACTCCGGGAAACCACTGAAATGTCGACGTGGCAACGAAATAATCCTCACCAACGCGAAGTATCGAAGGATCGGGATGAAAGCCCGAAAGTATCGGATTTTTTGCAGTAATCATTTTTTCTCCTTATCATATTTATAGCTCTGTTTAAAAGGTTTTTGTAAGGAACAACGACGTAGCTTTTCACTTTGTTTGCTGATGTGCAAGAAGCAAATTACCCCCATTCCCAAAAATCCTTTCGGATTTTGCGGGAGCCCTTAGGGTCGGCGTACCGCAGACAAAGGCTGATGGCGTACATCGCGTACGTCGAAGTCATTGTCGAGGAACAACGACGCAGCTTTTCACTTTGTTTGCTGAGGAAAAATAAACACGTTAAACTAGGCGTACCGCAGATGATTGGACGCCGACGTACATGGCGTACGTCAAGTTCATCATCGAGGAACAACGACGTGTAACGCCGTTTAGTTTTCCTCAGGTTTTATTTGCTCGAAAAGCCAGCGCCCATATCCCCTATTCTGTCCTACCGTCGACCAGATAGTATGCCCTGCGTTCGCCATAGGCATAAACTTGAACACCTTTGAGCCTACTGCATCAAAGGCTTTTTTCATTTCATAGGTTCCTGTATAGGGAACGGTATAATCTGCTGTGCCGTGGAATGTCCAGATCGGAAAATCCTTAAGCTTTTCCGCTTGAGTTGTGTCTGCTCCGCCACAGATCGGAATTGCCGCCGCAAAAAGCTCTGTGTGGCGCATTATAAGATCCCAAGTTCCAAATCCGCCCATAGAAAGTCCCATTACGTAATAACGGCTCGTGTCGGGACGGTATTCGTCCTCTACGTCGTAAATGAGCTCTACAACCGCGCCAAGCTCGTTCGATTCGGGAACGTGGCTGATATTGTAGTTTCCGTTAGACCAAGGAGTGTCAACCCATTGTTGTCCGCCGGGACATTGAGGGCAAATTATTATCGCATCCGCATAGGGAGAAATATTAAGAGAGAAAATATCGGGAACAAGATTTATAAGCTGTCTTGAATTATCGTTTCCACGCTCGCCTGCTCCGTGAAGAATAACGAGAAGCGGAGTCGTTTCGTTTTCGGGATCGTAGCTTGAAGGAACGTAAAATCTGTAAGGAATAACCGTTCCGTCCTCGGCTGTGTACGTGCGCGCTTCAAACAGCTCAAGAAGCGTTTCGTAGCTTATCTTGCCCATTTTGAGCTTGAGATACTGAGCGTAGTTGTAGCGAGTGTAGTCGGACTTGTGATAAATAAAGCCCGCATCCTTGGCAACCGTAACGTCGACTTGTTCGCCGTCCTTGGTGAAAAATTCTCTTTTTGCAACCTCAAAAAGATACTCGTAAACATATTCGCTTACAGCATAAAGAATAAGATCGTCGCCACACACGTCAACGGCAAAATCGTTCGACTCATAGAGCTTATTTTTAACGAAAACGGCGTTTTCGTCAGCATCGCCTATAACTATTCTTTTCGTGCTCTCGGCAGGAGCTTCCTCATCGGAATAAACGGAAAGTGTAACGCCAAACTGCTCGTTTATGTATAATGAAAGAAGCTGAGCGTATTCTGAAAATACATCAATATCGGAATCGTAGACGATTATATATTCACTGCTTCCCGATGCGATTATATTAAGATCGGTATTTTCGGGAGCATTCGGATCTATAATATCCGCAGGATCCTCAGGCTCAGGCTCTTCTTTCTCACTTGAGCTTTCCTCGCTCGTCGTTTCCTCAGAGGAGCTTTCCTCTGACGAGAAGTCTTCGGATGTTGTTTCTTCATCTGAGCTTTCCTCTGCGGTTGTTTCTTCCGTAGTCGTTTCTTCCGTAGTAGTTTCCTCGGATGTCGTTTCATCCTTGGACGATTCCTCGGTAGCGCTTTCCCCGTTCGTGGAGCTTTGCACATCGTCCTCGCCCGAATCGTCACAGGCTAAAAGGCAGAGTGTCGATAAAGCAAGCAAAAGCGCCATAAAAAGCGAAATAATTCTTTTGATTTTCATTTCGTTCTCCTTCAAAGCATATTTATTTTAACTGATTTTCCATATCCTCGCACTCCTCCATCAGGGAGAGTATCGATAATTCGTCATTTTCTATCTGCTCGCCAAGCTCGCACAGCTTCATATAATCGCTTGCGTTTTCGGGCAGCTCAAGCTCGGCTCGCTTTGTCTCAAGCGATTTTTCAAGATCCTCTATTTTCGCCTTGGTCCTTTGGAGCTTTCTTTCAAGGCGCGAGCGCTCCTTTGAAAGCATATAGCTTTGCTTTCCTTCCTTTATAATCTCGGGCTCGGCAGTTTTTTCTTCATTTTGCTCGGGGAGTGTCTGCTTTTTCTCTAAATATTCATCATATCCGTAAGGAAAATGCTCGACACTGTGTCCGTTAAATATCAAAAGCGAATCCGCTATGCTCCTTACAAAATATCTGTCGTGCGACACGAAAAGCACACTGCCCTCAAAGCCGATAAGCATTTTTTCAAGCGTGTCCTTACCGATTATATCCATATGATTCGTTGGCTCGTCAAGAATAAGAAAGTTAGGCTTTCTTTGAAGTATCTTGCATAACGCAAGACGCACCTTTTCTCCACCCGAAAGCATATCTACAGTTTTAAAAACATCGTCCTGCGTGAACATAAATGCCCCAAGAGCGCCCCTTGCTTCCGTTTGGGTAAGCGACGGGAACTCGTCCCAGAACTCATCAAGAACGGTTTTGTTGCTCTGATATCTCGTCATTTGCTGATCAAAATATCCCACGTCGACCTGATGTCCGAAATCAAAATCTCCGCTTATTTTCGGAATAGCCCCGACAAGTGTCTTTAAAAACGTGGATTTTCCCGTGCCGTTTGTGCCGATAACAGCCACTCTCTGACGCTTATACTGCTTGAAGCTGATCTCGCAAAGCTCCTTACCGTACCCTATTTTCAAGTGTGATACAGCAAGTATCTCCTTACCTGTGTCGCGATTTGGCTTAAATTTAGCCTTAAACGTGCCTGTATCAAAGCGCATAGGCTCTTCAAGCTTTTCCATATGCTCGATCTGCTTCAGCTTGGAGCGTGTCATCGCGACCTTTGTGGGTGTGTTTTTGAATTTCTCGATAAGCTCCGTGAGCCGTGCAATCTCGTCCTGCTGCGCCCGATACGCCTTCAGCTCTCTTTCGTAATTGTCTTCCTTCTGCTTTATAAACGCGGAATAGTTTCCTGCATATTTTCGACTTATTCCGTGCTCGATCTCGTACACCTTCTCGGCTATTTTATCAAGAAACATTCTGTCGTGCGACACGATAACGACGGCTCTTTTATATTCCTTCAAATATCCCTCAAGCCACTCAACGGTCGATATATCAAGGTGGTTCGTAGGCTCGTCAAGGAGCAATATGTCAGGCTTTGAAAGCAGAAGCTTCACAAACGCGATCTTTGTGAGCTGTCCGCCCGAAAACTCGCTAAGCTTTCTTTTTTTATCCTCAAGCGAAAAGCCAAACGCCGAAAGAATCGCGTTATATTCCTTTTCGTAATAATATCCGCCGTCGTTTTCAAATTCCTCGCTAAGACGGGTAAATTCGTTTATTTTAGCCTCGTCACCGCTATCAAGCTGATCTAAAAGCTCGTTTATTCTCGCCTGCTTACGAAGCAACGGCTCAAAGCATTTTTTCAGCTCGTCATCAAGGGTTATATCAAGCTCGGAAAACGCATTTTGCTTGAGATATCCGATTTCTACCTTGCCGTTTTTTGCGATAACGGAGTCCTCGTATTCGTTTTTACTAAGCTCTATTTCTCCTGCGATAAGGCGGAGAAGCGTCGTTTTTCCGCAGCCGTTTCTACCGACGATAGCTATCTTTTCTCCTGCGTTTATTTCTATATTTATTTTTCTGAGTATTATTTCAGCGCCAAATTCAACGGTGCCGTTTTTTATCTGATATAGCATTTTTCCTCTTTGAAGCAAGATGCCCTCGCCTCATTTGTTTTTATATTATTTCTTCTATTATATTCTAACATACTGAATCTTCATTGTCAAGGTGACGGAAAGACGGTCAAGCGTCTGACGCTTGGCGGAGAAGCCTCCGCGGGCTTGGTAGCCTTACTTTTGTTTGTGCATTTAAATTTTACAGACACTCTTTCTATTGAGGTCTCTTTTAC
>JAGAKG010000040.1 GCA_017625755.1 Clostridia bacterium | reverse complement strand
TTTCATTCCTTGGATAATGAAACCTTGCAAAATATTGTTTTATCTATTAACCTAAGACCTAAAAAATGCTTGGGCTGGCTTTCGCCTTTTGAAGCATTTTTTGGTGTTGCACTTGCTTGACAATCTGCCCTGTCGCGAAGCGACTGAGGGATTGTTTTGAGCGATAGTCTAACCTTTTACAATCCCTCCGTCACGCTGACGCGTGCCACCTCCCTTTACACAAGGGAGGCTTTTTTCTACCTCCCGGAAGGTAAGTAAAGAACTTTTGAAATGTCAATGTCAAAAGTGCCTTTGCGTTGCTTTGGGCAAAAATCTTGTTGTCTTTAATTCAGTCAGTAGTTCCTCTGCAAATAAGATTTTATAACGATTAAAATGATACCATATTTTTGCGTTTTTTTCAATAGTATTCGGCTGAGAATCTGTCCTTCTGCGTATATGTTGACTTTTGAGGCGATATATGGTAAAATCAAATAAAGGAGGGGTGGATATGAAAGGAAAGAAAACACGAGGAAAGGGACGAGTGATAGCTTCGGTAATTCTTCTGGTTCTCTCAATTATCTGTTTGATTTGCTGTATCGTAATGTCCTTCGCTGTGTCTTCCGTAACCGATGCGAGCGCGAGCGAAGATCCGATAGTTGCGCTACTGTCAGTCTACTCGCTTGCTATGATTGCGCTTTTTGTGGGCGTGTTCGGAAGCCTGCTGATATTTTCTATGTCCTTCGTAGGATTTGTTTTGGCTTTGTCCGCTATAAAGCCCTTGTATGAAACCCCCTATGAATCTGCGGCTGTCGGCTCGTGCATTGCCAATGGAATTTTGGCGTTTGTAGCGCCGTGTGTCGTGTTTGTGTCGTTTCTTTTATGAGGTGAAATATGGAAAACGAATACGATAACGAAGAAATGCTTGAAAAAGTCGAGAATACCTTGCAGGAGAATACAGAACCTGCCGAGGAGCAAAAGAAGGAACCTGTCGGAAAGCTTGTGGGCTCTTTTGTACTTTTTGTGATTGGTATACTTTTTCCGATTTCGGGAATGGTCTTGTTTGCCGATGCTTCATCAAGCCTGTCCGCTGTAGAGCCGAACGCTGAGAACTCGATAGGACTTCTTCTCTCCACTATGCTTTTTATGTACGCAATGGCGGTATATATGATGGCCATGTTAGCTTTAACGAGTATTTTCTGTCTTATGGGACTTATCAAGGCTATTGTCTGTATAAAAAAATCTTCAGGAATCGCGTTTAGAATATTGGCAATAATATCAAGCGTTATAAACGGAGTGGTATTGGCTTTCGCTTTGGTGTACGCTATCAGTGGATTTGTTATGCTTCATTGATGTCACGGAGCGTAGCTGAGTAGAATGACAGCGGCGTGGAACAGCAAAACGAATACAATAAAAAGACAACCGACGGTGGGCAAACGCCAATGTTTGATGAAATCAAACTTGGTGTAAACGCTTTGGCGTTTACATTCCGTCGGTTGTCTACATTATAGAAAAGACCACGAGATACATATTTACAATACGGTTTACCGCCTCAAACCTTTGCTTTAAAAGGTTTGAAGGGAGCGCGAGGGGAACTTTCCTCAAAAGTTCCCCTCGCAATATTTTTTATCATCTCTTATCCAAAGGAATATATTCCTGAACGGGGGCGATAGATTTATAGCCCGGGCGGATAATCTTCTTAGCGGTCTGGAACTCCTCAAGTCTGTGAGCACACCAACCCGCGACTCTTGCCATGGCGAACAGAGGAGTATACATTTCGGTAGGTATACCGAGCATTCTGTAAACGAGTCCCGAATAGAGGTCGACATTAGCACACATGACTCTGTTCGTACCCTTAAAGGAATTAAAGAGGTCGGGCGTTATACGCTCGATAGCCTCAAGCAGCTTGAAGTCGTCTCCGAATCCCTTCTGCACGGCGAGGTCCTCCGCGTACTTTTTCAGCATTACGGCTCTGGGGTCCGACATTGTGTATACCGCGTGTCCCATACCGTATATAAGACCCTTTCCGTCGCAAGCCTCCTTTTTGAGTATCTTGGTCAGGAAAGCCGTTATCTCCTCGTCGTCGTTCACATCACGGATATTCTCCTTTATGCAGTCAAACATCTCCTGAACCTTTATGTTAGCGCCGCCGTGGAGCGGGCCCTTGAGTGAGCCGATAGCCGCGCTGATAGCCGAATAGGTATCCGTTCCCGATGAAGAGAGCACACGGCAGGAGAAGGTCGAGTTGTTACCGCCTCCGTGCTCTGCCTGAATTACCATACACAGGTCAAGCAGCTTTGCTTCTTCCTCGGTGTACTGCTTACTCGAACGAAGAATTCGCAAAAAGTTCTGCGCCGTTCCGATATCGTCGTGCGCCCTGTGCAGATTAAGGCTCTTTCCGAAATACACGCTTCTGTATACCGCATATGAATGAGCGGCGATAACGGGAAGCTTGGCAATAACATCTATGCACTGCCTCAGAACATTCTCAAGGCTTGTGTCGTCGGGGTTGTCGTCGTATGAGTAGAGCGAGAGAACGCCGATAGACATCTTGTTCATAATAGAGCGTGAGGGGACATTCATAAGAACATCCTCGGTGAAGCGGTGGGGAAGGTGGCGGCGGCTCGCGAGTATCGCTTTGAAATTTTCAAGCTCAGCGGAGGTGGGGAGCTTTCCGAAAAGCAGAAGGTATATGCACTCCTCAAAGCCGTATCTGTCCTCGGCAACAAATCCCTCGATAAGCGAGGTCATATCCACGCCTCTGTATTCAAGCTTGCCGTCGATAGGGGTTTTCTCCCCCTCGCTAACGACATATCCATGGGCGTTTCCGACCTTGGTAACGCCTGCCATAACGCCCGTTCCGTCGGGCTCGCGCAGACCCCTCTTTATGCGGTAGTTGTCAAACGCCTCGGCGGGAATGGTATAAGCATCCTTTGCGGCGTCGACGAGCGCAGAGAAGTCTCCGACATCGTTTATATTTATATTTGAATTGTTATTATAGAGCATATTATCGTCTCCCATAATATAGAATTAATAATCATTATACCACTTGCAGGCAAATTTTGCAAGTGGGAAGCTGAAATTATTCATAATGTTTACTTTTTATTAACATTTACAGCCAACCCGCCGCGGCGTAAAAAAGAGAAAACGGCATCGCCGAAATTCGTTCGGAAACACCGTTTTTTCTGCGTTGTATGTGCGTTGAGAGCTTTCTGAAGGGCTCTTTCGCAAATGCAACTTTTATTTTGTTTCTTGCGTATTTTCTTTGAGTTTCGACTTTTTTCTCGTCGTGATAAAGCCCCAGACGATAACAGCGATAAAGCGTATCGCGTTAGCCGCGAGAGCTGCGCAAACGAAGCCGTTGAGTCCCCAGAGCAGAGTTCCCACGATAACTATCGAGAAAAATTCTATCGCGTATCCGAGATTAAAGAGGAATTGCATCTTCTCGCCCCTGAATTTAAGGAGTATTACGAGAAGCACTCCCGAGATGAAATAGAATATCTGACCGAGAATAGCGGGAGCTATATAAGGGAGAGCCAGCTTGTAGATTTCTTCTTCGTAGAGTATACTGAGCAGGAATGGGGATACGAGTGTGCAGGCTCCGAACGCGAGCGCGCCGATAACGCAGGCGGCAACAGAGGCAAGGCTCCAGAGCTTTTTCGAGAGTGCGCCGTCATATTTTATCAGATAACTGATAATAATAGAATTTATCGGAACGCTGAGCATCGCAACCACCTTGCCGAGCAGGGAAGCGGTGTAGTATATAGTGACCTCCTCACCGCCCGAAATGACCATAAGGAGCAGTCTGTCGGCGTTGAGAGTTAGATTTTCGATAAGGTTTGAGAGTAGCAAAAAGCCCAGACTCATACAAACAAGACCGAAGCTCTTTGATATCCTGAAGGTGTCCTTTTTGTATATAGTTCCGCCGAACACGACGAAAAGCACACCGAACGCCTCGCCCACGATGATAGCCAGCATCCACTCGCCCGTAAGCTTGTAGATAAGCATACCGAGCAGATATCCCGCGGATATAGCGGCGTAGTATATCATATACCGCACAAAATCCGCCTTCATTCGGAATTCGACATCGGAATAGTATCTCAGCGCGCTCAGCACGACGAGTATCACGAAAAGCAGGGCGACCACCGCCGAGGTAATTCCAAGATAGCGCAGATAGAAGATTCCGCCGAGTCCGCAGAGCAGGGATACCGAGAGCAGTATCACATTGTAGTCACCGTTGGTGTACGCAATACCTCCGTTTCTGCTCGATACCATTCTGGAGTAGTTTGCCGAGGTACCGAGAGTACCCGCGAGTATTACGACCAGGGAGAGTATAGAGAGAGCAACGCCGTATTTCTCGGGACCGAGATTTTTCGCGAGAAAGGGGTAGAGCGCGACCTGAATGACGATATTCAGTATCGCGGTTGCGCCTATACTCAAAAACAGGTCTCTTATTTTTGTTTTGTTATCTTTGATAATGTTTTTAATCTTGTCTTTCATATTCAATCAGATGTGCATAGGACGCCTGTCCTCTTCCTTTGGAGGTGTCATATAGTCGCCGTAGAAGCTTGTAAGCACATGATCCCAGTCAGCGGGGCAGCTGAACAGCTCGTCGCCGAGGGGGAGCATTACAGACTTCGCGTATGCCTCGCGCTTAAAGAGAATATCGACCTCTTTCATTATAGCGTTGCTGGAGAAATAGTATTCCCCTGCCTTCCCGTGGTGCTTCGTGCTTGACTTTTCGTGCTTTTTGAATATTTTTTCAAGCGACATCGTCTTTCCGATAGTTTTGAGAACGCCAATCTTTAGCTTGTCGACAAAGGAGTGTTCTCTTACCGTCGTGGGGTATCTGTGCGCCATGCCGTATCCGTAGAGTATCTTCTGACGGAGAATAGCGACGCGGGTCGAGAGCTTGCTTGCAGGCGCGTCCTCGAGAACGAAGATGTCGACCGCGACGCGGTTCTGATAGTTGTTCTGCGCGGTGTCCTCGGGAGTTTCCTCTCGCAGAGGCTCGTCCATATTGAGCACGCGGGGAACGAAGTCAAAGAAATATCCGCCGTACTCGTCGGGTCTTACGAATTTATAGGGCGCGGGCAGCTCGTGCGCTACGGCGATAAACTTTATGTATTCATCGCGCTTCATCGTTATATCCGCGTCATCGTCCCACGGAATGAAATCCTTGTGCCTTACTGCGCCAAGCAGAGTTCCTCCGTCGAGATTATACTGTATGTCGTATTTTTCACAAAGATTTTTTACCGCCTTAAGTGTATCAAACAGGATTTTATGCACACGCTCAAGTTGTTCCATAGGTGTATCTCCTTTTTTATAACTTTATACCGTATAATTATATCACTTATTTTGTTCAAAGTAAACAGTTTTGCGAAAAATAATACGAGATACATAATGTAAAGAAAAGAAATAATTTCAATTGAAAAGATATATTGCAATTTGTATAAATATGTGGTATAATGTATAGATGACAGCACCTTTTGTCGCTTATGGAGGTTTGTATGGATCGGGAAAAAATTTCTAATTCAAGTGAAAAAAAGAGAGGGCCGCTTGCTTCGTTCGGGAAGAATTTCTCTCCCGCGCGCTTTTTCGTGCTGCTGATGGCGCTGAGCTTCACGGTCTATCTTATATTCTATATGGTTCGCGGACAAGCGGGATTTGTCGACATATTCTTCCTGAGGACGAAGGACCTGTTTATGGACTTTTTCAACTCGGTCAGAGATGCGTCGCAAGGGGCTGAGGTTTATACTGTAAGGCATGTTATATATCCGCCTATGGCAAACCTCATATACCTTATCTGTTCGAGATTTCTGCCCACCGCCTTCAATCAGTCGGGCTGGTATGAGAGACTGACCTGGCGGCAGTATCCCGAGGCGATATTCTTCATAACGGTCTTTACGCTTATTCTGACGGTAATTCTCTATACGCTCATTCACGAGAGCGTTAAGGGAAGCAAAACGAAAAAGTTCCTTTTCGCGTTTTTCGCGGTGTTCAGCGTTCCGATACTTCACATGCTCGAGCGCGGAAACATGATCCTTTTCTGCCTTATCGCGCTTTTCGTTTACGCGTTTACCTATAACAGCGAGAATAAGATTCACCGTGAGATAGGACTTCTCTGTCTTGCATTCGCGTTTTCGCTCAAGCTTTATCCCGTAATTTTCGGTTGGATGCTCCTGACCGATAAGAGATATAAGGACGGTATAAGATGCGCGCTTTACGGACTTCTTATGCTCATTCTTCCCAGCATACCCTTTGGAGGATTTTCCTGCTTCGTGCAGATATTCAAGAATATTACATCCTTCTCGGGCGGCTCAACTACGGCTATATCGGTAATCTCGGCATATTCGGGCATTCCTGCCCCCGCGATAAAGATCGCGGCATACATCTGGTGCTTTATCTGCGTTGCTTGCTTCATTCTCGCTCCCTTTATTCACAAGGAAAAGAGATGGAAGATGTGGATGCTCGGCGTTCTCGTGATAATTACGGTGCCGTCGCTCTCCTCGCTTTATGTATGGGCGTTCCTGCTCATTCCTATGATAATGATAGAGAACTCTGAGAAGCGCAACGCAAGCGATTGGTTCTTCTTCGTGATAATGTCGCTTCTGTTCGCGTTCACTCTCCTGCGCTTTAATTCCTACCTGACGCTCAACACATTTCTGATGTTCCCGTTCATCGCTATACTCTCGATAACGGCGGTAGCAGACACGGTGATCTGCGGTGTCAGAAGGCTTCGTAGCGCAAGAGCGGCAAAGTCTATGTCGAAAGAGAATTGACGCTGAAAGTTATTTGATTTTAATATGGGGCTGTTCAAGTTATCCTTTGAAGCAGCCCCATAAATTCTGATTGGTGAGGGTTTTATGGACTCAAGATTTGACAGAGAAAAAATGCTTTTGGGCGAGTCGGCTCTCAATGCACTCGCTTCGGCACGCGTAGCTCTTTTCGGCGCGGGCGGTGTTGGCTGTGGCGCGGCGGAGGCTCTGGCTCGCGGCGGCGTTGGAAATATCGATATAATAGATAACGATACGGTCAACATAACGAATATCAACCGTCAGCTCTGCGCGCTCGAATCAACTCTCGGCAGACTGAAGGCAGAGGTCGTGGCACAGCGTCTTCGCGACATAAACCCCGAGATATCGGTAAGAGCCTTGCCGATATTCTTTATGCCCGACACAGAGCTTGATTTTTCACAGTACGACTATATAATCGACGCTATCGACACCGTAACGGCGAAGATAGAGATAGCGACGAGAGCCGCGGCGGCGGGCGTTCCCGTGATAAGCTGTATGGGAACGGGGAACAAGCTCGACGCGACCGCCTTTGAGGTGACCGATATATCAAAGACCTCTGTCTGTCCGCTCGCGAGAGTTATGCGCAGGGAGCTGAAGGCGAGAGGGATAACGCATCTTAAGGTGGTATATTCAAGGGAGGAGCCGCGAAAGACTGCGGCTGCTGTCGGAGAGGGAAAGATACCCCCCGCTAGTATATCATTCGTGCCCCCTGTGGCGGGATTCATAGCCGCGGGCGAGGTGATTCGCGATATTACTGACAACAGGAGATAGATTATGAGTAAGATAAAATGGCGCGGCGGCGCTCTCGTAGCGCCCGTTCCGCCCGTTATGGTAAGCTGCGGAGACGGAGAGCGCTCGAATATAATCACGGTGGCGTGGACGGGGATAGTCAACACGGTGCCGCCAAAGACATATATATCGGTAAGACCGAGCCGATACTCCTATAATATCATAAAGGAGAGCGGCGAGTTTGCGATAAATCTCAGCACGGCGGAGATGATAAAAAAGGTAGATTATTGCGGTATCTATACGGGAGCGAAGGTCGACAAGTTCGCAAAATGCGGATTTACAAAGGAGCAGGCGAGCGAGCTTTCCTGCCCCATTATCGCCGAGTGTCCGCTCTCGCTCGAATGTCGGGTCACCGATATAATCGAGCTTGGCTCACACCATATGTTTTTAGCTGATATAGTGGCGGTAGATGTCGACGATACGCTTCTCGACGGGAACGGTAAGCTCCACCTCGAGCGAGCGGGACTTGCGGCGTTCGCGCACGGAGAATACTTTGAGCTTGGCAAAAAGATAGGCTATTTTGGTTTTTCGGCTAATAAAAAGAAGAAAAATCACACCAAAAAGTCGGGAAAATGAAAATTGTTTACAAATAAGTGTTGTATTGCTAATAATAAATGAGTTATCATATAAGGAGAGATTTTAACCGTTCTGTCGGTTTTTCGACTGTTGGAGGCTTGAATGTTCGGATATGTTAAGACCTATACCCCCGAGCTGAAGGTTGTCGACTATGAGTATTATCGGGGCGCATACTGCGGTCTTTGCCGCGCTATGGGAAAGTGTACGGGACAATGCTCGAGAATGACTCTGAGCTACGATTTTGCCTTTCTTGCTCTGCTGAGACTCTCGCTCTCGGGCGAGAAGGTAAGCTTTTCAAAGCGGAGGTGCGTGGCGCATCCGCTCCGCAAAAGAAATATGATGGACAGAAACCGCGAGCTTGACTATTGCGCTTATGCGGCGGCGTTGCTTTCCTATCATAAGCTTGCCGACGATATTTCAGATGAAAAGGGAGCAAAGAGAGCGGCGGCAATTCTGGCAAGACCGTTTGCGGGTAAGATGAGACGGAAGGCTCTGCGCAAGGGGGATAAGGCTGAGCTTGACTCATTCGTTGCGGGTAAGCTTGCGTCCTTGGCGGAATTTGAAAAATCGGGAGAGGCGAGTGTTGACGCGCCTGCCGATATTTTCGGAGAGCTTCTGGCGGGAATAGTTGAGTTTGGCTTTGAGGGGAGCGAGAGGCGGATAGCGCATAATATAGGCTATCATGTCGGAAGATGGATATATATCACTGACGCGCTCGACGACCTCTCGGAGGATATCGAAAAGAAAAGGTACAATCCCTTTGCGCTGATGTACGGCGGTGAGCTCGACGAACGCGAGCGCTCGCTCATTGCCGATGCGCTTAAAAATGCGCTCTGTGACGCAGAGGCGGCGCTTGACCTTATCGACTTCGGAGATAATAAGAGTCTTGGTAACATAGTATATAATGTGTTTTATCTCGGCATGCCGCGTACGGCAGAGAATGTTCTCGGCGGTCGCTCAGAGCGGGATAAAAAAGATAAAAAGGATAAAAATTGCCACAGAAAGGACAATTTGAATACAGATGAGTGATCCGTATAAGGTTCTGGGCGTTTCGTCAAACGCCACGGATGAAGAAATAAAAAAAGCATATAGAGACCTGGCGCGTAAATATCACCCCGATAAATATCGCGACAGCGACCTTGCCGACCTCGCGAGCGAGAAGATGAAGGAGATAAACGCCGCGTATGAGGAGATACAGAAGATGCGCGCTGCGGGAACTGCCTCATCGGGCGCCTCGGGCGGATACACGAGAAGCGGTACCGCGTCGGGTAACCCGAGATATTCTCAGGTCAGAAGGCTTATAAACAACGGTCATTACGACGAGGCAGACAGAATACTCGGCGAGGTAGCTCCCGAGGACAGAGACGCGGAGTGGAATTTTCTGCGCGGATATATCTGCGTGAGCCGCGGACATTATGTTGACGCGCAGAGATATTTTGATATCGCCTGCTCGATGGACCCTTATAACAGAGAATATTATGCGGCTCAGCAGGAGCTTTCAAGACGGGCTAACGGCTATGGCGGAGGGTATAATACCTCGTCGAGCGGCGGCTGCTCGGGCTGTGATGTATGCTCGGGACTGCTTTGCGCCGACTGTTGCTGTGAGTGCTGCGGCGGAGACCTTATCTCCTGCTGCTGAGAGGGATAGCTATGAATCTCAATGAAAGAAGCGATAAAATAAGGAAGCTGACGGTCTGCGCTATGATGAGCGCGCTCGGCGTGGTGACGCTTTATATCGGCTCACTCATAGAGGTGCTTGATATCTCAATGGCGGTTATCGCCTCGCTGTTCGTTATATTCGCTGTAATAGAATACGGCGGAGCGGCGCCGTGGGCGGTCTATGCCGTTACGGGAGTTTTGTCAGCGGTGCTTTTGCCAAACAAGTTTCCCGCGGCGATGTATCTGCTCTTTTTCGGATTTTATCCAATACTCAAGGAGAAGATAGAGAAGCTGAGAGGCAGGGTGATACAATGGGCTATCAAGGAAGCGGTGTTCAATGTGTCGCTCGTTCTGCTTATGATTCTGGCGAGATGGCTCCTCTTTTTGGAGTCGGATATGCTGACGGTGGTGTGGATAGTATTTTTTCTGCTCGCAAACGGCACATTCGTCATTTACGATATCGCCCTTACAAGACTTATATCCCTGTATGTCTTTAAGCTCAGGAAAAAATTCAGGATAAAATGATAAACAAAAAAGCGTAGCTATGAGAAAACCTCACGGCTACGCTATTTTATACTACCAGCACGGCTGATGGTCATGACTTATTTATCTTCACTTTTATTATCCATTTTATTTCGTTTTGAGTATCGGATATTTTGCTTTTCATAAATTAAATCCTTGTCTATCGTTGGCTTTGCAGTTGTATTACAAATGCGCGTGGCAAAGACTTATTCTTCTGTGTATAATTCGTCATAATACCAACGAATTGGGTTTTCGTAGATATATTTGGTTCTTGTTTCATAATCTTTTTGATCACGAACAATATGTTCAATGTATCCGCGTTGGAAGATATTGTTTCCAAGTTCTTTGGTACAAAATCGTTTGAATGTGGAAACGATATGGGGTAACATCTCATTGGTAGGGGTCGGCGCCTTCGACGACCCGTTTTCTTGCGTTGCATATTCATTTGGAGAAAGAAAGATAATCACATGAATATGATTCGGCATAATTACATATCTGTCAATTTTCACACCGGGAATATTTTCGCTTGACAACAAATGCTTCTCAGTGACCTTACCGATTTCCGTTAATCTTATTTGCGGGTCGTCGTGGGCGCCGACCCCTACCGGTTTAATGATATCCGAAAGTATTCTTTTTCTGTCTTTAATGCATATAGTGACAAAATAAGCTCCTGCGGAGCTGTAATCATAATTCTTGAGCCGTAGGTCTTTCCTTTTCGGAAACTCTCTTTTTTTATCCATTTTCATCACCAATATCATTCTAACACAAAACGGCAGAGAAAACAACATCTCTGCCGAAAATTGTTGGTATATCGTTATCATATATAATATTTAAAACCAGCTCGTGATAAATATTTCAAATCCGATAAATATAAGTATCGCGCCGCCGAGTATGCCCGCGTAGCCCGCGAGTTTGGTTCCCGCCGTCTTTCCTATCGCAATTCCCGCAAGGCAGATGAAGAAGGTCACAACTCCTATGAGTGCGCAGGCTAGGAGAGCCTCGGGAAGCGTATGGCTTGAGATAGTAAATCCGACCGATAGCGCGTCTATCGAGGTGGCAACGCCCTGAACGAGCAGAGCGAAAACGCCTACTGCGGGCTTGTCCTCTCCCGAGTCCTTGCTTTTTATACCCTCGTATAGCATTTTCCCGCCGATAAATCCAAGTAGCGCGAGAGCTATCCACGGGATAAATTTTTCAAATATTTTAAAATACTGCGCGATGGTTGAAACGCATATCCAGCCTATCATCGGCATAGCGAACTGAAATAGCGAGAATATTCCCGCGACTCCGCACATCTTGCGCTTTTTCATACGCGGCTCTCCGAGTCCGTTTGCGAGCGATACCGAGAATGCGTCCATAGCGAGTCCTATGCCGAGAAGAATACTTGTGAAAAAGAATGAGAAATTAAGTGTCATTTTATTACTCCTTGATTTCCGACCATTATACCACTTTTTCGGTCTTGTGTCAATCTTTGTCGCATCATTTTCCGTTATTTAATAACCGTCGTCATAACGCTCTCGAAATAGTGCGCAAGCTCCTCGGGAGACTCCTTCATACCTCTGCGTATCCACCAGCTTACCGTTTCAACGAAAGAGGACGAGATGTGATTTACGAGATAGTCCTCGGGAAGCTCGCTTGATTTGAGCTTGCCCTGCACGGCGAATTGCGAGTGTATCAGCTTTTTGAGACTTGTTTTGAAATACTGAAGAAAAATTTCGTTATTCTCCGAGGATAGCAGATAAAGAATATTCAGGTCGTTTTCCTGCAGATGGCGGAGCAGGTGGAGAAATACCGAATCTGTCGCCTTGCCGCAGGAGTGGTGGTGCTGACCGTGAGCTATTTCCATAGCGGTGTCGATTATATGCCCGAAAAGCTCGTCGCACAGCTCCTTGAGCAGATAATCCTTGGTTTCAAAATGCGCGTAAAATGTAGCCCTGCCGATATCCGCCTCGTCTATGATGTCCTGAACCGTTATCTGGTGATATGCTCGCTTTCCGAGCAGACGAGTGAATGCGCCGAATATCGCTTCTCTCGTTTTTCTTTGTCGTCTGTCCATATCGAACTCCATACAATTTCAAAAAAATGTTCGGTATCGTACATTCCCACTCAAATGAATGTTGAAATTTATGATACCGCGGTATATAATATTACCGTACAAAGTGTTCACTAACATATATATTATATCGAAATATAGAATATATGTCAACACAAGGAGGAAAAAATGGAGAATATAATCGAATTTCTTGAAAAAAAGATAATGACGGCTATAAGCGGAGTATTTTTGATTTTGAGCTTCGTTCTGTCGAAGCTTGGGATAGCGCTGCCGATAGACCTCGCTTGGGTGAGCGTGATAGTGAGTGGAATACCTCTGCTTTACAGCGCGGTGCGAAAGCTTATAAAAAATCGTGGTATAAGCAAGATATCGTCTGCTCTGCTTATCAGCGTGGCTATGATAGCGGCTATCGCTATCGGCGACCTCTTTGCGGCGGGCGAGGTAGCCTTTATTATGGCGCTCGGAGAGATACTTGAGGATATGACCACCGACCGCGCGAAGAAGGGCTTGCGCAAGCTCATATCCCTCGCGCCCACTCAGGGCAGGCGTATCGTAGATGGCAGAGAGGAAACGGTATCGGCGGAGGAAATTGTCTGCGGAGATATTCTGAGAATATTCCCTGGCGAGGTTATCCCCGTTGACGGAGTGATAGTAAGCGGGGAGACATCTGTTGACCAGTCGGTTATGACGGGTGAGTCTATGCCCGTGGACAAGACGGTGGGCGACCAGGTTTATTGCGGTACTGTCAACAGATTCGGCGCGATAGATATCAGGGCAACGAAGGTCGGAGAGGACAGCTCTCTGCAAAGACTTATCCGTATGGTGCGTGAGGCTGAGGAGAAAAAAGCTCCGATGGCGCGTGTGGCGGATAAGGCGGCGAGCTGGCTCGTTCCCGCGGCGCTTCTGGTTGCCGTTGTTACGCTGATAATTACCCGTGATATTCGCCGCGCGGTGACGGTGCTCGTAGTCTTTTGCCCATGCGCGCTCGTGCTTGCTACCCCAACGGCTATAATGGCGGCTATCGGTCAGGCGACCAAGAGGGGTGTCGTTATCAAATCGGGCGAGGCGCTTGAGAAGATGGGCAAGGTCGATATCATCGCGTTCGATAAAACGGGAACGCTCACATACGGACGGCTTGAGGTGTCGGATATTATCCCGCTTGACGGAAACACAGACGAGGATAAGCTGCTGTCGCTTGCGGCATCAGCCGAGGCGAAAAGCGAGCATCCGCTCGGACGGGCGATAGTTGCCTTTGCGAGGGAGAAAAATATCGCGCCCGGTGAGAGCGACGGATTTAAAATGAGCGTCGGTCGGGGCGTTTGCGCAACCGTAGACGGTGCCGAGGTGCTTTGTGGCGGAGAGAGCTATATGACAGAGAGCGGTGTTGAGCTGGGAGAGCAGGTAAAGACCACGCTCGCTATGCTTCGCGAGCAGGGCAAGGCAGCGGTTATCGTCGCGCGCGGCGGCGTTTGCGTTGGCGTACTGTCGCTTTCGGATATTATTCGCCCCGACGCGGCAGATGTCGTGAGCCGACTTGGAGATATGGGAACTGAGAGTGTCCTTCTTACGGGAGATAACAGCGCGACCGCGGCTTATTTCGCTTCAAGAGCGGGGATTGGCAGGGTTATGTCCGAGCTTTTGCCCGAGGAGAAGGTGAGGAGCATAGAGGAGCTTCGCACGGACGGATATACCGTATGTATGATAGGCGATGGCGTGAACGACGCTCCCGCGCTCGGCGGCGCGGATGTCGGCGTGGCGATGGGAAGTATGGGAAGCGATATTGCGGTCGAGGCGGCGGATATCGCGCTTATGAACGACGATATATCGAATATCCCCTATCTCAAGCGTCTCTCGGTCGCAACGCTCAGAACGATAAAGTTCAGTATCTTCCTTTCAATGGCGATAAATATACTTGCGGTAGTGCTGTCCGTGGCAGGGCTTCTGAATCCCACGACAGGCGCGCTCGTGCATAACGCGGGCTCCTGCTTCGTCGTACTTATCGCGGCATTGCTTTACGATAGGAAGTTCAAGTGATAAAAGGTGTATTTTGATAACAAAACAACAAAAATAATGTTATTATAAGAAAATCTTACGGTTACACTGTTTTTTATGATTTCAATCTAACTTTGTAGGGACAGGCGAGGACGCCTGTCCCTACAATGGAATATATTTTACCTTTTAGTTGTATTTTAAACTGTTTTTGTATGCAGGCAATAGCTTGTTAAATTTACTCCTTGAAAAACTGTCTTTTTTATGGTACAATAATTTTGTAAGTTGTTGACCGTAAAGGAGAAAACTATGCAGATTGAATTTTTAAAGATGCTTGAGGGTATCAGAACCGATTTTCTCAACGGGCTTTTTGAGCTTATTACTATGCTCGGCGAGGAAACGCTTCTGATCGTTCTCATCGTGGTGCTTTGGTTTGCCGTAAACAAGGATTTTGCCCAAAAGCTTTTCTTCGTTTCAATGCTTTCGCTTGGCTTCAATTGCGTGATAAAGAATGTCGCGAGGGTGCCGCGTCCGTTCGCCTCGGGAGAGGTGAGCTGTGTGAGGGCTGAGACTGCGACGGGATATTCATTCCCAAGCGGACACACTCAGGGCTTTTCGGCGTGGAGTACGGCTGTTGCGGTAAAGCTGAAAAAGGTCTGGGCTTGGATAGTGGTAGGACTCTTTATCGCGCTCGTCGGATTTTCGAGAATGTATCTCGGCGCGCACTATCCCACCGATGTTATCGTCGGAGCTGTTCTCGGAATAATCTTTGCTGTCGTGGGCGGAATAATATATGACAGAACAAAAAACAAAAAGAAGCTCTACCTTGCGATGCTTCTTGCGTTTGCTCCGTTTTTTATATTTTTTATGTTCGGAGCCGACGAGCATTTCAAGAATTTTTACAAGTTTTACGGTATGCTCGGCGGGCTGCTCCTCGCGGTGATTCTTGAGGAGAGGGTGGCACCTCTGACATACGATGTCGCGTATTGGAAGAAGGCTATCCGCGTCGTGCTTGGTATCGCTTTGGCTTACGCCGTAAAGGAAAGCCTGAAGCTCCTCTATTTCTGGGATATTCTTCAGGTCACATTCGTGTTTGACTCTATCAGGTATTTCCTGCTCGTCTTTATCGTCGGCGGCATTTGTCCGATTTTGTTCAAGAAGCTGAGAATATAAGAAAAATAAAAATCGGGTGTCTCACAATTTGTGAGACACCCTTTTTGTGATTTAAATTACACCGTACGAACATCTGCTCCGCAGTTCTTTGCCAGGCGCTTGATTACGGCAGACGCAACCGCGTCTATCTCGTTACCCGTGAGCGTCTTTTCACCCGAGCCGATAATGAGTCTTATGGTGAGCGACTTCTTACCCGCGGGAATCTGCTTACCCTTGTATTCGTCAACAAAGATAACATCCTGGAGAAGCTCGTTCTTCTTGGACATTACGCAAGCGTATATGTCGTCCCACTTGACGGCAGAATCAACGAGGAAGGAGAGGTCGTAGTCGTTCATCGGGAACTCGGGCATTCTCGCGAAGCGGTTGGTTCTCGATTTCAGAGGAATGAGAGCGTCCATATCAAGCTCAACGAGCACCGCCGAGAGAACCTTGATTCCGCAAGCAAGAGCCGCCTTCTTAGAAAGCAGAGCAAGGTCGCCTATCTTCTTGCCGTTAAGGCAGATATTTAGCCAAACGGTATCGTCTGCCCAATAGGGCTTCTCATTCTTCTCAAAGGTGAAGCTCTCCATATGCGTGTAACGGGGCATAGAGCCGATAACACCCTTCGCGCGGCGGAACAGCTCGGAAAGCTTATCCGAGGAGCCGACAAACGCGCATCCGAGGTGCTTTCTCTGGCAGGGGAGCTTCTCTCCCGCATACTCGGAGGTGTAATCACTGTCGAGGAATATCTGCGCTTCCTCAAAAATATCGAACTCGTCAAAGTTATGCTCGTTCTTGACTATCGCCTTACAGATATTGGGGAGAAGCGAGGAGCGGATATATTTCTCGTTGGGAGAGGGGGGGGTTGCGAGCGCGAGTATTCCGTCGGTGCTTGGCATCAGCGCGTTTACAAACTCGTCGGTCATCCAGGGGTATGTGAAGATCTCCTGCATATCGCAACGGAACGCGAGATACTCCTTGATTCGTCTGACAAGGTCAACGCCGAGCTGATTGATAGCGCCGTCGAAGGAGGTCGTGATGGTGGTCGCCTCAAAGTTCTCGTAGCCGTACATACGGGCTACCTCCTCCATAATGTCCGCCTTTATCGAAACATCACCCGTCGAGCGCCAGCTGGGAACGACTATGTGCATAGCCGTGTCGGTAAATGTCACCTCATATCCCATAGTGCCGAGCTTTTTAGCCACGATTTCCTGAGGGATACGCTTGCCGAGCCGTCTGTCGAGCCACTCAAGCTCAACATCTATCTCGGCTCTCTCAAGCTTCTTTACATAGAGGTCGTTGAACGCCGTAACGCTCATTTCGGGATAAAGCTCCGCAAAAAGCTGCATAGCGAGTGAGAGTGCCTGATCGCATCTTTCGGGGTCGACTGCCTTCTCGTATCGAGAGGAAGCCTCGGTGCGGTTATCGTAACGGAGCGCCGTTCTGCGGACTCCGCGAGATTCAAAGTTTGCGACCTCGAGGATAACGCTGTCTGTATCGGGAAGGACGGAATCCTTCGCTCCGCCCATAACGCCCGCGAGAGCGACAGCTCCCTCCGCGTCAGCGATAACGAGGTCGTCGCTCGAGAGAGCAAGCTCCTTGTCGTTGAGAAGCTGAAGCTTCTCGCCTTCCTCGGCGCGTCTTACCTCAATGTGGTCGATTATGTGGTCGGAGTCAAATACATGCGTGGGCTGTCCCGTTGCGAGCATTACATAGTTAGTGATATCAACAAGCGCGTTTATCGGGCGCATGCCGACTCTCCAGATGCGGCTCTGCATCTCAAACGGAGAGGGCTTTACGGAAAGTCCCTCAATCTTCGCGCCGATATATCTGGGGCAGCGGTCGCTGTCCTTTATTCTTACATCGTAGCTCTCGGAGGTCGTGGGAACATACTGCTCAAACTGAACGAGGGGAAGGTCGTAAAGCGCCGCGATCTCTCGCGCGATACCGTAATGTCCCCAAAGGTCGGGGCGGTTGGTCATAGATTTGTTGTCTATCTCAAGAATGATATCGTTAAGACCGAGCGCGTCGGCAAGGGGCGTACCCGCGGGGGCATCGAACGCGGTCACATCCATTATCTCGTGCTCCTCAGCCGCGGGGAAGAGGTCACAAAGCCCTACCTCGACCGAGGCGCATATCATACCGAAGCTTGCGACTCCGCGGAGCTTTGCGTTCTTTATCTCAACAGGCTCACCCTCGCCGTGCCAACGAACCATAGCGCCGGGACAGGCAACGACTACCTTCATTCCCGCCTCAAGATTCGAGCCGCCGCAGACGATGTCCTTTATCTCGCCGTCGCCGACATCTACCTTGCAAACGCGGAGCTTGTCTGCGTTGGGATGGGGAAGAACCTCTTTTATTTCTCCCACGACTATCTTGTCGAAGCGCTCGGCAAGATTTTCCGCTCCCTCAACCTCGACGGTAGACATTGTGAGGTCATACGCGAGTCTTGTGAGGTCCATATCCTCAGGGAGCTTTACATAATCCTTTATCCAATTCAATGATAATTTCATTTCTCTATCCTCCTCAATGGAATTGCTTTAAGAAGCGGAGGTCGGTGCTGTGGAACAGACGGACATCGTCAACGCCGTAGCGCATCATAACGAGTCTGTCAAGACCGATGTTTACATAAAATCCCGTGTATTCGTCGGGGTCAAGTCCTGCCGCGCGAAGAACATTGGGGTGGGGCGTACCGCCGGGCATTATCTCTATCCAACCGACATGCTTACAAACGCTACAGCCCTTGCCGCCGCATACGAGACAGCCCATATCTATCTCAAATCCGGGCTCGACGAAGGGGAAAAATCCTGCTCTCATGCGAACGGGAACATCCTGACCGAATACCTTTGAGAGTATGCTCTTTATCATTACCTTACCCGCGGTATATGTGAAATCCTTGTCTACGATAAGTGCCTCGTACTGGAAGAAAGCGCGCTCGTGACGGGCGTCGGTGGTCTCGTTTCTGTAAACTCTGCCCGGATAAACGAAGCGATAGGGGGGCTTGTGCGTCTGCATATAACGAACGCTGTCGCCCGTCAGGTGAGGACGCAGACAGAGCTTGTCGTTAGCCTCTCCCGAATCGTGTCCCTCGAGCCAGTATGTGTCCATACTCTCACGAGCGGGGTGGTTGGGGGGGAAGTTAAGGTTGTCGAACGCGTAATATTCGCTCGTTATCTCGGGCCCCGAGAAGACCTCAAATCCCATTGAGCGGAACGCGTCATTAAGGTCGTAGCACATCTGAGTGATGGGGTGAAGACCGCCGGCCTTAGGCTCTATGCCGGGAATGGTGCAGTCAAAGTCGGGAGACACCTCGGATGCCTTGAGCTTGAGCGCCTCGCGTCTGCCCTCGATCTGCTCTGTGAGAAGATTTTTTGCGTTGTTTACCGCTTTTCCCATTTCGGGACGGAGCGCAACATCAAGCTTGGGAATCTCCTTGAGAAGCTCGGTTATGCTTCCTTGCTTGCCGAGAAGGGAGCCCTTGACTTCCTGCAGCTCGGCTTCGGACTGCGCGGCTTCGATTTTACCGGCGCCTTCCTTGAGTAATGCGTCTAATTTTTCTCTCATTTTTCTTTCCTCATGATATATATTAATTAAATTTGCTTTTAAAAACAAAAAACTGCGTTTTCCCGAGATGGAAAAACGCAGGGACGGCAAAAGCCGTGATACCACTCTGCTTCACTCCGCCTCGCGGCGGCAGCCTCGTTGAGTGCAGACACACTCCTGGGATATAACGGTCCCGACCGACACAGCCTACTCGCCGACAAGCGACTTTGAACCTGCAGCTCACAAGAGGAATTCACCGAAAACAGGCAATTGTCTCGCACCGACCGACAACTCTCTGATGCCCGAGGCTTCGATTACTGGTTCTTGCTCAAACGCTTTTATACTGCAACAGTATACCACACCGAAACCGATTTGTCAAGCGTTTCTCAAAATTGTTTTTTTGTCGAAACCAGATAAATATCGGCATAAGGAAATCTTTTTGTGCATAATGTTGTTTTACGAGGTTAGCTGTTGCTAACTTGTTTGTTAAATGATACAAAAATGCAGAAAAATGATGAAAAACGCTAAAAAAGGATTGACAAAGATGGTAAAAAGAAGTATAATATACATCGGTTAGCAGGTGCTAACCAATATGAACACAGACCTTGATCGGGGGAAAGGAGCTTACGATGAATCTTCGTGAAGCGCAGGACGGAAAAGAATATATCATAAGCAGAATTGAAACCGACGACGAGGAGCTTAACGCATTCCTGTTCTCGCTTGGATGTTATAGCGGTGAGGCTATCACCGTAGTTCGCCACCTCAAGGGGGGGTGTATCGTCGCAATCAAGGACGCGAGATATAATATTGACAATCAGCTTGCTGAAGCTATTATTATATAATTTGTATGCCAGAAATTGTATGCCTCGGAAACAGCAAGCTGATTTTTTTGGGGCAACAGTTAGCCGCCGCTAACTGAAATTTATAACAGTAAATCATATCCTAAGGGATAAAATCAAGGAGGAAATCCAATATGAGAATTGCTTTGGCGGGCAATCCTAACTCAGGTAAGACCACGATGTATAATGCTCTGACCGGACGCAGTGAAAAGGTCGGCAACTGGGCTGGTGTTACCGTTGACAAGAAAGAACACCCTATCAAAAAGGCGTATGCGGGTAGCGAGCAGCTGATTGCTGTTGACCTTCCGGGCGCATATTCTATGTCGCCTTTTACGAGCGAGGAGAGCATCACAAGCTCCTATGTGAAAAAGGAGAATCCCGATGTTATCATAAACATCGTGGACGGAACTAACCTCAGCCGCAGCCTTTTCTTTACCACGCAGCTGCTTGAGCTTGGAATTCCCGTCGTTGTTGCTCTGAACAAGGGTGACCTCAACGAGAAAAAGGAGACTAAGATAGATGTGGACGCGTTGAGCGCAAAGCTCGGCTGTCCCGTAATCGTTACGGTTTCTACCTCGGCAAAGGGACTTAAGGCGCTCGTTGAGACCGCCGCGTCGCTGGCGGGCAAAGCGCAGAAAGCGCCCTATCATCAGGGGGAGATCGACCTTTCCGACAAAGCAGTTGTTGAAGCGGCTGACCGTAAGCGCTTCGAGTTTGTAAACCGAATCGTAAAAGAGGTTGAGACCCGTAAGGTATTCACCAACGAAAGAAATGTCGGCGACAAGATAGATGCTATTCTTACCAACAAATGGCTCGGTATTCCGATATTCGCGCTCATTATGTGGGCGGTCTTCTGGATTTCCCAGGCGGGGCCCGGAGTATGGCTTGCTGAGGGACTTGACATCGGCGAGACTCACCTTTGGGGACTCGTTGACTGTATCGGTTGGTTCAAAGATATCGTCGCAGGCTGGCTTGACGGCGCGCACGATATAATTCAGGCGATTATCCTTGAGGGTATTATCGAGGGTGTTGCGGCAGTCGTTGGATTTTTGCCCCTCGTTATGGTTATGTACTTCCTCATCGCTCTCCTCGAGGACTGCGGATATATGGCTCGCGCTACCGTCGTTCTCGACCCCATTTTCAAGAAGGTCGGTCTTTCGGGTAAGTCGGTTATTCCGTTTATTATCGGTACAGGCTGCGCTATCCCGGGCGTTATGGCTTGCCGTACCATTCGTAACGAGCGAGAGAGAAGGGCAACCGCTATGATAACTCCCTTTATGCCCTGCGGAGCAAAGCTCCCTGTCATCGCACTCTTTGCGGGCGCGTTCTTTGACGGCGCTGAGTGGGTTGGAACTATGATGTATTTCGCAGGTATAGTTATCATTCTCCTCTGCGCGCTCCTTATCAACGCGCTCACAGGTCACAGAGCGAGAAAATCCTTCTTTATCATCGAGCTTCCCGAGTATAAAGCGCCTTCCTTCGTTCAGGCATTCAAGTCTATGTGTCAGAGAGGTTGGTCGTACATAGTTAAGGCGGGAACTGTTATTCTCGTATGTAACTTCGTCGTTTATATGATGCAGACATACAGCTGGAGCTTCAAGGCGGTTGAGGATCCCTCGGATTCGATTCTTGCCTCAATAGCAACTCCTATTGCTTATGTTATCGCTCCTATCGTGGGCGTGGCGCTCTGGCAGCTTGCCGCGGCGGCAGTTACCGGCTTTATCGCAAAGGAGTGTGTTGTTTCCACTCTCGCGACCGTATTTATGTTCGAGCATCTTATCAATGAGGACCTTGAGGCTGTCGGATCGATCGGCGCTTCCAACATGGGCGGTATATCGGTTGCCGCAGGCCTTGCCTTCCTTATGTTCAATCTGTTCACACCTCCTTGCTTTGCGGCTATCGGAGCGATGAACGCTGAGATAAAGAGCACAAAGTGGCTCTGGGCAGGCATCGGACTTCAGTTCTCGGTTGGTTATACCGTCGGATTCCTTGTATTCTTCTTCGGAACACTTTTCACGGGCGGAAGCTTTGGTGAGCCTTGGATGCCTATTGTCGGTTGGGCAATCGTTCTCACTATTGCGGCTATATTCACCGTGTTGATTATCAGAAAGAACAAGCAGATTAAGGCTGAATACGCGCTGAAGGCATAATTATGGGAGCGGTTGATTATATTGCGATTGCCGCGATCGTGCTTATCGTTGGCGCCGCGGTGTTTTACATCGTGCGCGCGAAAAAACGCGGCGAGAAGTGTGTTGGCTGCCCTCACTCAAAGCAGTGCGGCGGAAAATGCGGATGCGGTCACTCCGAGACCGATGAAGATAAATAATAATTTTTAGTAATAGCCCTGTGAGGTGTTCGTTGAATACCTCACAGGGCTGATTTTTTTTCAAAGTAATTATTGACAATAGTGCTTTTTTATGATACAATGCCCATGTATTATTTATTTTACAAAGGAGACAGAATAATGAAAAAATTTGACACATTTGGCGTAATGATAGATATGTCGCGAAACGCCGTTATGAGTATGGACGGATTGAAAAGATTTATGATCTTGCTCAAAAAGATGGGTTACAATATGGTAATGCTCTATACAGAGGATACCTATGAGGTAGACGGTGAGCCTTACTTTGGATATATGAGAGGCAGATACTCAAAGGCTGAAATGAAGGAGATTGACGCTTATGCAGAGAGTCTCGGTATGACCGTTATCCCCTGTATACAGACACTTGCCCACCTCAACGCCTTATTCCGTTGGGGAACTGTCAAAAGAGACTATGACGATATTTTGCTCACCGACGACGAGCGCACTTATGAGCTTATAGACCATATGTTTGCCACACTGTCGGAATGTTTCAAATCGAGAAAGATACATGTCGGTATGGACGAGGCTCATATGCTCGGCAGAGGTAAGCACCTTGATATTCACGGATATGAAACGGTGAACGATATAATGAAGCGTCACCTCGCGAAAGTGTGCGAGATAGCCGAGAAGTACGGTTACGAGGTAATGATGTGGTCGGATATGTTCTTCAGACCCTGGAATAACGGCAGATATGTTATACCAAAATGCGAGATGCCCAAAGAGGTGGTAGAAACGCTGCCTGACTCTGTTATTCCCGTATACTGGGATTACTACCAGAGGGGCAAGGAGCAGACATATAGCGAAATGATGGAAAATCACAAGCAGCTCTCAAAGAAAACATGGTTTGCGGGCGGTGCTTGGAGCTGGTGCGGAATGATACCGTATAACCGCTTTACTCTTGAATCTATGATACCCGCGCTCAATGCTTGCAGGAAGCATAAGATACGCAATGTATTTATGACTATGTGGGGGGATGACGGTGCGGAATGTTCTCACTTCTCGCAGCTTCCCTCTCTTTACTACCTTGCGCAGTACGCAAAGGGAGTAACCGACGAGGATAAGATAAAGGCGGGCTTCAAGCGACTTGTCGGTATCGACTTTGACGAGTTTATGAATATCGACTGCCCCAACGATATAATCCCCTACGAGGGCAGACCCTGCAATCCCTCAAAGTATATGCTCTATTCGGATTATTTCAATGATTTCCTTGATTACACTATCAAGGAGGGAGCAGGGGAGAAGTACATCGAGTATGCAAAGCAGCTTCACGCAACGGCGAAAAAGAGCCGCAAATACGGCTATGTATTCGATACCGCCGCGAAGCTTTGCGATGTGATGGCGATAAAATACGAGCTTGGTTTGCGCACACGCAAGGCGTACGAGGCGGGAGATAAGGCGGAGCTTGAGCGACTTGCGAAGAATGAGTATGTAAAGGTCGCAAAGCTTATAGATGTTTACGGCAGAGCTTTTGAAAAGCAGTGGTTCGCTGATAACAAGCCTCATGGCTTTGATATTCAGGACCACCGTATAGGCGCGCTCATTCGCCGTACCGACGCCTGCCGCAGAAGAATTCTCGATTACACGAGCGGCAGAATAGACCGTATCGATGAGCTTGACGAGGCACTGCTGCCCTTCAGGAACCCCGAGGAAAGCACGAACCTTAACAAAGTTCCGTTCTATTCAACGGTAAATATTTTGCACCATAATTCTGTGGCGTTATAAAACAAAACGGATTTGCGGTTGCGTAAAATAGACATAACCACCGACAAATTAGTCGGTGGTTATGTCTTTATGGGGATATTTATTGTTTATCGGGTTATTTTAACTTCTTTCCGTTTATATTATGATATCTGCGTTATCACAAGATGCGCGGAGACGGGGCGAGTTCCGCCTGCAAGGGGAGTGATGGTAAGCGCCGCGGCGTTACCCGCAGGATTGCGGACGGTTAGAACCGAGTTGACCGCTGTTGTGGTAACCACAGCCATTCCCACGATCTGCGATGTTCCGGTAGCTCGACCCGCGACGGTGTAATCAAGGTCCTGACCGTTCAAGGTGAGAATAAGCTGTCCCGCCTCGGTGACGCTAACCTGGAAAAGTATCTGATAGGTCCGAAGTCTCCTTCGGGTCCCCGCGGACCCTCGGGACCGGGCGGACAGACTACACACGGATTCTTATCTTTATCATCATTCTGAAAGGAGAGAGGAATTTTTTATAAATATCGAAAAACCTATTGACAAAGCCAACACAACTGTATATAATTGATATATACAGTTATAACAGGGGGGTGATGATGTGAACATTTTAATTGACAATAAAAGCGGTGAACCCATATATAATCAGATCTATTCCCAAATAAAAAATCAGATCATAAGCGGCGAGCTTAAAGAGGACGAAATGCTGCCGTCTATTCGAGGACTTGCAAAGGATCTGCGTATCAGCTTTATCACGACCAAGCGCGCGTATGAGGAGCTTGAAAAGGAGGGATTTATCTACACGCTTCCCGCAAAAGGCTGCTATGTGGCGCCAAAGAACATAGAGCTTTTGCGCGAGGAAAATCTGAAAAAAATAGAGGAGCATATCGAGCAGATAGCAAAGCTCGCCGTAGCCTGCAATCTGAGTCGTGACGATATTTTAGAAATGATTACATTCGGTATGGAGGAAGAAGAATGAACGCACTTGAAATAAAAAATGTCAGTAAATCCTTTTCGGGATTTCGTTTGGATAATATAAGTCTTACCCTGCCAAGCGGTTGCATTATGGGGCTTATCGGCGAGAACGGCGCGGGCAAAAGCACCACCGTAAAGCTCATTCTGGATATGCTCCATAAGGACAGCGGAACTATCACGATACTCGGCAAGGATAACGGAAAAGATATTTCGCTTATTAAAGAAGATATCGGTGTCGTGATGGACGAGGTCGGTATGCCCGAGTGCCTTACGGTAAAGCAGGTGGGCAGGGTTATGAAGCATACTTTCCGCAATTGGAACGAGGCTGAATATGCAAGACTCCTGCAAAAGCTATCTCTGCCCGATAACAAACCGTTTAAGGATTTTTCACGCGGTATGAAGATGAAGCTCGGCATTGCCGTTGCTATGTCACACGGCGCGAAGCTGTTGTTGCTTGACGAGCCGACAAGTGGGCTTGATCCTGTCGTGCGCGACGAGGTGGTTGAGATGTTCTATGATTTTACAAGGGACGAAAACCACTCTATTCTCATATCCTCGCACATTGTCAGCGACCTTGAAAGGCTTTGTGATTATGTGGCATTTTTGCATAAAGGCAAGCTCTTGCTTTGCGAGGAAAAAGATGTACTTTTATCCGAATATGGGATTATTCATTGTACTGTGGAGCAGCTTTCAGCGCTTGACAAGGAAATAATAAAATACCGAAAAGAAACGCCATACGGCGCTGAGGTCATCCTGCCGCGCAAGGACGCGCCCGAGGGCTTCAAGCTAAGCCCCGTCAGTATTGAGGAGCTGTTCGTGTTTATGGTAAAGGAGGCGAGATAATATGAAGGGATTGTTGTTAAAGGATTGGTATATGACCAAAAAATATTTCAGGTACTATCTTTTGGTTGCAATTGGATTCCTCTTTCTTTCGCTTGTGAGCAAGGGAAATCTGTTCTTCATTTTTTACCCTTGTTTCCTCTGCGGAATGATTCCCGTCAATTTGCTTGGATATGATGAGAGAAGTCGCTTTACGGAATATGTCGGCACATTCCCATATACAAAAACGCAAATCGTGTCAGCAAAGTATTTGATAGGATTATTCGCGCAAATAGCTATGTTGACAGTAACGGGTATAGCACAGGGTGTAAAGAAGAGCATTACTCACGAGTTTGTTTTGAAAGAATTTTTAGTGTTGATGATGCTATTGTTGATTATGGCTGCCATCACATCATCGCTGACTCTGCCGTTTATCTTCAAATACGGTGTGGAGAAGGGAAGAATGGCTTATTATGTTATGACGGGCTTTGTATGCGCGGGCAGTATTATATTCACAAAGCTGTTATTGGGCGGAAATCAAGTAGAAATAAAATTGAACGCTATTTTGCCCCTTGTCTGCCTTGTTTGTGTGGGAATATATCTGCTTTCATGGTATTTGTCCATTGTGTTTTATAAAAAACGGGAAATATAAACTACGGCGTATTTGTATTTGATTTACTTAATAAAGCTTATTGATAAAAACGGCAAATATCTACTTTTAGTGGATATTTGCCGTTTTTTCTACTAAATGGGGATTGAAAAAGGATTAAAATGGAGATATAATCAAAATGTAAAGACATTATTTTGTGATTTATATCAATTGGAACGAATATTTTGTGAGGAGATATTTATGAAGAACCTTGTTGAAATAATTGCAGAAAATATAAAAAGAGAGAGAAAAAAACTCGGTATTTCGCAGTGTGAGCTTGGCGAGCTGCTTGGTTACTCTGTGAAAAATATCAGCAAATGGGAGAGTGGAAAGGGTACTCCGCCAACGATTGTTCTCCCGCGTTTGGCAAGTGTTCTGAAAATTGATGTTAACAGTCTTTTGACAGAACAAACTCCGCCGCGCCTTTTCCTGGGAATCGATGGCGGAGGGACAAAAACAGAATTTGCGTTAGCAGATTCAAACGGAAATATCATAAGGAAGCTTTTTTTAGGAACATCTAATCCGAGCGATATCGGTATCAAGGCATCTTTGGAAATTCTGAAATCGGGAATTCTGGAGATCTGCAGGGATTATCATAAAAGCAGCATTTCTGTATATGCGGGTCTTGCGGGCGGCTCTACGGCAGGCATTAACGAACAGATTCACCAGTTTTTGAATACCTTCGGATTTGCAAATATAGACCATGGAAGCGACGCGAGAAATGCGATTGCCGCAGGCTTGGGAAACGAAGACGGTATTGCCGTAATTATGGGAACAGGGAGTGTTGCGTTTGCGCAACACGAAAACACCCAATACCGCATAGGCGGTTATGGATATATGTTTGGAGATGCGGGAAGTGGCTTTGCGTTTGGTCGCGATGCGATCTTAGCGGCTCTTCAGTTTGAGGACGGAAGCGGAGAGCCTACCTGTATATACGAAATTGTAAAGAAGCGTTGTAACCGCGATACCGTTTTGGAAAAGCTGGGAGATTTTTATGAGGGCGGGAAGCGCGTTGTCGCACAGTATGCCTCGTGCATATTTGAGGCGTGTGAAAAAGACGACCGTGTTGCGCAGCTCATATTGAGAAGAAATCTTGAAGCGGTGGCAGAAAACATACGCGGAGCGGTAAAGAAGCTACCGACTTCGACAAGACCGATTCCTGTGGTGCTTTGCGGAGGTTTATGCGGCGCGTATGAGTCGGTTATCATTACAATGCTTCAGGATATACTTTCGTCAGACAAACAAAAATATCAAGTAGCTGTTTGTCGGAAGCCTTTGGTGTATGGAGCATTGATGCTTTCGGGATTGTCAGCTGAAATAAAGGAGGAGAATGAGTGATGTTAAGAACAGAGATGAGAAACCCAAAAACCACACACATTTATAAGATGTCAACCGCTGAAATGATGCGTGTAATGCAGGATGAGAATGTAAATGCCGCGCTTGCGATAGAACCTGAGCTTGAGTCTATTGGCAAAGCAATTGATGAAATTGCCAAACGAATGGAAAAGGGCGGAAGATTGTTTTATGTTGGTTGCGGAACATCAGGAAGACTAGGCGTTGTAGATGCTTCCGAATGTCCCCCCACCTACGGTGTGCCGAATGATTTGGTAGTAGGAATTATTTCGGGCGGAGACGGTGCTATCAGAAATGCTGCCGAGGGAGCAGAGGATAGCTATGAATTCGGATACAGAGATATATCCTCGTATAATATCACCGCTCTTGACAGCGTTGTTGGAATTTCGGTTGCGGGGGGCGCGCAGTATGTTTTGGGCGCTTTCAAAAAAGCGCGCGAGGCAGGCGCTTTGCTGGTTGCGCTGTCGTGTAACGAGGGCTGCCCGATTGAGGCGGCTGCCGATATCGGTATTCATCCCGACACAGGTGCCGAGGTCATTACAGGTTCAACCAGAATGAAGGCGGGAAGCGCTCACAAAATGATATTGAATATGATATCCACCGCAGTTATGATCAAGCTTGGTCATGTATACGAAAATATGATGATAAATCTGCGCCCGTCAAACATTAAGCTGCGCGACCGTATGATTCGTATTTTGCGAGAGATCACGGAATTGCCCTACGATGAATGTGAAGTATTGTTAGAGGAAAACGATTTCAGCTTGCGCCAGGCGCTGGAAGCGTTTCAAAATAAATAAGGAGGAAAATGAAATGAAAGAGTATAAGGTTGAAGGACACGAAAGCTCATTGCTTCCCGAGGGAGAGTGGGAACTCTGCTTTGCGGACGAATTTGACGCCCCCGAGCTTGACAGAAGCAAGTGGGATTTCCGTCGCCATCTTTTTCACAAAAAGCACGAGGCTTGGATAGGCGAGGAGGGGCTTGAATTTGCCGATAGTAACATTATTTTCAAAATCATTGAAAAAGACGGCAAGCGCTATTCCTGCCAGATTCAAACGGGAGAAAACTGGTATGACCGTCCCGGCGAGAAGGAGGCTTGGAATGTAGCGAAATTCTCCGAGCCCAGATTTGAACACAAATATGGCTATTATGAGGTCAGATGCAAGCTTCAGAAGGGCGATAACTGGTGGTCTGCGTTCTGGCTGCAATCCCCCATTATAGGCACGCATCCCGACCCTGCTCGCGCAGGCGTTGAGGTTGATATTTTCGAGGCGTTTTTCGGAGAGTCGTACATTCCTCATTTCATACACTGGGGCGGTTATTCTTCCGACTATCAGTTTGCGACTACGAACGAGGAGCATCGCTCCGCAGAGCATCGCGATATAACCCCCGTGGACGACGGATTTCACAGATTCGGTTGCTTGTGGGAGGAGGACGGATATACCTTCTTCGTTGACGGTAAGCAGTCGGGCAGAAAGCTCACGGAGGCGGTCTCAAAAACAGAATCCTTTATCTTGATTGGAACAGAGGTCGTTGGCTGGAGAGGGTTCGTTGTTCCTAGAATGTATAAAAATGTTCCCAATATTCGCGTGGTCGAGGACGATAAGTTTATTGTGGACTATGTCAGAGTCTTTGACAAGAAAAACTGATGTTTTATCGAATGCAACAGAGTTTGATTTTGCGTTAAAAAAATAAGAGTTAAAATCAAAGCCCATCCGCTGTTGTGGATACGATATTTTTACTTATAAAAAATGGAACTCCTTTCTTAAAAGGAGTTCCTGATTTTTTACTTTTTCTTTGTTGCTTTGTCAATTATAATCTTGTGTTCCTTATATAAACTAATAAAATCGTGACAAAATAGAGCAAAAAAATCATTGTTTTTGCTAATCGGCTGTGATATAATCGTGTTCAATAATTTATTTGAGATGGCGAAAATAATTTTTTGGAGGTAAAACAACAAATGAAAAAAATTTTATCGTTACTTTTAACTCTTTCGATGCTGTTCTCAATGCTCGCCGTTTCTGCGGTCTCCGCAACGGACGGCGCGGCCGCAACGAGCGGAGATGAGCGTATTTACAAGATTGAGGCGGGTGCCAAGACCTATGAGCTCGACGGAGTCGTTTATAATGTTATATGGACTGCGGACGACTTTGTCAGTATGAACACCGTAGGGAAGTACATTCTTGGCGCGGATATTGCGCTCACAGGCAAGACTAGCAGCGGTTACGGTTTTTTTGACATTAGTACCAGTGAATATAACTCTAATTGGGCTATTGAACTGGAGGGTAATAACTGTTCTGTAACCGATGTTGATTTTACGGGTACGCTGAGTATATTCGGTCTCTTGTACGGCGGTTTTATTTCTCTTCGCAACTTAACATTTGGAGAGAAGGACGCACCGTTACAGGTTAAAAATACAATGAACAGTAATAATGGAGCGGGTGTTATTGCATCTGCGATGGAATATGACGCAGTATTGCTTTGCGATAATGTGACGATATACGCCGATGTTGATATCGCCAAACAAAATGCGGGACTTTTTGTTGGCAACCTAAAATCGGCGACCTGTAATGTCACGCTCACGAATTGTGCGGCGTACGGTTCTGTAAAAGCCGCGGGTATGTATTCGGGCTTTATTGGATATAATAGGGGAATTGAGAATTTTTATAATTGCACATTGGGCGTTACAGGCGGACTTGGAGACGGCTTGTGCGCATACACGGCGGCAGATACCGTTCAGAATTTGAAGGTCGATCTTCCCGCACTTGAAATATCCACAGCAGAGGAATTTCTTGCTATCAACGGATATAATAACTATAAGCTTACCTCGGATATTGACCTTGGAGGCTCTGTCGTAAGCGGTAAAATATGGTCGGGAACACTTGACGGAGACGGACACAGCGTTACGAACTTCAGCACGAGTAGCGGAATGTTCACTTCGGGCTACATAAAGGGAACTATCAAGAATATAATCCTTGGAACAGAAACCGCGCCGATAAATATAAATCCAAGCA
>JAGAKG010000039.1 GCA_017625755.1 Clostridia bacterium | reverse complement strand
CGGGTGCCCCGGAGCGTGGGCGAGCGCCGGACGCGGTGGGCTCGGGGGGCGCGTAAGGCGGGCGGCCCTCCCTCCACCTAACAATATAAATAGGGTTACTCCGCGCCCCTCCGGGGCTTGGGGGTGGAGCATTAAGGACAATGCAAAAAGTTGAGTTGTCGATTTAAACTTGTGTCATTCCACCATTCTTGCACCAAGTCCCTACGGAGGTTATAGCGGTGCAGCCTCTTAATAGTCGCGGTCATATTGGCTCTCTCGGAGGGCTGCTTCTTCTGCATAGCCTCTATCCATTCCGGAGGAGTGAGACGGTATATAACTCCAGCCGCACCGTATAGCTTATCGGCCGCCAACCTATCACGTACTATTACATTAGATGTGGAAATCATATTAGCCAAGCCAATCAAAAATGTGTGAACCCTACGAGCCTCCCGGAACGTAGCGGATGAATTCCGGGCAATCCTCGGAGCTACTGAGCGCTGAATTCCAAAGGTGTAACTAAATAAATCGATAGGCATCATCTGCTGTCTTTTACGGTGATAGTCAGCCACCACGAAGCGCATATATTTTGCCGCGTAGGATAGGAATACCTCATAAATACGCTCATTGTTAGACACGTCATCCGGACCAAGCGACCACATATCTCCCGTATCGAGAAGCTTAAGAGACAAGCCCTGCTTTTGTATTCGGATTTCGGTACGCCAAACTTCCCCGGGATTTATTCCAACGCGCTCCCAAGCGTCGACTATGTGTTGTTTGAATTTAACCTCTCGCAACTCGAGACTCTTATTGTATAACTGAGTTTGGACATATCCTTTGTTTCCCCACGTTATCGCGTTGACATTCGGAAGACCCACGTTCACTTCTACGGCCTCCCTGGAAGTGTTTTGCGCTATCGCGTAACCATAATCCTTAAATGAAATCTGCCCGCGATTAATCCCGATTTTCAAAACTCTACGCGAAATATAATCCAGGGCCAAACTCTTAGGAGACCGGCCATTCTTGAACTTATTGCAGTCGTAAAACAAATCTATCCTGGTGATAGACTGATAGCGCAAGTCTAAACCGGTAAGTACCAATTGCAAACGTTTATACCAACCGCTCTCATATAGGTGCTTGTTGAGAATTCGAAGATGACAACTACGAATATCCATGACGGATAAGGTCGGAGCAAAGAGGATATCACAAAATTGTATCTTCGGGTCATCGGGAAAGAAGACCCGGGCACGCTTGCTATACTGTGGAGTTCGATAATCGTCGACAACCACTCGAAAATCCCGGAGGTCGCAAGAGCTTAAGGGCTTAGTGTGGCAATAGATAGACAACCAATCCACACCACATAGGTAAGGATAATTTACTTTCATGAGTTTTTGCGAAAAAAAAAGTTAACTAAGCAGCCCAAACAAAGGCAAAAATATCGGACCTGGGAGCATTAGGCCGAGTATAAAATAACTCGAGATAGAAGTAATAACCTAAACACTCTATTTTCTGAATCTCGCGATACGAGCCAGGAAAGCCACAACTTATTTGAATTTCGCGATACAAGTCATAATCAAATAATACGTTGTCAGGAGCAATTCCCAATTCATTAGAGATTTTAGAAACGATCTTAACGACTTCGACGAAATCCAGGATTTCGGCAACATTAATTTGTTTTTTAGATTTTTTCATGATAGTATGTTTTTTGTTTTCGACATTGCAAAGATAAGAATAAATATTCGATTATTCGCAATAAATTTCTATAATTCCGAAAACAAAAACGAAACCGGATATATATATATAATATAAGGTGTACCTATATAAAAAAGGAGGCCCCAGCGGTGTTACTTTTCACATAAACACCCGGGAACCCCCAACGCAAAAACTCTTTGCTTCGTCACCATTGGCCGCTTCTATGAGGACCCCTCCAACATAGTCCCTGCCGTTGGTGCTGCAAAGATAGCAATATTTCGAAACCGAAAAAATAAAAAGGGCCGGAAATTTAATTCCGACCCCAAAAAACATACCATAAGACGTAAGAAAGAGCGAAACAGGAAGACGACGCTAAACGTCGACGCGTCTAAAATCGTAATTCTCCGGCTTCTGAAGAACGCGCACGGGCGGCCGCCACGTGACGCGGATCATAACGCGCAAATTGGAGCTACCCAACTGACCATACGAGCGCACATTGTTAATCCTGGGGAGGTTCGGGTCTAGACCCTGGTCAATAAGTTTGCATCGGAGAGCCGGTCGCAAGTTCATGAAGTCGCCGAATTGAACGGAGTGGCCATTAAGAACAAAGTTCATGATAGTGTCGAAAATCGCATCGACGGCAGCGCGGATAACACCCGAGGGGACCGCAGTGTTAGCCGCGATACGCTCCAAGAGTTTCAAGTCAGAAATAGTAGTGTAATTATCTTTGACTGCGTGGTACGCAAACTCGCCCGTTTGAGGATTTTTCTTGGGAGCGACTTTAAATCGAAGTAATGCCATTAGGGTTTAGGGGGTGTTGGTACAACATAGGGTTCAGTAATCACAAGCGAAACACGCTGAGCGAGTTTCTTAATTCGCGGAGCCGGACGAAATCCAAACTTAACTGACCGAATATCGCGGTCAGCCTGGAATGTTTCGGCAGCAGGAGAGCCGGCACTGCGGATAGTCGAAAAGATCGTCCCGAAGTGCGAAAGAGAAAGGGAGTGGCCATTCATGACGAAGTTACGCAATTCCACCTCCAGAGCGTCCAACGTTTGCTGCAGATAAGAGCGTGGAATTTGAGAATTCCGCGTCGCCGCGTCGAGAATAGCCTCTCGGTCGATAAGCGAGTACAAAATGGGCTGCAAGAACCAGCCAAACTCGCCCGTTTGAGGATTTTTCCTCGAAACAACTTTTACATTGATTTGACCCATTAAAAAAAATATTAAAAATTAGTAAGCAGGAAAAGCAAAATAAGAAGCACCAAAATAAAAATACAAAGTACCATTTTAGAAGTTATAAGAGCCACGGAAACCGCGGACGATGCAAATATAACAAGAAATCGGAATAATAGAAAAAATAACCGGAAAAATTGAACAATAGAAACCGGAAAACGTAGAGGGGGGTGCGCGGCTCGCGAGCGCAGCGAGCGAGCAGGGGCGCGCCGCAAGGCACGACCCTCG
>JAGAKG010000038.1 GCA_017625755.1 Clostridia bacterium | reverse complement strand
TCCAGAGACGCCGAGGCTAAGACTCAGGCAACTGCGATAAAGACGGCGTTCCGCGATATTGGAATTCTTGTTGACTCCTTTGAGGATTCCGAGGAGGGGGACAAAAAGGAGATTCTTATCGGTGATACCGACAGAGACCTTTCTATGGATAGCGGAGCTTATTACAAGAACGCTTGAAGGAGAAGGATATTGCCGACGCGGTGCATATTTCGGCAAAATATCTCTATAAACTATTTAAAGAGGAGCTGGAGCAGTCTCCGTCGCAATATCTCAACACATACAGAATATATTGCGCGAAAAAATTGCTGCTTGGCGAGACGCTTTCTATCAAGGAGGTGGCTGTCGCGGTCGGAATACCTGATCCTGACTATTTCTGCCGAGTTTTCCAGAAGCACTCTAACGGAGTTTCGCCCACGCAGTACAGAAAGAGCAGGCAACATCTGGTAACCCTCAAAAAGGCGGATATTTCCGATATTCCCGAAGAAAACTGATAAAAAAGACCCTTTTTGGGCTTCAAAAATCTATCTTTTACCGTTTATTACCGTAAATTTTCGATTATATATTGACAATTATACAGAAATGTGGTATAATAAATTTGTTGAGCGTTCAACAATTTGACTTTTTGATAGCTTTTAAACGGTTTACAAAAAGAAAATATATGATTTCACGGAGGAATCGATATGAGAAAAGACGCGTTACACGAAAAAGTTGAGTTTACAAATGTTCGTCATCTTTTGGAGTGGGCAACTAAGACTTATAGAGGAAAATATGCGTTTTCCTATAAGAAAAATGCTCATAAGTCGGATATTGAAAAAGTGACATTTGAGGAGTTTGGCGAGGATGTTCGCGCGCTTGCGAGCGAGCTTCTTGCTATGGGCTGCGCGGGTAAGCATTGCGCGGTTATCGGAAAATTCACATACGAGTGGGCAGTGACATACTACGCTATCCTTTCTATCGGAGCGGTTCTTATTCCGCTTGACAGAGATTGGCTGGCAGAGGATCTGGCTGACACGGTTGAGAAGGCAGAGGCAGAATTTCTTTTCGGTGATGAGGACATCGCTGAGAAATTGAAGCATATCGCGGGCAAGGTAAAGCTTGCGGCAGAGCCTGTTTATATGAACGCAAGCAAGGAGGAAAGAAATCTTATCTCGCTTATGAGAGAGGGAAGCAAGAAGTTCGAGAAGAACCCCAATGCTTATTACGGTACGCCTATCGACCCTATGAAGATGGCGCTTCTCGTATTCACCTCGGGAACAACGGGCAAGGGAAAGGGCGTTATGCTCAATCAGAACGCAATTCTTTCGGATATGTATAATGTTATCCATTATATTGATTTCTCGGATAAAACTGTCGGAGTTCTTCCCCCTCACCACACATACGGCTCGACGGTTATGCTTATCGGACATATGATGATAGGCTCGGAAATCTATATTTCCTCGGGTATACGCTATGTTGCTAAGGAGCTTCAGGAGCAGAAGCCGGGACATATGGTGCTCGTACCGCTTTATCTTGAGACATTCTATCGCAGAATACTTTCGAACCTCAAGGAAAAGGGAAAATACGACCTTGTATTCAAGATGATAAAGGTCAGCAACGCACTCAGAAAAACGGGTGTCGACCAAAGAAAGAAGCTGTTCGGCGCTATTCACACGGCGTTTGGTGGCGAGATAAAGACGATAATCACGGGCGGCGCGCCTATCAATCCTGAAATTCTCAATTTCTTTGACGCTATTGGTATCACTATCCTCAACGGATACGGAATTACCGAATGCTCTCCTCTTGTATCTGTAAACAGGAGCAAGCATGTTGTCAAGGGAAGCGTCGGTCAGCCGATAGATATGGTTACCGTTAAGATAGACGACCCCAACGAGGACGGCGAGGGCGAGATACTTGTCAAGGGCCCCAATGTAATGCTTGGATACTACAAGGACGAGGTAGCTACGGCTGACGCGTTCAAGGACGGATATTTCAGAACGGGCGACTACGGAAAGAAGAACAAGAACGGATTTATCTTTATCACGGGAAGAAAGAAGAACCTTATCATTCTCTCGAACGGAAAGAATGTATATCCCGAGGAGATAGAGAACGAGCTTTCGGCTACCCCCGGAGTGCTTGATATCGTAGTATACGAGGGACAGAGCCGCCGTGGCGTTACCTATAACGCTATCGTTGCGGAGATATTCCCCGACAAGGATTACTTTGAGAAGAACGGCATCACCGATATATACGGATATCTGAAGCCCTTCATTGATGAATACAACAAGAAAACCGTTCCCTATAAGAAGATAGGCATACTCAAGGTTCGCGAGGAAGACTTCCCCAAGAACACTCTCAGAAAGATACAGAGATTCAGAATGGATATGAGTATTGACTGATGTCAACAAAAAACTCAGCCGTGGATATACCGTGGCTGAGTTTTTTATTGTTTTCTTATCAAGCCTTCACGGGTGCTTCGACCTTGGCGTAAGCGCGGTAGCTTGTGACTCCGAGGATAGTCTCTCCGTCTATCTGTACTGCCGTGGGGCGGTCAAATGTGACGCTTATATCCTTACCCGTATGTATAGCAACCAATTTTTCGTGCTTTATATGCTCGCCCTTGAACAGAGAGGGAAAAACAAGGAGAGTCTTGAGCTTGCCCGTGCCGTGCATAAGCATCAGAGAAAGCTCGCCATTCTCGTTCATACGGTCCTGCGCGGGCGTGGGCATCATTCCGCCGCCATAGAAGCGTCCCTTCATAGTGGGGGATAACCATACCTTTTCATATCTGTATTCCTTGCTGTCGACTGTGACGGTTGCAGAGGTGGGCTTATAGTGAAAGAGCAGACCCTTAATTGCGATAGCTGTGTAATTTACCGCCTTCGACTTGCCTGTCTTTTCGTTATTCGCCTTTATCGCATCGCCTACCTCGCAGCAGTATCCGTCGATACCGAAGCCGACATTGTTTATAAAGCGATAGCGCTTACCGTCCACCTCGACTGTCGGAAGATTTTCGATATATTCGTTTATTCTGAAGGGTACCTTATCGGTTTTCTCAACATCGCGCAGAAAATCGTTTCCCGAGCCGATCGCAAAGTAGAGTATATCACAGTTGAATTCGATACCCTCGGTGTCGTTTACAAAGCGGTTGAGCGTACCGTCGCCACCGCAAAGAATTACAGAGTCACCCTCGGCAAGACCTGCGAAGAAATCGGCGTAGCTGCCTATCGCGGTAATGTCGTAATAGCTTGTTTCGCTATCGTACAGAGCAGACAAAAGCTTCGCTTCCTCCTCGGCGCATCCGTTTCCCGAATGAGGATTGAATAAGATATGATACATAGGTCGTAAAGCTCCTCTCAAGATAATAATTCATTGAAAATTATATCAATAAATATAAACTGAAAATAAACTTTGAATAAATTCCGACATTTTTTTACACGCGGCTAATTTCGGATAATTGGCTTGAATAAAGGGGGAGAATGTGATAAAATATTTTAAGTGAGAAGTTTACATTGGGTTTAGATAAAGGATATATACTGATTAAAATTAATGTGAGCGGAGGAATAGTATGTTTCATATTCTCGTTGCAGATGATGATAAACACACAAGAATGTTTCTGAGAGCGGTGCTTGAAGGGGCGAATTATACCGTCAGCACGGCGGAGAACGGAGCGGAGGCGCTTGAGGTGCTTGACAGAGAGCATATCGACCTTGTGATACTTGATGTTATGATGCCGCAAATGGACGGCTATGAGTTTACCAGAACGCTCCGCGAGGCGCAGAATAATCTCCCGATACTTATGGTGTCGGCAAAGCAGCTGCCCGCCGACAAGCACAAGGGCTTTATGGTGGGAACCGACGATTATATAACCAAGCCGATAGACGATGAGGAGATGCTCTACCGCATAAAGGCGCTTTTGCGTCGCGCGAAGATAGTGAACGAGCGCAAGATAGAGATAGGCGAGGTCGTTCTTGACTACGATTCGTTTACGGTTACTCGCGGAGATGAGGTTCAGGAGCTTCCGCAAAAGGAATTTTTGCTTCTCTATAAGCTGCTTTCCTACCCGGGGAAGATATTTACCCGTATTCAGCTTATGGACGAGATATGGGGAAGCGAGAGTGATACGGGCTGGGAGACCGTGACTGTACATATAGCGAGACTTCGTAAGCGCTTTGACGGCTGGAACGAGTTTGAGATAGAATCGGTTCGCGGACTCGGATATAAGGCGGTGAGGAAGATATGAGAAGCTTGAAGCGCTTTGGGCGCAAGGATAAAAAACGGACTAAAAAGCACCGCTTTTCGCTGACGCTTCTCTTTGCGGCGCTCGTATTCGTCGTACTTATATCTGCGTTGGCTATCGGTGCGGCGGGGGTATATCTTCTCGTGTATTTCGAGGTCATAGCGAATTATGAGGATACGAGTGTGCCTAATGTTATACTCTTTATGGCACTTATAAGTGTGGTAATGGGCGCGCTCATCGCGGGATTTTTCAGTATTATACCGCTGAAGCCCGTCAACAAGTGGGTCAACGGTATGAACCGACTTGCGTCAGGGGATTTCAAGGTGAGAATGAAATTCGGAAAGCCACTCGGTAATCACCCGACCTTCGTTGAGCTTAGCGACAGCTTCAATACGCTCGCCGAGGAGCTTCAAAACACAGAAATGCTGCGCAGTGACTTTATCAATAATTTTTCGCACGATTTTAAGACTCCGATAGTGTCAATTGCAGGCTTTGCCAAGCTTCTCAAGCGAGGCAATCTGACGCAGGAGCAGCAGATGCAATATCTGAACGCCATAGAGGAGGAGTCTATGCGGCTTTCCTATATGGCAACGAATGTGCTTAACCTTACCAAGGTTGAAAATCAGGCGATACTCTCGGAGGTCTCGCGTTTCAATCTCTCCGAGCAGATACGCTCGAGTGTGCTTTTGCTTGAAGATAAGTGGTCGAAAAAGGAGCTTGAGCTGAGCCTTGATTTTGACGAATATTTTATTGAGGCTAACGAGGAGCTACTCAAGCAGATGTGGATAAATTTGCTCGACAATGCCGTAAAATTTGCGCCGCCTCGCGGAGAGGTCGGGGTGGAGATACGCGAGGACGGGGGGTATGTGACGGTATCGGTGAGCAATACGGGAAACGATATATCGCCCGACAAGCTGGATAGGATATGGAACAAGTTCTATCAGGCGGACGAATCTCATTCCTCGGAGGGGAACGGTGTCGGACTCGCCATAGTCAAGCGAATAACCGAGCTGCATAGCGGAAGCGTGTCGGTTACAAGCGAAAATGGAGTTACAACCTTTACCGTCGAGCTTCCGAAGGAGCAGACTGTTTGAATATACGAAAAAATACAGCTATTTCCAAATTTGTTTATTTACAGTTAATATTGCGGTGTTATAGTTGTGTGGTACCGTGATTAAATTTAACTTAAAGGTAAACAAAATGAAAAGAGAAGATAGATGTAACGGAAAGAGAGCAGGCGCGTTGAGCTATATACGCCGTACGGTGGCTGTTGGCATTTTGGCAACTATTGTAGTTCTATGTGTTGTTTTTCGGGAGCATATAACTGTTGAAAATATCGTTGAGTTTGTTCCGAAAAACTCGGTGGCGTCGGTGCTTGTTATGCTTGTCCTGTTTGCCCTTAAAAGCCTGAGCATGTTTTTTTACAGCGGATTGCTTTACGCGGCGAGCGGATTTTTGTTTTCGTTACCGCTTGCGATTTTGGTGAATATTGCGGGGACGGCGATTATGGCGTCAATACCGTATTTTGTCGGAAGGAGAGCGGGCAAGAAACTTTTGGAAAGGCTTCTGAGAAAGAATCGAAGGCTGGAGCTTTTGAGGGATATGCAGAATAGAAACCAGTTCCTTTCCTGCTTGCTTATCCGCTTTATCGGGATTTTTCCCTTAGATGTTGCGGGGGCGTATTTTGGGGCATCGGGAATGAGATACCGTAGCTATTTTTGCGGTACGGTGATAGGGCTTCTGCCGTCTGCGGTCTGCTTTGCCGTTATGGGCATGAGTATAGATGATATCGGTTCACCCGAATTTATAATATCTGCCTCGATTGAAATAGGACTTATCGCGCTATCGGCGGTCATGTGCCTTATATGGGGCAAAAAGCAAGAAAATCGACGCAAAAGAGGAGAGTAATATGCATAGGATATTCAAGAAAAAGGACATTCTAACGATTCCGAACTTGTTGAGTCTGTTTCGGCTCGCGCTTATTCCCGTAATCGTATGGCTCTATTGCGGAGCGCGGGATTATTACGCGGCGATAGGAGTTATTTTGCTGTCGGGGCTGAGCGACATAGTCGACGGATTTATTGCCCGACGCTTCAATATGGTTTCGGATTTCGGAAAGATACTCGACCCCGTGGCAGACAAGCTTACGCAGGGGGCACTCCTTGTTTGTCTGTTGTTTAAGTACAAGCTTATGTGGGCGTTGATAGCGATATTTCTCGTGCGAGAGATAGCGATGATAGTTATGGGAATGGTGGTCATAAAGCGAAGCGACGAGGTCAACAGCGCGAAGTGGTACGGCAAGGTGAACACCGTCGTGCTTTACAGCGTGATGATGGCATTGATTCTTTTCCCGAATATCCCCACACTCGCTGCAAATCTGCTTATATGTCTTTGCGGCGTTGTCATAATTATGTCTTTGATACTCTACTCGAGATTTTACGGTAAATTCCTTAGCGAGAAAAAGAAAGAGAAATAAGGAAGATAAAAAAGGCTATTGCATTCGCAATAGCCTTTTGGTTTTTAATTTTATCAGCCCAAAGAGGGGGACGCCGTTGTGACGATAGGCGAGCTATCTGTCGGCTTTGTTTCGGAGAGATAAGAGAGCTTGCAATATCCCTCGTATGTCTCGGTTTTCTGGTTCTCTTTGGTATAAACGAACTTTACCTTTGCCCACTTTCCGTCCTTGCTCACATGTGTCTGCTCGATTTCAACGCCTCTGAGTACCGAAACTACAACATTGTCTGCGGAGATATCTGTCCACTCGCGGATATTGAGAGATTTCTCAGCGTTGATATACATCTTCTTGGGAGCGTCGAGAGCGGTAAACACAACATGACCGTCGTTGGTCGTTATAAACTGTGTAGAAACGAAGCGCTTTTCGCCGTTGTATTCTATCTCTGTCCACTGAGCGTTATATCTTGTTCTCTTGAAGGACTCGCCCATTTTTATCGAAGCGACATAAGACTCCTCGCTTGTGTTTGTGTCGTCTCTGACATTAAGGCTGGGAACGGCTACATAAACAAGTGTGCCTGCGGTGTCGTCAGTCCAAGTGAAATCGGTGTGAGTATTACCCGTCTGAACAGGATTCTCACCGTCACCCGTGCCCGTGGTGGTTGCGTAGGTTCCGAAGCCTATAAAATCGCCGCCGTCATCTTCTGTATCTTCAGGTTCTCCCTCCTCGTTCTTATTGCAGGAAACGAGAATGCAGGAAAATGCTATAACGAGTACGAGGAAAAGCGCAAGAAATTTTTTCATTTTAAATTACTCCTTCATTTATTTTTATCTTCTTTTATTTTTTACAATTTTAAATTACTGCCAACATTCCGAGAGCGAAACACTCGACAATTATCAATTATAAGTATAATAACATACCATACAACTGATTATAACATATACCGCACGAAGTGTCAAGCAAAAATGCAAACTTTGTCAAAAAGTTTTTGATTGGCAAAGGCAGTCTCAAAGAGTTCTTTTGTCCTTTTCAATAAGCGTTCTTATTGCGTTTACGGCAACCCTTATCGCAAGGTCTGTGTCGTGATGCTCGTTGCTGTCGGAATCATATCCCGCCGCATAGCGTTCCTGATTCCACACACAACAAAATACCGCTCCGCATCTAAGCCCGAGGGAGGCTCCGACGGTGAAAAGCGTCGAGGCTTCCATTTCACTTGCCAGTACCCCGAGCCGCTTCCAGGCTTCCCATTTTTCAGAGAGAGACTCTGCTATGGGCATTCTTTGCGGCGAGTGCTGACCGTAAAAGGAATCCTTGCTCTGCACAACTCCCGAGTGATAGCTTGCGCCAAGCTTTTCGGCAGCAGACACGAGTGAGAAAAGCGTTTGCGTATCCGAAACTGCGGGGAATTCGGGCGGGGCGTACTCGTGTGAGGTGCCATCCTGTCGTACCGCTCCCGATGCTATAACGATATCACCCGCCCTAACATCAAGCGAGATTCCTCCGCAGGTACCCACGCGCACAAAGGTATGTGCTCCGCAAGCCGCAAGCTCCTCGACAGCAATAGCGGTAGAAGGACCTCCGATGCCCGTTGAGCAGACCGTGACTTTTTCACCGCACAGGTAACCGTTATAGATATTGAATTCTCTGTTCATTCCGAGATGAGTCGCGTTGTCGAGATATCGGGCAATCAGCTCGCACCTTGCGGGGTCCCCCGGCAGGATGCAGTATTTACCGATATCGCCTTCCGACGCGCCTATATGGTATTGCTTTTTTCTTGTGTCCAGCATATTATCCTCCGATAAGATATTTTCGGAAAGCTCCGTATGTATTTTTATCGATTTGATGCTGTGCGCCGATGTGGAGAGATGTGCGCGATTCGGTGCTTTAGCAAGCCGCTCGGTGGTGCCGATAAGCGGTATTGCTCAAACATCTTCAGGGCATAGCTCTCCTTGCTCGAAACTCACGGCCGGCGCCGCGTGCTTCGGTGCTCTGATATTGCAGTATACAGCGCGTATGATTATTCGTCGGCAGCGCAGTCCTTTATGCATCTGTAAAGCTCCTCAGAGCTTACCGCAATGACCTCTGCCGAGTTCTCGGAATATTCTCCGTCGATATCCATTATGAGCGCTCCCGCCTCACGGCAGAGCAGAATACCCGGGGTGATATCCCATTTGTTTTTTGTGAATATGACTGTACCCGAGGTCTTGCCTGAGGCAACACAGGTAAAGTCCATACACGCCGCGCCGAACATTCTTATCTTCGCTATACGCGAGGAAAGGTTTTTCATAATTCGATGCTCAAGCTCGAAGTCTCTGGGCCTTGTGTGCGGAAAATCTCCGAAGCTTACCGTACTGTGCGAGAGGTCTCTTGCTTTTACGCCGATAGGCTCGCCGTTCAGATATGCGCCCTTGCCCGCCTCGGCGTAATAAAGCTCGTCGAAGTGAGGGAGAAGGATCGCGCAAAGAGAGGGTTTTCCGCCGTCATACATAGCGCATTGAATACCGTAGACCCTGATACCGTTTGCCATATTGTAGGTGCCGTCTATGGGGTCGATAGTCCAGGTCTTGCCGTCGATAACGGTGTCGTTATTCGTTTCCTCGCTGAGTATTTTATCGTCGGGATAATGGATTCGTATCTGCTCAATGAGGTACGCCTCGATGTTATAATCCGTTGAGGTGACCAGGTCGAATCGGGATTTGTCTGACAGAGAATTTTCGTCGAGCTTCCCGTATTCAGCGTACGCCGCCTTTATTGCCTCGGTTATGAATTTCAATCTTTCGCACATTGTATTCATTATGTTTTACCTTCCGTGTTCGGTAATATTCATTATAGCATACATAAACCAAAACTTCAAGGTATACGGTAAATATTTTTGCAAATAATATTGATTGAAAAGATAGAAAAACACGGATAGTGATTGGAAAAGGATAATGCAGAACAAGATATTGAAATTTTCCGACGACATCTGCTTTTTATCAAGTGGAAGCGCGGTCGGAAAGCACGAATTTGAGGGACCTATCGGCGACTGCTTTGATATACACGACAAGACCGACCGCTTTGGAATGAATACCTGGGAGAAGGCAGAGAGCGAGATGCAGAGACTTGCTCTGAATGTGGCGATGTCGAAACGCGGGCTCTCCGAGCTGGATATAGATGTTATGTTCGCGGGCGACCTGCTCAACCAGTGCGTAGGCTCGTCCTACGGATTGCTTGACTTTGACATTCCGTATTTCGGGCTTTACGGAGCCTGCTCAACGGCGGTCGAGGGTATAATGCTCTCGGCGATGATGGCGTCCGCGGGGTATTTCGGAAGCTGCGCCGCAGTTACCTCGTCGCACAACAGCTCAGCCGAGAGGCAGTACCGTACGCCGATAGAATACGGTGGACAGCGTCCCCCGACGGCGCAATGGACCGTTACGGGCTCGGGAGCCTTTATTATAGGGCAAGGAGACGGCGTTCGCATAAGTGAGGCTCTGCCCGGTATCGTCGTTGAAAAGGGAATAAAGGACGCTAATAATATGGGCGCGGCGATGGCACCTGCCGCGGCAGACACGCTTCTGCGGTATTTCAAGATTACAGAGCGCTCCCCCGAGAGCTTTGATTTGATACTCACGGGCGACCTCGGCGCTGAGGGCGGAGCTATACTTTGCGAGCTGATGTATGCCTCGGGGTACGATATGGCAAGGCGATATAACGACTGCGGACTTATAATCTACGACCGAGAGGGGCAGGATATGCACTCGGGTGGCTCGGGATGCGGTTGCTCGGCGGTGGTTCTTGCGTCCTACATTCTCCCGAAGCTCTACCGCGGAGAGCTTTCTGACATACTCGTCGTCGGTACGGGTGCGATGATGAGCCCCGCGAGCATACAGCAGGGAGAGGCAATACCCGCCATAGGGCATCTGATAAGACTGAGACGCCCGAGAACTTTAGGGTGAGACAAAAGGAGAGGTGTTGATTTTATGGACGGCATAATGCAGTATATATGGGCTTTTTTGGTGGGCGGCGGATTTTGCGTTATAGCGCAGATACTCATAGACAAAACCAAGCTCACACCCGCGAGAATACTCGTGGCGTATGTTACGGCGGGTGTGATACTCGGCGCTGTGGGTATTTATGAGCCGCTTGTTGAGTTTGCGGGCGCGGGCGCGACCACTCCTCTGACGGGCTTTGGGTATCTCATATCCAAGGGCGTGCGTGAGGCGGTCGGGGAGAGAGGGCTTATCGGCGCGCTCACGGGAGGACTCACCGCCGCCGCGGGCGGTATCGCCGCGGCAATATGCCTCGGATATATCGCGGCTATCTTCGCGCGAGGAAAGCCGAGGGGTTAAAATCCGCCCTTTTTGCCGAACAGACGCCAAAAAATCTTTCGCAGAAGCTCGGCAGGGAATACCGAGAGTGAGATAAGCATAGTAAATACAAGCTCACCCAACAGAGGCGGAGCCGTTCTGAGTACGCTTCCGCCCAGGTAGAGGAATACGAGCTGTATGAGGCATATCGCGCTCATTATGAAACAGAACGCTTTGTTTTTAGATATCCCCGCCATAAGGCGCAGTCTGTCTGTGCGGCAGTTGAAGCAGTTGAATACAGAGGAGAATATAAAGAGGGCAAAGAAGGCGGTCAGCAGATGTATGTTGTCGGGAGCCGCCCTGAAATGCGAGGTTATGGCGGGGAGCTTGAGAAATGCGAGGCAGAGTCCGACGGTAAAGCCGCCGAGGAGGAGTATCTGATTGACCATATATCGGTTTAGTATCGGCTCGTCGCGCCGCTTCGGCTTCTCCTTCATATAAGAGGGCAGGGGCGGCTCTCCCGCAAAGGCAAGACCGCCGAGGGTGTCCATTATAATATTTATCCAGAGCATCTGTACTACGGTTACGGGCGAGTCTATCCCGATAAACGGGCAAATCATAGACACGCCTACGGCGCAGAAATTCATAGTGAGCTGGAGAGTGATAAACTTTCGTATGCTCTTGAAGATATTTCTGCCGTAAAGCACGGATTTTGATATCGACGCGAGGTTGTTGTCTACGATGATTATATCCCCCGCATCCTTTGCCACCTGCGTTCCGCTTCCCATCGAGAAGCCTATGTCTGCCCGCTTGAGGGCAGGGGCGTCGTTTATTCCGTCACCCGTCATTCCCGTAACAAGACCAAGCTCCTGCGCCGCCTTGACAAGGCGGCTTTTGTCTGTCGGCAGGGCTCTGGCGACTACGGCGAGAGAGGGGATAAGCTTTTTCAGCGCGGCGTCGGAGAGCGCGGACAGCTCCTCGCTTGTAATGACCGTGTGGCGAGTCGAGTCTATAATTCCGCATTTTTTTGCTATCGCCTCGGCGGTGCTTTTGTTGTCGCCTGTTATCATAACTATGCCAACGCCCGCGTCCTTCAGCTCCTTGACTGCCGCGGGCGCCTCGGCGCGTATGCGGTCGTTCAGCAATACGGCGCAGATCAGCGTCATATCCTCGAAGGGGCGGGGGGAGTGGGAATAGCCGAGAGCGAGTATTCTGCCGCCGAGAGCTGTAAGCTCTCCCATTTTTTTTGTGAATTCGTAGGAATATTTTGCGAACGGCACCTCTCGCCCCGACGGGTCGAGGCAGTATTTCACATAGGGCAAAAGCTTTTCGGGCGCGCCCTTGATAAATGTCCGTCTGTCGGAGAGGGTTGTGGTGGAATATTTGCGAGAGCTGTCAAATGGGATTTTTGAGAGAGCGCGCTGAGAGCCCGAGATGGGATAATTCTTTACAGCGTCAAGAAGCGCGCGGTCTGTCGCGTTTCCGCCGAGCGCACCCTCGCCAGAGAGCGTCGAGACCGAATTGAGGTGGCAGGAGAGGTTGAATTGCTCGAATACGACGGGAGCTTTTGCTCTGAGAGCTGCCACCCCGTCAAGCGGGGACGCGCCGCAAAGCAGTATATCCCCGACCGTGAGCCGTCCCTCGGTAAGAGTTCCCGTCTTGTCGGTAAAGAGAATATTCATACTTCCCGCCGCCTCAATTCCCACGGGCTTTCTGACCAGAACATTGTCCTTTATCATTCGCTTGATGTTTGAGGACAGCACCACAGCTATCATCATCGGCAGCCCCTCGGGAACCGCTACGACTATAACGGTAAGTCCGAGCATAAAGGCGTGAAGCAGGTTTTCGAGGAGGTAGTGCGTGTCTGTAAGCTTTATTCTCACAAGCTCCATATTGAATGCGCTGTCTATGAAAAAGGAATTGAAAAGATAGGCGGCGGCAACGAGTATCGCCGCGAGATATCCAAGACGGCTTATCTGTCGTGCGAGCTTGGTAAGCCTTATTTTGAGCGGACTTTCCCTCGTGTCGAGCTGAACCTCTTTTGATATCTCACCGAGAAAGGTGCCGTCTCCCACGCGCTCAACGAGCATTTCCGCCTCGCCCGAAAGCACGGTACACCCCCTGAACAGAGCCGAGGGGGCTGAGGGCGAGAGGGCTCTGTCTGCCGAGGGGTATTTTTCGATGTCTCGGCTCTCGCCCGTCATTGAGGACTGGTCAACGGTAAGTTTGCCCGAGAGTATATATCCGTCGGCTGGAATCTGCTCTCCCGCTCCTATGAGAACAATGTCTCCGACCACGATGTCCTCTATCGGCACTCGGCATAGCCGACCGTCGCGCTTCACTCTGAAATCCGCTCTTGAGCATTCCTCGGAGAGCCGCTTGAACGCCTGCTCACCGCCTCGCTCGGATACGGTGGAAATGAATGCCGCAAGAAATACGGAGACGGCTATGCCCACGGTTTCGACTACATTTCCGCTTTGGAACACGAATATAAGATTGACGGCGAGCGCACAGAGAAGTATTTTAATTACGGGGTCCGAGAGATTTGATATAAAATGCGCGAGAAAGGATTTTGACGGGCGGACGCTTATCGTGTTTGCGCCGTGAGTCTCCCTCGAACGGCTCACCTCCGCTTCGGTAAGTCCCCTATTGTTCTTTTTTTGAAGCTCTGTTTTGTTCATACTTATCTGCCTGCCTTTGCCGAAATGTCTTTTCTTTTTCAAGTATATGACGCGCCCTTTCGGTAAATGAGCGCAAACTCCGAAGTTTGACCCCCTTTGCGGGGCAAAAATCGCGACTCATTTTAAAATCCTGTAAATTTATTATTAAATTGCGATATAGGGCGCGAGAGGGCGTTGACAAATCGGGGAAAAAAATATATAATTATATGTGGCTGTTAAGGCTAAACTGTGATTAAGGAGCGCGACGGTATGCGTTTTGTGAAGATATTACTTTGCTTTCTGGCTCTTTTTGCGTGTCTTGCTTTTTTCGGCGGATGCTCGGAGGAGGAAGAAGCGCCGCAGGAGGATATTTACTATAAGGTCGTTTTCGATTCGGCGGGCGGCTCGTCGACCGATGAAATAAAGGTGCTTTCGGGAAGCAAGATAGCAAGACCCGAGGACCCCGAAAAAGAGGGTTACATATTTAACGGTTGGCGTAAGGACGCCGTAGAGTGGGATTTTGCGAACGACAAGGTCACCTCTGACCTCACCCTTACCGCGGGTTGGATAGACGCCAAAACGATTTTCGATTACGAGATAGCCGACGGAAAGGCAACCCTTACGAAGTATAAGGGTAAGCTTGATTCTATACGGATTCCCACGCAGATAGCGGGCTATCCCGTGGTCGCTATCGGTGACGAAGCTTTTATGAGCACCGCGTATGAAAAGACGCAGGAGATAACGGTTGGAGAGAATATCAAGGTTATCGGAAGCTCAGCGTTTGCGGGCTGCGCGGGTATCAGACTCACGCTTGAATGTAAGCCCGTGAGCATAGGGGAAAAGGCGTTTGCGGGTTGCACCGCGCTTGGTAAGATAACTCTCGGCTCGGGCTTGACGGCGATTCCCGTCGAAGCTTTTCTCGGCTGTACGGGGCTTGAGTCGGTGATACTTTCCGATACGACCGAGACGGTCGGCGAGAACGCGTTTGACGGTTGTACCGCGCTTAAGTCGGTTACCGCGCACAGCTCGCTGAAGACCGTGTCTGACAGCGCTTTTCTCGGATGCAGCTCGCTCAAGGCGATATACTATTACGGTACGGCTGAGCAATGGGCGCAGACGCAGATAGCCGAGGGTAACAACGGAAACGATACTCTTATGGGTGCGTACTTTTATATGTATTCCGAAGCCGAGCCCCCCAAGGATGCCAAGGGAAAATATTGGTATTTCAAGGACGACGGCAGTATAAGAATATGGTAATAAGCAGTAGCTTTTTTGGAGGATATTTTGAGTAAAAAAGAGTGTAGCATAGGAAAAAAGACCTCTATCGGCGGTCAGGCGTTGATAGAAGGCATAATGATGCGCGGTCCGAAGATGACGGCTATGGCGGTCAGAAACACCGATGGTGAGATCGTGCTTGAAAAGTGGGAGACTCAGGCTTCCGCAAAGGGAAAGTTTTTCAAGCTCCCGATAGTTCGCGGAGTCTTTGGATTTATCGACTCTATGCGCTTTGGATATAAGTGCCTTATGCGCTCGGCGCAGATTTCGGGACTTGACGACCTCGAGGAGGAGGCAAAGCGCGAAAAGGAGCAGAAAAAGGCTGAAAAGGCAAGAAAAAAAGCGCTCAAAAAGGCGGGCGCGAGTGAGGCTGAGGCGGTAGCCGAGCAGGCGGTGGAGGACTCTGTTGCGTCGGAGACCGAGGTCATAGCCGAGGAAGCCCAGATGATAGAGAATACCGAGCAGACCGTCCAGACGGCTGAGGTGAGTGCCGACGAAAAGGTCGAGGAAACGACTTCCGAAAATAGTGAAAAGAGCGACAAAGACGGCAAAAAAAGCTCCGACGCGCTTATGAACGGCATAATGGTCATAGCAATGGTTCTCGGCATTGCGCTCTCGGTAGTACTGTTTATGTGGCTCCCTTCAGCGCTGTATTCGTGGCTTTCGGCGCTTATTCCCATACTGAAGCCAGATAATCTGTTCCTCACATCACTTATAAAATCTGTTTTTGAAGGTGTTTTGAAGATAGTTATTCTTGTGGCGTATATGGCGCTTGTGTCACTGATGAAGGATATCCGCAGAACTTTCCAGTACCACGGAGCAGAGCATAAGACTATCTTTTGCTACGAGCATAACAAGGAGCTTACCGTTGAGAATGTAAGGGGCGAGCGTCGCTTCCACCCCAGATGCGGTACTTCCTTCCTGATACTTATGCTTATCGTGAGTATTTTTATCTCTTTCTTTATAGACCCTGTGCTTGAGCCGCTTATCGGTGATGTCGTACCTAACGAAACGCTGTATACCCTTATCAGAGTGGCTATAAAGCTCCTGCTTCTTCCTATCGTTATGGGTCTTGGATATGAGCTTATCAAGCTTGCGGGCAGACACGATAATCCCTTTACGAGAATTATCTCAGCTCCAGGCGTCTGGCTCCAGCATATCACCGTTCTCGAGCCTACCGACGATATGATAGAGTGCGCGATCACCGCCTTCAAGGAGGTTATCCCCGAGGATAGCAGCGATAATTATTGAGCGAGCGGGGACTGTGTAAATCGAATCTCATGGTTATCTAAAGTCATGACCACCAGCCGTGCTGGTGGTTTTCAGAATACAAATAAATACAACCGACGGAATATAAACGCTTATAGGCGTTACCGTCGGTTGTTTTTGATATTTTTATTATTCCTTATATTTTTCTGCTTGGAGATTAAACATTTCGGCGTATTTGCCGTTTTGCGCCATAAGATCGTCGTGAGAGCCGACCTCAGCGAGAGTCCCCGAATCGAACATATATATTCTGTCAGCCATTCGGGTAGTTGAGAGTCTATGTGAAATAAATATAACCGTTTTATCTGCGGCATATCTGAGAATTGCCTGATTAAGCTCATATTCGGCTACGGGATCAAGCGCACTCGACGGTTCGTCCATAATTATCAATTCAAACGGTTTTGCGAAAACGCGCGCTATCGCCACCTTTTGTGCCTCGCCGCCCGATAGATTTGTGCCCTTATCGTCAAACTCTCTTGTGAGTACCGTATCAACTCCGTCATCAAGAGTATTCAGCTTTTCAGTGAACCCTGCGGCATCAAGCGCGCGTAGCACGGTTTCCTTGTCGCGCTTCTCGTCGTAGATGCCGTTCATAACATTCTCCGCGATTGACGCAGCGAATATTTTAAAATCCTGAAAAACCGTTCCGATGCAGTTTCGGTATTCTGTAAGTTCGTATTCCTTTATGTTTACTCCGTTGAGAAGTATAGCGCCCTCGGTAGGGTCGTAGAGACGCATCAGAAGCTTTATCAAAGTGGTCTTTCCTGCGCCGTTGTAGCCAACTATGGCTATCTTTTCACCGCGCTCAAGCCGCATATTTATTCCTTCGAGGGCAGATTTTTCTTTGCTTTCGACCTTTGGCGGGGTGTAATCCTTGTCGTGGTAGGCGTATTTAGGGTTGTTTGAGAAATCGTAGGTAAAGGAAACTTCTCTCAGCTCGAGCGAATCGAAAGAGGGAACGGGGCGCTCGCCCGATTTCGTTTTCGGTTCATAGGATAAAAACTCGTAATATTTTTCAAGAAACAGTGAGTGTTGAGGAAATTTTGAGAGTCGGCGCACAAAATCCCCCAGTGACCAACGCACGCTTCCAATCATACCGATACTCGCCGAAAATCCGCCGATAAGTACATTTCCGTCAAGAAGCGAGGCGAACATATAAAAAAGAATACCGTAATATACAAGGTTTGAGAGCAGGGTGTCTCCCACGCCGTAAATAAGGAAGAATTTTCTTCCGTATCTGACCGAAGTCTCTACCATTTTGTCGCGGTTCTCGTCCATTTTGTCCATAAAAATATCGGTGACATGGCTGATGCGTATTTCCTTGGCGTAGTCGGGCAGATGGTAAACTCTGTTAAGATAATCCCTGACTCTCCTCAGGGGCTTCCATTCCTTTTCCTGCTCAAAATAGAGCTTATTTCCCATTTGATTTATGATTATCGTGAATATCGAGGTTATGAGAAGCACGACGGCAACAAGCGAGTCTATCGAGAATAACAAACCGATAAGTGTACCGCCCGCGATAACTCTCATTACTATCAGGTAAAGGTCGTTCAGAAGCTGATACGCGCGAGCTCCCGCCTCGTCCATCGACCAGACAAAGTCGTTATAAAATTCGGGATCGTCATAGCAGGATATATCTATCGTCTGCGCTTTGAGAAACAGCTCCTTATGAAGCCTCAGCTCCAGCTTTTGTCGCAGAATAGGCATAAAGCAATGGTAGCAGGCGGCATCTATTCCATAAACTATCAGGTAGAATATCGCCATAATGCCGATTATTGTGGCGACCTCCGTAAAGGAAGCTCCCTCATCGAGTGAGTTGAAGAGTCGAAGCGTGAATACCGCCTGTGAGGAGTGGATAAGTCCCCACGCGATGCCGTATAGCATCATTGCCGCAAAATAGTCGGGCGCAAGGCGGAATACTTTTACGATCATTCTGAAATTATTTGAGAACACCCGTCCCAGAGGCTGGCGTGGCTTTTTGTCATTGTTTTTCATATCTATCCCTCCTCTCCCAGATAATTTTGCGCCTGAAGTCGGAACATCTCGGCATACTTGCCGTCCTTCTCGATAAGCTCGCGATGAGTTCCAACCTCGGCTATGCGACCTTCCTCGAGTAAGTATATGCGGTCTGCGTCAACGGCAGAGGACAGTCTGTGAGAAATGAAAATTACGCTTCGTCCACGCGCAGCGCGCATCATATTTTCAAACATTTTATGCTCTGCTATGGGATCGAGAGCGCTCGAAGGCTCATCGAGGATTACGCATGGGGCGTTTTCGGCAAATACCCTTGCTAAGGATACCTTTTGTTGCTCTCCAATAGAGAGATTTGCTCCATTGTCGTCAAACTCACGGGTGAGAGTTGCCTCAATTCCGCCATCGAGCCTCTCTATTTTACCGTAAGCACCGCTTTCTTTTAGCGCGTCAGAAACAAGCTTGGCGTCGCCCTCTCGCTCCTTACGAAGTACCACATTCTCTCTGACAGAGAGCGAGAACACCTTGAAATCCTGAAAAACGCAGCTGAAATTGTCGCGGTATGAGGAAAGACGATATTCCTTCACATCTTTTCCGTCGAGCATAACAACGCCCTCCGTCGGATCGTAAAGCCGCAACAGAAGCTTCACAAGGGTGGTTTTGCCTGAGCCGTTCTGACCGACGAGCGCGATATGCTCCCCGGATTTTATAGTCAGCGATATGTTGTGGAGAGTGTTTTTCTCGGCACCCTCGTAACAGAACGAGACATTTTTCAGCTCGATATCTCCGCCCGAAGCTTGGAGCGCGTTTTCATTCTCCTTTATCTTGGGTTCGTAATCGAGAAAATATCTTACATCCTCGAGGAAGAGCGAATGTTCTCCAAACTCAGCAAAGGTTTGCACCATATTGTTCAAGCAGTAGGAGATAGTTCCTATTGAGCCGAGTATAACTATACAGTCTCCGATAGACATATCTCCGATAGAGACCGTGCGCCATACGGAGTACAGCATCGTTCCCAAAATGGTGACTACCTCAAGACCTATTCTTCTGAAATACTCTATTATTGCGGCGCGTACGCCGTATTTTTTCATCAGATGCTTGAAATCCTTGTAGGTGGCGTCAAGTCCCGCTATCATTCTCGCGTACATACCACCGATACGCATTTCCTTGGCGTAATCGTTGAGGTAGAATGTGCGGCGGACATATTTTACTCGCCTTTCCACAGGCTTTTTCTCGGTTGTGTGCGTGTGCCGTATTTTGTTCGACCAACGGCGCAGAATACCGAGTAGCAAAGGGAACAGACCGAAGATTATGAGCCACGGATCTATTATGAAAAGTAAAAACGAGTTGCAGAGCAGGGAGATGCCGCCCCAGATGAGATTGTCGAATGTTTGCATAACCTGCATCACACGGCTCTGAGTTTCGTCCATAGCCTTGACATACTTGTCGTAAAAGGCAGGAGTTTCGTAGCAAGACAGTTCGACCTCGGAAGCCTTTTTGAAAAGCTTTTTTTGCAGAGTTGCGCCTATTTTTTGGTATTGCGCGGGGGATATGACATTCCAGTAGTAGCTGTTGATAGCATAAATAACCACGGCAACCGAGCATATCACTATCATATAGGTAACGATAGCAGAGGTCGGGGTACCCTTTTCAACGCCGTTTACGACAAGCCTGAGCAGGAATGAGCCTGTCAAAAAGTCGAGTGGGGCATATATAAAGGTCATAAGATAATAAACGATGAAATAGGAGTGGGAAACATCCCAAACCTGATGAAAGGCAAAGAAGATATTCGATATACTGCGACGCATCGGCAGATTTTTCTCCTTTTTTTCTTTTTCTTTT
>JAGAKG010000037.1 GCA_017625755.1 Clostridia bacterium | reverse complement strand
TGTTATCTCCTCGATAACCTCCTCGAATACTCTGCCCTCTCTCGCTATAAGCGAGGGGTTGGTCGTTACTCCGCAGATCACGCCAAGCTCGGCTGCCGCTCTGATCTCGTCTACATTTGCTGTGTCAATAAAAAGTTTCATTTTTTGTTCCTCTTTTCAAAATGTTTTTATTAGTCTCCGTAAGAGATTGGTTTGCTTCTCCGCACACTTGCGCCTCGGAGGAGCAGACCGACCGCATACGGCGGTGGTTCTGTTTTTTATCTATAAGGACAGTCGGCCCGTACTGCCCTTATAGACAAAAGATAACGCGTTTTAAGTTGGGGCTATCCTTTTTACGGGATAGCCCCGTAAATTATTTTGCTTTAGCCTTAGCTATCAGAGCCAATCTGCATCAAGTCCGCCCTGGTCGTTATCAGGCTGACCGTCAACATTGTTGCCTGAAAGTGTGAGCAGATCCTTGATGTCGATAAGAGTTATCAAAAGCTCGGGCTTCATATATGTATTTTTCATAATTTTAATTCCTCCCTTTCGATTCTCTTACGCAACGAGGTCGTTATAGCAAACGACTACTTCGTCGGTGTAGATGATGGTTCCATCGATTTCGATGTATCCTCTTACAGCATAGTCCATATCGAGATTAGCTTCCTTAATCTGAAGGAGCGAACCTGCGAATGTGTTAGCTGTTTCAGTTGCATCATACCAAGCGCCATTGATAGCCGTAACTATAACGCAAGGCTTGCCCGCAGCCTGAAGCTCCTCGTAGGTGGAAACACCGTACTTATCAGCTGTGATAAGTGTTCCAAGCTGGAAGTCAACGCCCGCCTTAGCAAGAAGCTCGTAATCGTAAGCATCGATAGATGTGAGAACTCTGTAACCTGTTACATCCTCTCTCTTCTGAACGCCTGCGTGAGCAAGTGCGATAAGCTTATCAGCGTTTGTGTTGGAGTAGGTTGTTGCGAGAGCGTCACCCTCTGCTGTTGCCTTGAGAGCCACAGCATAAACCGTGTCGGTGCTTCCGAGAACGGGAGCCGCGTCAACGCCTATCTTCTGTCCCCAACCAAGCTCGTATGCAACATATCCGCCAGCCATAGCCGCTTCGCTTACCTGCTCGGTGGACTCTGCGAAGTCAGCGTCCGTGCCGTTGAGGTAGAAGTAGTTGGAAACGGTTACATTGGATTCTGCGAGATCATTTCCAAGAGCGTTAGCACCCTTTCCACTTGCAAGGTCAAACGCACCTGTGGAGTAGCAGTTTGTAATTGTAACAGAGCTGGTCTCCTCGGTAACCTCAATTCTTGCAATGATACCAGCTGCGCTGGAGGTTGCAGGATAAGCATCTATCATATCACCTGTGTTTACGCAATTCTCGATAACAACAACCATAGAAGTCGTTACTTCTCCTGCTGTATCGTGGGTATATGTAGCCGCTTTACCTGTTCTTGCGATAATACCTGCGATATCGCTATATGCGTTTTCACCATCCACATTTGCTGTACCCTGACAAATGATATTTCCGTTGTTTATTGTGTTCTTAATAGTTACGGTAGGGTTCATAACAGCACTATTCGAGTAAAGATTGTATGCCGCAGGTCCTGCGGTAACTCCGCCTGCCGCACAGAATCTCTGAGACTCTGCCGCAAGAATAACATCACCGTTGTTAACACAACTATCTATTGTAATGTTAGGATTATTTCTTGCATAAGTACCGAGAATACCGCCAACATATGCGGTCTTTGCACTTGTTACATCACCGTTGTTCGTACAACCTGTAATCTTGAAGGTAGAGCTTGTTCTGCAACCGCCAACAAGTCCGCCGCCTGCATTAGCATCGTTAACATTGTTAGAACCTGTAGTAGTGATAGCTCCCCAGTTGTGAGAATTATCTATGGTTGTATTACCGTGAAGCTTACCAACAAGTCCGCCTGCCGCACTCGAGCTTGTAACACTTGCGTAGTTTACACAATTGTCCATATCGAGAGTACCGCCCGAATAACCGAGAATACCACCCGTGTTAGACGCGCCGTCGATTACGCCCTTAGTAGCATCTGTTTGCGAACCATTAGTACAACCGCTTATGGTTATATTAGCAGACTGTCCAACAATTCCCGCAGTATTATTCTTCGGACCGCTAATACTTCCTGTGTTAGAACAATCCGTAACAGTCGATGTACCTGCAAGCTGTCCCGCAAGTCCGGCAGCAATAGCTCCGCTGGAGTAGACAGAACCGCTGTTGGAAGAATCTACCATAGAACATGCACCAGACACATGCGCAACAATACCCGCAGTCTTATTTACTCCTGTAACATCTCCGGTATTGTGACAATCGGTAATTGTTACCTTTATTGAAGAAGTATCTGTTGTTCCGGCAATTCCACCCGCCAAATAATTCGATGTGATCTTTCCGCTATTAGAAGAACCGCTAATTTCGAGTTCACTCTTCATACCCGCAACAAGACCTGCAACCATATTGGCTGTAGCTCTGGGGTGAGAAATATCTCCCGTATTCTGACAATTGATAACGGTAAGCTTAGAAGTCTGGCAATATGCCGTAATACCGCCAAGACGAGCATGCGTATTCAAGGTATCGCCGTCAACTATATAGATATCTCCGTTATTTACGCAGTTCGAAATAGTTGTAACACCCTGAGTTCTTCCTACGATACCACCGACATACGCACCAAACGCAGCATTTTCAGAACCGTCATTATTGGTCTGCTTTGAAAAATCGCAAGGAATGTCTGCATCGTTAACAACCTTGTCGATTGTACCCCCCTGGAACCATGTCGCAATAGGAGCGCCATGATTAGTAAGAGCGAGTTCACCCGCAAAGTTAAGGTTCTTAACATCGCCCTTGAAATTGTTAAACCAACCTTTAGTCGCGTTACTGAAGGTTATGGTGTGTCCCAACCCGTCTATAACATCACCCGCAGTATTATTTATAGCACTGGGCGTTTCAAATGTTATATCACACGCGATAAGGATATTCTGTGCCGCCGAATCACTAAGGAAAGTACCTTTAAGCTGATTCGACGTAGCAACAAGATGGTAAACTGTGCCGTCAACGGTAATTGTTCCCGCACAATTGGTAACGGTTTTGTCAATAGGATACGAAGTACCATTGAAGATGAAATTATTCCAGTCTCTTCCGCCGCTACCATTAACGGCAAAATCGCCCGTATTGTAGTCAACCGCATCAACTTCTGTGTTTGATGCAAAGAACACCGCACAGAGAGCTATCAGCATTGTTGCCGCGAGAGCTATGGAAAGAATTTTAAGTGTCTTTCTCATCTGTTTTTCTCCTTTTTTAATATTTTTATTATAAGCGGAGACCGCTGTGCTTTTTGACGATTTTACGGTGGGCCTATATAATGTTTGTTTTCCCTTTCGGTAGCCGCGCCCACCGGCGCGGGAAGAATGATTTACCTGTCACCTACCCCTTGAGATTCTTCGCTTACGCTCGAGAATGACAACGAGGGGACAAGGCTTGGGTTAACATTCGCGGTTATTCCAAACAAAATTATATACCGTTTTTATCATCAATCAAGCACGGCAAGTCAATACAAGATTATTCTTTATTGTATTTACCGCTTTTTTCAAGATAATAGCGAAGCTGGGCGGGCCAATCCGTCTGTATGATATCATACTTCTTATCTGCCAGCCAGCCTCAATGGTCGTCAGGGTTCTCTATCATCGCAAGGTCGTCCGTATGTCCGCCCGCGAGAACCCGTTTGTGGTCGAATACTATGGCGTTTATCCACAGCTTCTTACCAAGCTTATGCATCTTTTCGATTTATTCGTCGCTCGAAAGTATATTGTCGGGTGCCTCGTAAACAAGCTCCGCGCCAAAGAAATTGATGTTTCTCGACAGGATCAGTTTACATCGGGCGCAAGCTCCTCATTCCCGCTTCAAACGCCCCGAGGGTATTCGGGGGAAGATTGCCCCCCGATATACCTATGTGTGACGCTATGAGAATTCGGCTCTCGGATGCGGCTTTGATTTTTTCAAAGTCGTTCATTGGTCTATCCTCCGATAGCGTGGATTACTTCGCCATTGCCTTTCTGACATCGTCAAACTTCATAAGCTCTTCTCTGAGGTCTCCGATATTCTTCAGCGTTACGGTATTATATCCGCACTCCGCCGCAGATTTGGTGTTGACAGGTGTATCATCAACAAATACGCACTCCTCTGCTTTCTTTCCGAACCTTTCAAGGAAATACTCGAATATAGCGTGGTCGGGCTTTAGAAGTCCTACCTTATAGGAAGCCACGCCGTCTGTCATAAGCTTGAAAAACTCGTGCTTCTCATTCATATATTCAAATGCCGAGGGGTTAGTGTTTGAAAGGAAGTAAAGCTCAAAGCCTGCTTCCTTCAGCTCACGAAGGAGCTGTGTGTTTTCCTGCGACGCTACAAGTATATCGTCACAGCCCGCCATTGCCTTATTTATCGCATCGGTAAGCTCGGGATAGTTCTTCAGCAGAAGCTCGTGTGTCTCGGCGCGGGTATATTTTCCAATATCTCCGCCCTTGAACTCGGGTCCCTCAAAAAGTATAGTTGAAAGTCGCTTTGCCTCTTCCTCGTCAGAGGTGAAGTTTTTGCAGAAATCAACAGGCGCCCAGGTGACAAGAACTCCGCCGATATCAAAAACTAAAGTTTTTATCATTTTATATCTTCCCCAATCAGTTTTTTGCTGCCTTTACAAGCTTATCGGTCAGACCGTACATACCGAAGCAGTATACATATCTGTCGATAGAATCCATAAGCTTCTTGATTACATACGCCTCAGCGTTAACGCCTACCTCCGCAAGGTTTGCGCTCATCTTTGCGATTGCCGCGCTTACCTCGGGAATCTCGTATGTATAGTGTCCGCAGATGTCTGCGATAAGAGCAGACTTCTCAGCATCAGCAAGAATTGCGTCAACAGATGCGGTTGCGTCGTCGCCGACCATCCACTTTCTCCATCTCTCGCAAAGAACTGCGTGCTTTGTCATAATTGCCGCGAGGTTCGAGCGCTTATCAGCTGCTACATTTCTGTCCTCAACCTCTGCGAGTGCGAGGTATGCTCTCGTCTCAACTACGCCGTACTCGGGAGCAACATTCATTGCCGTTACATCAACAACGGGATGCTCGAGAAGTATGGAATCCTTAAGGTAGTCGCCGTTGTGCTCCTTGAGTCCAACGCCGTGCTTACCTGCGCTTGTGGAAAGAACGCGAGCATTCTCTGTGTTATAGCTTCCGACATTCTCGGTAAGTCTTGTGAGTGTTCCCGTCTGTCCAACAACAAACTCGGGAGCCTCGAGTCCTCTCTCTGCGAGCTTTGCGCAAAGCTTCTCAACGAAGTCGCCGAACGCGTCAACAGATGTCAGACCGCCGTTAGTCTCCTCTGTTCCTGCCTCGTAACCGATTCTGGGAAGTCCCTTCTCTTTTCTGTATGCCTCGAGGCGGTCGATTATCTCAACCGTACGCTCAAGAACGAGGTCAAGCGGAACGATTCCCTCAATGTGGGGATCCTTTGTGGGGTCGATGTGGAGAAGGTCAAAGCCTGCTTCCATATCGTGAATATAGGACTCGATACCAATTTCCATAGCTTCGTCAACGGGGAGCTTTGCCTTCCTCTCCTCGTCTCTCTGCCAAGGTCCGCCGTGGTCACGGCAGAGGTAAAGCAGACCGTCAAATCCAACCTCATCGATAACTGCGTTTACATCAGCGACGAATCTATCCTGGTCCCATCCGCAAACATATCCGTGGCCGTACTTGTCGGAGTCCACCTGGTTACGGCTCGCGATAAGCATTACGGGGAAATTCTTCTCCTTTGCGAGCTGAACGACTGCCTTGATAAGTCTCTTGGACATAGGGCCTATGCCAAGCATTGTGAACTTTTCGCCCTGCTCCTTGAGAGCCTGAGCTGCCTTCATCATTTCTGTGATTGTAATTGCGTTTTTCATTTCTTTTGTCCTCTGGTTTTTTATTTTAATTTTTTGTTTCAATAATTATCTCTGGAGATAGTCAGCGTAAGGAACCATTTCGATTCTCTTGAGTCCGAGCCATGCGCAGAACTCCTCAACTTCCTCGTAATAATGTCCGAGAACTACGGGGAAATGGTGCTGGAAGCCAGTTGAAAGAACGGTGTTTACAAGGTCGAGAGCCTTGACCTCGTTACCCTTTGTGGTAAGGTCTGTGAGCCATCCGCGGCTACCGTGGCAGCTGGGCTTGGTAGCTCCCATGAAGTGTCCGCTGAATTCCATATACTTATCAACCTCGCCCGAAAGACGGAAGATGGTTGCGTCGTTAGGATCAAAGACCATATCTCTTGCGGGAGCGGAAGCAGATGTTACGCCGCTGTTCGGCACATGAGCCGTTCCGCTGAAGTTACAGCCGAGGTGATATCCGTTACACTGACAGAAGTGAGATGCAGCGGGGCCGCAGTGCCAGAGAAGCACTGAGTTGTCTTTCTGGTCAAACGCGGACATATCCATAAGCATCGTAGGCTCGCCGCCTGCTATGTACTTGAGGATAAGCATACTGATCGCACTGAGCACATCACCCTCACAAGCCGCAACAGTTCCCTCGTCGTTAAGCTGTCCGAGAGTTGCGCATACCGTGAACTTATCAAGCTCGTCTGCGAACTTGGGCCAGCAGCTTACTGCTACTGCGTCGTAATCGTTCTCCTCAACGAAGTCCTTATAAGCCTTATAAATTCTCGCGTTCATTTCAACGCGGTCAAGCACGAACTGGCTGAGATCGCACTCGAATGTTTTCTGAATCTCGGGATCGTCAAGCGCGCCCTTCGATTTAGCTATCATTTCCTTAACGATAGGCTCGATCTCTTCCTTGGAGTATGCAAGAGCCTTTTCCTTTATCTCGTTGAACTCGTGCAGACGGTAGAAGAATATTCCCTCGAAGCGCTTGTTGATATTGCGCTCGTCGTCATAAAGGTCGTTGAAGTAAGGAGCGATACCGCCAACGAGAGCAACTCTCGCCTGAGAGATGTTCACGATAGCTCTGATAGCTCTGACTGTTACCTCAAAGCGTCTTACAAACGCGGGATCCTCAACATCTCCGTAGAACCACTTTATCGGAATGTTGTAGTCTCTGAGATAGTGAGCAACGATTCCGCAATGCATATTGATGCTGCAGAAGGAGTTGAACGGAACCGCTCCGCAGTCAACTCCCTCGGGAATAGCCCAGAAGCCAACGCGCGCGTTCTTTATTTTAGCGAATACGGGAGCCACCTGTCCGCCCGTATAAGATGTATGCTGAACCATAAGGAAATCAACCTTATTGTCCTCCATATACTTTGTAGCGGTAATAGCTTCTTCTCTTGTGATAACGGTATCCTTGTATACAACAAGGTCAAAGCCCATCTTCTCAGAGAGCTTCTTCATTCCGTCAGCGCATCTTGCGAATGCCTTTTCCTTTGGTCCCGGGAAGCTGAGCTGACTTGTTCCAACGAGACCGACTACGATTTTTTTCATTTCTTTCATAGTGCTGTGTCCTCCTCCGAAATATATCGGATAAAAATTAAAATATTAAAATATTAAACAACAGATTTTATTCTGTTTATTTCACGGCAATTATATTAACACTTGACATAATTTCTGTCAAATTGCTCCTCTTGTGAGATTTTCGGCTCGAAAAGGCGCTTCTCTGCCGTTATCACAGGAGGATTTTTGATTTGAAGTTCTCCCTTCGGGCTATTGGTATCCAATAGCCCGAAACAGGCAGAGCCTTCGTTATTTTATTTTGTGCAGGTCGCTACGAGCGTGATGTTACCCGTCATCGTAACCGAAGAACTCGGGTTATAAGCCGTGCCCGACTTAGTCCATCCGCTGAAGGTGTAGCCCTCATCACATACGACCTTAACTATAACATTTCCGTTCTGAACGGTATATGTTATCTTGCAATGCTCGGTCTGCTGAAGTATCAGCTTGCGCGATGAGGAATCCGACTTTAGGGTTATCGTTCCGCCCTTGCCGTTATCAATAATGACCGACTTGTTGGGCAACGAGCTGATAAACTCAAACTGATTCGATACGGTATCGCTTATAGGCGTTGCTATATTCACTCCCGAGTTTGTGAGATTCACGCCGCTTCCCGTATCAACCTTATTGTTCTCAATCTTAAGTCCGTAAACAGCCTTGCAATATATTATGGTCTTATATGTATAATTATCGGCGTATATCGCGATAGTGTTATTACTGAAATCCAGGTCGGATATAAGGTTCGTACACTCTACAAATCCCGTATAGGAAGCTCCGTAAAGCTGTCCGTCAACCTGTCTCATAACATTCGATATCGTTCTTGCGCCCTGCGAAAGCCCCGTGGATTCAGCGCTCAGAACTCTCATATTTGAGCTTCCGCTTATAGCAAATATGTTGCTCTTTATGTCCACATTATGAATTCCGTCGTGCTCGTACGCATGCGCGCTGACAATAGTCTGCGAGGTTCCAGACTGTGTCTTACCCGCATAGGTCTTATTTGAATTCTCGGTATAAAGCCACAGGAAATATCCACCGTTATAGTATCCCTTCTCGCTGGACATAAACCTGTTCTTGGTTATCTCAACATCAACATAGTTCGGGAATCTCATAGCGCTGTAATAGGGGTTATCGAAAACGCAATCGGTTACCTTAAGTCCCGTAACATTCGCGGTTCCGTTCTGTCCGTGCTGACCGATAGCCGTAACATGATAGCCCGACTTATCACTATCGCCGAAGTAACAGCCCTCGATAACCACATTCTCGCAGTAGTAGAACTCTCCTTCCGCGAAGGTTGCAGGGGGAATAGCGCCCGAATGAGCGTACTCTATCTGTATCGTTTCTCTGTTTGTAACTATTTTTCCCGCAACGCCCTTGGTTTCGGCGCGTCCCATATATCCCGCGAACATACAGTCCTTGATAACTACATCCTTTACGCCGCATATCTGGAACGCGTGCGCATTGTAAACATCCTTGAATATTATGTTCTCAAAGCGGAAGTTGCTTCCGCAGGAGATTGCGATGCAGCCCGTTGCTTCGGCACCGGGATGAGCCGCGGGACCTTCGTGATTGACATCTATCTGCGTCTTTGTAGCCGCCGCTCCGTTGAAGTCTATCATACCGCCTATAATAGCGATATTCGACTCGCCGAGATTACCGGGCCCGTTCGGCTCGTGGTTGACGAATGAGCCGTCCTTGAGTATTGCAAACTCACCCGCATCAACTCTGGCAGCCAGAGTGTTTGTGTATCCTGCCGCAACATTATTGACCTCGCCTTGAAGCATAAGGGTAATGTTTTCGTGAAGCACTATCTTATCTATGTCGTAAGTTCCCGCGGGAATATACACGGTTCCGCCGTTCGGAAGCGAATCTATCGCCGACTGAATAGCCTCCGTGTCATTCCTGAGTCCGTTTCCGTAAGCACCCATAAATCTTACATTGACGCTATTCGCATCCTCAAACGGAGTTACATCTATATTGGAAACCTCGGAATTTTCAACAGTTATGCTGACGGTAGCCACATTGCCCCAATAGTCATTGACTGTGAAGGTTGCGGTTCCGTCGGAGTAATATTTAATTAGAATACCGTCATTCTGCGATCTTACGGCTGCATCTGCCACGGCTTCGTTATCCGAAACGACTTCACCGTAAGCAAAGAAGCCCATATCCTTATTTCTGACCAGCTCAGAGCCGATAAACTCGCCCTTGGCAAGTGTGGTTGCCGCCGTGGTCTCTGCTCCGTCTCCGTCTCCGTCGCCTGCGCAGCCCGTGAGCATACATATAAGCAGCGTGGGGATAACGAGGAGCAATGCAAATATAATAAATAATCTCTTTTTCATACGCTCTATTCCGCGGTGGGGCTGCCGCAAAGGACAACCCCTCCGCTCGATCTAATTATTTTTCTTTCTGCGAAAGATCCGCAAAAAGCCTGCTTTTTTATTTTTTCATTAGGCTACGGTAGCCCACCCGAAAAATCGGTGGGCTTTAACCGTGTTTCAAATTACTTTCTTCTGCGCTTAGATGCTACTGCGGGAATTGCTGCAGCTGCCGCGATCATCATAACCGATGCAACGGTAATCGTGCTTCCGCAGCCGCTCTTCTCCTCCTCAGCTTCAGCAGTTGTTTCATCTGCTGCGCCTGCGGCAGTCGTCTTAGCGTTGGTCTTTGCAGCGGTTGTGGGCATAGTTGCCTTCTGGCGCTTCTCGGTCGTTGCCTCGGTAGTTGTTGCCTCGGTAGCCGTGAGTATCTCCTCCATCTCCTCGTTGTTTACGCCGAGCTTAACGAGGTTTATCTCGTCAACGATAACCACAGATGTATTCTCCTCGCCGTCTGCGGGATCAGCAAATGTGTAAGGTCCGCTGAGGAGCATTATCTTATTGATGAACTCAGACTGGTATACGCCACCTTCGGGAGTACCCTCGGAGCCCTGTATCGTTATGTAGCTTGTAAAGGGAATGTAAACCCAGCCCGCGAAATCCTCGGGAACCTGGATTCTCTCACCGTCCATAGCAGCCTGATCAGCCTTTACCCAGCTTCCGTCAACAAGATACCAAGCGTTTATCTCAAATCCGGGAATCTCAGCAACATTTGCGTTGGGGTTGCCGTTTCTTGTCCAAGCAAAGATACCCTTATCGTAAAGCGCGGAGGTAAGTCTTATACCTATACCGCCCTTACCTGCTTTGCCATCCTTCGGAATAACGCCGGACATATCTACATAAACCATAAGACCGTCCCACTTGCTCCAGTCCTGAACTCCGCCAAGGTCTATGTTACCCTCTGCGGTGTTTCCGTTAGCTACCATCTTGAGCGCCTTTCCGTTAGCACCGCCTGTTTCAACGATTTCCCACGCGCAACGGGGGCGGTTGTTCTGCTGGTTCGTCTGAGGCTGAAGTCTGCCTGCGATATCATCTTCGTCAAAGCTTACGACAGACTTGTATGCGTATGTAGCTTCACCGTTGATGTTCGTAGGAAGGTATGAGGGTTCCTGATTGTTGGTGTCTATTGTGGTGCTGAGTTCGCCCGATTCGTCGCCTACGCCGTCACCACCGTCAGTAGCGCCGATTGCCGCTGTCATAAGTGTGAGTATGAACAGCAATGATAATGTTATAGCCAATATTTTTTTCATAATAGTTCCTCCTTTTAACCGTTATTATTTACAATAATGAAGAAAACCGTGTTTTAATCAACAATTCCGAACTCTGCTTCGAGAGCGTCTATCGCGTTGTTGTATTTGATAGTATTTCCGTCCCATTTGCTCTTGAATACACCGCTAAGCTTTGCGGTAATAAGCTCACGCATAATAAGACCTATCTTGTTAACAGACTTGGAATAGATCCAACCTGTGTCTATCTTGACATTGTCAACAACGAGGTCAAGCATCTGACCTGCGCTCGTGTCGCTCTGGTACTTAACCTTGAGGGCAACCTCAAACTGGTTGTAACGGCACTGGTCACTCTCGGAGAAGAAGCACTCAAACGCAGCGCCTACCATCTCGAGTCTGTCAGCTGTAACTCCTGCGGAGATTCCGTATACAGAGAAGAGGTCGTGGCAGTAGGAATAATACTGATCCTGTCCCGTTTCCCACTTAGGCATAGGAATGATTCCGTACTCAGCTTCCATATTTCTCATATTGGCATCTTCGCAGGACGCCATTCTGAGAGTTGTGAAGAGAGCCTGATTGTTCGCGAACATCTTTGCCTGGGTCGCAAACTCTCCGTCATCCGACTGGTGAGGAGCACAATATACATCGGGGTTGATGTATACAAGGTCATATATAAGGTTATATACAGTGGACGCCTTTGCGGTATCACAGTCAAGGAAGAGCTTTCCTTCAACATCCATCGAGATAATGGAGAGGTCGAACGAGCTCCAGTAGGGGTCGATAGCGGTAACGGGGTTCATAACAAGTCCGTACGCATCTCCCTCGTCCTTTACATCGGTCTCTGTTCCGATATCGTCATAGAGTCCCGCGATAAGCTCTTTCTGATAGCCTATTGTCCAGTTTCCGTCAAGAACAGTCTGATAAAGGTCGGGAATCTTGTTGGCATTTGCAATTTCCTTGTTAAAGAAGGTTACAAAGGCGAACTTGATAAATGTAAGGGAAGCATCACCCGTTGTGGTGTAAAGCTTGCCGTTTATTGTACCCTTGAAATTGTAGTTCTGCGAATAATAAGACTTTGTGAGGTCTATATTCGGAACATCATAAAGGTTGTAAAGGAAGCCCTCGGACGCAACGCCCATCGTATGATACATATTGTTAATAGCGATGTCGTAAAGTCCTGTTCCCGTGGTTACATCCATTTTTACCTGCTCGGTAACACGGGCATAAGCCTCCTCGCCCGTCTTTCCACCGTCGTCAAGCATCGTGTTGATGATATTGATGCCGAGTCGCTTCTCAACATCCTTCTCACGGTTATAAACCGCCTCGTTGACGATGTCGTCGGTGTTGTCGGACTCGACGGTTACCTCGTTCTTATACCAGTCGTGTGCTCTGGATACAAAGTTAACATCGGCACCCTTGTAGTTAAGATCTCTGGGAAGGTCGTCACGGTATGTCTCACCCTCTACGGTTGAAACGGTCGTCTCCTCTCCCTCTTCTTCTTCTTCTGTTTTCTTACACGAAATGCACAAAGACATAAGCATTAGAAAGACGAGAAGAATTGCAGTAATTTTGAGAAATCTGTTCTTCAAAATTCCATCACTCTCCTTTTTTAGAATTTGTAAGTAACGCTGTAAATTAATCTCAATTGTATCAAGAATTGATATTATTAAGGCGTTAAAAACGGACAAATAACCAACAGTCCTCGGCTATATTATATCACATATGCAAAACAAACACAATAACATTTTCAATCTTTGAGCTTTTTTGGAGCATTTCACAAAATCCAGTCTCTTTTTTAGGAAAAGTCGTTCGTGCAAAACCAACTATTATATCAAATTCAACTTTAAAAACGCAAAATGATATATTAAAAAAATGTTTTTTTGAGTTTTTTGATAAAAATCATTGACAATTTTATCATTATGTGATATATTTCACATAACGGTATATCCACGAGGATACAAAAAACACAGTTTTAAATTTAGAGGTATATTATGACAAAAAAGATAATCACCACCGCATCAATACGGCAGAACAATTTGCACACAGTCATTCTTGCTATCCACAAGTATGGCCCCATGTCAAAGCGCGACATTCAGGCAAAAACGATGCTCAGCTGGGGCTCGGTATGCACTATGGTAGACGAGCTTGAAAGGCTCGGACTCATAGTTCCCTCGGGAAAGTCCACGGGCAGCGTCGGTCGCAGAGCCGTTTATTACGCGCTGAACACAAAGATAAACCATATCATAGGCGTCGACCTCAACATTATGGGTATCACCGCGGTACTGACCGACCTGCGCTACGGTATTCTCAAGCAGACCTTCCACCCTCTCACTATGCTGACATACAATAATGTAATCGAAACTCTCTTCACCGCTATATCAGAGCTGATAGATTTCGACGAAAAGGGCAATGTCATAGGAATAGGCATCGCCGTTCAGGGTATAGTTGATACCGAGCACGGAATTTCGGTATATCTCCCTCAGGTAAGCGAGTGGGAAAATGTCCGCCTTACCGAGCTTATCGAAAAGAAATTCGACATAAAAACATTTATTATGCACGACCCCGACTGCATTATGGTCGCAGAAAAGATGCTTGAGTTCCAGAAGGAGCCGGACATCAACAATATTGCCCTGCTCCGTCTCGACAAGGGTATCGGTCTTTCACTCGCGATAGACGGAGTGATAAGCACGAACGGATATATAAGTGAGCTTGGTCACATCTGCGTCAACAGCGACGGTCCCATATGTAGGTGCGGAAACCGCGGCTGTCTTAAAATGTATGCCTCTGTCGACGGTATACTGAGAAGATATTACGAGCTTTCGGGCTCGCCATACGACCCGAACATAGATTTCAAGGCGCTTGCTCTGATGGCGGTCGAGGGCAACGAAATATGCGTTTCACTTTTCAAGGATATGAGCAAATATCTCGGAATTGCTCTTAGCACGCTTGCGAACATTCTTCCGATAGACACATTCGTGCTTTACGGCGCGATGATCCAATTCAAGGACCTTTTCGGCAACGAAATGGTAGAGCATCTGCAAAAGCATATATTCTACAAAAGCTCGCCAATAAATGTACGCTATTCCGCGCTTGACCTCAACGCCCCCGCTCTCGGCGCGGCACTCGCGGTTTCGGATATCGTTATCAACTCTATGAACTTTGAATAATACCAACGGCGCGTTGGGTTATAATAAAATGCTTTCATACTAACGGAGGAAAAAACTATGAAGCAAAATCAACTCAGAGAAAGAATTGACCTCGGCGGAGATTGGAAATTCCGCATAAACGGCGGGGATTACACCACCCGTACGGTCCCTGGCTCATACTTCTGCTCGGGAAAATCAGAATATCTCAGAGAGTTCAAGCTCTCGGTTCCCGCGGGAAAGCGAGTTATTCTCACAACAGAGGGTATCAACTACAAGGGCGACCTTTATATAAACGGGCATCTTCTCGGCTCGCCCCTTCCCTACTGTCATTATTCGTTTGACATAACCGAATACCTTGAGGAAAGCAACAAGCTTCAGGTATTCGTTGAAGACATCACCGCTCCATACGGTCCTGTTGACGGTTGGTGCTGCTACGGCGGTATTATCCGCGCGATATATCTTGAGATATGCTCTGAAACTTTTATCTCCGAGATATGGTTCAGACAATCGCTCTCAGAGGGCTTCACAAGGGCAGATGCTTCCGTTGAGCTGACCTGCGACGGCTCGCTTGACGGTATTACTGCGCGAGTTGAGCTTTTGGACGGTGGTGAGGTCGTCGCGTCCTCCAAGGGGGCGGCAGAAAAGCTTGCTTTTTCGCTTGTTTCCCCAAAGCTCTGGACGCCGAACACACCTAATCTTTATGACCTGAGGGTGCTTCTCGTAAAGAACGGAGCGCCTATTGATGAATACACGATGAAGGTCGGCTTCAGAGAGCTGAAGATGGATAGCAAGAAGTTCTATCTCAACGGCGAGCCATTCTTCTTCGTCGGCATCTGCCGTCACGACCTCGGCTCTCTCGAGCAGGGACAGACCCTCCCCGATGCCGATATCGAGCGCGACCTTCGTATGATAAAGGAGCTTGGAGCAAACTTCGTAAGACTCGTTCACTACCCTCACGACAAGAGAGTTGTTGAGATGGCAGACCGTCTCGGACTCTTTATAAGCGAGGAGTCGGGACTGTGGTGGTCGGATATGAGTAATCCCACTATCTCCGAGGGCGCTATTGAGGTGCTTTCAAGAACAATTCACCGTGACCGCAGCCACGCTTGCGTTGCTTTCTGGATGAGCTTTAACGAGTGTATCTTCACGCAGGAATTCCTCAACGCGTCGGTCGAAACGACACGCCGTCTTGACCCCGACAGATATGTTTCGGGCGCTAATTGTATGTGCGCCGAAATGACTATTGAGATGTTCGACAAGGCTAACATAGATTTCTACACATTCCACCCCTACGGTCCCGGTGTATACCATGTCACCAGAGGCTCACAGAACAAAACTCCCGGTCCGCAGACGCTTGACAATGTATTTAAGTCATTTGTTGGCAAGCCCCTGATACTTTCGGAGTGGGGGGGCTGGCATGTTACCGACAACCCTGCCTGCTTCACAAAATTCTGCAACAAAATGAAGGCGGCGCGTGACAAGGATATGCTTGCGGGTATGTTCTATTGGGCGTTTGCAGATATGTATGAGTTCAACCGTGATTCCGACTGCTGCGTTGACGGTATACAGAACGAGGGTCTCGTTACTGTCGACCGCAAGCCTAAGATAAATTACTACGCATATCAGAAATTTATCAGAGAGCTTAACACGAAGCCCACAGCTCCCTCGGAGATGATAGTTCACACGACTGCAGCAACGAATGTCCTCAATTCCGAGGCTATCGCGCTCGAATATCCCGACTGCGAGGAGCAGAAAGAGGCTTGGAGACTCGCAACCGAGGATTCCAAGGCGAGCCGCGGAATATTCTATCACCGCAAGTACCGCAGAATTGCCAAGGGACCAAGACTTCCCGAGAGCGCTTCATCTATTGGAAACCTCAAGTTCAATTCCCTCAAGAAGCCTGTCGTAATCAGCGAAAACTTCCCCTCATACACGGTAAACACAGAGGTTACGGGAGATAAGCTGGTTGTCCTAGGAAACGCGCTTTACTGCCTCGGACAGCCTATCTACGGCGAGTTTGGAGAGGTCTGCGCAAATATGACGCTGAGATACTCTGACGGAAGCGAGCAGATAGTTCCTCTGAGAAACGGTATCGAGCTGCTCACCGTCGTTACCACATACGCGGCGTCTGTTATCAACCCGATGTCGCCTGCGCTCACGAACGCTGTTACCTTCTCTTACGACAAGAACTATGAGAATTACAGAATTTACACGCTTTCGGTAGCTCTCAAGAAGGATACCGCGCTCACAAGCGTGACTATTGAAAGCGCTATGCCCGAAAGAGCTTTGCTGCTTTATGGTATGTCGGTTGCTAAGTAAGGGGCTGCTTACTTTAGTGCAGAACAAAAACACGCTAAATAAATAAAAAGAACCGCTTTTGTTATCTAAAAATGATAATGAAAGCGGTTTTTTAGCTGTCCTTTGGCTCTCTGCACTACAAAGTACAGCGACGAGAACCAAAGCGCGACTTCTGCATCAAAATTAGGCAGCCCCATTTTTTAGAGAAAAAAGAAATAACCCTTGATTGCACATACGCACAACCAAGGGTTATTTCTGTTCACTCTTGATATCTAACATCTTTTGTTATCCTCTCTTTCTTCGTCTACCTTTCGCTATCTCAACACATCTTAAAACACAATCAACTCTTATTCTCTATGGAGAACTCCTCTTGTTTTTATGCATATCGTACTGCAAAAGGCGAATTTGCTTCAAATGAAGCCTTTTTGCAAAGAATCTGTGATTTTTTATCGGCTTGAACCTCTCTCACACCTGCACCAAATCTATATTAACGCGTAACACCGCCGTGTTTTTCTCTCCTGACTCCCGTTCAAACCATCTCGTATTCTGTTTTTTTCAGATTCCCTTGCATAGAAATTTGGGTTCATATCGCCATTGGCGTCTTTCTTCCTTTCAAACTTTAAAACTTTCACACGGTAAATTCAAAACTTAATGTCTCATTGGAGTAGCCCATCCTTAATCTTCTTTGTTTTTGTTAAAGCAGAAAAATTTGTTTTTCATAGGACTGTTCCTTTCCTATATCCGTTCAACGGGTATGGTGGATATTCAATTTTCTTTTACCCTTGAATGAAGAAGCTCTTACTTTGCCATTGGAGTGTACCTTCCTTTCTTCACCTATATTCTACCACATCTTATAGGCTTTTGCAATTGACAAATTGTTAAAAGTTTACAATTATTTTTTGGTTATTACGCAGAAATTTGCAATTTGTCACAACTTTTTCTTTACAAACGAGTTTTCCTGTGCTATAATGGATTTATGGGCGTGTAAAAAACGCCCTTTTTTATGCAAAGCAAAGGGGTATCGGTCAAAAAATGTCCGACACCCTTTTATTTATATTATTTTTCACTCACAATTTCCTCGAACGCCTTGCGCTTCTTCTCTCTGAGCTTATCTCCCTCCGCGGGATATCCGAGAGTAACAACGAGGCGGACGGGCTTATCAAGTCCGCATATCTTCCGTATCTTTTCGTCGTCGAACCAACCGAGGATACAGGTGCCAAGTCCCTGCGCCGCTGCCTCGGCGGTAAGATACGCCACCGCAATTCCGATATCCATCGAGCGATAATCGTTCTTCTTCACTCTCGCTCCGAGCGCAGCCGATTTTACATAATCCTCCTCGGAAATAACTATCATAACAGGAGCGTCCGCCGCGAATTTGTTCATTCCCATTCCCGTGACCTCACGCGCCACCGCCTTTGCCGTCTCTCCACGGCAAACGGTAAAGTGATAGGGCTGACCGTTGCAGGCAGACGGTGCGAGTATCGCGCTCTCCAGCACCGCCGCGAGCTTTTCCGACTCGACTTCTCTTGAAGCGTCGTATTTTCTGCAGGACTGACGCGCCTCTGCAATCTCTCTGAAATTCATAAGCATTCTCCTCTTTTGTAATTATCTCAATTATAATACGCTTACAAGGTGTTGTCAATCATAAAATTGATTGAGCTTTTATAGGCTCTGTGACGAAAGCTCCTTCTTTTTTATCCACCTGCGGCAGAAGATTATCGACATTGCCGTTGCGATGATCCAGCCGATAGGCCACGCAAGCCATATTCCGACAGAGCCGAAAAAGTCCGAAAGTATCTTTGCGAGCGCCACGCGAAGAACGAGGTCTGTAAATGTGGCTATAACGAAATCCCTCATTCGTCCGACTCCTCGCAAAACACCGTCGCAGACCAGCTTCATGGATATGAAGAAATAAAAGGGCGAGAGTATTCTGAGTATATCTGTTCCCGTTGACATCGCCGCCTCACTCGGAGTGTCGAGAAAGGCGTATATCAGGTATTTTCCAAAGAAGAAATAGAGTATGACAAGCGGCACGCACAGCACCCAGACCATTCGAAATCCCGAGCCAACTCCGCTCTTGATCCTCTCCTTCTTTCCCGCTCCGAGATTCTGAGCCGAGTAATTCGACATTCCGTTTCCGACCGCAGAAAATGATGTGATAACGAGGTTATTAAGCTTTATCGCCGCCGAATATCCCGCCATAACGCCCGAGCCGAAGGAATTGATTATTCCCTGAATAACTATATTTCCAACCGAAACACAGCTCTGTTGGAGTATACTCGGCACGGCAACAGCCGATATCTGCCCGAGTAGGTGGAAGGAAAAGGGGCGTACCCTTCCCTCTGTCTTTATTTTGGAGAGTGCTCTCATAACAAAGATCACCGCCAACACGCAGCTCACGCCCTGACATATAAAGGTTGCCCAGGCAACTCCCGCCACGCCCATATCAAATGCGGTGACAAAGAGTATATCCGTCGCAATATTTGCGACAGACGAGCAAGCGAGAAAAACGAAGGGTGTCTTGGAATCTCCAAGCGCAGAGAAAACTCCCGTGGAGACATTATAGTAAAGCACGAAAGGAAAGCCCAGAACATATATCTTCAGATACAGCAAGGAATCCGCAAAGACATTTTCGGGGGTGTTTATAAGCGAAAGCAAGGAGCTACCGAAGAAATATCCGACCGCCACGAGAACGGCGCAAATCACCGCGCTCGATATAAGCGTCGTATAAACCGCGGTCTTGAGGTCATTATATTTCTTAGCCCCGAAAAGTCTTGAAACTATAACCGAGCAACCTATATTACAACCGAAGGCAAACGCGATAAACAAAAGAGTTATCTCGTAGCTGTTTCCAACTGCCGCCAGAGCGTTCTCTCCGATAAACTTACCCGCGACGAAGCTATCGGCTATATTGTATAGCTGTTGAAATATAATGCTTCCCAAAAGCGGCAGGCAAAATTTAAGCAGAACGCTCGACGGCTTTCCGACCGTCAAATCACGAGCCATAACTATCCTCCATTTACGATAAATACTCCAAAACGCACCCAAAGCTGTGTTTGCGGTCGCAAACACAGCTTCGAGTTTAATTATTTAAGCGTTGTGAATGCCGAGAGCGGCATCCGCCTCAGAATCAAGTCCGTACTTCTTTGCTTTTCTGTATTCAAAGAATTTGAGCGCGACCTGCTCGAACAAAGCGTAGGAAAGCACATCCTCGTCCTGCTCAAGATACTGCGGTATCTTTGCTCTCAGCTCGTCAAGCTCGGGAGCGAGCTTATCAGCGGGACGACAGGTGATTCTCTCGGTATCTCCGATTATCTTCTGTACGAATTCGGGATCTATCTCAACGGGGGTCTTACCGTACTGTCCCTGAACGAGTCCCTTGAATTCCTTAGTTACCATCTTATATCTCTCTCCGCCGATAACATTGAACACAGCCTGTGTTCCGACTATCTGCGACGAGGGTGTTACCAGAGGCGCATATCCCGAATCTGCTCTTACTCTCGGAACCTCCTCAAGCACATCTATAAGCTTATCCGACTTGCCTGCCTGCTTCAGCTGAGAAACGAGGTTGGAAAGCATTCCTCCCGGAACCTGATAGATAAGCGCGTTTACATCGACCTTGAGCATCTTGGGGTCAAGCTGTCCCGATGCGAGGTACTTCTCACGCAGAGGTGTGAAATACTTGGTTATCTCGTCAAGCTGAGCGAGGTCGATACCCGTATCGTACTCTGTTCCCGCAAGAGTTGCGACAAGCGACTCCGTGGGGGGCTGAGATGTTCCCATTGCCATAGGAGAAATAGCTGTGTCTACTACATCAACTCCTGCCTCTATCGCCTTGAGAAGGGTCATGGAAGCAAGTCCCGAGGTGTAGTGGGTGTGGAGCTGTATCGGAACATTTACCGTCTCCTTGAGCGCCTTGACAAGCTCATATGCGTCGTAGGGCTTCAGAAGTCCCGACATATCCTTGATACAGATAGAATGAGCGCCCATATTCTCGAGAGTCTTTGCGTAATTTGTGAAATACTCTGTGGTATATATCTTGTTCTCGGGGTCTGTTGTATAGCAGATAGCCGCCTGAACATGACCGTTCTCCTTAATGGTTGCCTTGATAGCAGTTTCAAGGTTACGGGCATCGTTGAGCGCGTCGAATATTCTGAGAATATCAATACCGTTTGCTATCGACTTCTGAACGAAATATTCAACGACATCGTCGGAATAGTGACGGTAGCCGAGGATATTCTGTCCTCTGAAAAGCATCTGGAGCTTAGTGTTCTTTGCGCTCTCGCGGATCTTGCGGAGTCTATCCCACGGGTCCTCGTTGAGGAAGCGCAGGCAGGAGTCAAAGGTTGCTCCGCCCCAAGCCTCAAGGGAGTGATAGCCCACCTTGTCAAGCTTATCTATTATTGGAAGCATTTCTTCCGTCGTCATTCTCGTTGCGATAAGCGACTGGTGCGAATCGCGGAGAACTGTTTCTGTTATTTTAACTTTTGCCATTTGTTAGTAACCTCCATTTAGTTTAGAACCAGGACAGGAATACACCCGCCGCCACCGCAGAGCCTATAACTCCCGCGACATTGGGGCCCATTGCGTGCATAAGAAGGAAGTTCGAGGGGTCCTCGCTCTGTCCTACCTTCTGAGAAACTCTTGCCGCCATAGGCACCGCGGAAACGCCCGCAGAACCGATAAGGGGATTTATCTTTCCGCCTGTGAGCCAGTTCATTATCTTTGCTGTGATAAGTCCGCCGCAGGTGGATATGCAGAATGCGATAAGTCCGCACGCAATGATAAGTAAGGTTTCGGGACGAAGGAAGTTCTCCGCGCTTGCCGTTGCTCCGACCGTAATACCGAGGAATATCGTTACGATATTCATAAGCTCGTTCTGCGCAGTCTTGGAAAGTCTGTCGGTAACGCCGCAGACATTGAGCAGATTACCAAACATAAGACAGCCTACAAGTGCAAGTGCGTCGGGAACGATAAGTCCTACAACGAAGGTAACGACTATCGGGAAAAGTATCTTCTCTGTTTTGGATACCTGACGGAGTGCAGTCATCTTTATCTGACGCTCCTTCTTGGTCGTGAAAAGCTTCATAAACGGCGGCTGTATCATCGGTATCAGCGCCATATAGCTATACGCCGCTATCGCTATCGCGCCAAGCAACGCGGGAGCTAATGTTTTCGTTACGAGTATTGCCGTCGGCCCGTCGGCACCTCCGATAATTCCTATTGATGCCGCTTCCTGAGGAGTGAACATACCAGAGAGCAGCGCTGCCGAGAATGCGACGAAAACTCCGAACTGTGCGCCCGCTCCGATAAGCAGACTCTTGGGATTGGAAATAAGGGGCGAGAAATCTGTCATCGCGCCTATTCCAATAAATATAAGCGAGGGATATATACCCAGCTTTACGCCGAGATACAACAGGTCAAGCAACCCTCCATCGTGAAGCACCTGTCCAAAGCTTATTTCCTCAGCAATGAAGAAATCAAGATGGAAAAGCCCTGCTCCGGGGAGATTGGTCAACAGCATACCTATTGCGATAGGAAGCAAGAGCAGTGGCTCGAACTTCTTGACTATCGCAAGATAAACGAGAACAAAGGCGACAAGAAACATTATGGCTGTCTTCCACCAGTTATCGTCCGCAATAAGTCTGGCAATGCCTGTTGTGCTTAAAAAATTCTTTACTGCTTCAAGCATCTTCTACTGTTTTCCTTTCAATAAAATTCGTGTTTTCTATCAAAAGAAAATCAGTTAAGAGTTACGAGAACCGCGTCGGTCTCGACAGATGCGCCCTGAGCTACCTCAACGCTTGCAACAACTCCGTCTGCGGGAGCGCAAACATCGTTTTCCATCTTCATAGCCTCAAGAACAACGAGAACATCGCCCTTCTTGACTGCAGCTCCAGCCTTTACATTTACCTTGTTTATGGTACCGGGCATAGGAGCCTTAACAGCGGTTGCTCCTGCAGCTGCCTTAGGTGCAGCCTTGGGGGCTGCGGGTGCAGCAACGGGCGCAGCAGGTGCTGCGGCGGGAGCGGGAGCTGCGGCGGGAGCCGCAACGGGGGCGGAAGCGGGGGCAGATGCGCCGACTTCCTCAACATCAACAGTATAGGTAACACCGTTTACGGTGATATTATAAGTTTTCATTTTTTATACCTTAACCTTTCAATAACTTGTTTTAATGATTATTTCGTGTTCCAGGGGCGTCCGCCGCAAGCTCTGCGGAAGGAAACCACTCTGAATCCGCAGGCGGGTACTCCCCCGTTCTCCTCCGCCATATACGCGGCAACTGCGGCTGTGATAACGGCAACAAGCTCGTCATCGGCAGTATCTGCCACGGGCGCTGTATCCTCCTCGACGGCAACGACAGATTCTTGGACTGCCTTTGCAACTGCCGCGGGTGCTTTCTTCTTTTCCGCTTTGGGAGATTTTCCCACGAAGATAAGCTTGAATATCGCAAGGACTAACCAAAGAAGCGCGAGAACGGAAAATACCATTCCCATTCCGAGGAGAGTCATCTGTCCTGCATATTTCCAAGCCTCGACCGAAAAAGGAACATAAGTTCCGTCGGCGCGGAGAGAAAGCGCGGCATTCGTCAGATTATAAGCCATATTCATCTGAATACCTCCAAATCAAAGAGGCATTACTGTATGCTTGCGTGCGGGCGTTCCGTCTGCCTTGAGCGCGAGCATAGAAAGCGCGGCGCATATTCTCTTGCGAAGCTCGGATGCTTCTATAACATCGTCTATCTCTCCGCAATCAGCTGCGTCTGCGGCAGATGCGCACTTCTCTTTCCACTCTGCCTCGACATCCTCTCTGGACTTCTCGCCAACCTTGTCGTTCCATACGAAAGCAACAGAAGCCTCGGGCGAGAGAACGCTTATGCAAGCGCCTTCAAGCGCATACGCGAGGTCTGCTCCCACAGCCTTTGAGCCGAGAAGCGTGAAGGACGCTCCGTAAGCCTTGCCGAGGACGACGGTAACCTTTGCGTTATCCGAGGATGTGTAAGCCATAGCGAGTCTTGAAAGCTCGGAGGCGTAAGCCGCGCTCTCTGCCGTCATAGACACATCAAGTCCTTCGCTGTCAACGAGAGTTACAGTCGGCAGACCGAAGCTATCGCAGAAGGAAACAATCTTCGCCGCAGCTCTTGCAGCAGATATATCGAGCTTGCCGCATACCGCAACAACTCCCGACATAACGCCGCCAAAGCTTGCAAATCCCGCACAGAGATTTTCCGCATATTTCTCATAAACTCTAACGAACACTCCGTTATCGGAAATCTGCGCGAGAAGCTCGTCTATCTTATAATTTTCGGCATCGAAGGATACCGCTCTGTTTATATCGTCAGTAATGTCAGCCGCGAGAACGCCGTCAGCATTATTCTGAGGAATAACCGAAAGAAGCTTCTTAACGAAAGCAAACGCCTCTGCCTCATTCTCCGCCTCGACAGCAGACAGTCCCGTTGCCGCAGCAAACGCGCTCTTTCCCGCATCCTCTCCGATCACAAAAGGAGAATTCACATAGAGCTTTGATTTGTCCTTAACCGTTACGGTAAAGTCGAACATCGAAGCGACCACCGCGGAAGAACCTCCGCAAACACCGTCTATCAATGCTATTTGGGGAATGATTCCCGATGCGTCGGAAACGCATTTCATAAATTTTCCGTACGCCGCCAGAGCCGAAGCTCCGTCGTAAACAACAGCTCCCGCGCTGTCAAACACGCCAATCACGGGCGCGCCGTTCTTAACTGCCAACGAATACATATCGGCAATCTTCTTTGCGTGGCGCTCACCGAAAGCTCCCTTGGTTCTTCCGCTGTCCTGAGCGAAAGCAAAGACCAGCTTTCCGTCAACGGCTCCGTAGCCGCAGACAACGCTCTCAAAGTCCTCGGAAGAGGTGGGGCGTCTGGTGTACGCACCAAGCTCGACAAAAGTTCCGGCATCGAAAAGACATTCTATTCTTTCCTTCGACACGCCATACACTTTTTCGTCAATTTGTACCATAAGTGTGCCTCCATTTTGTGCATTTGTGGGTGTGATTTATTTTTAACAATCAAAACAAACCTTCTACCCCAATTTTACAAAATTTTAACATAAATATTATATTATTTCAAGTAATATTATAAAATTTGCAATTGTAAATTTTGTGTGAACGCAAAGAAGTATCTGTTCGATACCCCTCGCTAGCCAAATTCTAACGCCTATGGCGTTACCACGCTTTAGCGTGGTTCGACTGCGTAAACAATTCACCAGATTGTTTGCTCCGCTCAACGAGTTTGCAAGCAAACATCGAGATGTTGAGCGAATGCGAGACCGAGGAAGTTTGTTACAAAAACCCCTTCCGTCATTTTCTTGCGAAAATGCCACCTCCCTCAAAGATGGAGGCTTTCGTGAGCAATAACCGTTTGCGTGTTTTACGCTCAAACGGCACCCCCGCCAGATCCTTCGCGGCGCCGCCCCGTTGTCATTCTCGAGCGTAGCGAAGAATCTCGGGGCGGCTTGCTCGAGGATGACACCGTTGGTGTCGGCGGAAATAGCAAAACGAATATAGTAAAAAATACACCTCGGTAGGCAAATGTCCGAGGGGTGTCCACCTTATAAAAATATTAATTTCTGTAAATCCAAATGGGTTAACCTATCCCCTGTTTAAAAAGGTTTGAAGGGAGCGCGAGGGGGACTTTCCTCAAAAGTCCCCCTCGTACAATCCGCCTCTCTTTATTTCATAAGCTCGTCTGTAAGCCTTATGATTTCGGGAGCGATGCGTTCCCTTTCTTTTTTGGTTATACTCGAATACACGGGATAAGCAAGGCACACGCCTATTATACCCACAACGCCTATCGCAACGCCTATCACATAATTCTCCCACACCATCGCAAAGCACATTCCGATGCCAAGCACGAGAGAGCTTATGATACCTATAATCAATGACGCCACGGTTCCCTTCCTCGTCACACTCGAGTCAAGGCGGCGAAGCTGCTCCATTTTGTCCTCATTTTCGGGCAGATATCTTTCCCTTATCTTCTTTATCTCATCCTGCTGCTTAGCGGAATAAGAATAATTGAATCTTTCATTCTGTTTGTTATTTTCTTCCATCATTTCAAATCCTCATTTGTTTTTTCAACTCTCTCGTTGCCTTGCATATCATAGAAATAGCAATTGCCACTACGAACAGACAAACCCCGACTCCCGTCAGCAGCGTCATAAGCCCCCTCATCTGCTCAACCTCCTCGCCGCCGAACGCCGCGAGCATAGCCGTCTCCAGCGTCAGCATTGAAACGGTTGCCGCCGCAAGATTTATCGCCTTCGATGCTGAGAACAGCGGGCTGTTATACTTTCTGTATTTCACGACATTCACGATAGCCATAGTCATAGACGCGAATGTGTATGCCGCGAGGGCTATCGTCGTTATATAATGATGCTCAACGCCCCTGTTGAAGTATGTAATAAAGAATACCATAGACACGAGCGCCAAGGTCATAGTAAGCAGAATTACTCCGCAAAAGCGATAGCGCTTCAGCTCGGAGCGTATATTGTCCCCTTGCGTCATTCCGCGAACATCTCTGAGCAGGAAAAATCTCATTATAACGAGCAAAAGATAGTAAAGCGCAAGCGAGTGAAACCAGAAGGAACCGTGATAAAGCCCGAGCCCGAACTGAAAGAACGCATAGGCGGTATTCATAATCAGCGAGCCGTAAAGCGAGAGCTTTACCCTCAGACGCGCGTCGGCGCTCAGACGCATTACATATTTGTTCTCCTCTTTTATCCGCTTTATCGCCTTGATAAGCCTCGGTATATACATACAAACTACCGTAAGCGTGTACGCCGATACGACATACGCCACATAGCTGAAGGGATGCTCCGAGCCGAATTTCAAAAAGGCGAGCACAAGCAATACCGCGGATATCGGCACAAGCAGAATAACTATCGCTATGTGCGGAAAGAGAAGCTTTTTAGATATTTTCTTAAATGTCTCCATTTGTTACCCTCCGCATTCTCACGGTAAATGTGGTTCCCCGTCCGACCTCGCTCTCAACGAAGATATCGCTCTCGGTTATGTCTATCACACGCTTTACAAGCGCAAGTCCAAGACCGTTGCCTTGCGTTGCGTGCGAGGTGTCACCCTGATAAAATTTATCGAACATACGCGCGCCGACCTCTGACGATATGCCGCAGCCCGTATCGCTTACCTGCACTATCGCATAGTCGCCGTCCGCCCTCAGGCGAAGCGTTATCTTCCCGCCCGACTCGGTAAATTTTATCGCGTTTGAGAAAAGGTTGTTCCATACCAAAGTCATCATTTCGGAGTCCGAGCAAACTCGGATATCCTCGTCCATCTCGGTATCTATCTCGAGCTTCTTGCTCTCCCACATATCCTCAAAGGAAAGCAAACATTCACAAAGCTGCTCTCCGAGGTCATACACCTCGGGCGTGGGGGTTATCTGCTGATTTTCAAGCTTGTTAAGCTTTAATATGTTGGTGATAAGATTAGCAAGTCGGCGGGATGCGTCTGATATCGCCTTAGCATACTCAAGCCGCTTCTCCTCGGGGAGATTCGGGCTCTGGAGCATAGTACTGTAATTCTGCATTACCGCGAGGGGAGTTTTCAGCTCGTGAGAGACATTCGCGATAAAATCGGTTCTGAGAGTCTCCGTGCCCGACAGCTCCTCAGCCATCTTGTTGAAGCACTCTATTATATCCCTGAATTTATCGTCTGCCGCATACGCGCGAGGCATAGGAATTCTCACGCTGAAGTCCCCCCGCATCATCTTCTCTGCAGCCTCGGTTATCTTTTTTACAGGGCGGTCTACCGTCAGCTTTCGCCTTACCGTATCAAAGACGGTAAGGAGCAGACTGATAAAAACAACATTGAGGAATGTGAGCTTTGCCGCCAGATTCAGATTTTCGCCCGTAAGCTCCAAGCCCATCGTGTTCGCCATTATGCGTATAAAAAGCATCATACAGCAGGTTATGACGAACGCCACTATCAAAAAGAATATAAGGAAGTGGTTTACCGCGAGCAACACACGAGCGTATTTTGTGTCTCTTTTCATTTCAACACCGCCTTGTATCCAAGTCCGTGGACTGTGACTATCTCAAAGGAATCGCATTCGCGGAGCTTGTTTCTTAGCTTCGTCATATAAACATCGACGGTTCTCGGCCCCGATTCGGTGTCGGCATCCCAGAACTCGTCCATAAGCTGTGTGCGCGTGAATGTCTTTTTGGGGTAGGAAAGGAGCTTATAGAGCAGACTGAATTCTCTTGCCGTGAGCGATATTTCATCGCCCCGCCAGTATGCGGTGCGCTCGTCGGCGTCCATAATAAACTCCCCCACCTCAAGCTTACGGCTCGAGGCAATCTTTGCCCTGCGCAAAAGCGCGCCTATGCGCAAAAACAGCTCGTCTAGGTCTATCGGCTTGACCATATAATCGTCAACTCCGACTCTGTATCCCCTTTGCTTTGCGGCAAAATCGTCTCTCGCGGTCATAAAGAGTATCGGAATTTCCTCGTTAAGGCTTCTGACGGTTCTCACGAACTCAAATCCGTCGATATCGGGCATCATTATATCCGAAACTATCAGGTCAAACATATTTTCATACATTGCGTCGTACGCCTCTGTGGCACTAAGACAGCCTATCGCTTCATATCCGCTTTGATTGAGAAATGAGCAAACCGAGCGGTTCAGCTCCGCGTTATCGTCCACCACAAGAATTTTGAACATATCAAGACCTCCGCAAATAATCATAGTATTTTCAGTAATTATAACACATAAATGTTAAAGTTTTGTTTCTGTTTTCATTTTTTAGACTGTTTGCGGACAAAAAGCGGCTGAAAAGCCGCTTTTTTATTTCTTTCCCCTCTTTAAAAAATCCCTGATCTTTCTCTCCTCTCCCCGTATCGCCTTGACAAAATTTCCAAAGTGGGTCGCGAATATCAGCGCCGACACTGCTACGGCGAGCAGAGCTACGAACAGATTTTCGTCCCGTATCACCGCGAAAAGAGAAAAGAAAGCCGCGGCGTAAAAGGGCAGAATAAAGCTGTAATTCACGATAAACATAAGAACAAATCCGCTTATCAGCAAAAAGAGAAAGAGCCAAGGATTATAGGCGAGGACAAGTCCGCCGTACGCGGCGAGTCCCCTCCCTCCCTTGAATTTGAGGTAGAAAGGAAAGATGTGTCCTATAACGGCGAACACGCCCGCTACCATTCCAGCCAAAGCGATATTGGGAAAGATAAGCTCGGCGAGCTCGTAAGCAGCGAACGCCTTTGCCATATCAAACACCAGAACAATCGCGCCAAATCCCTTGCCGAAATTGAGCAACACATTCGTCGCGCCAAGATTCCCCGTACCGATCTTGCGCAGATTTTTTCGTTTTATTCTGGATATAAGCGCGGCGGGATTAAGACTGCCGAGCAGATATCCGAAAAGAATACAAATTAAAACTTTCATTTTATACCCACTATCATCAGGTTAATAAGCCACTCTGTTATCTGCTTTTCCCCATCGGGATTCTTCGCTTCGCTCAAGAATTACACGAGGGTGAAAAGGCAATAAGAGGAGCCGCGAAGAATTTCAACGGGGATATTACATTTACCCTAATGACATTAATTTTATACCAGGCTTGTTTTCTTCAGTATGATATTTCCGATAGCACCGAGTCCTGTCGAGAACAGTATTCCGCCCACAAGACAGAGCAAAAGATTTACGACTGTCGAGCTGAGGGGAGTTATCATAGATACCATCATAAAAAGCAACATTCCCGCGCCGAGCGAGCCGCATATCGAGAGCCAAGCTCTCTGCTTTGCCCCAACGCTAACAAGCACGAATATCGGAACGAATACTAGCATAAGGAAAACCTTCGCAAGCATACAGAACACGAGATTTGAGATAGTCAGTCCGTGAAGCGAGAAGGAAAGCCCCGAAATAGCTCCGCCAAGTATCGCGCCCATAAAATAGGCTATCAGCATAAGAGTGCCGCAGACGAATCCCGCGAGAGTTTTCGAGATAATGTACTCTCCCTTTTTCGCGCGGACTGTGAAGATATTCTTTGCGTACCCGCTTCTGAAATCGTCGGATATGAACAGGCAGATAAATATCGCAACGCCCATAAACATCATATTGATATTGCACATGCTCATAACATCCATTCCGCCCATTGGCGTGCCGTCAGATGTCGGCAGAGTGCCGATAGACTGCCACGCGTTCTCGGGACCTTGCATAATAGTTTCCTCACCCGTCTGGGGATTTACCGACACGCTTCCGTCCATCATAGACATCATAACCGTCATAAGTATCGGAATCAGGAGAGCGCAGGCGATAATAATGTAAAAAAGCTTTGATTTGAGCATTCTGCGAAAATCGACTCTCAGCATACTGCCAAGTCGCGCGCCAAAGCCGACTCCGTCAAATCTTACCGTATTTTCCATTATCTCTTACCTCCGTTCATAAGGTCTATATAATATTCCTCAAGACCTATTTTATCTATACCCAGCTCGGTGACGGATATACCGTTTTCCCAGAGATATCTGACTACCTCCTCGGGAGTCGTGATATCGTAAACGCGGATATATCCCGCCTCGTCCTCCTCCACACGGGAATACTTACAGCCGAGAAGCATCTTCGTTCTGTTAATCTCGTCCGAGCGCAAAGCCACGAAAGTACGGCAGCTTGCGTCAAGCTCGGCGGCGCTCATCTCGACTATCATTTTTCCGTGACGGATAATTCCGTAATGTGTCGCAACCTTCTGAAGCTCTCCGAGCAGGTGCGAGGAGACTATGATAGAGCGCTTTCCGTCCTTGACGATATCAAGGAACACCTCGCGCATAATTCTCATACCGTCGGCGTCAAGTCCGTTGAGGGGCTCGTCCAGAACTAGAAGCGTCGGCTCTCCCAAAAGCGCCATAGCTATGCCCACTCTCTGCTTCATACCAAGTGAGCAATTTTTATATTTGTTCCCTGCCGCGCCTTCCATTCTAACGGTTTTGAGGACTTTTATCACCTCTTTTTCCGCGTCGGGAATACGCAGATTTCTCGCCTGAAGCATCATATTTTCCCAAACGGTAAGCCCTGGGAAGCAACCCGGGGATTCGATAAGAACCCCGACCTTGGCTCTCACATCTCCGTCGGTATAATCCCTGCCGTAGAGCTTTATCGAGCCGCCGCTCGTGGGGATAAGTCCGCATATCATTTTTTCGGTGGTAGACTTGCCCGAGCCGTTCTCGCCGATAAAGCCGTATATCGCGCCCATCGGGACGGTCATATCAAGTCCGCATACCGCCTGCTTCGCACCGAAATTCTTTGAAAGATTTTTTATTTCAACAGCATTCATATCTCTCTCCTCCTTATCAGTATACATCGCTCTTTGTGAGTATCCGTGTTCCGAGCAGATTATATATTATCGACCAAGCCGCAGACACAGCGATACAGATAACGAGCGTTCCGATATTGCTCGACAGACTTGCATTTACCGACGAGCCGTACAGGAAAATGTTGAGGAAGAATGTGGGAAGCGAGAGGCTCTCGACGATAGCCGCGGCACCTATGATAAGTATACCCGTACCAAAGAAGAAGGACGAGGCAATCGAGATGCCGAAATATTTTCTGAAAATAACATTGAGAAAGGTGTAAAGACTTGCCCAACCGAAGCTCATAACCATTTTGCCGAGAATAGCGAGAACGAGAGAACCGACATTCACGGTCGTATCATAGCCGACAAGCAATCCGCCGACAGTTCCGCCTATAAAGTATGTCAGGCACATACAAATAATAGCAAAAGCGCAAACGACACTCTTGGATATCATATAGTCCTGCTTCTTCGCGTGGGTGGTAAAGAGCTGCTTGACATAGCCCGACTTATAATCGTGACCTATAAAAATAGACACCATAATTCCGCCAAATATAAATACCATATTCATATTCGCATAGTCGGCTATACTCTCTATCACATAGAGAGATTTGGACGAGGCAATTATCTGCCAGACATTGGAATAGAGGGGCTCCATAGTGTTTCCACTCGCGTCGGGCATCATAGTCATAGCCGACACCATAGCGGGAATTATCGCCGCGATAACAAGGAAAATATAAAACAGAGGGGTATGGAAAAGACGGTAAAAATCCACTCCAAGCATACCCTTTATTCTTTTCCCAAAGCTCGGAGATTCAAATTTCAATTCAGGTGTCATTTTACTTTTCCTCCTTTCCCGACATAAGCTCGATATAGTATTCCTCAAGACCTATCTTGTTCTTTTTGACCTCGCTGACGGTATGACCGTTTTTCATAAGGTAATCAACGATTGCCGCGGTGTCCTCGACATCATAAACACGGAGATACCCCTCCTCGGCGCGAACGCTGTCAAATTTTTCTATCAATACCGCTTCCGCACCCGCCATATCGGCGGTTTTAAGTGACACGAAAACCTGCGCGCGGCTATCCATTTCGGCGGCGGAAAGCTCCATTATCATTCTTCCCTGACGGATGATTCCGTAATGCGTAGCTATCTTTTCAAACTCCCCGAGAATGTGCGAGGAAATGAGTACAGTACAGCCGTATTTCTGAGTGATATCAACGAGAATTTCTCTCATAATACGCATACCGTCGGTATCAAGTCCGTTGATAGGCTCGTCGAGAATAAGGAGAGCGGGCTCTCCTAAAAGCGCCATAGCAATACCTATTCTCTGCTTCATTCCGAGCGAGCATTTCTTGAATTTCAGATTTGCGTTGTCCTCCATACGCACTATCTCAAGCACGCGGCGTATCTCCTCGTCGGGATTTTTTAGTCCGAGATTTATCGTCTGCATACGAAGATTCTGGTATACGCTTGAATTCGGGAAACAGCCCGCGTTCTCAATCAGCGCGCCAACTCTCACGCGCACACCCGCGTCTGTGTAATCCTTGCCGAACAGCTTTATCTCGCCTTCGTCGGGCACGAGATGTCCGCAAATAAGCTTTTCCGTGGTCGACTTACCCGAGCCGTTCTCACCGATAAAACCGTATATCGCGCCCACGGGAACAGTCATATTGAGGTGGTCCACCGCATACATTCCGCGAAAGCTCTTTGAGAGATTTCTTATTTTGATCGCGTTCATTTATATATCTCCTTTATCCTTTTACGCAACATCAGCGAGCCGCGTATCGCGACTCGCTTTGCAGTTGCTCTGTTATTTTCAGTTGTCGCTTTCCTCGGTACGCGCTTCAGCAGCCGCCTTGCGCTCGTTTGCCGCCGCAATTCTTGCCTTGCGCTCCTCTTTAGCCTTTGCCTCTCTCTCGGATGCGCTCATGTGCGCATCGTCCCAGCTTTTCTTAGCGTCAGCCTTTGCTCTTGCATAGGTCTTACTGCCTCTGTTCTCCTCGAAGTTTGCCTTCGATTCTGCCTTTACCGCCTCAAACTCTGCCTTGTCTACCTCGTGCTGAGCCTTAGCGCTCGCCTTCATACTCTTGAATGCCTTACCGAGTCCTACCGCAAGCGCGACAACACCCGCGCCGATAGCTCCGATGATTATAGGCTTTTTGTTATTTTGGAGAATCTTTTTTACCTTCTTATTCATTTCATTTTCTCCTTACTGTCAGTTATTTTTCATTATTTTTTCGCTAAGCTCGAGTATTCTGCCCGAGTATTTCTTCTTGCGAGAGTTAAGTATGCCCTTGAATATGGGATAATTCACAAGCGCCATAATCATTCCTACGCAGCCGATAACGATTCCCGTTACCATCGTGTTCGGGATACTCAGCATATCTCCGATATCCGTCATAACGAGGCTCATTCCCGCACCCATAACTATTGCCGAAATGCTTCCGAATATATACGCGAATACATTCGCGGGACGCTTCACCTTTGCGTCAAGCTCACGAAGCTCGTCAAGCTCTGTTGCCTCTTTTTCCATATACTGTGTGCGAATCTTCTGTGCCATAAACTGCTGATCGTTCTTGTTCATAATAAATACCTCTTTCGTCTTTCGTGTTTTATTTTACGCGTATATTTTAATGCCCTCATGTTTTCGATTTGATTAAGTTTTGTTAAAGAAATGTTAAAGTTGATGATTTTTCAAAAAAAGCAAGATACTCGTCAAAGCAAACCGCTTCGGCTTTGCCTTAGTGCTTTCCTCTGTGAGATACTTTTCCCTTATTCTCTTTATTTCCTCTCGATTACGCGCCGCGGAATAACCATATACAAATTTTCCGCCCTCGGAATCTTCCGAGACAACATCAGGACTCAGTGTTTTTTTCCTGCGTTGCGCTCGCTCTGCTCTCTTTTCATACGAGCCTTTGCTTCCTCGACTGTCTCACCCTCTTTGGTAAGAAAGGTTTCTACCATTTTATCGCTTACCTTGCCGAAGCCCTCAACCGCGCCCTTTTCAATTTTCTTGTAGCCCTCTACAACACCCTTTTCGATTTTCTTGTAGCCTCCGACAACTCCCTCTGCAATCTTTTCGTTTGCCTCAATAAATTTTGACATTTTCATTTCTCCTTTTCTGCTTTTGTTTATTTTTTCAGTTTACGCGCTTATTTTACTCCACCGTTGTTTTTGAAATAATTCCGAAATGTTTGAGAAATGTTAATTTGAAATTTTTCAATAAAAATCTACCCGCAAACGGGTTTAATTAAATTTATTCGCCTATTTACACCCTTACGCCACTCCCCGCGCTGTCATTATACTCCGCTACGCTCCGTGACGAGTTTGCGAGCAAACTCATTGAGCGGAGAAAATATCAAAGTGTGATGTTTTCGGAGTCGAACTCCGCTAAAGCGGAGCAATTCCGCAAGGAATTGGAATCTCGCGGGAAAGCCTTGCTTTATTTATATCCTACCCCGCCCAGATTCTAACGCCTAAAGGCGTTACCACGCTAAGGCGTGGTTCGACTGCGCAAACAATTCTCAGGATTGTTTGCTCCGCTCAGAATGACACATAAATGTGTCGGCGGGGTTAAATTTCTAAATCTCCCGAGCAAAAAATTCAAATTGCAGGATGGGCACCCCTCCCGTACAAGGCTTGATATAATTTATACGCACCGCACCAATCGTGTGTAATATAAGCCACAACAAAATCAGCTTTTTATACCATATATTTATCTTGAGTACCGCAATTATGCTTGCAAGAGGTTTTAATATGCCTCTCACCGAATTTTTAGATGACGATATTTTCCGTTTGGAAGATTTAGAAATAGAACAGTAAAAGCCGCCTTGTGTTCAGGGCGGCTTTTACTGTATTTTCGTTCTGACTAAAAATGTGACAGCTTCTGCGTTTTAATTATTTACCTGCATTTGCGATAAGCTCGCCGAGAGTTACATCTCCGAACGCGCGCTTCCAATCCGCCGCAAAGCCATCAATAGATGTATCGGTGGTGGGGTGCGCGAGGAGCTTGTGCATAACCTCTGAGCCTACTGTCGATGCACCCGCGCCCGTTAGCGCCACGCCGAGAACCTGGCGGACAGTCTTGAAGCTTGCCGCGAGAATTTCGGTCTCTGTTCCGCAAGCATCAAATATAGCCTGTATCTCGGCAACTATCGCAACACCGTCGTCACATATATTCTCAAGTCTGCTTACATAAGGTGCAACATAAGCCGCACCCGCATTTGCCGCTATCATAGCCTGAGACGCGCTGAGTATCGCGGTCATAGTTACCTTATATCCCTTTGCCGAGAGATATCCGGTCGCCTTGATTCCCTCGTCGGTTGCGGGAATTTTCACAAATGTATTCTTCTTGTTTCCAAAACATGCCACTATCGCTTCTGCCTCAGCTACCATTTCGTCACACTTAGTTTCGGTGACCTGAATATGAAGCTCCTTATCATCGCCTATAATCTTTCTTATCTCCTTGAGGTGAGCGACGATATCTCCGCCCTCCTTGGAAAGAATGGTTGGGTTGGTTGTAACTCCGACTATCGGAAAGAACTCGTTGAAATACTTTATATCATTAAGATTAGCTGTATCAAGAATAAGCTTCATTTTTATATCCCTCCGTGATTATCTTTTCTGCTGAAGCGTGTAATGAACATCAAACGCCTTTTCTTCGTCTGTATACTTTCTGAGTGTATTGATAACCTCTCCGTTATTCCACTTGCGGTCCTCAACATCCTCCGTCGTTCCCATGACTGTAATATTAAGCTGTCTGCGGCGAGCTCTTACATGATCCCAGTCAACAAAGTAGATGTGAGCGAACTCACCGCCGTCAAGAACACCGTCCTTAACGGTCATAGTCTCGCTTCTGCCAAAGAATACACTTCTAAGATGTCCGTCTGTGTTCATACTTGTGTAGTCACCAGGCTCATTTACATATCTTCCGAACTGAGAGTGTATGGGACCCGGGTGACGGTACTGATGCTCCTCTGCAAAGTCGGGAATCATCTTTCTCATAATATCGAGCAGGTCGTGCTGGAGATACTCGAGGTCGAACGAGTCGATATCGTGTGAGCATTCCTGAACCATAACGCTACAGGTAGTGTGATGTGATGCGATACAGCAGGTGCCGTTTTTAATTCCCGACGCCTTTACTATCTCCATTACTTCCTTTGAAACATCGTGGAATGTGGGTATCCAACCTCTCGACTGAAGTTCCAATTCCTTCTGAAAAACCTTGAATTCCATAATTTTTCTCCTTAATTTTATGTTATTTTTTGTTATTTCGAGTTAAGTCTTTTACCAACGGCTCCACCGGGGTGGATAACGGCAAATTCCTCGTTTTTAAAGCCCGTGTTTTCAAGGACTGCTGTCTGGAGCGCGTCGAATATCGCCGAAAGGACCGTGAAGCTCGTCGTTCCCTGACAGTTGTATTTGTCACACTCACGAGTTATCTTCATCGCTATAACTATATCCGATTTCTGCGCGAGGGGCGAATCGAGATTTTCGGTGATTCCGATAACCACCGCACCCTTGCTTCTGCAGATATCCGCAATGGGAAGCAGCTCGTCGGTCTTTCCTCCTCGGGAAGCAAGAACCATAACATCTCTCTTCTGCACAAAACCAAGTCCACCGTGAACCGCCTCCGCAGGGGAAATGAAGCGCGCAGGGCGCTCTATACAACACATAAGGTGCGCAAAATGCTGACAAGCGATACCCGAATGTCCGCAGCCCGAGCTGGCGATTCTCTCTGCACTCGAAAGCACCTCGACCGCACGCAAAAATTCTATGCTGTCTATAACCTCAGCGGTAGCGAGCAAGGACTCACTTTCTATTTTGAATGCGTTCATAGCCACTTCGTAAATTTCATTTTTCATATCACACCTCACAAAACAAACTTCCTTTTTGTTTTCGGATATATATTGTTTACCTTTCGGTTTTATATCATAACACATTTTACCGCACTTGTCAATACGCTTATCAAAAAAAGCCTACGCAAATCATATTAAAGAATAGTTCAAAAAACTTCTTGACAATTCCCTACCGTTGTGGTATACTCTTACCGAAAACATTTTAGAAAAACCGAAAGCAAACCGAAAGTCGATATGAAACCCAAGGAGAAAAGTAATGTTAGATTCAGCTGAAAAGCGCAGAGAGAAAATCATAGAGCTTATCAATAAAGAAGGAAGGGTCAAGGTGTCTGAGCTTAGCCGTATTTACGGCATTTCAGAGGTCACCGTGCGCTCCGATCTTGAATATCTCGAATCAACGGGAAGCATAAAAAGAGTACACGGCGGAGCTATCGCCAAGGATAAGCTTTATATTGATATGGATGTTGCCGAGCGCTTCACCACCAACGCAGCATCAAAGAAAGCTATCGCGCAAAAGCTCGCCGAGCTTATCGGCGACGACGATACGATAATCCTCAATTCTGGAACAACGCTGACCTATGTTCTCCGCGCTCTCCGCGGAAAGAAAAATATAACAATTCTGACAAATTCAATCGCTATCGCTACCGAGGCTTCCTCGTATTACGGATTCAATGTCACCCTGCTTGGCGGACTTGTTGAGAGTAAATACGGATTTACCTACGGTCCAGATTCCGTTTCTCAGCTCGATAAATATCACGCCGGCAAATGTATTCTCTCTGTCGACGGAGTGACGGGAAGTCACGGACTTTCGCTCTATTACGCGAGCGAAGCCGAGCTTATAAATAAAATGATAAGCTGTGCCGACACGGTCATCGTCGCGGCAGACAGTTCAAAAATAGGCAGGAACACCTTCGCGCGGGTTTGCCCGATAACAGATGTTGATGTGCTTGTGACCTCAAGGGCGGACAACGCCGACGCGCTCAGCTCTATTCGTAAGTCTGGAGTTGAAGTATACGAGGCGTAACCGTATATTTCAATATTGAATAAAGAAACAACCTCTCGCGGAAATATGCTCCGCGAGAGGTTGTTCTATTATCAAATATCAATAAAATGTAACCACTTCCTGTTTGGGAGCGACGGCAAATTCTGTGGTATCAACATAAACCACGGGGCCCTCGGCGCGATAGACCTTGGTCCTCTCTATGCGAATTTTGCCCTTTACTGTTACCCAATCCCCTGTTTTGAGGGGAGATGCTGACTTGAACACGGCAACCATTCCGCCATACTGAATATCATCGGCACAGCAGGTCATAATATGCCGTCCAAGAATTACAGCGTTGCCTCCGAGCTTCGGCTCGCGGGCGACCATTCCCTTGAAATGTACAGTCTTGCCTGCGTATGACTTCATATTCTCAGAGAGGTCTCTATACCATAGCGCGTAATCGTTATCGGCAATATCTATCACATCCGCGTTGACATCAAAGGGGAGCGGATCCTCTATCTCGTCATACTCAACATGGCCGTCGGGATAATCGTAAACTATCGCCGCTCTGCGGGATATCCCCCTGACCACCTTGTGTATCTCGTCCTTATCAACTCCGTCGTAAGCTCTGTTGAGAACTATCATTTCGGCGTCCTTGAGCTTATCGTAAACAAGCTGACGCATATTGGCGTTATAATTCAGAAAAGTCCTCGCCTCGGCGAACATCATATTCTGATATATAACCCACTCGCGCGGCATATTCGAATAGAGCTTATCGAGCATCCACATTCCGTTATACTCGATAATTATTCTGTCATATCTATGCTCTGCCGCAAGTGCGCGGAGATTCGGCTCGTTAAGCTCGTCCTCAGCCTCTATAGTTCTTATCTGAACATTCTTGCCCCAGAATTTGTCGGGCTCAAGTTCAGTAAAGCCCTCCTCGCAGAGGAGCACCAGCGTTTTCTCGCCGCTGTTAAAGCGCTCGTCAGCCAGAGACTCCTGCAATATCGTGGTCTTTCCACCCTCAAGGAAGCCTGTGAACAGGTATACGGGTATAGTCGTCATATCCTACCGCCTTTCTCAGTTGAGTCCGAAAAGCGTCTCGAGCGCTTCCTCGTTTATCTTGGAGCCTATGACGCATATCTTGCCGATAACCGCCGAGCAGCCCTCGCGCACATCGGGCTCTGCGGGAACATAATCAAAATGTATCCACTTGCCCGACTCGCCCTCGACGATTCCCTTCGCTCTGATAACGAAGCCGTATTTCTCCTCGTTTTCAAGCTCTGCGAGTATCGCGCGCATCTGCTCCGCAGAGTACTTCTTGACGGTCTCCCTGCCCCAGCTTGTAAAGACCTCATCGGCGTGATGGTGATGGTGGTGTCCGTGATGATGCTCGTGGTGGTCATGTTCGTGGTGGTGTCCACCGCAACCGCACTCGCAATCGTGGTCGTGATGTTCGTGGTGACACTCACCGTCATGGTGATGATGCTCATGCTCATGATGCTCATGCTCATGATGTTCATGCTCGTGGTGGCATTCGTCATCGTGATGATGGTGATGATGTCCGCACTCGGGGCATACCTCCTCACTCTCCATAAGGCGCTTCAGCTCGTCCTCAATAGAGGACTTGCGCTCCATAGCCTCAAGCAGGTCGGCGCCCGTCAGCTCGGAGATAGGAGTTGTGACCATAAACGCTCCCTCATTATGAGCCTTGACGAGAGATATCGCCTCTGTGAGCTTAGCCTCTGTCGTCTTGTCAGTATGACTGAAAATTATGCAGCCCGCGTTCTCTATCTGGTCGTTAAAGAACTCTCCGAAATTCTTCATATAAAGTTTACACTTATTTACATCAACCACGACGGTAAAGCTGTTAAGCACGATATCCTTCGCTCCCGACGAAGTGACCGCGCGGATAACATCGCTGAGCTTACCAACGCCCGACGGCTCGATAAGCACCCTCTCGGGGTCGTATTCCTCGATAACCTTTGCGAGAGCCTCGCTGAAATCTCCGACGAGCGAACAGCAGATACAGCCCGAGTTCATCTCTGTGATGTTTATACCCGCTTCCTGAAGAAATCCGCCGTCAATTCCTATCTCGCCGAACTCGTTTTCTATGAGAACGAGCTTCTCTCCCGCATAGGCTTCGTGTATCAGCTTGTTTATAAGGGTAGTCTTTCCCGCACCGAGAAAGCCCGAAACTATGTCAATCTTGGTCATTTTATTCCCCTCTTTTATTTAAATTTTCAAGGGGAAGAACGGCGCGAGTCCATCCTTCCCCTGACATAAAATTTTACGCCTTGTTTACAGAACCGAACAGCTCCATCTTTTCCTTGACGGTAGCCTTGATAGCCTCTGTACCGGGAGCGAGAAGCTTTCTGGGATCGAATCCCTTGCCCGAGAGGTCCTTGCCTGCCTCGATATAAGCGCGTGTTGCGGCAGCGAAGGAGAGCTGGCACTCTGTGTTAACATTTATCTTTGCAACTCCGAGAGAGATTGCCTTCTTTATCATTTCCTCGGGAATACCCGTTCCGCCGTGGAGAACGAGGGGCATCTCGCCCGTCTTTTCCTGAACAGCCGCGAGAGTCTCGAAGGAGAGTCCCTTCCAGTTCTCGGGGTACTTACCGTGAATGTTTCCGATACCTGCGGCAAGCATTGTAACGCCGAGGTCTGCGATGCTCTTGCACTCGTCGGGGTCTGCGCACTCGCCCGCACCGACAACGCCGTCCTCTTCACCGCCGATAGAGCCGACCTCTGCCTCAAGGGACATACCCTTCTCAGCACAGATCTTAACAAGCTCGGATGTCTTTGCGACATTCTCGTCGATCGGGTAGTGAGAACCGTCGAACATTATCGAGGAGAAGCCTGCCTCGATACACTTCATACAGCCGTCATAGCTTCCGTGGTCAAGGTGGAGAGCGACGGGAACCGTGATACCAAGCTCCTCGATCATTCCGTTAACCATTCCAACAACGGTCTTGTATCCGCACATATACTTGCCCGCGCCCTCGGAAACACCGAGAATAACGGGAGAATTGCACTCCTGTGCCGTGAGAAGGATTGCCTTAGTCCATTCAAGGTTATTGATGTTGAACTGACCTACGGCATACTTGCCCTGCTTTGCTTTTGTAAGCATTTCCTTTGCTGAAACCAACATTTTCTTTACTCCTTTGTAAATAAAATTTCTTTCGTTTTTGAATTACCGTACTATTATACACCAACTTTTTGAAAAAATCAATAGCAGTATAAAATATTTTTCATAAATTGTATATATTTTAACAATTATAATGAAGATGTCTTCTTGCAGATGTAAGCGATTTTCAAAAAAGGTATTTACTTTTCAGGTAGAATGTGCTATACTTTCCTTGCGACACAATTGAATAGCAGGTACACAGGATAAGTATACTTTTTTTCTTAAAAAAAATGTATGCTCCTTTTTCGTATACTTTTCTGTGTATTACAACTTATGCGAAAAAATTCAATTGTGTCGCAGCAATACGGAGTCATGCATTTTTAGTGCGCGGCTTCGGCTGCGCACTTTTTTATTTCACACTTGTCTTTTGGAGGAAAAGAAAATGAAAAAACTTATCACACTTTTAGCAGTGCTGACAGTTCTTATCGGCGCGATTGCCCTTGTAACCGTCTCGGCGGCAACAGAGGAAACCGTTTACAGCGGCACCTGCGGAGCTGACGGAGATAACCTCACTTGGACGCTCGATACCGCAACAGGCGAACTCGTTATCTCGGGCGAGGGTTATATGAAAAACTACTCATTTACATATGGAGCAACAAATGCACCGTGGTACGCATACATTTCTTCGATAAAGAATGTTACCATAAAAAACGGAGTCACGAGCATTGGAGATGGTGCGTTCTATAATTGCAGTAACCTTACGAGCGTGACAATACCGAACAGCGTCACGAGCATTGGATGGCAGGCGTTCTCCGGTTGCACAGGCTTGACGAGCATTGAAATCCCCAACAGCGTCACGAGTATTGACAGTTCTGCGTTCAGCGGTTGCTCAGGCTTGACGAGCGTAACTATACCCAACAGCGTCATGAGCATTGGTAATTATGCGTTCAACGGTTGCTCAGGCTTGACGAGCGTGACTATACCCAACAGCGTCATGAGCATTGGTAATTATGCGTTCAACGGTTGCTCAGGCTTGACGAGCGTGACTGTGGATGATGAAAATGAAATATATCACAGCGAAGGTAATTGCCTTATCGAAACACAAAGCAAAACCTTGATTAAGGGTTGTAACAATAGTGTTATTCCTACAGATGGTAGCGTCACGAGCATTGGTGAGGCTGCGTTCTCCAATTGCACGAGCCTTACAAGCGTGACGATACCTGACAGCGTCACAAGCATTGGAGATTATGCGTTCATGGGTTGCTCAGGCTTGACGAGCGTAACTATTGGCAACAGCGTCACAAGCATTGGAGATTATGCGTTCATGGGTTGCTATAAGCTTGTCGAGGTTATAAACCACTCAACACTTAACATAACAGAGGGCAGCTCCAGTTTCGGTTATATCGGATATTACGCCGATACGGTACATACGGGTGAGAGCAAGATAGTAAATAAAAACGATTACCTTTTCTACACTCATAGCAACGGCGTACATTATTTGCTCGGATATGTAGGTAACGAGACGGAACTGACGCTTCCTAATGATTACAATGGACAAAATTATGATATATATGAGCATGCGTTCAGAGGTTGCTCAGGCTTGACGAGCGTGACTATCCCCGACAGCGTCACGAGCATTGGTGAGGGTGCGTTCCGCGGTTGTTCAGGCTTGACGAGCGTATATATAACAGACCTTGCCGCTTGGTGCAATATTAAATTTGACAATTCTATTTCCAATCCGCTTTATTATGCGAACAATCTTTATCTTAACGGAAAGCTTGTAACAGAGTTAGTCGTTCCCGACAGCGTCACGAACATTGGCAATTTTGCGTTCTATAATTGCACGAGTCTGACAAGCGTAACGATACCCAACAGCATCACGAGCATTGGCGGCTATGCGTTCTCGGATTGCACAGGCTTGACGAGCGTAACTATACCCAACAGCGTCACGAGCATTGGATATTCTGCGTTCGGTGGTTGCTCAGGCTTGACGAGCGTAACTATCCCCGACAGCGTCACGAGCATTGAATCTTATGCGTTCGGTGGTTGCTCAGGCTTGACGAGCGTAACTATCCCCGACAGCGTCACGAGCATTGGAGATGGTGCGTTCGAGTATTGCACATCCTTGACGAGCGTAAAAATAGGTAACGGACTTACAACCATTAATGCGGGAGCATTTAGCACCTGTACAAACTTAAGTGAAGTTTCCTATTGTGGAAGCGAATCGCAATGGGCTGTTTTGGCTCAAAGCTTCCCTTCAACAATTTCCGTAACCAGACATAATTATAGCATTAGCGAAATAACCACAAAGCCCACACATATGACCGAGGGTGTTATGACATTTACCTGCTCTTTCTGCGGAGACAATACCAAGACAACATCTGTTGACAAGCTTCCCGAACATACCTACAATATATATGAAAAATATAGCGTAGCAGAGCATAAAATATTATGTGAATGTAAAGTAGCATATGAATTTGCTCCTCATTCTTGGAATGACGGCGTTGTCACAATTCAGCCCACGCATACTGATTTTGGAACAAAAATCTATACCTGCTCCGATTGCGGAGATACCAAGCTTGAAGCGGTTGACAAGCTTCCCGAGCACGAATACGGTTCTTGGGGCAAGCATAATGCCACACAGCATATAAGCTTCTGCTCATGCGGAGATATAAGATATGCCGACCATGTATGGAACAATGGTGTTATAATAATTTCCCCAACAACTGAGAATGGTGGAATTATGTCTTACACCTGCTCGGAGTGCGGAGAAACCAAGACCGAAGCGCTTGAGAAATTGAAAGTTGAAGTAACAACCACAGAGACAATTACGGCGCAAACAACGGTTGCGAACACGACCGTCCCCCCCACAGACACAACCGCAAATAATGAAGCTGATAGCGGCTGCGGCTCTTACCTCGGCGGCGGGGTGAGTGTCATTCTCCTTGTGTCGGGACTCTCGGCGGTAACTCTGCGAAAGAAGAAAAGAAAATAAAGTAAAGTAAATTGAACAAACATCAACGGCTACCGCTTCGGCGGTAGCCGTTGTGTCTTTTTGAGGATTTTCGCAAGGCTCCCTCCGAGAGGGAGCTGTCGAGCGAACGCGAGACTGAAGGAGAATCCGTAACATTGAATTTAGCAAGGCTTTCTTCTTCATAACGCAGGCTCCTTCCACCGCAAGCGGTCCCCCGTCTCGCTTCGGCTCGGTCACGCTCGGGCTCTGACACCACACCGTGGTGTCATTCACTACCCTCGCGCCGCTTCGCTACCTCTCGGAGGGAGGCTTTCGTTTGCGATAACCTTTCTTATATCTACACCCACGCTCACCGCGCTGTATTCAACCGCATTTTCAAATTAACTCTTGCAAGTAAAGCTCAAAAATGGTATACTATCGTGGTACGACACTATGCGACGAAAGGAGAAAAAAATATGAACCGACGGCAAAGAGCCACGCAAGACCTGACGCTCATAGCCATAAGTGTGGCGTTTATCACAGTCTGCTCATATATTTCAGTTCCCTTTTTATCGGGCGTCTCCTTCACTCTCCAGCTTTTCGCGGTATTTCTCGTCGCCGCTCTGCTCTCTCCGAGGCAAAGTATTATGTCGATTCTTGTATATACAACCCTCGGGCTTATCGGCGTTCCCGTTTTCGCAGGCTTTCGCGGCGGAATTTCTGTGCTTTTCGGTGCCACGGGCGGATATCTCATCGGATTTATTATTGCGACGCTGATAATATCGCTTTCCGTGAAATTTTTCGGCAACAGAAAGTCGGTCACAGCACTCTCTATGCTGCTCTCGCTTCTCGTATGCTATACCGCGGGAGTGCTTTGGTTTCTCGCCGTTTCCCGCGCGTCAGATTCCTCGGCGGGGCTGAGCGCGGCGCTCTGGGCGTGCGTTATCCCCTTTATTCTCCCCGACCTCGCAAAGCTCCTTCTGGCATCTTATCTTTCGGCGCGGCTGGAAAATCTGCTTCGTAAAGAAAAATAAAGGAGAAGCTTTTCGCTAAATTGCGATTTTTCTCTTGATATTTTGTCTGCAATGGTATATAATGTATATTAGAGCAAAAATCACCACGGAGGTATGTATGTCTAACGAAAACAAAAATTCGGATATAGCCGCTAAGCTTCAGTTGGTCAAGGACGCTATCATCAAGAGCGGATACGATCCCGTAACTCAGCTTTCGGGCTACATTCTTTCCGAAGATCCTACATATATTCCCGACACCGACGGGGCGAGAAGCATTATCCGCAAGCTCGACCGCGATGATATCCTCGCGGAGATGATCAAAAATTATTTGGACTGAAACAAAGAAAAAATAAAAAGGAGGCAGAGCCGTGAAAAAAAGATTTTTCATAAGGGCGATATGCCTCCTTTTCTTATGCGCCTCGCTTATTCTCTGCTCTCTTGTGAGCGTTTCCTCGTCAAGCTACAGCGAGGGTCTGCCCGATGTGAGCCGCGCAAAAAATGTCTATTTTGCAAATCTTGAGACGGGCAAGGTCTTGCTCAAAAAGAATCCTGACGGCGCAATTGCGCCTGCCTCGACCGTAAAAATTATGACGGGGCTTCTTGCGCTTGAGCATTTCGAGGGTAAGCTTGACACTCCCGTAACGATAACCGCCGCTATGCTTTCCGCCTCCGAGGGAACGAGTATGAGGCTCGCCGAGGGCGATGTGATAAGTGCCGAGGAGCTTATATACGGGGTCGTGTGCGGTGGCTGCAACGATGCGGCGTACGCTCTGGCATACGCGGTCTCGGGAAGCGTGAGCGACTTCGTTGCGCTTATGAATCAGCGGGCTTACTCGCTTGGCGCCGAGAACACGCGATACACGAATCCCACGGGATGGGACGACGCAAAAATGGTCACGACGCTAACAGATACGGTGCGTATTGCCAAGGAGGCACTCGACAATGAGCGCTATATGGAAATAAGCTCCGCCGTATCGCGAAATGTCAGCTTTATAAGTGACAAAGAGGACTACACTCTCAACAACAGAAACGCCCTGATAAGCTCATATTACGCGCAGGGGTACACCAACAAGTACGCCGATGGAATGATTGCAGGTATGACAGACAACGGCGGATACTGCGTAGTCACAAGGGCAACGATAGGCGATGCCTCGTATCTCTGCGTGGTTATGGGTGCCAACGAAAAGGGCGACACGATAAACTCCTTTGCCATCGCAAACGACCTTATCGCATACGCGGCGTACAATCTCGGATTTGTTCCGATAATGAAAAAGGGCGAATATATCTGCGATATCCCTGTGGATTTTGCGCTGACTCAGACCAAGAAGGGCGAGAGTAGCGAGCCCGAGGTATCTGCGGTAACGGGTGCCGACGCGCGCGTATATATTCCGCTCTCGGCAGACACCGAGAATGAGATAAGCTATAAATATTATCTCTATTCCGACAGACTAAGCGCCCCCTTGACCGAGGGGACAAGGGTTGGCGGAGTGGATTTCTATTATAACGGAGAGATAGTTGACACCGTCCCGCTCGTGCTGCACAAGAGCGTCGATGTGAACAGTTTCACACTCAAAATCGACGAGATAAAGAATTTCATAACGGGTCGCACCGTGATAATTTCACTCCTTTGCTTCTTGATTTTATTTTTTATTTGGTTCTACTTTTTCGACTATAAAAAGCGAAGAAGGACGGCAAAGAAAATTCGATACAAAAACCATTAATATTGTAAAATTCGACTTATATTAGGTTTTTAAAATGCTTATATCGCAGTATTTTTGTGTTGAAATATAAAACAAATACTCACAATAGGCAAATACCGACGCAGAGAAATTTCTCTGCGTCGGTATTGTATTTTTTCACACCATTATAAAAAACTTTAAAGTCATAAAAAGGGCTATTGCGATTGCAATAGCCCTACAATTTCAATTAGTGAATGATGCAACGCTCTGTATCCTTATCGAAGATGTGAAGTCTCGACATATCAAAGGATACTGTTATGTTGTCGCCCGCTCTTGTCTTGGAACGAGAGGAAACACGAGCAATGAGGTTAGACTCGCCAATGCTGAGGTAGAGATAAATCTCAGCACCCATAAGCTCGGTAACATCAACATCAACCTTGAAGAAGTTCTCTGCTGCCTGGTCAATCTCTGCACTGTCGCTGATACACTCAGGACGGAGACCTGCAACAACTTCCTTGCCTATGTACTCAGCAAGCTCGGGAGCCTCTGCCTTGTCCTTGGGAAGCTTGAGCGAAACGCCCTCGAAGTTGAAGTATACATCGTCGCCCTTCTTTGTGAGGGTTCCGTTCATAAAGTTCATCTGAGGTGTTCCGATAAATCCTGCAACGAAGATATTGCAAGGAGAATCGTAAAGGTTCTGAGGAGTATCGACCTGCTGGATAAGACCGTCCTTCATAACAACGATTCTCGTTGCCATGGTCATAGCCTCGACCTGGTCGTGAGTTACATATACGAATGTTGTTCCAACTCTGTTGTGAAGCTTGGTAAGCTCGGTTCTCATCGATGCGCGGAGCTTAGCGTCAAGGTTGGAAAGCGGCTCGTCAAGAAGGAATACCTTGGGGTTACGAACGATAGCACGACCGAGCGCAACACGCTGCTTCTGACCACCCGAAAGAGCCTTAGGCTTTCTGTCGAGAAGGTGGGTGATTCCGAGGACTCTTCCTGCTTCCTCAACTCGTCTCTTGATCTCCTCCTTGGGGGTCTTGTTCAGCTTAAGACCGAACGCCATATTTTCAAAAACAGTCATGTGAGGATAAAGAGCGTAGTTCTGGAAAACCATCGCGATCTTTCTGTCCTTGGGTGCAACATCGTTTACGAGATCGTCACCGATGAAGAGCTCACCCTCGGTGATCTCCTCAAGTCCTGCAATCATACGCAGGGTCGTTGTCTTTCCACATCCGGAAGGTCCAACGAGAACGAGAAATTCTTTGTCTTTAACTTCAAGGTTGAAATCCGATACAGCGGTAACGCCTCCCGGATACTTTTTGTAAATGTGTCTAAGTGAAATACTTGCCATTTGGGAAGTTCCTCCTATGATATAATCCTTTTGTGATAAACATACTTCTGTACCCTAATATTGTACCAAATTTATTGCAAAATTTAAAGAGGGTAAATCTCCAAAATTTTGCGTCTTTGTTTGTGCAATATATACAAATTTGTCTTTTTTTGCATCAATTTGCAATAAACAAAGCTCTCAAAGATTTTAATTTATTAAAACTCATATTCCTTTCATCGACAAGGATATGCGTTTTTTCTTCAAATCAACCGACAACACCCTTACCTTTACCGAGTCGCCGAGCGAGACCACCTCGGAGGGGTGCTTTACAAATCGGTTGGAAAGCTCGGAGATATGAACCAAGCCGTCCTGATGCACGCCGATATCGACGAAAGCGCCGAAATCTATAACATTTCTCACAACTCCGTCGAGTATCATATCGGGCTTGAGGTCCTCCATACTCATTACATCGTCACGAAGCACGGGAGGCGGAAGAGAATCACGCACATCTCGTCCCGGCTTGAGCAGCTCTGTGACGATATCCTTCAGCGTAGGCTCACCTATGCCCAACTCCTCGCAGACAGCCTTTCTTCCCTTTGACGAAATCTTTTCATCAAGCTCCGCGAGCTTGCCCTCGGCGACATCATCCATAGTGTAACCAAACATAGAAAGAAGCTTCTTTGCCGCGTCGTAGGATTCGGGGTGAACTCCCGTATTATCAAGTATCTCGTTCGAGTGCGGCACGCGCAAGAATCCCGCGCACTGCTCGAATGCCTTTGCTCCGACTCTCGGAACCTTGAGTATCTGCGAGCGTGACTTGAACTCACCGTTCTCCTCGCGGTATTTCACGATATTCTTTGCGCTCGTGATATTGATACCCGATATATAAGAAAGGAGAGAATAGGAAGCGGTGTTTATATCGACGCCTACCGCGTTAACGCAGTCCTCGACCACGCCCTTGAGCGCGCCGTCAAGTCTTGCCTGCTTCATATCGTGCTGATACTGTCCGACACCTATCGACTTGGGGTCTATCTTTACAAGCTCTGCCAGAGGGTCCTGAAGTCTGCGCGCGATAGAAACCGCCGAGCGCTGCATAACATCGAACTGCGGGAATTCCTCTGCCGCGAGCTTTGACGCCGAGTAGACAGACGCACCTGCCTCGTTCACGATAATATATTTACAGAAATCACAGCCCGATTCACGAAGCGTCTCTGCGATAAATATCTCGCTCTCCTTGGAAGCCGTGCCGTTTCCTATCGCGATAACATCGACCTTGTACTTCTTCACCATAGCCGAGATTATCCTCTTGCCCTCCTCTATTCTGGACTTGGAGTGCGTCGTGGGATAAATAACCGCGGTGTCAAGCACCTTTCCCGTCTTGTCGACGACAGCCGTTTTACAGCCGTTGATATATCCGGGGTCAAATCCAAGCACGGTCTTGCCCTTAAGGGGCGCCTGCATAAGCAGGTGGCGAAGATTTTCCGAGAAAAGAGCGATAGCTCCCTCACCCGCCGCGTCTGTCATATCGTTTCTTATCTCTCTCTCGATAGAGGGCGCGATAAGTCTGTCATAGCTGTCGATCACCGCCTCGTATATGTATTTGTAAGCGGGGCTCGACTGATTGGTTATAACCTCGGATAGCAGATAATTGAGTATCATATCCTTCTCCACGGTTATGGACACCTTGAGAAAGCCCTCGTTCTCTCCTCTGTTTACCGCAAGTATTCTGTGGTGTGGCATCTTCTTGATGCTCTCGGAATACTCGTAATACTGCGAATATACCGAGTCCTCGTCCTTCGCCGCCTTGGAGCTCAGCAGACCGAAATCAAAGGTTATGCGTCTTACCGTCTTTCTGTATTCGGCATTATCCGAAACATCCTCGGCAATTATATCGCAGGCTCCCTTCAGCGCCGCCTCGGCGCTCTCGACGCCCTTTTCCTCGCTTACATACGCCTCCGCCGCCTCTATGAGCGAGGGCTCGTATTTATCAAGCTGGCTCATAATGAGCTCAGCAAGCTCTCCGAGACCTCTTTCTCTCGCGACAGACGCTCTTGTCTTTCTGTGAGGACGGAAGGGTCTGTAAATATCGTCGACCTCGGTAATGGTCACAGCGTTATCTATCTGAGCCGCAAGCTCGTCGGTGAGCTTGCCCTGCTCCGCGATAAGATTTTTGACCTCTTCCTTTCTCTTTTCTATATTTCTCAGGTATGTAAGCCTGTCCTCCAGCTTACGGAGCACCTCGTCGTCAAGGCTTCCCGTGACCTCCTTACGGTAGCGGGCGATAAAGGGAATGGTATTTCCCTCGTCGATAAGCTCGACAGTCCTCTCGACCTGCTCCTCTCTGAGCTTCAGCTCCTCTGCAAGTTTTTTGATAATATCCATTTTGCACCGTCCTATATTTGTTTTTCCGTGTCCTCCGAGGACGCGGCGATATTTTCAAGCTCTGCCGCCTCGGCGTCGCTCAGATAGCGCCACTCTCCGCGTTCAAGTCCCGCGTCAAGCACGAGACTCGCAAAGCTGATTCTTTCAAGATAAGTTATTTTGTTTCCAAGCGAATCAAGCATTCGCTTTATCTGATGATATTTGCCCTCGCGCAGGGTTATCACTCCCCCGTCACGGCTCTCGTCAAGCTCGATTTTCGCAGGCAGCGTGACATACCCGTCCTCAAGCGTAACGCCCGCCTCGAAGCGCTTTGCGTCCTCGGGGCTTATCGGAAATTTCGATTTGAATTTATATTTCTTCTCGACATGATTTTTCGGCGAGAGAAGCCTGTGCGCAAGCTCTCCGTTATCGGTCAAAAGCATAAGTCCGAGCGTGTTTTTATCCAGCCTTCCGCAGGGGAAAACACCCTTTTTGCGAAGCTCTGGCGTGAGCAAATCAAGCACGGTTCTCTCCCTCGTGTCGTCGGTAGCGCTCACATATCCGTCCGGCTTATTCAGAAGTATATATGTGTATTTGCGATAAATCACCTTCTGCCCTCTGAAGAATATCTCGTCTCGCTCGGGGTCGACCGCAGTATCGGCGTTTCTGGCGCAGACGCCATTCACAAAAACCGCCCCGCTCCTCACAGCTCTCTTGCTCTCACTTCGCGTGGCAACGGCACATTCACTTAAAAATCTGTCAAGTCTCATCGACACCTCCGAGAAATTTACATCATAAAAACGGCAATCAGAATCGCCGCAACCGCGCCAAGCGCGGCAAAGCACATCATAAATCCAATCGCGAAATCACGACCTCTTCCAGTCATATAAACACCCCCTCGGGTGTATTATTTGCGCGACCTATATATCGGTATACATTTATTTTAAAGAGATATCCTTTTTCTTCCTTTTGAGGTCTATCTGTGACGCTACGATACCCGCGAAGATAAGTCCGCATCCGAGGTAACCGAGAGCCGAGATACTGTCTATTCCGAAAAAGACTCCGCCCACCGCGCTGAAAACCGATTCCGTCGAAAGGACTATTGCGGCAAAGGTGGGGTCTGCGCGCTTCTGCGCCACTATCTGCAAGGTATACGCCACGCCTACCGAGAGTACTCCGCAATAGAGGAGCGACCATTTTGCCGCCGCTATGCCTTCGAGCGTAGGTGTTTCAAATATAAACATAGAAACAACGCCAAGCAACGCGCATACCGCAAACTGTCCCCAAGCGAAGTGCAAGGAGCGCAAGCTCTTACCTAGCCTGTCCACAATTATCATATGCGCCGTCCAGAAAAACGAGCCCACAAGCAGCAGAAGCTCTCCAAGCCCGAAGTGAACCCCCTCACCCGATTTATAGCAGAGCAAGAAAAGCCCAACTATGGCGCATATCGCGCCGAGCCAGACATTAAGCCCCGTTTTCGTTTTAAATAGCAGGAAGCAGGCAAGCGGGATAAATACGGTATAAAGCCCCGTGATAAATCCCGCGACTCCAGCGCTTCCCGTGTAATGTATTCCGAACTGTTGAAGCATCGACGCGCTGAAAAGCACCGCTCCCGCAAGAAGCGAATAGAGGAAGGTCTTTTTTCTCGTTTCTGCGTCCGAGCGGCCTCTCTCAAAGAAAAGCACCACGGGCAAAAGAGAAATTATTCCTATCGTAAATCTCACTCCGTTGAGGGTAAACGCGCCGATATGGTTTGCTCCCTCTACCTGCGCGACAAAGGCAAATCCCCAGATTATCGCAGTCAGAAAAAGCAACGCCGTTGAAGTTATTTTTTGTTTCATAGCACCAAGCTGATTGTATTATATATCACAATATAATTCGATTTGTTTCAACAATAACCAATTTTTAAAAACACATTCTGTCATTTTTCGTCTGAAGAATCATCGGAATTAAACTCGACTATCGCCGCAAACATTTCTTTTTCTCTCGCATACATTTCTTCCTTGCGGCTCTTTCCAACAACGAGCGGACGCAGCAGGCATACCACGGTATCCTCAGGCAGAACCTTCATTGCACCGTACGAATCGTAAAGTGCCGTGTCACAAAGCTTTATTCCGTATTCGTCGAGAGCACCCTCGGGCTGATAGCCCAGCGCGTCGGAGAGCTTAATAAATCTGTCCTTGCTCTTTATATCTTCATAGAGCCAGGGGTCAAGGAAGCAGATGGAGGTATCTCCCGTCTGTATGTAGTTGTAAAAATCATCATAGTTTTTAGAATTATGCGAGCGGTCAACATACCCCGCAATTTCAAACTCGTCGGTCTGTGCCTCTATTTTTTCTATCTGTTCCTTTGAATAGATCTGATAATTGATGATCTCCGCCGACTTCTCTCCGTTTTCGTCGAAATCGCTCGGCATTACAAATTCCATCACATTTGACAGCGAACTCGCCTCGTCTGCCGAAAGCTGTATCGGTCCCGCGTAAAGTATGTTTATATCCTCTTTTTCGTTACCGCACATCTGCAGCGTACAAAAAAGAAAAACGATAACAAAAAACGCAACAACTATCGTGACCCACTTGTAATGATACCAGAAATTATCAAGACGAAGCAAAAGCTTGTTTTCCGTTCGTATCTCCGCGTCGCGGAGCTTTTCATCTGAGTTCATTTATCGCAGCTCCTTTTAATCAGAAAAATCGGTGACGGCACACAGGTGCGCTGTCACCGATCTTCGCTTATATTTCCTTTGTTCTGGATACCTCAAGTATCTCAAGCGATATTTTTCCCGAGGGAACATCTATGGCTATCTTCGTTCCCGCCTTTGCTCCTATAAGCTTTCTGCCTATGGGGGACTGGTCGGATATCTTGAATGTGTCGGGGTCTACCTCGTTAGAGCCGACTATGCTGTATTCTATCTCTCTGCCATCAGCCATCTTGACCTTAACGAGAGAGCCTATGCTTACTACCGTCGTGTCAAGCGTATCCTCGTCTATTATCTTAGCGTGTCTGATAAGCTCCTCAAGCTCCTTGATTCTCGCCTCAACCTTTGCCTGCTCGTTTCTTGCCGCGTCATACTCGGCGTTCTCGGAAAGGTCTCCGAAGGATCTCGCCTCGGCGATATCCTTTTTTATCTCCTCTCGTCTTGTTTTTGTGAGATAGTCAAATTCATCAATAAGTTTCTGATAACCTTCTTGTGTGTAAAGCTGTTCCTTAGACATTTTCTTTCTCCTTAGATAGTAAATATAATTATTATTTATCAAGACAACCAAGCGCCGCCGTCAGCTGGGCGTCCAGCGATTGCGGAAGCACATAGCGGTTATAGTCTTTTGCTTCTTCACTCTGCTCCACCTCGTACTCGGGGGTAATTCCGATTCCGTCGTACCCCTCTCCGCAGGGCGGAAAATATTTTTTAGTCGTGAGCTTGACAGCCCCCGTATACCCGAAATAACTCAGGCTTATCGTGCTTTGCATACTTCCCTTACCGTATGTCGTCTCACCTACGGTATCGGCAAGCTCATAATCCCTCATAGCCGCCACAAAAAGCTCGGCAGCGCTTGCGGTCATACCGTTACAAAGCACCGCTATCTTACCCTTCAGATGCGCGTATTTCCCAATATCCTCAGCGGAAATATCGCAACCCGAGTAGGCTTCGTTTTCGTGCGTGACCGTCTTGACCGAAATGACCTCATCATTCCCCGCTTTGTCGCGTGTGCTGAGTATCGTATCTCCCTCCGAGAGGAAGTAGCTCAGCACCGCCTTTATAGATTCAAGGTCGCCGCCCATATTATATCTGAGGTCGAACACGAACTTCGTGCAGCCCTTTTTCTCAAGCTCGTCAACCGCCTTTGAGAACTGCGTCGGAACCGTGAGGTCAAAGTTTTCTATTCGGATTATTCCCACCTCGGGCTTTGCCTCGCTCACCGTTGAATAGACCGAGACAGACTCTACCTTTTTGCGCTCGACTGAGAATTCAAGCTCCTCATACTCGCCCTCGCCCCCGTCTCTCAGCACGGTGAATTCTGCCATACTTCCCTCGTCTCCGCGAAGCTTCAGTACGGCGTTATCATAGTTCATTTCGCTAACAGGCTCTCTGTTCTCACCCGTGCCTATCCAGACGATAAGGTCGCCCACCTTAAGTCCCGCGCTCTCGGCAGGGCTTTCGGGGGATATGCCTATTATCTCGATAACATTATACTCTCCGCCGTTTATCGGTGCGGTATTCGATATAATAGATATTCCGATTCCAACGCCCTCGCCCGCGGTATCCGCAAGGAGCGCGTTATATTCCTCGGCTGTGTAATACGCCGCGTATCTGTCTCCCGTAGCCGCAACATACGCCTTCATAACCCTGCGCACCATCTCGTCATCGTCAATATCGTAATAGGAATATTGTCTGAAAAGCGCGCTCAGCAGGTCAAGCTCGTCATATTCGCTGAAATCTCCGAGAGTAACATTCTCGAGCTTCGCCTCGGCAAGCTTTCGCCGATATATCGAATTGCAGCAGGTATATGTCAGCATAACCGCCGCGAGGACGAGCGCTACCGCGGAAAAGAGGAACGCCCCAAGCGTTATTCTCCTCTCGCCCCTCGGCTTTTGCTCTTTTTGTTCTTTTTTCTCGGGCAGTGATTCTTCTATGTCAGCCTCGCCCGAGTCAGGCTGTCCGTCACTCAGACAAGCTTCATTTTCTTCCGTCTCGTCTGTATTATCGGTATTGATATTCTTGTTTTCTTCCGACACCGTTTCGACCAAACCTTTCACCCGTAATCGCGGAAAAAGCTTCCGCATTATATGAAGGAGAGCTGAAATGCCTTCGCCTCAAGCTATGTCGATAAAGCATTATAACGCATATTCCCCGGGAGCGACACCAAAGGCTTGCACTCCCGGAGAGCATTTATGTCAGCCGTAGGAGAATATTTCCTCATACTGACAAGTTTATTCAATATATGGCGTTATCAGTACTTAACGGGCTTTGAATTGAGATATTTCTTAACCATAAGCGCAACCTTGAAGGTGATAGCGTGCTCAAACTCGCGCAGGTCAAGTCCCGTAAGCTTTCTTATCTTTTCAAGTCTGTAAACCAGAGTATTTCTGTGAACAAAAAGCTTTCTCGAGGTCTCGGAGACATTGAGGTTGTTCTCAAAGAAGCACTGAATAGTCATCAGCGTCTCTCTGTCGAGAGATTCGAGGTTACCCTTCTTGAATACCTCCTGAAGGAACATCTCACAAAGCGTTGTGGGAAGCTGATAGATAAGTCTTCCTATACCGAGATTTTCATAGCTTATGATATTCTTCTCTGTCTCAAATACCTTTCCGACCTCAAGAGCCACCTGAGCCTCCTGATATGCCTTCGCAAGGTCCTTTATATTGTCGACCACGGTAGAGATACCGATAGCGACCTTGGTATAAAACTCGGTAGAAAGAGTGTCTGCAATATTGGTTGCTATCTTCTCTATCTCCTTCATTTCAGTACCAGGCTTCAGCTCCTTAACAAGCACGATATCGTGCTCGCCGACGCTTATAACATAGTCCTTCGACTTGTCGGGGAACATATTCTGAAGCATCTCAAAGGGCATCATATCGGTCTTACCGAAGAATTTTACAAGAAATACTATTCTGGGATCCTCGGTGTTGAAATGAAGCTCCTTGGACTTTATGTAGATATCGCTGGGGAGAATGTTATCAAGGATAATGTTCTTGATAAAGGAGCCCTTATCGTACTTTTCGTCGTACAAGCTCTTGATGTTACCGAGAGAGACCGCGAGAAGCTTGGACATCTTTTCAGCCATCTTATCCTGTCCCTCAACGAACACGATATACTCGCTCTTTTGTCCGACGCCCATATAACGGTATGTATACCCGTCGACAGCCATTACCTCCGAGGAAAAAGACAGTTCTTCACGAATGCCCTGCCTTACATCTCCCATCTTTCCCAGATCTGAGCAGGAAATAACCACACCGTTTTCATCAATAACGCCTATGATGCGGTCAAACGCATCCTTCATCTGGTATATAACACCTTGAAATAATCTGTTTGACATTAGTCTATACCTCACATTTTTTATTTTCAAAATATCGCATTGTGTATACTACCCTATATTTTATACTATTTTTTGTGATTTTTCAATAGGTTTTTCAATATTTTTTATAAAAATTTTCACTTTTTTTGTTTCTTATTTGCACATTCGCCAAATCGTTAGTAAAAAATCACCAAAAAAGCAGAGCTTACAACAGCTCGCTAAAGCAACAAATGCAAGACAGTACAAAGCCTGACGCCGTTTCCGTACGCAAAATTCTCTTGCCAAGTCCCGTCATTATCATTCCCGCGTCGCGGCAGCGCGCCGCCTCGCCGAGAGAAAATCCCCCCTCGCTTCCGATAACGACGGATATGCTCTTTGGCAGCTCTCCGCGCGAGCAGACCTCTTTAAGTATCACTCCGAGCGGCTTGGTTCCGTCTCCCTCGTAACAGAACAGACAAACCTCGCTCCGGGCGGCTCCGCTCAACATATCGTTAAATCCGACCGTTGCCGATACGGCGGGAATAGCGCTTCTTCCGCATTGCTTCGCCGCCTCTGCCGCAATTCTGTTTCTGCGCTGTGTCTTTTTCTCCTCAGCCTCGGGCTTCATTCTCACGACGCACCTCTCGCTCTCAAAAGGAATTATCTCTCCGACTCCGCACTCGACGGCTTTCTGTATTACCGTATCGAGCTTGTCCCCCTTGGGAAGCGCTTGATAAAGCTTTATATAGCAGGGCGGCTCGTTCTCCGACTCCCGCATATCAAGTATCTCGGCTACGACCTCACTCTCGCCGAATTCGCGCAGAACGCAATCGTACTCATTACTCTGCATATCGCAGACGGTTATATGCTCGCCCGCCGCCATTCTCAGCGACCTCGAGATATGTCTTGCGTCCTCTCCGATTATTTTTATCTTATTATCCTCTATCTGATTCTGTCTAATAAAAAAACGCGGCATAATCTCCTCCGTGATAAAATCTCTGTTGAATATAATTATATTATAGACGGAAGCCTTTGTCAATCGCAAAAAAGAATACAATTCAAGAATTTTCAAGAGAGGAAATATAATATATATTGAACAAAATATTAAATTATTCAAAATGGGGTAGAAATTAGAGAAAAAGTATGGTATAATGATATGAATATTAATATTCAAAAAACAATCAGGTAAAAAAGGATAATCATGAGAAAATATATAGAAAAAGCAGAGCAGCTCTCCCTACCCGTCATTCCGCTCCGCGGAGTGGTGGCTTTTCCGGGAGTAACGCTGAATTTTGAAATAACACACGAGGTCTGCATAAAGGCGGCAGAAGCGGCTTTCGCAACAGACTCAATGGTGCTTCTTTGCGCCGCGAAGGAATTTTTTGACGACGCAGACGATATAGCTACCGAAAATCTCTACCGTGTTGGAACGGTGGCAAAGATAAAGCAGTCACTAAAAACTCCCGAGGGAACTATGCGACTTATCACGGAAGGTTATACCCGCGCGACGGTGGTCGAATTCCGTAGCTTTGCCGACTATACCGTGGCTGACGCTGTCTCTAAGATAGTTATGATGTCGGACGAGGACAGCCTTCGCAACGAGGCTTATTCCCACGCAATTCTCGGAGAGGTAGAAAAGCTTGTCAAGTTTCTTCCCTCTGTCAGCGACGATATCATTATGACGGCGAAGTCGATAAAATCCCCTGCTCTGCTCGCGGATTTTATTGCGTCGAATATCCTTGTCAAGTATGTCGACAAGCAGAAGGTGCTTGAGTGCTACGAGCCCGTAAAGAGAATAGAAATACTTATCGCTCTGCTCCAGAGCGAAACGAAACTCCTTGAATACGAGCTTAATATACAGAAAAGAGTAAGAAGCAATATCAACCGCAATCAGAAGGAATACTACCTCCGCGAGCAGATACGCGTTATAAAGAACGAGCTTAACGAGAATGACGAGGACGAGATTGACGAATACGAGAGAAGAATACGAGAGGCAAAGCTACCCGACGAAATCGCGGAAAAGCTTATGAAGGAAGCGTCAAGGCTCGAAAAGCTCCCCTTCGGTTCCTCCGAGGCTGCGGTACTGCGCACTTATCTCGACACCTGTATCGACCTGCCGTGGACGGTATCGACCAAGGACAGAGTCAGCGTGTCGGCGGCAAAAAAGATACTCGACGCAGACCACGACGGAATGGAAAAGATAAAGGAGAGAATTCTCGAATTTCTCGCGGTAAAGCAGCTCAACCCCGAGCTGAGAAATCAGATAATATGTCTTGTAGGTCCTCCCGGTGTCGGTAAAACATCTGTCGCCGAATCGGTCGCGAGGGCTATGAAGCGCAATTATGTGCGCGTCTCCCTCGGCGGTATACGCGATGAGGCTGACATAAGAGGTCACAGAAAAACATATATAGGAGCTATGCCAGGGCGTATAATAAACGCGATAGCTCAGGCTAAGTCGAATAATCCGCTCATTTTGCTTGATGAGATAGACAAGCTCACGCGCGATGCGCACGGAGATCCCGCGTCTGCCCTTCTCGAGGTGCTTGACAGCGAGCAGAACAAGAATTTCCGCGACCATTTTGTGGAGCTTCCCTTTGACCTCTCGAACTGTGTCTTTATCGCAACAGCAAACACGCTCGACACAGTTCCGAAGCCCTTGCTCGACAGAATGGAGATAATCAAGCTCCGCGCATACACAAAGACAGAAAAGCTCGCTATCGCTAAAAACCACCTGCTTCCCAAGCAGCTACGCCGTCACGGAATGACGAAGAAGATGCTTCGTATAGACGATAGCGCGATAATTGAGATCATCGACTACTATACCCGCGAGGCAGGTGTCAGAAATCTTGAGAGAACTCTTGCCGATGTAATAAGAAAAGTGGCAAAGAGATTCGTCGAGGACTCTGACCTCAATAAGGTTACGGTCAAGGCAACCGATGTAAAGGAATATCTCGGCGAGAGAAAGCTGCTTCCCGAGAGGATATCCGACTCTAACGAGGTGGGAACGGTAAACGGTCTCGCTTATACAGAGGCGGGCGGAGACCTGCTCCGCGTTGAGGCACTCATTCTCGACGGAGAGGGCAAGATAGAGGTCACGGGCTCACTCGGAGATGTTATGAAGGAGTCGGCAAAGATAGCGGTAAGCTATGTCCGCTCGATATCCGCAAAATACGGAATCGCACCCGATTTCTACAAGAAGCACGATATACATATCCATTTTCCCGAGGGCGCAGTTCCCAAGGACGGTCCCTCAGCGGGTGTTACTATGATAACGGCGATAGTCAGCGCGATAACGGGAATCCCCGTACGCAGAGATATCGCGATGACGGGTGAGATATCCCTCAGAGGAAATGTACTCGCCATCGGCGGCTTGCGCGAAAAGACTATGGCGGCGTATTCCGCAGGTGTCAGCACCGTGCTTATTCCCGCCGACAATATGCGGGATTTCGAGGAGCTTGACACGGCGGTAAAGGAAAATATCCGCTTTATCCCCTGCAAGACCGCAGAGGATATCCTCAGAAACGCGCTCGTTCAAAAAAAGGGCGACAGCGCGAAAAAGTCAAGCGAGGGCGATGACTCGCTCACGACGATAATTCCACCTACAAAGGGCAGCTCTGACGCTGTTCCCCTCACAATATAAAGAAAGGCGAAAGCTATGCCTGTAAACACACAAAATGTATCCCTCAGAATAAGCGCGGGCTTGCCACACCAGTTCCCCACCGACAAGATGGCTCAGGTTGCCCTCTCGGGACGCTCGAATGTCGGCAAAAGCTCTCTTATCAATACCCTGCTTGGCAGAAAATCGCTGGCGAGAGTCAGCTCGGCACCGGGAAAGACTATCACGGTAAACTTCTACGATGTCGACAAAAAGCTCTTTCTCGTTGACCTGCCCGGCTATGGATTTGCAAAAAGAAGCAACGATAACCAGAAGCAATGGTCCTCGCTGACCGACGGATACTTCACCAAAAATCCCAATATTGACCTGCTCAAGCTTGTCGTTCAGCTCGTCGACAGCCGTATAGGGCCGACGAAGGACGACGAGATGATGCTGGAATTTATGAATCAGTCGGAAATTCCGTATATAATCGTGGCAACAAAGTCGGATAAGCTCAACGCGACTGAGCGTAAAAAGAGTATGGAGCTGATATCCTCAAACGGATTTATACTGCCCGACACTCCGATAATATACTTCTCATCCCTCAAAAACGAGGGCAAGGGAGAGCTTTGGAAGGAAATATACAGATATACGGGATTATAATTATGACAACACTTATTCTTGTCCGCCACGGACAGAGCGTGGCAAACGCGCAGCACCGCTTTGCGGGGCACTCAAATTTCGACCTTACTGATATCGGCAAGGAGCAGGCGCGGCTCGCGGGTGAATATATCCGCGATAACTTCAAGGTTGACGCTATCTATGCGAGCGACCTCAAGCGCGCGTATCACACTGCTCTCCCCGCAGCCGGGCTTTTGGGGCTGACGGTACATAAGCGCGAGGGGCTTCGAGAGATTTTCGCGGGGGAATGGGAAACGCTTACTATTGACGAGATAGACGAGCAGTATACCGAGGATTTTGCGGTATGGAAAAACGATTTTTCAAACGCCCGCTGTACTGACGGCGAGAGCGTCGCCGAGGTATATGACAGAGTCTGCGCGGAGATACTCGGTATTGCCCGTGAGAACGACGGAAAATGCGTAATGATAGCAACACACGCCACTCCGATACGAGTTTTTGAAACCATGTCTATGGGTCTTGGCTCGGAGCATGTTGGCGATATAAGCTTCTGCAAAAACGCCGCGATAAATATTTTTAAGGTCGAGGACGGAACTCCCTCGGTGGTAAAAACTAATATCACCGAGCATACCGACGGATATATGGCAACTCTCTGCTCTGATGCCGCCGTGAATGTGTTCCAAATCTCAAAGGAAGATACCCCAACAGGAAAGGAAAACAAATAAATCCATGATAATCCACAGTCATTTTGATGTCAATGAAAAAGGTCATCTCACAATAGGCGGAGCAGACGCAGTTGAGCTTGCGGCGCAGTTCGGCACACCCGCTTATATCCTTGACGAGAATGTGATAAGAGAAAATATACGCACATATCTCCGTGCCGCCGCAGAGTATTTCGGAGCCGACGCGCTCCCGCTCTACGCCTCAAAGGCGCTCTGCTTTACGGGTATCTATAAGATAGCCGCAGAGGAAGGTATGGGAGTGGACTGCGTATCGGGTGGTGAGCTTTACACAGCTAAAAAAGCAGGCTTCCCTGCCGAGAAGATATATTTTCACGGAAACAATAAGACGGACAAGGACATATCCGACGCTATGGATATGGGGGTCGGCACATTCGTCGTAGATAACGACGACGAGCTTTCCGCACTCTCGGCAGAGGCGAAAAGGAGAGGGGTAACTCAGAGAATACTTCTCCGCATAACCCCCGGTATCGACCCGCACACGCACAAGGCGGTAGTTACGGGAAATGTTGACTCCAAATTTGGAAACGCCATAGTCACAGGACAGGCTATGAATATCGTAAAGAGGGCTATCGCAACCGAGGGCGTTGAGCTTGCGGGACTGCATTGTCATATCGGCTCTCAGATATTCGATATAGAGCCATTCGCTGACGCGGCGGACATTATGATAAGATTTATAGCAGATATAAAGAAGGAATGTGACTTCGAGATAAAGGAGCTTAATCTCGGTGGCGGTCTCGGCGTGAGATACACCGAATACGACCGCGAGATAAACTACGCCGAGGCGATAAGGGATATCGCGGCGGTGGTTACGGGATATTGCCGCGAGAACGGTATCAAGATGCCGAGAGTTATTCTCGAGCCAGGGCGCTCACTCGTTGCGGCGGCAGGCGCTACGCTCTACACAGTCGGCTCGGTAAAGGAGATCGAGGGCTTCAGAAATTACATCTCGGTCGACGGCGGTATGCCCGATAACCCCAGATACGCGCTCTATCAGTCGCAGTACACCGCGCTTATCGCAAACAGAGCGGGAGAGCCTCGCGATTACAGAGCGACACTTGCGGGAAGATGCTGTGAGTCGGGCGACCTGCTCGGTGAGAATATGGAGATACAGAGAGCGCAGAGAGGCGATATTCTCGCGGTTCTCGTTACGGGTGCTTACAACTATTCAATGGCGTCTAACTACAACAGACTCCCCCGCCCCCCGATAATAATGGTAAAGGACGGGGTGCCGAGAGTTGCGGTAAGGCGCGAAACCTACGAGGACATCACGGCAAACGACATCGTATAAGCAATAAAATACGGAGTAAAATATGCTTACAAACCTACTTTCGGGCGGAGATATGCGCTCGTTTATAATCCAACTGCTTCTTAGCCTTCCAATAGTCCTACTCTCACTCTCTATGCACGAGACGGCGCACGGATATGTGGCTGCCAAGCTGGGAGACCCCACAGCCAAGAATCTTGGCAGACTTACATTCAACCCCATAAAGCATCTTGATCCCATCGGATTTATCTGTATGCTTCTTTTCGGGTTCGGTTGGGCAAAGGCGGTTCCGATAAACACAAGATATTTCAAAAAACCGAGACGCGATATGGCAATCTCGGCGGCGGCAGGACCGATATCAAATGTGATTCTCGCGGTTATATTCGCGATTCTGCTGAAGATATTCTATCTTCTGCTTCCGAGTCTGCCGACGGACAATCTCACAATGCTCTATCTTGTCCAGACATTTTTGTGGCTCGGAATAAGATTGAACATCACGCTTGCCGTCTTTAACCTCTTGCCTGTTCCCCCGCTTGACGGCTCGCGTATCCTTTATGTTTTTTTGCCCCCGAAATACTATTTCGGAGTTATGAAGTATGAACGCTATATATCACTCGGAATTATGCTTCTGCTGCTGATTGGCGTGCTTGACCCGATTCTGAATTTCGTCACGGGCGGAATAATGAAGCTTATATTTTTCGTTCTGAGAATTTAAAATCCAAACTAACGGAGTATTTCTATTAACTATGGAAGCTGTCACATACAAACTTGAACAGTTTGAAGGTCCTCTCGACCTTCTGCTGGGATTGATTCACAAAAACAAAGTCAGCATAACCGATATTCCCATATCGCTTATCTGCGACCAGTATATGGAGTATATCAATGCCGCTCAGGAATTGAATATGGATATTGCTTCCGAGTTTATCGTGATGGCAAGTGAGCTTATGCTCATCAAGAGCAGAATGCTTCTTCCCAAGACCGAGGAGGACGAGGAGGACCCGCGCGCTCAGCTCGCCGATGCCCTTCTGCGTTATCAGCAGGCAAAGGAAGCCGCGCAGAAGCTCGCTCCGCTTTACGCCTTTTACAACGGGCGTATGGTCAAGGATACCGACGAAATATCGGTGGATAAGACCTTCGTTCACGACCAGCAGGTGACCTCTTTGTGTACGGCGGTCAGAAGAATTATCGCATACAACAACGCGCTTGAAAAAGCGGCAACGACCACTTTCAAGCCTATGATAAGTAAGCCGATAATTCCCGTTGAGATAAAAATAGTTTCTATTCTGAAAATGGTCGAAAAGCGCGGCTGCGCTACGCTTGAGGAGATAATCAGCGAGGAGAGTACCCTGCCTGACCTCATAGCGAGCTTTCTCGGTGTCCTTGAGCTTATCAAGGTAAGGCGTCTGCTTATTTCAGACGATACCGACACAGACAACGCGCTCCTTGACGCGAACACGAGATTCGTCCTCAACACGGACGAAAGCACCATAGAGCAAAGCGAATACGAGATAGATGACGAGGTGGAATAAATGGAAGAACAGATGCAACAGATAAAGTCGGTGGAAAGCGCCATAGAAGCGATACTTTTCGCGGCGGGCTATCCCGTTAAATATACGAAAATAGCAGAGGTGCTTGGACTCGACCTCAAAAATACCAAAAAAATCATAGAGCATATGAGCGAGGACTATAACGGAGCTAAATCCAAAAGAGGAATAAATCTGCTTATCTTCCCCGATACCTGTCAGCTCTCAACCAAGGAGCAGTACGCGCCTTACATAAGAGAAGCCCTCGGAATCAAGAGAGGCGGAAACCTCTCGGCGTCGTCGATGGAGGTGCTTGCGGTGGTGGCTTATAACCAGCCCGTAACCCGCTCGTTCGTCGACCAGGTCAGAGGCGTTGACAGCTCTTACGCCGTCAATTCTCTTATTGACAAGGACCTTATCACCGCCTGCGGCAGACTTGACGCCCCAGGCAGACCTATGCTCTATATAACCACAGATAAATTTCTCCGCGTGTTCGGAATCAACTCGCTTTCCGAGCTTCCCGCAACAGAGATAATTCTCCCGCCTAAGGAGGAAACTCCTATCATAGCCGACGAGGACGGTGAGGATTTTGACGAGGAAGCAGGCGAAACGGATATCGAAAGCACCGACGGTGAATAATAAAGCGTAGACTAAAACCATAAAAAACAGAAAGATAAGTAAAAAGCAAAAATAAATTTTGTAGTTTTGCTTTCTTTTGCTTACTTTTCTTTCGCGAAAGAAAAGTAAGAGAAAAAAGGAGGGGATGAAAACGGGAGCGCTTTGGACAATACTTATAATAACTGCGATAATAGTGTTTATAGCTTCACTCAAAGCTACTGTTGTCATCTCGTATTCTGACGAGTTACGACTCTGGGTGAGGGTGTTGTTCTTCAAGATAAACATACTGCCGCAGAAGAAAAAGAAGCGCGGCGCGCAATCAATGAGCGCACGCAAGGCGGAAAGAATACGGAAAAAGCTTCGCAAGAAGGCTGAGAAAAAAAAGCTTACCGCCAAGGAAAAAGAACAGGAAAAGAAAGCGGAAAAGGGCAAGAAAAAAGAACCGAGAGAGATAGTGGACAACATAAAAATGATTACATCTCTTGCCGTTCTTGTAGTTGAAAGATTCTTCAAGCATCTAAGAATAAGACTTGCGAGAATAAAGATTATCGTGGCAACGGGAGATGCCGCAAGCACGGCGGTAATGTACGGAGCCATAACGCAGTCGCTTAACATTCTTCTTCCCCTGCTCGAGTCGGTAAAATGCTTTGAAAAGCTACCGCAAAGCGATATCTCGGTAGACCTCGACTACCTTGCGGAGGAGCCAACCGTCGATATCAAGCTTATGTTCTCTCTTAGAGTATGGCATACTTTAGATATAGGGCTATCGGCACTCAAGACATTCCTGAAGCACAAATTCGCTCAGATGTCAAGGGACGACCGCCAATCAGAAGCATCTGCGAAGCCCAAATCACAGAAAAAGAAAAACCACAAACTGTAAGCTATAAAAAATTTATATAAATAATTAACCGAAAGGAATAAAAGTTATGGCAACTGAAAACAAAATCCCCGAAATAATCAAATCTTCTCTTGAGAATGTTCGCTCAATCGTCGACGCGAATACTATGGTGGGCGAGCCCATAATTACTCCCACAGGCGTTACTATAATCCCGATATCCAAGGTGTCGGTTGGCGTTGCAACAGGCGGCGTTGATTATAGCTCCAAGAAGGAAAGCTCACCCGTAAGACAGCAGAATTTCGGCGGTGGCGGCGGAACAGGTCTCACTATGGCTCCCGTAGGATTTCTTATAATCGATTCTGACGGAGATGTTGAATTTATCAATGTCGGAATGAAGGGCAAGCCCGATCCTGTTGACCAGATTGCAGACCTCGTTGAGCGTACTCCCGATATTATCGCGAAGATCAAAAAGCTGTTTGATAAGGCACCCGAGGAAACTATATAAGTATCATTTTATAACCTTTCCCATCATATAATTAATCAAGCCAGATAAGCTCTGGCTTGGTTGGTTATGCCATTTTGTGCTTTAGGAAGGTTATTATTATATGAAAAAAGCTCTCGTCTGCCTGTTATCCTTTTTGCTCGTTTTTTCCTGCGCCGTGTTCCGTGCTAATGCTTCCCCCGAGGCTTCGCTTTCACTCTCTGCCGAGAGCGCGGTACTCATAGACGCAAACTCGGGGAATGTTCTATATTCAAAGAACCACACCGAACGAATGGAGATGGCGAGTACAACAAAAATTATGACCGCGCTCGTGGCTGCGGAAAGCTTTGACTCAAAAAAGACAGTCAGGGTCTCTCCCGAAGCCGTTGGAGTGGAGGGCTCGTCGGTCTATCTGTACGAGGGGGAGCAGATAACTATGGAAGAACTGCTCTATTCCCTGTTGCTTCAATCGGCTAACGACGCGGCAACTGCCATAGCGATAGCCGTGGCGGGTAGCGTCGAGGAATTTGCCGATATGATGAACGCAAGGGCAAGTGAGATGGGACTTGATAATACACATTTCACCAATCCCCACGGACTCAGCGACAACGAGCATTATACGACGGCGTACGACCTTGCGATAATCGCATCGCACGCGCTGAAAAATGAGACGGTACGAGAGATAGTCTCTACATATAAAAAAACTATCCCCATAGATAGTAGGTGTAACCCTCGAACGCTCGTAAATCACAATAAAATGCTGAGGCTCTATGATGGCGCTATCGGCGTTAAAACGGGATTTACCAAGCGCGCAGGGCGTTGCCTTGTGAGCGCCGCCGAGCGCGATGGGCTGACGCTTATCGCAGTCACACTCAACGCCCCCGACGATTGGCGTGACCATACGCAAATGCTCGATTTCGGATTTGATAGCTACGAATCGCTTCTTATCGCTGAGGTCGGCGCATTTTCCTATGCCCTGCCTGTGACGGGCGGTGAGGAAGATTTCGTCACGCTCACGAACACAGAAGAAATAAGACTGACGGTGCCGCGCGACAGAGGAAAGATACTCTGCCGAGTTGAAACGACGCACCGCTTTGAGTTTGCGCCAACGCACAGAGGGGTACACGCGGGTACTGTATACTATTCCTACGGGGATTTCGCCGCCGACTCATCTGCGCTTATCTGCGCCGAAAATGTCAATAGATTGACGGACGACGAAACTTTTTGGGACAGAATTTTCAAATAAACAAAGGATATCAAATGGATTCTATAAAATTGCAAAAGTATTTCACGGATTGCGGCGTAATGTCAAGGCGAGCCGCCGAAAAGGAAATTGCGGCGGGACGCGTCAAGGTGAACGGAGAAACAGCCGAGGCGGGAATGAGAATAGTCCCCGGGGTCGACACGGTAACCTATCGTGGAAAGCCTGTTCAAATGCCTAAATTCAAGAAAAATATCTATATAATGCTTAATAAGCCGAGGGGATATCTCACCACAATGTCTGACGACAGAGGCAGAGCCACCGTTGCCGAGCTTGTGGCTGACGCGGGAGCGCGTGTCTATCCCGTGGGACGGCTCGATATGGACTCGGAGGGGCTGCTCCTTCTCACAAACGACGGAGACCTTGCCCTGAAGCTCACTCACCCGAGACACGAGATACCGAAAATATATCATGTCAAGGTGGACGGAGTAGTCTCGAAGGAAACCCTGAAGCAGTTGAATGCCCCTATGGAGATAGACGGCTACAAGCTGCTTCCCGTAAAGACCGAGCTTATATCAATAAAGGGAGACAGCTCGGTGCTTCGTATGACCCTCTTTGAGGGCAGAAACAGGCAGATACGAAAGATGTGCGAAAGCGTTGGACTTGAGGTAACAAGGCTCACGAGAATTGCTATCGGAAAGATAACTCTCGGCGACCTCGCCCCCGGAAAATGGAGATACCTCACCGCAACTCAGGCAGAATACCTGAGAGGCGTTGAAAAGAACTCAAAAAATAATAAAGCAAAAAATAACAGAACAGATAAATGAAAGGCTTGAAAAATGCTTAAGGTATTACCCATTGAAACAAAGGAAAAACAAAAGGATATCTGCGAGCTTTGCGGAGTAACATATAATCCCGACGCGCTTGCGTATGTCGCAACCGTTGACGACAGACTTGCAGGCGTCTGCCAGTTCAAGGTAGCGGCGGATGGCGGACTTATATATGACCTCTCTCCCGCGCTCGATTTTGATAATTTTGAGGCTATGTTCGTTATGGGCAGAGGCGCGCTCAATTTTATCGACCTTTGCGGTGTTCACCGCGCGTATTTCGTCGGAGAGGTAAAGGACGCTTCCCTGCTACGCGCTGTGGGATTTAAAGAGAATGGAGAAGGAAATTTCGAGATAAACCTCGAGGGCTTCTTCACCGACCACTGTCACAATCATAAGGATTAAATGTTTTATTTTTGGAAAGGACTCGAATATGGCAACTAAGGATTTTAAAGAAGTCGACTCTAATATGCTGAAAACCACCCTTGACGGTGAAGCAGGTATAATTTTTCACGATGTAAGACAAGTTCCCTTTAAGATATACGGACTTTATAAGCCCGAAACAGAGAGCGTTTTCAAGCGTATGCCCGACGAAATCGGACTCAATGTAAACGCGGGAGTTGCCCGACACTACATTTGCACAGCGGGTGGCAGAGTACGCTTCTCTACCGATTCAAGGCATATCATAGTCCGTGTGGTGATGCCATACGAGGCGCGTTATGACCATATGCCGAGGGCGAATGTCTGCGGATTCGACCTCTATGAGGACACTCCCACAGGAAGCCGTTTTCTCGGACTTTTCCGTATGGGAACGGGAGATGTTTCACACGGATACGAGGCGATAATCAATCTGCCCGACTCGCGTATGCGCTCACTTACCGTGAATTTCCCCTCATATAATCCCGTAAGCAGTCTCGAAATAGGACTTGACGAGAACGCAGAGCTTAAAGAGGGCGCAAAATACCGTGCGGACAAGCCTATAATTTACTACGGAAGCTCTATCACTCAAGGCGGTTGCGCGTCACGCCCCGGAAACACCTACGAGTCTATCATCGCGCGCCGACTGAACCTCGATTATATAAATCTCGGTTTTTCGGGAAACGCGTTAGCCGAGGAAAATATAGTTGAATATATGGCGGGGCTTGATATGCTCGCCTTTGTAAGCGACTACGACCACAACGCGCGAAGCGTGGAGTATCTTGCCGACACGCATTGCCGTATGTATAAAATGATAAGGGAGAAGAACCCCGACATTCCCTACATAATGCTTTCCCGCCCCGATTTTCAAAAAGAGCGTGAGCAGAGCATCGCGCGGAGAAATGTGATAATCGACACATACCGTTACGCCCTCTCGCAGGGAGACAAAAATGTATATTACATCGACGGCGAGAGCCTTTTCCGCGGACCTGACGAGGATTCCTGCACGGTCGACGGAACTCACCCCACCGACCTCGGATTTGCGAAAATGGCAGAGGCGATAGAGTGTGAGCTGAGACGGGCATTGAAGGATTATCACTTTTGATCAAAAGGAAAAAGACAGAGAAATCAAATTCTCTGTCTTTTTATATATCAACAAGACAAGACTATATCCATTCCATAGAATATTCCGTCATATATCCAACTCCGCGAACGGTATATATAACCTTTTGCCGAGTGAGGGGCTCGAATTTCTTTCGCAGGTGGCATATATAGACATCCGTCATATTTCCACCGTCGCTCTCAAGTAGCGAGTCAAGCTCCGCGCGGCTTACCGCCTCCCTTGGCGTAGCGCACAGACGGCAAAGAATACGAAACTCGTATTCAGAGAAAGAAAGCTTGTGAGCTGAAAATTCAATCTCACGCCTTTCGCAGTCTGCGTAAAGCACCGACGGATAGGCTTTGTTTTTCTCCAACTCGCCACCCACAGAGACACTCATATTGAGTATCACAGAGCGAAGCTCAGCAAGTAAAAACGGATATTCCAAAACGACATTATATTTATCCGCAAGGCTTTCAGCGCTCTCTTGCTTCTCTGTTATCGCCACCGTAACATTCACATCAAGCTGATTTGATACGGCTACCGTGTCGGCATCAATGAATATCATTTCATAGCCCGATGTATCGGCAGGAATACGAGTAAGCACTCGACAGGAAGCTCCGCAGGAAAGCGCTTCAAGCTCGATAAGCCTTGATAGCTCCTTGTTTTGAGAAATTATAGCTATATCCCTCATTTTCTCTCCTCGGCAAATAAAAGTTTGTCTATTATCGCAAGTATCTCCTCGGAATCCTGTGCCGTCATGACTGCCGCCCTCGCTGCCGCCGCTCCGTTCATTCCCTTGATATACCACGCGATGTGCTTTTTGGCTTCGGCAGTTGCGCGTCTGTCGCTCTTATCGTCAAGCATACGGACAAAATGCTCGCGAGCGGCTAAAAGGCGCTCCGCGGGCGTCGGCGATGTCCATTCCCTGCTCTCAAACGCCGCCGCTATCTCTGTGAATATCCACGGATTTCCAAGCGCTCCGCGCGCTATCATAACTCCGTCGCACCCCGTCTGACGCATCATATTTATAGCGTCCTCGGCGGAATATATGTCTCCGTTCCCTACGACGGGAACCGATACGCTCCGCTTCACCGCTTCTATCACGCTCAGGTCGACCCCCGGCAGGTACATCTGCTCTCTGGTTCTCGCGTGGACGCATATCATATCCGCGCCCGCCGCCTCAATGCGTTTGGCGAATTCGGGAGCGGTAACGCTATCCCACCCCGCGCGAATCTTGACCGTGACGGGCAAGGATACCGCCGCCCTCACGGCGCTGACAACCGCCGCCGCGACCTCGGGTGAGCGCATAAGCGCGCTTCCCTCTCCGTTGCCGACAATTTTCCTCACGGGGCACCCCATATTTATATCAATTGCCGCGGGAGCCGTGTCGGAGACGCAACCGCAATATGAGCGCTCCTCTATCAATTTAGCCGCGCGAGCCATAAATTCAGGCTCACAACCAAAGAGCTGAATGGCGATAGGCATCTCGCCCTTAAATATCGTGGCAAGCTCGAGCGTGGCGGATTCCTCAGCCGCTTTTTTTCGACTGAGCTGGTCATAGCAAAGCGCCTTTGCCGATATCATCTCGCTCACGGTATATTCCGCGCCGTGTTCTCTGCAAATATTTCTGAATGTTCGGTCGCTGACTCCCGCAAGAGGCGCGAGGAGCAAACCGTGCTTCAGTTCTGTATTTCCTATCTTCAACAAATCCGTATCTCACTTTATTTTTTCTTATCCCTTATATGATACCACATACTTGTCGAAATTTCAACTCTCTTGTCCTACAAAAATCAAAAGATTAATTTGTCAAAGAGACAAAAATCCGCTCATTTTCTCACGAACACTCACAAATTTACCCGAGTTGAAGAAAATTGTGTCGCACGATTATAATTGACCTCAACAAAAATATATGGTAGCATTTGAGTGGCGAACATATACTATAAGGTTAGGAGTAAAAGAAAATGGAAAAAACTATCGACAAGCAAAAAATGAAACTCATCATTATTTCTGCCTCATCTCTCGTACTGCTCATATCGACCGTCGTCATAGTGGCGTGTCTGAATATGGGCAAAAGCCCCGGCACAGGGCGAATTGAGGAGGAAGACGACGACAGCGGCGAGGTGGTTGGCGCTTTCGTTGAAAAGACAGTCGCGACATCAAGCACCACCAAGCCACCTCAAAGCACGACGGCAAAGCCAAGCGGTCCTGCTTTTGAGCTTGTGTTTGAGTCAAACGGAGACGGAAGCTGCACGATTGCGAGTGTAGGAAGCTTTTCGGGGACAAGTCTTATCATTCCCGCCAAAAACTCAAAAGGCGAGACGGTGAGCGGAATATCCGACGGAGCTTTCGAAAACTGCGATTTTATCGAAGCGGTAACTATCCCAGCCACAGTAAAATCCATCGGCTCGGGCGTATTTGCAGGCTGTACGGCTCTGTGCGACATAACGGTAAATTCCGCCAACACAAGATATTGCTCGCTTAGCGGGATACTTTTCTCGAAGGATAAGACCGAGCTTATATGCTACCCCGCGAATAAGGCGGACAAAAATTACCTGCTAAGCACGAATGTCAAGACAATATCCGACTTCGCCTTTGACGGAATTAAGAATCTCAACGCCATATACTATGAGGGCTCAGCGTCGAAATACAACGCTATAAATATCGGGACGGGCAACCAAGCCTTCTCCGCCCTCTCTGTCACCTGCAATTACACCCCCGCAAAATAATCTCAGTTCAGTTTTGCGTGGCCCCCAAAAGGAGAGCTTAAGAGAACACGGTATGTTTCTAAAGAGGTATACCGTGTTTTTCCTTTTGCGGTATTTGTCAAACTTAACTTAGGATGCAAAGCTTTAATTTTATACGGGTCGTCGAGGGCGCCGACCCCTACCGGGTCTGTGTGATTTATTCGCATATTTATACCACAACAACGGTATGATATTTTATACCGTAGGGGTACCATCGGTAGTCAGCCAATAAAGATTTCAGAAAATAATGTTTTTTCCTCGACATGTGATTAAATAAAATTTCACTAACTATATTTACAAACCGAATAAAATATGATATAATAACACTGTCACACAAACTAAATAATCGGTATTAGGGGTATTTTTTGTTTATGGGCATATTATACCATTTTTTAGACATACTCAAATTGATGAACTTGGCAAAAACGCAGGCTCCTCTTAATTTGAGTATGGCTGAAATATTCCCTATTCCGATTAGTTTGTGTGACAACAATCGGAGTTTGCGTTTTTCGGTGCGTGGCTTCGGTTGCGCACCTTTTTTATATGCGAATAGTCGTTTACATAACGACCCTACGGTGTATTCCAAATATATTTGCCTATTAATAGGTGATTGAATAAAATTTCAATAACTATATTTACAAGCCGAAAAAAATGTGATATAATAGCTATGCCAAACGAACTTAATAATCGCGCCGATAGGTATGTTTTTCTTTATGGAATAACTGTACCCTTTTTTGCAATACTATCAAACAAATCCATTTGGTAAAAATGCGACTCCCGTTTGATGGTATGCAAATGCCTATCTGCGTATAAGTTCGTTTGGCGACAACTTGGAGTTTGCGTTTTTCGGTGCGTGGCTTCGGTTGCGCACCTTTTTTATATGCGAATAGGAGAATATATGAGCGAAAATATTCAAAAGAATAAAATAGATATTACGCCCGGATATCCTAACGCCTGCCAAGGCAACAAAGAAGATGTCTTTGAGGGTTATTGCTACAAATGTGAATACTATTGGCGTTGTTTTCCCGAATTAGACCCCAAAAATTTTGAGAATATAGAAACACCTCCACGAAGCAAACGACACAAGCTACGAATGAACCGTTTGTTCCGTGAACGCATTGGCGGAACATTCCTTCCATTTCCCGAAGTGGATAATCTTTTTGAAAGAATACGAAGCAAGCTCGTAATAAAATTCAAAATAAACGAATTTTTTGACCGTCGTAAAAAACGCAGAAAAGCAAAACAAAAATTAAATTTATATCACAAAAAAACACTAGAAACATCGTAAAATTTCTCGTGTTTTTTCATTTGTTATGCTCGCTTAACTTTTAAAGACTGTCATTAAGAATATATAAACTATTCCTCAAGCGCGTCGAAAATAACGGTATTCTCTTGCCTTGCGCCGTCTCCCGCAACCTCGTCGTCCGCGGAGATCCAAGCTTGTGAAAAATCAGCTTCGCTAAATAGCGCCGCCAAGCCCGTTATCTGCTTCAGGCGGAGTATTTCGTCCTTGTCCATACCTAAATGCTTCGATATCCAAGCGTCCGAGCGTCCAACTTCGTGAAGCTCCTTAACAATATTACTCATCAGGTCAACATCGTGAGAGCCTCTGGCGCGATTGTGTCTTATCGTACTTGCCATTCTTTTATCAATAGACTTTTCGATAACCGACACGGGCAACATTCCGCCCTCACGCTCGTAGATATCCCGATTTTCTTTCATTATTCTGTATCGGTGAAAGCCGTCGACTATTATGTATTTGTCATTTTCCTTATCATAATAGCAGACTATCGGCATCGTGTATCCGTCCTCTTTTATACTGTCGTATAAGAGCTTCAGCTCGGGCGGAGCAACCGTGTTTGGATTATATGTATTCGGCACTATCTTTTCTATCGGAACAGCGATAATGCTATATACGGGACTTTTATATGCCATATTCCTCATCTACTCCTTTATATTTCTTGCGAAGATAATCAACCTGCCGTTTCTGCTCACGAGACAGACCAAAGCCCATACTTCTGCAGAGATGGTCATTTTTCAGTATGCAGTAACACATTCGCTTCCAGCTCGGAATATCTCTAGTGCTTTTAATATCGTCGGTATCGTCGGGAATCTTTCCCACAAAAATGACTCGGTAGCACCTGTTAACGGTATAGCTTGAAATTCCGTTCAAACGGATATTATAGCCGTTAGCCTTCAGCTCCTCTATCGTCTCGTTAGTAAGTCCGCCCCCCGTATTGTGCCAGAACATTATCGAGGTATTGAACTTCTTCAAATAGTTTCTCTTTATGCGCTCGGGAAGTGTATCGAGCAGGAATTTAGTATACATCTCCCAGGTATATCCCTCGGGAAGGGTGATATTCTTAAAGCCCATTGCCTTTGTCTTAGCATAAATAGAGCCAAAATTTACACCCTTGACACGCCCGACCAGCCTTGCCCATATCTCAGGGTCTATGACTCTATAAAGGTTAAGACTCTCCTTGGCGTAATCGTTAAACGGAGACGCGACTCTCATCTGATCAACAGGCACTCCTGCCTTATAAAACAGATCATACAGGCTATTATATTCGTATCCGAACTTATAGTTCGCGTACCAAATATCCGAGCTTGTCCAATCGTACATAGGCGATGCCGTCCATACATCCTTGAAAATGCCCGTTATCCAACATTCGTCGCCGTATCTGTACCTTTTGTTGATAAATCCGTTATATCTGTTCAACGACTCCTCTGCGCGCAAACCAAGCAAGCACACAGTTTTTTTGCCGCCGTGACTCATTTTATACCAACGGCAAAACTGCTTTGCAAGATCCTCCTGGTGCATTTTATATTTATATGTAGAAATGGGATTGTTCTGAAGATTTATAACATATTCGTGCTTTGGCATAGGACGCACCCAAATTTCCTCTTTTTTGTCGTCCCAGGGATACCAAAACATCTCGTAATTACTGAGTGCCGTTCTCGTTGCCATAGGAAGGCAGACCCAATAAGGCTCCACATCGTTCTTTATCCGCTCAAAGGTTTTCTCAACATATTCTGTTGTTACCGAATACTGCGCCTCAAAATCCTGATGAAAAACACCTATTTTCTTATCGGGATAATATTTCTTTGCAAAATCAAGCGTTATATTTAACAGAAGCCCGCTATCCTTTCCACCTGAAAATGAAATGAAAATATTGTCAAACTCTCTGAATATCAGGTGCAGACGCTCAAGCAAAGCTTCATAAACATTCTTATCAATAGTCCTCTTTATCATTTCCCCAAGCTTCTCACAAAATTATTTTCCTAATTATACCATATTATCATTTATTTTTCAACAAATTTCACTTAATTTGATATAATTAAAATAAGTATCGGAGACAGCCGCTATGACTGTCTCCGATACTTATTATTTGCATACCGCTCTTAGTTGAAGATTGCTTCTAAGCGATACATTCGACGACGGCGAATACTCGCTTGAATCGCTATGCAATACCCAACCGCCAAAGCTATATCCCTCGTCACATACTACGCGCACCTCTACATTATGTGAGGAATTGATGATATATTCCAGCTTTATATGCTCACCCGCGTAAAGCGATAGCGTACGCGCGGTGGTCGAGCTTGCCGCAATCTTTATAGTACCGCCGTTCGCGGTTGGCAGAATAACATAATAATTGGTAAGTGCCGTAACGAATGTGAGCTTCTTGGCGTTAGCGCTGTTTACCTCGCTGTCAACCTTGATTCCCTTGGTGTTATTATATCTGTAAGGTAAGCTGACCTGCCTTACCGTATCGACTTTATTTCCGCTCACCACAAGACCCGCGATTCCGCCGAAGTGCGCAAGATAATCCTTATAATAATTAGTTACGGTGACCTTGATGTCGTTGTCGCTGAAAATCACATCAGAGGCGAAATTCGTCGATTTCACAAAACCCGAATAACTCGCCCCGTAGGTCTGCCCCTCAACCTTTTTCATAAGACCCGAAACCGTCTTAGCACCGGCAAGATGTGCTGTCGAAACGATAGATATAACTCGCTTATTCGAGCTTCCGCTGATAAGAAAGTCGTTATCGCTGACGAGTATGTTGTGCAGTCCGTCGTGCTCATACGCCGTCGCCGCGGTGATGGTAGTGCCTGCCCCCGTCGAACTTTTTCCAAAATATGAGCCGTTGGAATCTGTCATAAAGAACTGGATAAAATACCCGTTCTCATAGCCCGCAATATCGGAGATAAATTTGTTATTCTTTATCGTCACTCCGCAGTAGTTAGGCGCGCGGAAAGCGCAGTAATAGGGGTTGTCAAAGACGCAATCGGTGACCTCAAGCCCCGTTACATTCGCCCGTCCCATCTGTCCGTGCTGTCCGATAGGCGTGGAGTGATATCCCGCCTCGTCGCTATCTCCGAAATAACAGCCCGTTATGCGGATATTCTCACAGTAATTGAACTCTCCCGCCTCAAAGGTAGATGGGGGCATTGCTCCCGAGTGAGTGTATTCGAGCTGTATGCTCTCTCGCGTCATCAGAGCGCTCGTGATATCCCCCTTTACCTGCGCGCGGTTTACATAGCCCGCGAACATACAGTTCCTGATGGTGAGATTTTTCATTCCCGCGAGCTGCATCACATGAGCGTTGTATGAATCCTTGAAAATCACATTTTCGAAAAGGATATTCTCACCACAGGAAAAAGCAATTCCGCAGGTATCAGTGCGCGAAGCGTTGCCCTCGGGACCGTACTGATTAACATCGACCTGAACCTTTTGGGAAAGCGCTCCGTTGAGGTCTATCATACCGCCTATGATCGAGATATTTGATGTTCCAAGCATTCCCGAACCGTTAGGATCATGATTGAGAATGAGGTTGTTGTTTGCAAGACTGTCCTTGATGATTGCAAACTCTCCCGCCTCAACTCTCGCGGCAAGCTCGTCTGTATATCCGTCCTCTACATTTTCGACCCTGCCTTGAAGCTTTAGTGTTATCCCATCTCCAAGGACAAGGCGGTCAACGAGATAAACACCCGCGGGAAAATATATCGTACCGCCGTTCGGAAGCGAATTTATGGCGTTTTGAATGATACGGGTATCATTGGTTATTCCGTCGCCACGCGCTCCGCAAAAGGCGATATTTACGCTATTTTCTTCCTCAAAAGAAATCAGCTCTATATCTCTTATTTCGGACTTATCGGCTATAACCCTCACAAGGGCTATGTTGCCCCAATAATCTTGTATACTTATCATCGCGGTTCCGTTGCCGTAGATATTTATATCTATGCTATCCTTTGACTTTGACGGCGCGGCGTCGGCAACATAATATTCGTCGGTGGAAAATGAGTACGGCACCAATCCGAGCTCGGTATATTTTATAGTATGTGTGGTAAGGACATCTCCTCTGGGAGCTGTGGTTGCCTGAGGCGTTGTTGCGGCAGTTGAGGTATTTTTCTCTGTGGAATCGGCGGCGGAAGTTCCCGTCTCATCTCCCGAATTATCTGATTGCTTCAAGCAACCGCTAAAGCAAAGGCTCAGGGCCAACAACAATGCAAGCGTTGCGTATATTTTTCTTTTCATAACCTTAAAACAGCGACTGCCGCAAAGGGCAAGTCACACACTCTCTTTTTATTTTTATAAAGGCTTATTTGCAGTTTTGTTTTAAATCAAATCAACTATTATCATTCTACAACAGATTTTTAAAAAAGTCAATGATTTAGTTTAAATATGCGGATATAGGTATTAAGTGAAATTTAAGAACTCTGTTTGCATTGAGAAAGTGCTTGCACTTTCTCGCGGGGGCAAAAGAAAGAATAAGAAAGAAAATTTTGAAAAATATTAAAAAAACGCTTGACAAATCAAAAACAATGTGATAAGATATATGGGTACGCAAAAAAGCGTATTTTGCGGCGTTAGCTCAGCTGGATAGAGTGTTTGGCTACGAACCAAAAGGTCGGGGGTTCGAATCCCTTACGCCGTGCCAAACAAAAATCACCAAGCCACCAAGGCTTGGTGATTTTTGTTTAGCTTGATGAACTGTGATAGAACCCCCGCGAGAAAGTGCTTGCACTTTTCTCAACGCAAGCGCTAAGTCAGATAATGAGAAAAGTGGTTTTTTTGCGCTTGCATGGTTTCGAATCCCTTACGCCGTGCCAAACAAAAGTCACCAAGCCATTAAGGCTTGGTGATTTTTTTGTTTGTTATGGAAAATTGGTCTTGCTTTTTTCAACAGCCGTTTTTATCAGTTCTCTCTCACCGCACACGAGAAGCTTATCAATATTCGCAGAAGCTTCGTCCGCTAACAACCTCAAATATCGTCCGCACGCCTCGTCCTTTTCTTCCCCAACGGCAGCCTGCGTGAGATGTTCCGCATCAACCACAAAAAAATCTGACGCGCGCGCAAGCTCGCTCGCATAAAGCAGACTCAGGATATCGCCCGAAGCAACACCCCTTGCTATTCCGTCCTCAAACTCGCGTCTCTCGCGGGACAGCTCCTCGCGCGCCATATCAAATACCTCGCAAAATTCTCTGTATTCGCGCACAGAGCTTGCGAAAGAGGCTACTGCTATTCTTCCGTAAACCGCCGCGCGAAGAAGCGCACGCAGATGCTCAAGTCTATTCACTTCTTTTTGTATCAGCACGGTTATATATCCCTCACCGCATTCCTCGGCAAATCTGCTATATATCTCAAAGAGCGCGTCCTCGCTCCCGGACTGCTCTGACATCTCCACCGCTTTACCAAGGATTTTTCCCGAGAGATATTCACATATATCACACACCTTTATACCCGACAGCTCCCGACTCTCGGGAAGACGCTCTGAAATCGATGTAAACTCGTCCATTACCGCTATTGTCGGCGAGACGAAAAGCATACCTCTGTCGGGATAAAGAATAGCATTTTCTCCGCAATCACACTCCTCTGCGGCGTCCTCCGAAAGGAAGAGCGTTGGCAATCCGACCTCTCTCGCCGTCTCGGCTATCTCTCCCTTGCCCTCCCCAACGCAAACAAGCGCGGAAAAATCGGCGCGTGATATCTCAAGCAACCTCTTTGCGTCGATAGGCTTGCGACATAGCGCTATCTCGCTTCCGTTTGCCAAATCCCCCTCGCCGACCTCGCGCAGCTTTCCTATAGTCGCTCTCTCTCCCACACCGACACCCATAACCGTTCTCATTTTCACATCGCCAGAATCCATAACCGCACCCCCGTTCAATAGAATTATTTTTTCTCACCGCGGGCTTGATTATACCGTTATTCAAACTAAAAAGGGCGTTTCACTTAAAAAGCCGCTTTCGTTATCCTTTTACAGATAACGAAAGCGGTCATTTTTATTCATTTCATGTGTTTTGGTTCTGCGCTAAAGAAGCAGGCGCAGATAGGATTCAGTTTATCAACCCTTATATCCTTCGATAACCTTACCGATGTTCTTCTTAACATCCGACGCACCGGCGATAGAGGACTGAATGTTTGTGCTTCTATCACACATTTCTTTCTTGATTACATTTGAAATGCCTATCTCGTAAACCGAATCCATCTCAAAGCGAGGTGTTCCCTCAATCTCCTCGTGATGTCCGAAGATAATGTCGAGCATTTCGATAGAGTCGTTATCACGAACCGTTCTTGTCTGAACGACTATATCGTAATATTCATACTTAACGAGCTTATACGAGTATGCCGCAAGGTTCTCGAGAATCGTGCAGGTACGCTCGAGCTCGGGGTTAGCCGCGGGAATACTGCAGGACGCAGCACCACGGAATATCCAGCTCACATACTGCTCCTGATCTTTATTGTACTTAGGCGTGGGAACTATACCGTACTCGAATTCCGCAGAGCGTATCATCTGAATATCTCCGATGGTTCCTGCCATAAACGCAGATTTACCCTTTCGATAAATATTTTGGAAGCCCCAATTTTCACGATCCTCAATGTTCGGAAAATCGTTATCTCTGGAGTTAGTATGATACTCAGCCTCTATGTAGTTCACTCCCTCCTCACCGTTGGAAAGGAAGAATCCGTTCATTATTGCGGTATATACATTAACGAAGGTCTCGGCATCCTCGTACATCTTGAGAACTTCGTCCTCATCCTGCTCAACAAGCACGAAATTGCTTCCCGAAATCATAGCGAGTATCCAGTCCTTGTGGGAGGAAACACCGTAATTCTCGTCGGAGCCCTCCTGAGCCGTTGCCGCAACGATATCCTTGAGCGCGTCAATAGTCCACTCGCCCTTTCTCACAAGCTCATAAGGATAAGCCTGATGGTTATCGGCGAGAATTTTCTGGTTGAAGGTCATTCCCCAGATGGAATCGTAATACATAAGCTGAAGGTCACCGAAAAGCTCAAAGCCGCGTCCGTCGACCTGAAGGCTCTCCATAGCATCGGTGAACCACCAGGGCTTGGAAAGATTTATGTACTCCTCGTACTCCTCGACCGAATAGTAAGCGCCGCTTGTGGAAAGAGAGGTCTGCTGCTGCACCTCGTTGTATACGGCATCGTAAACAAACTCCTGGGAGGTTGTGAGCTTCTGCATAGTCTCCTTTACATCCGCGTATTTCATACGCTCCTCTGCTATGTTAACCTTGAGCTTATCCTTAACAAAGCTGTTTCTCTGGAACATAGCCTGGTTGACCGAGTCAGATGTAACCGTGGGAACTATGGTAGTGTTCGCATAGTCCGAAATGTTGTTAAGGAATGTGAATGTGTATCCCTTGTAGTCGCCCGTGGGCAGATCCTCGTAGAGAGTGGGGTCGTCCTTTGAACCCGGCTCTCCCGCTGCGTCACCACCGCCAACTGTGGTGGAAACGGTAGTTTCCTCGCCCTCGCCGTCCTTCTTCTTACAGGAGGTAAGACCGAAAACGGTCGTCATAACCATAAGAAGCGCGAGAAGCAAACAAAGTCTTCTTTTCATAAGATTTTTCCTTTCGAGTTTTTTGGTAATATTCATACCATTCTGCCTATATTATATCACAGTATATTTTCCAAAACAACCCGAAAATTCCCGACAACTCTGTAAAATCAGTTCATCTTTTTTCAAAAAGCATCGATAAAAGAGATTTATTTTCTCCCCGTTGAGCCGAAGCCGCCCTCGCCGCGCACTGTGTTGGAAAGCTCATCGCTCTCATTGAAATCAGCCGTAAAATAGGGGGTGATTACCAGCTGAGCTATTCTCTCGCCGCGCTCGACAGTCTGCGAACTGTTGCCATGATTGTGAAGCGCAATCATTATCTCTCCTCTGTAATCGCAGTCGATAACACCAACCTTATTCGCGGGCGCGAGTCCTCTTTTCGAGGCAAGTCCGCTTCTGGAGTAGACCAGTCCCGCATACCCCTCGGGAAGCTCAATCGCTATTCCCGTATGTATCAGCACAGTCTCGCCCGCCGCTATCTCAACCGTATCCGAGCAAGAATAAAGGTCTGCTCCCGCGGCAAACTCCGAGCCATAAGTCGGCAATATAGCCCTGTCGTCAAGCTTTTTGATATTAACATTTATCCGCATATCTTATCCCTCCGTTGAAGCAAAATTATTAAGAGTTATCAGCTTTTCAAGCATTTTATCAAAGAGCATGGTCTCGTATATCTGCTCCGACATATTCTCCCTGACATACTCCTCGCCGTATCCGTAGCTGTCGACGAATTTTTCTACATATTTATCGAAATTGTTATTCTTATCGGCGTCGCTCAGAGAAATATTCTCCGCCTTTACCACCGCTGCAAACACAAGGTCATCGCGAGTCAGCTCTCTCGCCTCGGCAATCATATCCTCCTCGGTCACGCCGAGTCCCGCGAGAATATTCTCATAAGTATCGTTGCCCTGTCTCGCAAGATATTCGTATTTCGTCCTCGCCTGCTCAAAATAATAGTTGACCTGATGCTCGGGATATTTCTTTATTTCCGAGCCGTCGACCACCTTTGCCCAGACTGCGTCTCCGCGCGATTGACCGTCCTCGCAGTTTATATCAAGTCCGCTATATTCACCGAGAGCGACATACTCGGATATATCAATTTCAAAAAAGTTCATCGGCTCAAGCTTTATCTCGGTATTAGCCGTATTATCAGCATCGCCGTTATCCCGCTTACAAGAAACAAACGCCGCCGAAAGCAGAAGCAGGAGCGCGAGCATTAAAGCAATTTTTTTCACAAAAGCACCTCCATACAAGTATTATGACAATTATAACATATTTTCTGCGCCATTGAAAGGCTTTTTTGAAAATTTGAAAAGAAAAAAGGTTTCGCGCGAATCTGCAACGAAACCTTTATCCGACAGCAAGGCAAATCTTAGTCGTTCTCGACCTTGACAACTTCCTGTCCCTTGTAATATCCGCAAGACTTGCAAACACGGTGGGTTCTTACGAACTCTCCGCACTTGGGGCACTTTGTCATGCCGGGCAACTCGAGCTTCCATGTGCTGGAGCGTCTCTTATCTCTGCGTGCTTTCGATACTTTTCTCTTCGGTACTGCCATAATCTACACCTCCTTGAAGCGTGTAAAACACAACTTTCATTTATATTAATTATTTATTTTTTGTCTTCATCAAAGAATGTCTTAAGAACCGCGAGTCTCGGATCTATCTCCTTCGTGGGGCAACCGCAATCGCCTTCTCGGCGCGGCTTTCCGCACTTGGGACAAAGTCCCTCGCAATCCTCGGTACACAAAAGCTTTTTCGGAAATCCAAGGAGCAATTCTTCGGATAACTGCTCGTCTATATCAAGCATACTTCCGTCAAGCACAGCGTATTCGTCAAAATGCTCGTCAAGCTGTTCTTCGCTCAGCGTTCCCTCAGCCACCACCGTGCGCTCAAAGTCAAGAGTGAAAACTCCTCTTACGGGAGCAAGACATCTTGCACACTCGGTGCTATAAGCGAGTTCCGCTTTTAGTGTTAAGCGCATATAGCCTGCGTTATCGGTCAGCTTACCGACAACATGAGCATCGGTATCAAACACAATTCCGTCGAGCATCAAGGGTGAAAGCATATAATCAATATCTATGCTCTCTACCTCTCCTCTGAGCAGAGGACCTGCGTCAAGAATCATACATACCTCCCGAGCTTTTTTCGATTGACATAAAATGCGACATTACACATTATAATATATTTCTTTCAAATTGTCAATAGCTTTTTTAAATTTTATAATCTTTAGATAAAATAAAGAAAAATTCTTTATTTTTTGGCGATTATGTGATAAAATTAACTTATAATTACACGACGGAGACGATACTATGAAAAAAATATCCGAATTTTCTTACACCGAGGCAGACCTCGCCGCTCTCCCTCACCGTCCCGAACGCTCGAACAAGGGCAGCTTTGGCAGAGTACTCTGCGTCTGCGGCTCATACGGTATGGCGGGGGCGGCATATCTCTGCGCGCTTGGAGCCTACCGCGCGGGCGCGGGGCTTGTTGAGATATTTACGCCCGAGGAGAACAGAATAATTTTGCAGACCTTGCTCCCCGAGGCGGTGCTTACCGTTTACGACAAGGACTCTCCCGACACAGACAGTCTCGCAGAGCGACTTGCCGCCTCTGATTCCGTCGCTGTCGGATGTGGACTTGGAAAAAGCAAGACCGCGCTCACGCTTCTCAAAGCGGTTCTGAAAAGCACGCAGACCACAACTGTCATTGACGCAGACGCGCTCAATCTCATATCCGAGCATCCTTTTCTTCTCAAGTACGCAAAGGGGCATATCGTCACGCCTCACGCGGGGGAGATGTCGAGACTCACGGGCTTGTCGATAGAGGAGATACTGAAAGACACAGCGCGCGCCGCGCAGGAATTTGCCGAGAACAATTCGCTTATCTGCGTACTGAAGGACCACAATACGGTAGTCAGCGACGGCACGGACAAAATATATCTGAATCGCAGCGGAAATTCGGGTATGGCAACGGGCGGCTCGGGAGATGTACTGGCGGGAGTTATCGCTTCCCTGCTCGCACAGCGTCACCTATCCCTTTCACCGCTTGAAGCCGCATCGTTTGGCGTATATATCCACGGACTTGCGGGCGACCGCGCCGCAAATACGCTCGGAGAATACGCGGTAATGGCGAGGGATATCGCAAATAATATAAGAATTTAAACACAAGTATAAAATAGAAGGAGCTTTTTCAAGCTCCTTTATTTTATGCGTTAATTATTTATTATTTCTGAAATACTGATAAAGATTGCAGGGTATCATTCCGTTATAGAGCTTTCGCACCTTATCGGCGCGTTTGCCGTAAAGGCTTTGAAAATTCTCGCACGAGGTAAGAACATATATCTGCCACGGCTCAAAGGTAGAAAATACCTTGCCCATAGCTCGGTAGAGCCGCTCGACCTCGGCGGGTGTCATAAGACGCTCGCCGTACGGCGGATTGCAGACGATTGTTCCCCGTCTGTCGGGCTTTTTTATCGTGAGCGCGTCTGCCTCGAAGAATTTCACCGAATCGGCAACGCCCGCGCGCTTGGCGCTCTGCTTTGCTATGGCGAGCACCTCGCCGTCAATATCCGAGCCCCACGCCTCAAAGCCGCAATCCTTTATTATATCGGCTCTCGCCCATTCCCTCGCCTCACTCCATACAGTGGGCGCTATCTGGGAAAAGCTCTCAGCCGCAAAGCTCCTCTTGAGCCCGGGCGCGATATTGCGCATCATCATAGCTGCCTCGATGGCGATAGTACCCGAGCCGCAGAAGGGGTCCCAAAGAAGTACTTCCTCTCTCGGACGCGAGGTTGCGGCTATAGCCGCGGCAAGTGTCTCGCGAAGCGGCGCGGCACCCGAGTCGGGACGGTAGCCTCGCTTGTGCAAGGGCGCGCCCGTGGTATCTATCATCAGCGTGGCTCTGTCCTTCAGTATAAAGAACTCGACCTGATATTTCGTTCCCTCCTCGGAAAACCATTTTATGCCGTATTTGTCACTAAGGCGCGATACGATAGCCTTTTTGACTATACTCTGACAGTCGGGAATCGAAAAAAGCTTACTTTTTATGGCGTGTCCTTTTACGGGAAATGCGTCGTTCTTGCCGATAAATCGCTCCCACGGCAGAGCCTTAGTTCCCTCAAAAAGCTCCTCAAAGCTCTCGGCGGAAAATGACCCCATATCTATAAAAACACGCTCGGCAAAGCGAAGTCTGATATTTGCATCGGCGAGTGAATTTTCATCACCCTCAAAATATATTCTGCCGTCAATCGTCTCGACTCTCTTGCAACCGAGGTCGTCTATCTCCTCGCCGAGAAGCTTCTCGAGCCCGAAAAGGCAGGTAGCAACAAGTTTTAGCTCCATTTCTATCTCCCTTGCTTGAAATCCTTTTCATTATATAATATTTTCAGGCAAAAGTCAAGAGATAGAAGTTTTCATCTACACCTCATCCGTCTCGCGTTCGCTCGCCACCTTCCCCTCAAGGGGAAGGCTTTCTGTTAGATAACTACTTTACATATCTGCATCCTACCCCACCGAGATTCTAACGCCTTTGGCATTACCACATCTAAACTGAATGGGTTAACTTTTCCCTGTTTTAAAAGGTTTGAAGGGAGCGCGAGGGGGACTTTCCTCAAAAGTCTCCCTCGCACAATCCGCATCCCCGCCGAGATTCTTCGCTTCGCTCGAGAATGACACGGCGGGGGAGTGATGCGACAGCTTGAAAAAATTATGCTCCGACTATAATTCCACACGCTATGCGGCGACCCGAATTGCCAGAGGGGTCACTCCTGAAATCGTCGGAATCCGAATGGACTATCACCGAACGACCCATAACATCCTCGGGCGAGAATCTGTCGGTAAGAAATGCGCTCCACGCATATCCCTTGTTACCGAAAAGCGGTGGCATATCTCCCGAATGGGCGGGATGCGGACAACCGCTCTTGTCGAAATGCGAGCCCGCGTCGGCAAATGGCTCCTCAGAGCTACCCGTACACCGCCCCGCGTTGTGAATGTGAAATCCGTATATCTGCGACGCGCATCTGTTCTCGGAATCATACGGAAGCCCCCAGACCTCGGCGCTTACAACCACCCCCGCGGGAGTGGAAAAGAACTCGACTCTGCCCTTTATCTCGGGATACTCCGAAGAACCGCGAAGCTCCGCCGATGCAAAAGGGCGCCTGCCGCATAAAAGATTTGAATAAGCGCCTTTTGCGCTATTGTTAGTTCTGTGATACATAAAAAATCCCCTCTCAAATAGATATCTCGAATCTATAAAGCTCACTTTTATAAATATATTCGGAACTCACGCCAATGTTTACTCTTTTTGCTTGACATCTTTCGCTTTTTTTGATATAATTTATTATGTATGTTTGTATCTTAAACAGAGAGGAGCTGTGAAATCTTATATGCGACCTTATATGGGACAAATCATAGCTAACCAATCTCTGCGAGAAAGACTCTGCTCGGACATACTAAACGGAAGCCTAGCTCACGCCTACATCATCGAGGGCGTTAAGGGTAGTGGCAAGCACACGCTGGCGCTACTCAGCGCCGCGGCTCTCGCCTGCGAGAAAAAGAACGACAAAAATCTTCCTTTTCCCTGCTCCGAGTGCCCCGCCTGCCGAAAGATACTCCGTGAGCTTTCCCCCGATGTAATCACCGTTGGGTGCGACGGAAAAGCCACTATGGGTGTTGACAGCGTGCGCTTTCTGCGCGAGGATGTTTTCGTCGTTCCAAACGAGCTTGAAAACAAGGTATATATAATCGAGGATGCCGACAAAATGACGCCTCAGGCGCAAAACGCCTTTCTTCTGACACTCGAGGAGCCCCCTTCTTACGCGGTGTTTTTCCTGCTCTGCGAGAACGCCGCGGCTCTGCTTGAAACGATAAGAAGCCGCGCTCCGATACTCAGAACAGAGCCTATCGCACGCGAGCTTATCGACGAGTATATAAGCCGTACGGATAGACGAGCGGCGCAAATGAAGATATCGGCTCCGTCAGATTACGCGCAGCTGCTTATGTCGGCGGAAAACGGTATTGGTCGCGCGCTTGAGCTTCTTGAGCCAAAGACTCTCGCTCCCATACTCGAGCAAAGAAATCTTGCAAAGGACTTTGTGTATATTGCGATAGACCGCCCCGAAAACGAAGCGGCGCTTACGCTTATATCAAAATTTTCCTCAAAGAGAGACAAGCTCTCGGGCGAGCTTACTCTTATATATACCGCGCTCCGCGACCTCATTCTCACAAAGAAAAGCGACAATGCTCCTCTTTGCTTCTATGAATCGCGCGACGCGGCAATCGAGCTTTGCGAAAAGGTATCTCTCGGCGAGCTGATAAGGCTGTCCGAGGCGGTATGGACGGCGTCAGACCGCATATCAAGAAACGCAAATGTTAAGCTCACCTTGATGACACTTCTGTCCGAAGCAGAAATAATCTGACAGACGCATATATATTTCCGCAAACGCGGAAGAACGGAGATAAACAAATGGAAGAAAAAAACAACAAGAATTTTCATAGAAGACCGCACCACCGCAGAGGTCCTCACAACAAGGGTGAGCAGAAGCCTGCCGAGGGCGTTGCCGAAAAGGTGAACACCACGGCTCCCGAGACGGCGGCTCAGCCAAAGGAAAACGGTGGCGGTAACAACAACAGAAACGCGGGAAGAAACAACAAAAAAGGATATCACAACAAGCACAAGAGACGACCCGCAAACAGAGAAAACACGCAGAACGGCGCAAACAATGAAAAGCAGAACGATGCAAAGTCCGATATAGCAGAAATGTCCGAGGCTGTGGAGAGCGAGGAGATAAAAATCGCTTCTCTGCCCGAGGTGGAGGAGATTGCTCCCGCTCATCAGAAGGTTGAGAAAAGCTCGGTTATGGTTGAGGTCGTCGGAATACGCTTCAAGTCCTCGGGCAAGACATATTATTTTGACCCTGCGGGAATTTCAGCAACCAAGGGCGCTCACGCTATCGTTGAAACAGCGAGAGGTCCCGAGTACGGTGAGGTCTCTCTCGCAAACACTTATGTCAGCGAGAGCGATATCGTCCCCCCTCTGCGCCCCCTCGTGCGTATAGCAACCGAGGAGGACAAGAAGCACAATCTCGAAAACAAGGAAAAGGAGCAGCAGGCATTCGTAACCTGCAACGAGCGCATTCTCGCGCACGGGCTTGATATGAAGCTCATAGACGCGCAGTACACCTTCGATAATTCAAAGCTTCTGTTCTATTTCACCTCGTCGGGACGAGTTGACTTCCGTGAGCTTGTCAAGGACCTCGCTTCGGTTTTCAAGACGAGAATAGAGCTTCGCCAGATAGGTATCCGAGACGAGGCTAAGCTTATCGGCGGACTCGGTATGTGTGGCAGACCCCTCTGCTGTTCGCTCTTTTTGACAGACTTCGGTCAGGTTTCGATAAAAATGGCTAAGGAGCAGAATCTCTCGCTCAACTCGGCTAAAATTTCGGGTATCTGCGGCAGACTTATGTGTTGTCTGCGCTATGAGCACGAAACTTATGAGTATGAAATCAAACGCACCCCGCCCGTCGACTCGACGGTAAAGACCGAGGACGGTATAGGTACTGTCACAGAGATAAGCCCCCTCGCGGGTACCGTTAAGGTCAGACTCGCCGACAAGCCCGACCAGCCTCCAAAATCCTACCACCGCGACA
>JAGAKG010000036.1 GCA_017625755.1 Clostridia bacterium | reverse complement strand
AATCGCAATCCAAGTCAAGGAAAATTGCGAGAAAACTGCGAGAAACGCTTCTCGCAAAGTGCATCCGATGATGCGAAAAACCCAATAAAATCAAGGGTTTTCAAGAAATTACATAAACAGACGAAGGAAGTTTTCAAGACCACCTCGTTATGACCGCTTCGATAACCCTCCGTAAAAAACGGTATTAAGTTAGAAAATTAAAAGTGTTAGAAAAGCTGTTAGAAAAAGTAAAAATTCAAATGGAAGAAATCGGCGAAAAGTCAATGTTTACAAGGCTTTTCGAAAGATTTGAATTTTTCAAACCTAACGGTTTTCAAGACCACCTCGTTATGACCGCTTCGATAACCCTCCGTAAAAAACGGTATTAAGTTAGAAAATAAAAAGTGTTAGAAAAGCTGTTAGAAAAATCAAAAAATCAAATGGAAGAAATCGGCGAAAAGTCAGTATTTACAAGGCTTTCCGAGAGATTTGAAATTTTCAAACCTAACGGTTTTCAAGACAGCCTCGTTATGACCGCTTCGATATGCCTCCGTGTATATTTACTGCTCTCGCAGAAAATACCTAATATATTCAATTTTCCACTAATTTTTTGGCTTTAGATGTGCCTTTAGATGCTAAAAATTTTTTCCAACTTACAGTCGGCAAAAAGTCAGGTACGTCAAGGGATTTCGGCTTTCTGGCGTCCGATATCGGTCAAACATTTCAAGACCGCCTCGTTATGACCACTTCGATATGCCTCCGTATAAACATCGTTCATCGTAACGACCCCCATATTATATCACACGGGCGGATGTTTGTCAAGTATATTTTTCCTAATTTATTTGTTTACAAGCACTCGAGAAGCTGTGTGGGGTGGTCGACAATGACATCCGCACCGTATTCCTCAAGCACTGCCCTGCCTCTATATCCCCACGAGCAGCCCACCGACATCATTCCCGCGTTCTTTGCCGTAAGCACATCTACCTCGCTATCCCCTATAAACACAGTCGATTCATAAGGATATCCGAGTGTATCCGCAATAGATTTCGGAACCGTTGGGTCTGGCTTTCTGGGATATCCCTCTCTCTGCCCCATAGCAAGTGAAACTACCCCCTTCTCCACTATTCTTTCGACTATCAAGCGTACATAGGTGTCCTGCTTATTTGAAAGAACGGCTATCTCATATCCTCTCTCTCGAAGCCGCGCAAGCGTTTGCGACATTCCGTCGTAGCACTTATCGGCTTCCAGATAAGTTACATCATACATCTTTTCAAAATACGCAAGAACTGCGCTTACTAACTCCTCATCTTCACTCACCTCGGTGGGCAAAGACCTTTTTATCAGAAGTCTGGCGCCGTCGCCTATCGCCAGTCGGACTTCCTCATACGACCTCTCGGGATAGCCAAAATGCTCCATAGCGAGATTTACCGCGTGGCGTATTGAATATATAGTATCGGCAAGTGTGCCGTCAAGGTCAAAAATCAGCAATTTTTTCATTTTACTTCCCTGCTTCTGTTTAATAAATCCCGTTTATTATAGCACAACGGCGCAAAAGTGTCAACAAATTGCACAACAATATTTGTCAGAAAAGATAAAAAATCGGTAAATCGTGGGGTTTTATATATAAAAAAAGTGTGGTATAATATTATATTGGATATGTTTGATTTGATATGAAATAAAAATTGAAGGAGATATAGCTGTGATAAGAAACGACTTGAGAAATGTTGCGATAATTGCCCATGTTGACCACGGAAAAACCACTCTTGTGGATGAGATGCTCAAGCAGGGCGGAATTTACCGCGACAATCAGGAAACTGTAACACGAGTTATGGACTCGGGCGACCTTGAAAAAGAGAGAGGAATCACTATCCTCGCGAAGAATACCGCCGTTCATTACAAGGATGTAAAAATAAACCTTATCGATACCCCAGGCCACGCGGACTTTGGCGGAGAGGTTGAGAGAATACTCAAGATGGTTAACGGAGTCATCCTTCTCGTCGACGCGGCAGAGGGACCGATGCCTCAGACGAGATTCGTGCTTCAGCGCGCTCTTGAGCTTAACCACAGAGTTATCATAGTTATAAACAAGATAGACAAGCCCGACGCAAGACTCGGTATGGTCGAGGATGAGATTCTTGAGCTTCTCATTGACCTCAACGCGTCGGACGAGCAGCTCGATAGCCCTATGCTCTACTGCTCGGGCAGAGCGGGTACGGCAACAGAGGACCCCGATGTGGCGGGAGTTGACCTGACTCCTCTGTTTGAGAAGATACTCGACTACATTCCCGCGCCCGAGGGCGACGAGAGCGGAGAGCTTCAGCTTCTCGTTTCCTCTATCGACTACAACGAATATGTGGGTAGGATCGGTATAGGTCGAATTGAGAGAGGCTCTATAAGAACCAATCAGGAAGCCTACATCTGCAACTATCACTCAAACTCCGCTCCCAAGAGGACAAAGATAGTTTCACTATATCAGATAGACGGACTTGTGCGTGTTCCCGTTGAGACCGCGAATGTCGGCGACATAGTTTGCTTCTCAGGAGCCGAGAACATAACGATAGGAGACACCATCACGAGTATTAACGCTCCCGAACCGCTTGAGTTTGTCAAGGTAAGCGAGCCTACGATGGAGATGACATTTGCCGTAAACAACAGCCCGTTTGCGGGAAAGGAAGGCAAGTTTGTTACCTCGCGTCAGCTCCGTGACAGACTTTACAAGGAGCTTCTCAAGGATGTTTCCCTGCGCGTTCAGGACGGCGAGACAACCGAGGAATTCCGTGTTGCGGGCAGAGGCGAGATGCACCTCTCTATCCTCATCGAAACGATGAGACGCGAGGGATATGAAATGATGTGTTCAAATCCCCGTGTGCTTTTCAAGGAGATAGACGGCGTTAAGTGCGAGCCTATGGAGCGTGTTACGCTCGATGTTCCCTCCGAGTTTGTCGGAGCTGTGGTTGAAAAGCTCGGTCAGAGAAAGGGCGACCTACTGGAGATGAATCCTCTCGGAACGAGAATGAGAATTGAGTATTCTATCCCCTCAAGATGTCTGTTCGGATACCGTTCGGAATTTCTCACGGCAACGCACGGTGAGGGAATTATGAACACGATATTTGACGGTTATCAGCCCTACCGCGGCGAGGTAGTTATGAGATTCACAGGCTCACTCGTTGCCTCTGAGGACGGAGAAACGACGAGATACGGACTTTATAACACGCAGGAAAGAGGAAACCTTTTCGTTGGCCCTCAGACTCCCGTTTACGAGGGAATGATAGTAGGAGAGACCCCCAAGAACGAAGATATTTCGGTAAACCCCTGCAAGAAAAAGCAGCTTACCGCTATACGCTCCGCGGGTGCTGACGAAAAGCTTCTTCTCACTCCCCCGATAATCTTCTCGCTTGAGGAAGCAATTGAGTTTATAACCGACGACGAGCTTATCGAGGTAACTCCTAAGTCGATAAGACTTCGCAAAAAGATACTCAACACCGAGCTTCGTATGAAGGCTATGATGAAGGCAAGACGCGAAGCGGGTAAATAAAAGCCAAAATAACACAGGGATTTTCCCTGTGTTATTTTTTATAAAAAGTTGTTTACAACCTCATTTTTTTATGATACAATATTTATGCTACACAAACTGAATAATAAGAATTGCGGTATCTTTTTCTATGGGATAATTATACCCTTTTTCCGTTATACTATTTTTAGAATTTGGTAAAAACGCAAATTCCACGAAATAGTTATAGCGGAAGCCGTAATTCTGTTTCAGTTTGTGTAGCAACAATCGGAGTTTGCGTTTTTCGGTGCGTACGACTTCGGTTGTGCGCACTTTTTAGTTCTGGAGGAAAAAATGAAAGAAACCCTGCGAATGCTATACAACGAAACATCTATCGAAATAGAGGAAAACACACCCGAGGAAAGCCAAAAATGCAGATTGATTGAGGATATGGACAAATGCCTTTATAATCTTATGGATAAATTAGACGGAGATGAAAAAGCACTTCTTACAGAGTTTGAGGCGCGTCATATCGAGCTTCTCGCGCTTGAAAAGGAAAGCGCCTTTGTTCGCGGATTTTCTCTTGCCGCCAAAATTTTGTCTGAGGCGCTTACATAAAATATCGTCTTGCTTTTACAAAAATCCGACTTAGCCAAGCGGTTAAGTCGGATTTTTTATCATACGAATATTTTTTGATACTGCTTACCCTCAAATGCGTAGTCAAGTGTCGGGCGAAGCAGAGAAAAGTCGGCGATAAGTGAATGCGGCTTCTTCATCGGGTCGTCCTGAAACATAGGAACGAAATAGACGAATTTTCTTGAGAGAAGCGTTGCGATGTTCTTCAGATTAGCCGAGAGCGCGTCGTTTGAAGCGAGCGCTATCACAAGCGGTCTGTTCCCTCTCAGGTGCGCCTTTGCCGCCATACAAACCGCTGTATCGGTAATTCCCGCTGCAAGCTTTGCCAGAGTGTTTCCCGTACAGGGGCAGATTATCATTGCGTCAAGCGCGATTTTCGGACCGAGCGGTTCGGAATCCACTATCGTGTGTATCGCTTCCCGTCCGCATATTTCAAATACTCTCTCTCGAAGCTCCTCTGCTTTGCCGAATCGGGTATCTGTATTATAAACATTTTCACTCATTATCGGTAAAACATCATAGCCCGACGCAACCAAGCCCTCAAGCTGAGCAATCGAGGCTTTATGGGTACAGTAAGAACCGCAAAAAGCATATCCTATCATAGCGACGCCTCCTCAATGAGACGCGCGACACAGTCGGCTATAAGCTCTCCAGCGCTTCTCGGCGCATATTTCCCTGGCAGTGAGGTAGCCCAACTGACATTCGCTCCAAGCTCCTTCGCCGCGCGGATATCCACACCTCCCGGTGCCGACGCCAAATCCACGATAAAGGTATTTCTGTCCGCCTTTACCAAAAAATCACGGTCAAAAAGCCATATGGGAACCGTGTTATATATCACATCATAACCGCTCTGCAAGGGCGACAGACAGCCCTTTGCTGGTGTAATCCTGAGTGTCTTGCATCCAAACGACTCCGCCCAGAAAAGGTCGCTCTCTCTCCTAGCCGCCACGGTGACATCCGCACCGAGCGACAGAAGCAGAGAGCAAAGATGCTTGGCTATTCTTCCGTAGCCTGTGATTGCTATTCTTGAGCCGCGTATATTTCTGTCAAGTCGGTTCATAGCCACACTGAGCGCCGCCTCAGCCGTAGTGTATGCGTTCTTTATTTGAAAATCCTCGGATTCAAAGTAATCCTTCACGCAAAATCCCTTTTGCTCAGCCGAGCGCACAAAGCTCTCTGGGAGCTTTCCGCCAAAAATTAGGCAGCCGTCGGGAATATGCCTCAATATCTCACTGAGCTTCGGGCGTTCACTCGGCTCATATAGCGGACAGTTTATGCTCACTCCGTCAACCGATGAGGGCAAAGGCAATATCACCGCCCCAGCACCCGCGAGCGCCTCCTCAAGCTCCTCCTTGAACTCCACTCCGTTCATCTCGGAGACTCCTCCGAGCCGGATTCCGAAAAGATTTATGTTGTCATAACTCAGAGCGAGTCTTTTCGCCACCGCAAGCGCCCTGAGATCTCCTCCGATTATGGAAATTTTTATACTGTTTTTCATATCGCAGTGTCCTTTCAAATATAGCGCAAATAAAAGCTTTACGCATTATTATAATATGAGTTGCGATATGATTTTGCTAATCTTGCTTAACCCAGGACAACTTTAAAAGAGGTTGCCCCCTCTCTCGGAGTTATATACACCTCGGCATCCCCAAAGGACGCACCGAAATGCCGATAAAGCTCGGCATCGGTAAAATATATCTGCTTAACTTCCGAGATATCAAGCTCGGGCGAAAATTCGGCGAGCTCTGTCACTCCGTGTCTGCCGAAAATAAGATAATCACTCTCGGATATAAGCCCGTCAAATGCGTCGGCAGGCTTCGTTCCCGCGTTTATATAGCAAAGAAGCTCCTCGCTATTGCCGAACACCGCCGATATCGCCGAATGTCCGCTATCGCGCAGGCTATCTGCGGCAAAAACCGAGCACCAAGCGTCGTCCAGTAATTCAATTCGCGAGCCGTATTCGTAAAGCTCTGCCACAACGCCCTGCTCACTCGCGCACTCGATTATCTCCGACATTATCAGGTACTCCTCGTAACTTGAGGGATACGGCAGGTATATTTTTCGCATAAGAGTATTTCTGAAGATAGCGTCAAGCGTGGCTGACTGTCGGCTGTGATAATGAGTCAGTACATATTCGCTTATCTCGGTTGCCATATTCTCCGAGGCTATCGAGGTCGCCCCAGCGACGAAGGAATAGGCACCCGAGGAAAGGTCGCAGACCGCGGCAGAATAGCCCTTAGTGAGAACTATCATATCGTTTCCGCCGTATGAATAGCAGGAAGCGTCAAGCTCACCTCTGCGTATAAAATTATATCCTCCAAGGCAGAGCGCGAAAGCCAGACAAGCGGCGAGGGGAGGCAGGAGAATTTTCCATTTCTTTTTGAGGTTTATGACGAGCATTACCGCCACAGCGGCGCTCATAATAAGGATTATAATACCCGCAAAGGGATATCCGAGCGATATGACCGCCCCCTCAATATCCGAAAAGCAACCGCACAGATAGGTTATTCCCTCTCCGAGCGTAGACAAAAGACTTATGCCAAGCTCTCCGACAAGCGGAAGTCTGCCTATCAGCGTCACCACGGGGATCATAACTATAAACACCTCGGATATCGGGGATATCACGATATTTGAAATCAATGACACGGCAGAAATCTCCCCAAATACCACCCAGACTACGGCGCATATAAAAATATTGCAAATAAAAGTCAGAAGCAGGGCAAAAACAAGCCTTCGCAACACCGAACGCGCTCTCCCTGCCAATCCCTTTCGGGGAGGCTTTCGCATATGGTAGCTGACAGGAATATAGACCGCAACTATTCCAAGCGTGGCAAGAAAGGAGAGCCAAAGCCCCACATCACGCACCGAATGTGGAAATATAAGCATAATAAAGGCGACCGACGCGAAAAGCGAGGTTACAGCGTCGCTTTCCTGCACAAAAAGATAGCAGAAATAAACGAACAGAAGCATTATCACGGCTCTGCACGCCGACATTGCAAAGCCCGTCATAGCAAGAAATATTAAGGATACGACCGAAAGCAGGACGCATCTGATACCTTTTGATATGTAAAGCTTCCGCAAAAGAAGCTCCACCGCTCCGATAAGCACCGATATATGAAGTCCGCTTACCGCTACAATATGCGACACACCCGCGCGCCTGAAATCGCGCAAGGTCTGCGACGGCACCTCACTCTTGTCGCCAAGCAGAAAGGCTCGCGCAAGAGCAGATGTATCCTTTCCAAATAAAGAATCCATATATTCTGAGACATATCTGCGCAGCTTCCCGAATATTATCTCAATATCGGTATTCCCCGAGGAGATGAGTGCCATGTCACTATCGTCGTATATCGCGGTATGTATATAGATACCCTCGTCCGAGCTTCGTGAAAATCCGAGTATAGGCTCGCCCGCGGGGGATATGACCGCTCTCGCGTATATCTCGTCTCCCGCCTTGTAATCGGCATCAAAGCCAAGGAAAACCACCGACCTGAGCGACACACGCTCATCGTCTATCTGCTCGATTTTTACTATATATTCCGATAATCGCTCTGAGGAATATTCCTCGGAAACTATCACAAATCGGATATCTTTATCGCCTGAATATCCGAGCGCCGCTTCCCTTTTGAGGTCAACAAAAGCCCATTGAGAAGCTGCCGCGCAAAAAGCGAAAAGAAAGCACAGAAGCGCAAAAATGCAGGCAATTCGTTTGCTTTTCCAAACAGCGCAGAGCAAAGCGCACACCAACACGGCAGACAACGCAACACACGCAAGGAAAAGCTTATTATTTGCGGGAAGAGAGTATGCAATGGAAGCTATTAAAATAAAAATCAGGCAAAATAAAGCAAAGGGTCTGTTTTTAAATAAATTCATAGAGTCTCCATCATCTTTCTGCTAATACTGTAATATAGTATCATAAAATATGTCGGGTGTCAAATTTTTCCCAAAACATTCTACCTTTATTATAAAAAATCTGCGCACGGAAAGCAATATTAAAATTTTACTTGACATTTGACAAAAAATGTTATATAATGTTCTAGAATGTGTCGGAGCGCGTATTTTAACCGCTCCTACTCCAAACCAAAAGACAATATTCGGAGGTATATAACTATGTACGAAAAGTTTGCTGAATTGCTCGTTGAGGAGCTTCAGATCGACCGCGACGATATCAAGATGGAGGCTGAGCTTTCAGGCGACCTCGGCATCAACTCTATTGAGCTTGCTGACCTCGTTATGCTTTGCGAGGACAAATTCGGTATTGAGATCAATGACGACGATATCCGTCAGTTCACCACCGTTGGCGATGTTGTCAACTACCTCGAATCCCTCAACAACTGATTTCAAGGTATAAAAAATGCTCGGAGAAAAATCTCCGAGCGTTTTTTTATATTCAAAGTCAAAGGGCTATTGCAAGCAATAGCCCTTTTTAGGTAGTGAAATTAAATTTACTTTATAGCGTCTTTTCCTTCTGTAACCTTTCCGCTAACATCGGTTCTGGTCCAGTAGCGAACGCCTGCCTCAAAGTCATACTCGTAAACCATAGTATAACCGGTCAACACACCGTTCGCGTCAATACGCTCAAATGTGCGAATTGACTCATAGGAGCCACCGTTCTCGGCAGTAAAGTACTCTCTGTAATTCTTGGTGCGAACACCGTTAGAAGTCAAGCTATCTATAAGCTGAGATACATTGTGTCCGTTTTCGTCTACTACGGTAGTAGTTATATTCTGACTCGATATCTTTCCGCAATCCTCACACGCCGTGGTTTTGGTGATTACGGTAGTATATCCTTCCTCAGTAATGTCACTCTTGGAAACATAGATATGAGATTCACTCTCGGTAACTACCGTTGCCTCGAAAGCATAGCTTCCGTCATCCTGAAGTCCCCATCTGGTAATGCTGTACTCATCAGAGAAGCATGACTCCTTGGAGATTGTGTAATACTCGTGCGCATAGCTTGCTCCGCAGTTGCGGCAGACATAATTTTCTATCGTACGGGTAATACCGTTCTCATCGGTCTCGGTGGAACAGGTATACTCAAAGTCACAAGCCTGCTGTCTCTCTACGGTGAAAATTTTATCACACACCTTGCAGACCTCAACATTGATAGCCGAGCCGCAATCACCGATAGAATTGCTTATCCACTCTGTGTCGTGTCCCGCGAGAACAGTCTCTGTGTAGCTGTCGCCGCAAAGAACACACTTATAAGCGGTAACCGTCTGCTGCGTGCAGGGATCCTCGGGAATTACGCTGTTTTCCTCGTCTATGGCGTACGCGTGAGGATCAAGCGTGATAGCAAAATCATAGTAGTATCCCGAATCGTCGCCTATCGGCACGAAGCGCAGGCATACCATATAAGCGCAGGGCTTATATCCCATAGCCTCGGCAAGCTTAGCAACGGCGTTTACATCAATATATACGAGAGATTTTCCGTCGTCAATAGCCTCAAGGTCTATCGGAAGCTCCTCTCCGTCTATCACGAGATAAAGCGAGAAGATATACTCACTTCCCCAGTGGTTGCGGTAACCGACAATATACCGGCTTCCGTCGCCGCGACGGGCTGTGAGATCCTCAAAGATAACCTCTCCGTCGACGCCCGTGAAATTCTCAAGTCCGCAATTGCGGCATATCCACAAATTCTCTGTGGGCTTGAACTGATACATATGTCCCATAGGAGCGTCCTCGGTCTGGTAGGAATAATCGCAGTAGCCACAGCTATGAACAGCTATTCCGACCTGAGTACAGGTTGCCTCAACGATAATCTCGCTGTTGTGGATTGAATGATTATCAAAGTCGTAGCTTTCCTCGTTGATTATATCCTTATCCGCATGGTATCTCTTCACATTTCTTGTTCCCGTACAGCAGGATTCCTCGTTATATACATAGGATTCCTCAGTCCAATACATAAGCTCATCGAGATAGCCGTATTCCTCGTTCTTTGTGTAAACCGTTACGCTACGAGTCTCGTCGCCAACCTTAACATCTCTCGTGATGTTTATTCTGTAATTATGGCTGAGAACGGCGTTATCCGCCAATTCCGTCCTATAATAGTATGACTCCTGCTCAAAAACATTGTCTCCGTTTTCGTCAACATAAGATGTTGTTATGTTCTTGTAGGATATGGCTCCGCACTTCTCGCAGGTATTTACACTCTCGGTAACAGTCTTGCCGTCGTCGGTGATGTAGGTGTTATAAGAATTTATCATCGAGTGATTGTAATAATCCTCACCGTAGGTAGCCTCATACTTATAAGCGTAATCTCCTGTCTTGGCGTCAACTCCGAGAAGGATAACGCGATGGGAAACTGCCATACAGTTCTCATCGGAGGTCTGCCAATCAATATAGACATAGCTGAATCCGCAAAGCTCGGGGTCGGTAACGGGGCAGGTCATTATCTCACGGGTATGGGTGCTTCCGTCCGCTGCCGTGTAGGTGTAATACTCGCCCGTATAGTTGAAGGGACAATCCGAAACTATATTTGTGTTCTCCTTCTTTCCGCAAGGGCAGGTGAATATCTGAAGCTCGCCGCCGCAGACAGAGCCGTACTGCTCAAGGTCTATTACACTCGAGGGGGTATCGCAGAACAGATGCTCCTTGGTGTAATTTTCCATACGGGATATTTCGGTTCCGCAGGCTACGCAAAGCTCTACGAGGTCGATTCCGTCAGCGCAGGACTCGCTTCCCTTGGAGAGAATGTAATCAAAGTGAACTTCGGAGTGATTCGTTCTTACTTCCTCGCTCTTGTCTCCGTAGAAGTTAGTATAAAGCACCGTTGCAACGCAATAGTTGCCTTCCTTGTAGGAATACTCGTAACGCTGGAAGTCGTCTATCTCACCGTAAACATTGTAGTATACGATGTATTCAAGAGTAGGATAGGTAGCGAGCTTACCGTGTGCGTCGGTGTAATAACCGTACTCCCATATATCCTGGCTATGGAGATAGATACCGTTCTCTGCCTCGACAGAGGGGATATAGTTTTCCTTGCAGATATATACGCAGATTTCGTCGCCCATTTCAGCGTTTGCGGTAAGGTATTTCTCTACGGTTACATTCATATGACCGAATCTGCCGCAACGCGTGCAGGAGTTCGATTCTGTTGTAGTAACGACGCGAAGCTCATTTCCTGCCTTGTCTATCTCTGTGGTTTCAACAGCTTCGTTATTGATACCCGAGTAGCTGTGATTCTCACCGCGGCTTAATCTGATCTCCTTGACAAGGAGAGGATTGCCCTCCTTGTCAAGTCCGAATTTATAAACCTTGTTGTTGTAGTTGACGCAGTTCTCGTCATACTCGTTCCAACGCTCATAGGTATAGCTGAAGCCGCAGATATCGCAGGCGTATATGCTGGTGTTATGAGTCGTTCCGTCTCCGTTATCTACCTTGTCAGAGGTGATATTGAATGTACAACCGGTCTTAACATGAACATTCGACTGATATCCGCAAGCGCAGGCGTCAATAACTACCTCTCCGCCGCAGCCGCAACCAAGTGTGGACGCATCTATCCTTTCAGTTACCATATAGTGATGATAAGCATCGTAAGACTTAAATACGGTTCCGCAGTCGACACACATCTCGCTTACGATTACGCCGCTGTTACAGTCTGCCGCTCCGTCCATAAGCGTAACTACCGTCTTGTACTCTCCGTGGTTCTCCTCGACATAGCTATTGCTGTTTCCGTCGGATGCAGTCATAGTGACATACCTTGTGCACCAGTTTCCGTCCTTGTAGGTGTAGGTGTACTGGCACCAGTAGCCTGCGTCAATACCGTAGTGGTAGAGCGTCTTGCGCGAAGCCTCATATGTGAAGCTCGTGCCGTCTGCCTTAACACCCGTCGCGAATGTGCTTGTAACAGTCTCGGAGAGATATTCTCCCTTTTCGTCGGTATAGTATCTGCTTGTTTCTCTGAATACTATGTTACCCTTATCGTCGAATTTCTCAACGGTAATCTCGCGGAAGCTACGCTTCGCGCAGTTCGAGCAGTACTCGGTTCTCTCGGTAGTGATGACCTTGAGTGTGTTACCGTTCTCGTCTGTCTCCACAGATTCAACGATATCCTCGTCATATGTCCAATTATGAGCTTCCTTCATAGAAATCTCAACTATCTTCTCACCGAGAGGATTGCCGTTTTCGTCCTTACCGAAGGAATACTTGGTGTACTGAGCGCCGTTGCAGTTCTCGTCAAGCTCCGTCCAACGCTCGTAGGTATATTCGAAACCACAATTCATACAACGGTAAGCCTCGTATGCACGCTCAAATCCGTTTAGTATATCATACTTGCTTTCCACGCAGGTGTAAGCGCACGCATAAGCCTGCTTGTAATGATTATTCTCGCCACAGGGGCAGGAATAGAAGTCAATGAAATCGCCGCATACACTTCCGTACTCGCTAAGATTTACCGTCTCACATCTGGTAACATGTCTGTAAATCTCTTCGGTATTTACTACCTTACCGCAATCAAGGCAGGTGTTGGTTACAAGAACTCCCTCATAGCAGTTGGTAGCGCCCTCCATGAGAGCAAAGCTCTCCTGGAGGCTACCGTGTCTTTCCTCGGTATAGCTATCGCTTCCATTGCTACTGTTGTATGTAACCTTAACATTACAGTAATCGCCTTCTGTATACTCGTATTCATATACGATAAATTCAAGTATGCTTCCGTCGGGAGCGTAGGTGTAATTAGAGGATTCTGTCAAAAGCTGCTTCTGATTTCCGTTTGCGAGAAGTACTATCTCGAATTTCTCAACAATCTCGTTACAGATGTACTCTTTTCCATCGGCAAAGGCGTAATTCGTGTTGGCCTTGTAAACAACATCGTTGTTTGCGTTGTACTTTTCAACCGTTACGAAGTGCGTTTCAACGGTTCCGCAAATGAGACAGTAATTCTTTATCTCTGTCGTAACTACGGTAAGTATATTTCCGTTTTCATCGGTCTCGGTGGTCTTTATAGCCTCTCCGCCCTCAGTCGTGATGTTGTGGGAGGTTCCCGCATCCTTAACCGTGGTCTTGACTATCGCCGCATTGCCTTCCGCATCAAGACCTATATTGAATACCGTGTAGTAGTAGGTATGGCAGAACGCGCCTGTCTCTCTCCAGGTCTCTCTCGAGTAAGAGAAGTTGCAGTTCATACAGGTATAGGTCGTAACAGTATGCTTGTTGCCCTCTGCGTCAACTACCGTTGTACGGGTGGACTCGAACGCACAGCCTGCGCCTATATCGAAGTTATTATACATTCCGCACGCGCAGGTATTGGCATCGAACTGTCCGCCGCACTTGCAGCCGTACTCGCTAAGATCAACACTCTCATATACGGTATAGTGATGATAGAATTCGGTTCTGTATGTTTCCTTTCCGCAGAGCAGGCATACATGAGTACATATAACACCGTCGTCACATGTCTCGGCGCCTTCCATGAGAGTTACTCTCTCAACAGTCGCTCCGTGATTCTCACCCTTTTCTTCCCACTCGTTTCCGTCGCTGTTTGTCCTGTGAGCAATATATTCACAGTATCCGCCGACATACTCGTAAACGGTATCCTCAAACCAGGTAAGATTTCCGTTTTCGTCGTATTCCTTATTGGAGGTGGATAGCTCTACCGTAGCTATGCTTCCATCGGCAAGCTTTACGGACATATAGAGTGCCTCAAAGCTGTTACCCAGATACTCAACGCCATTCGAAGCGGTAAAGAAATTCTCGTTCTTATGATATACGGAATTTCCGAGCTTGTCGTTCTTATCGACCGTACGGTAGTGGTCTGTTACAGTTCCGCAATTCATACATGTGTGAGCTACCTCGTATGTATGAACATTCAGAACCTCGCCCGTTACCTCGTCGAACTCCTGAGTCGTCTCATTGACGATCTCCTTAAACTCTGTCTTATGAGCGCCCTTTCTCTCTCTTACTATCGATTTTTCAAGGAGCGCTTCCTTGCTTTCGGAGTTACCGAAGCGATATACCGAATACTCGGTAACAGAGCAGTTCTCTCCTCTTACCGAATAGTAGTCTATCTCGTACCAGAAGCCGTCAGCCATACATTCGCCGCGTTCGAGCTTGTGCATATTGCCGTTCTCGTCCTTGTAGGAGCCATTTTGAATATTGAACATTCCCGCGCGCTCGAAGTAGATGTAAGAACTCTGTCCGCACGCACAAGTTTCAATATTCATCCAAGCTCCGCAGATAGAGCCGTAAGGCGCAAAGTCGATATGCTCGTTTACGGTATAGTGCCAATTGACTGTTCTGCCCTCGTCCTCCTCGTATCCGCAGACGGTACATCTGTCAACGATACGAACGCCGTCCTCACAGCTCTCCGCACCCTCTACGAGTACGGGAACTCTGGTAAATTCGTGGTTTTCTTCTTTATGCTCCTCGCGGTCACCGTTCGAGTTTTCCCAGATAACGGTTACGATACAGGGAGTTTCATCATTGTATATATAGGTGTCTCTCGAGAAATAAATCTCCTCGCCGAGCTGGTTGTATCTGTACTCACCCCAGCCGGTCTGGCGTGTCTCGACAGTTCCGTCGGGATGCTTATATTTCTCGTAGATAGTCTCTATCTTTTCGGATACATAGCTATTATCGCCTTCACCGCTTATATGCTCGCGTCCCTCGTAAAGAACATAGCCCTCGGTGTCGCGCTTAACCGTAACACGCTCGTAACTTGAAACATGACCGCAACTTACGCAATATGTCTTTGTTTCAAAGACAGTTACAAGCAGTACGCTTCCGTCAGCCTGAGTTTCGTAGGTATCCTCAAGCATCTTCTCTTCGCTTGTGTAGGAATGCGTGTAGCTCGAATCGTCTACCGTTTCTATTACGAGCAGAGCGTTTCCGTCGGCATCCTTACCAAAGCTATATGTGTAATACTTAGTAACCTGGCAGTTCTCGCCGCGCTCGGTGTACCATTCAACAGAATAGCTGAATCCGCAGTTGCGGCAGGTCTGCTCGGTCTTGAAGGTCGATGTAGTCGTATCTCCATCTACGATTTCGCCCCAGTTATCGCCGCCGATCTCCTCGTCATACGCGATATCTCCGTCAACGGTGCCGTATCCGACATCGTACTTGGAGTCGTTCGGCAATACGGGAAGAACGACCTCGGGAGTATCGAACTTACCGTCGCCGTCGTAATCGTATCCGCCCTCAGACATATCACAGTTGAAGTGGTAATTTACAGACTCATAATCGCAGTACTCGCAGTGAACACGAGATATAAATCCGCCGCATTCGCATCCCAGCTCGCCCGCATCGATTTCATCGTCAGCATAGCTATAAAGCGAATGGTGTGTTCTGTAAGTACGGTTTATCTCGGTCTCGCAAACGGTACATCTCTCTACGGTATATACACCCTGAGTACAGCTGTTCGAGCCTTCTGCAAATTCGATAAACTTCTCAACATTGACATGCGCTTCCTTAACGAAGGTATCCGTGTTACCCTCGGAATCGGAGTAAGTTACATTGATCTTGCAGGATTCACCCTCAATTATCTCGTAGGTGTAGGTCTCCTCGTAAAGGTAGATGACCTCTCCGTTTATGTCATACTCACCCGCCTTGTTGGATGCGATAAAGTTCTTCTCGTATCCGCCGGGCAGTGTGACTGTAACATATTCTTCTTCCTCATATTCTATGAGTACCTTTTCGCCGCAGATGTAATTATACAGTGCCGCGTAGAAATAGCTCTCATCGCCGTCGGCGGTGTATTTCTCTATCTCCTCCTCTACGGTTGCGGGCTCACCCTTACTGTTGTAAGTGGTATAGCTTCCAACCATAGCAACGGGGATATACTCACCGTCCTCGGTTATCTCGTATTCAGCGCGCTGAGCTTCCTTCTCAACCAAAATAAACTCTGTTCCCTTATCGTCAAGAGCAAGCTCCAATGTCTCAATAAACTCAAGAGGAATATCCTCAGCAAGATACTTCATCGTATCTGTTCTGCGGTAGAATACCTTGCCGCAATCCTTGCAGGAGCGTATTCCGACCTCGGTGAGTGTGAGATTCTCCTCGTCAATAAACTCCTCCCACTCGGTAAAGTAGTTGTGAGACTCCGCAATGTTCACTATTCTTACGGTGTATCCGTCCTTACCGAATGTGTATACATACTCATATTCAGACCTGCAGTCTTCCGACTTCACGGTCATCTTGCGAGTATAGCTGAATCCGCAGTCAACGCACAGATATGTCTCAACTACGACGGTATTTCCTTCTTCGTCAATATGCTTATCTGTCGTAGACATCATCTGACAGTTGGGAAGCTTGATATAGATATCTCCTCTGTCGCAGATTATACACTTTTCAACGAAAATGTTACCCGCAACATCAAAGTCAGCCGAAATATCCTCGCGTCTGTAAATATGTCCGTCTCTTATCTCGGAGATTACTACCTGCTCACAGTTCGGGCAGGTGTAGATCACCTCAACACCTTCCTCGCAGGAAGTCGAGCCGTTTATAAACTTGTATGTTACATCGCAATCTTCAAGACTTGCGTGCTTGCAAGAGGACTGCTCTTTTCCGCACGCCTCGCACTTACCGTCAACATAATTGTGGTCAGCCAGCTCAAGCTCCTCCTCCACGGTGGAGTCACAAGCCGTACAAGCGTATATCTTCTTACCGTTTACTGTACAGGTAGAATCAACCGTCTCGGAAAGCTCGTAGTTATGTCCGTTTGCCTTGATTATCTCCGCTATCTCAACTCCGCAGGCGGTACATCTGTAAAGTATAGCTCCCTCACCCTCACAGGTAGGCTCTACCTTACCGTACTGCTCAAAGTTATGCTTAAGCGCCTCGATAGGCTCCTCGTATGTCGAGCCACAGCCCGAACACTTGTATACAGTCGCGCCTTCCTTGCCGCACTCAGGCTCTATAACCTCGTAAACACTGTAGCTGTGTCCCGTTGCCTCAAGTACCTTTTCGGTCTCGTGTCCGCAACCCGCGCACTTGGCAATTATATAACCGTCCTTCTCGCAGGTAGCCTCGACATTCTCGATTACCTCATACTTGTGTCCTGTTGCGGGAACTGCGTTTGTACGCTCTATTTCCTGTCCGCAGACCTTACAGAACTGAAGTGTGTATCCCTCCTCCTCGCAGGTAGGAGCAACGACCTTGGTAGAGGTCTTATGGAATCCGTCTCCGTGAGAAATTATCTCTGTCTTGGTCTCACCGCATACAGAGCATATCCACTTATCGTAACCGTCGTCGGTACAGGTTGCCGCCTTATGCTCGGCATCCTTCCAGGTGTGGTCGCCGTGCTCTACGACATCGCGGTTCTCAACGAGTCCGCAGAAGTTACAGATGTATTCGGTGTAACCGTTTTCAATACATGTGGGAGCGTGAACCTCTCCCTGATAGAACTTATGCTCGCACGCCTTTCCGCAATCGGAGCATTCGCCCTTCTCTGTCATATTATGCTCGCCCGTAGCAGCATCACCCGCCGCGTTACATACAGTACAGGTCTGTCCCTTGCTACAAGTGGGAGCTTCTATATCCCAGCTATGTCCCGTTTTGGGAACTATGTCTATATCCTTGAAACGCTGTCCGCATTTCTCGCAGGACTGTGCCGTGTATCCCTCGGAGATACAGGTAGGCTCAACTACCTTGGTTACTATCTTATGCTCCGTTGCCTTTACGCGGTCGGAGATATAGCTTGCTCCGCAATCAGAGCAGGTATGAGTCGTATATCCCTCTGTCGTACATGTAGGCTTTGTAACCACAGATACATAGCTATGGTTCTTCTTAGGTATAACTACCGTATAGGTATGCGCCTTGTTATTTTCACAGATGTAAAGAATATATCCTGTTTCGGAGCAGCTTGCCTCAACAGTCTTATCCTCTGCCCACTTGTGACCGATAGCAGCAGTTACCGTGTAGTAAACGAGCTTACATCTGTCGCAGGAGTGCTTGGTCTGACCTGCCTCGTCACAGGTAGCCTCGGAGATTACTTCCTGGCTCCAATTGTGTCCGAGCGCGGGAGTTGTCTTATTCTCAAGAACCTCTCCGCAACGGGTACATACTGTCTTTTCGTATCCGCCTATAAGGCAGGTTGCATTCTGCTTGATAGTCTTTTCTATGTGTCCGTCACGCTCACAACGCTCTGCGGGGGTGAGCTTTGTAACGGTATAGTATGAGAAGTGGTCGGTCTCGAATACCGCATATCCCTGACCGCCGATAACGACATAGGTCGCTCCGTCGATAGTGGAAACCTCTCCGTTGTCATCAATATACCAGATGGTAAGATTCTCGGGGTCGTCGCCGCTCTCAAGCGTGTAGGGTATACGAACGGTGACCTTACCGTTAAAGTTGCTTATCTTGTTGTTTTCATCTCCGCCTATCAACATAGTGAGGTCGTAGATGGGAGCGTCGCCGATATATTCAAGCTGAGTCTCGTCGTTGACAAGGTCGTTTCTGTCATTTCCCTCTATCTTATTGACGGAGACAGTAATATTCTCAGTCTGAGTGATTTGTCCCAACTGCTCCTTGGTAGCCGAGTCAAGCTCTATTTCGGTTCCGCCGAGGTTGACTCCGCCCGAGGAGCTGAGGTCGCTCGCACCGACATTCGCCGAGTTACCGTCGCTGTGTACTACCGTCTTTGTCTCGCCGCAAGCAGAGCACTCGTAGGACTTGGTAGTCGTCGTCGAAGCGGTTTCGATCCAGGTGTGTCCCGATGCCTCGGAATACTCAACGGTCGCGTTCTCAGCGGGCTGACCGCCGCAGACGGTACACTTATATGTCTTGATACCGGGTACGGTACAGGTTGCCGCCTGAGTTATCGTTGCCAAATAGGAGTGCTTCTCATAGGAAGCGGATGTCTCGGAAACGGTAACTCCGCAATTGTTGTTAAGACAGGTCGTAGTGCTTATCTTTACATAAGTACACTTGCCGTCTATACACTGCTCGGTCTCCGTCCAGATAGCTCCCTCGGTGTTGTGTCCCGTCGCGCTTATGTCCTCTGTATAAGAATCTCCGCAGGTACCGCAGGTATATGTCATAACACCCTTTACGGTACAGGTGGGAGCAGTCGTCTCTACTCCGACATAATTGTGATTGCCAGTAGCCGCAGCGCCCGTAGCTCCGCACGCGCACCTCTCGGGCTCGGCACAGGTTGCGGCACTGAAGCTGTGTCCGTTAGCCGCAACGAAATCGTGCTTCTCCTCTGCGTCGCAGTTGTCACACTCCCAGAAAGTGTATCCCTGCTCGGTACAGGTGGGAGAAACAGGAGTCTTGCTCCAGCTATGTCCCTGAGCTGCCTCGCCAGCAACGGTGTATGTATCTCCGCATACGCAGGTGTAGGTTATATATCCGTCAACCGTACAGGTTGCGGGAGTCGTAACCGAGTTATGGTTATGGTCCGTGGTAGGTATAGTCTCGGTATTTTCATAGTCACATCTCGAGCAGCTTATCTTCTTTGTTCCCGCCGTCTTACAGTCCGCGGGAGTCAGAATCTGCTCCTGATAATCGTGGCCGAGCTTTGCGGTGGGATTGATTTTTTCAATAAATCCGCACGCATTGCACTTATGCTCGGTGTATCCGCCGTCCTCGCAGGTGGGCGCGATAACCCTATCGTCGAATACAAGGTGTCCCGTTGCGGGAACCTCGGAATCGGAATAGTTATCTCCGCACTCGGAACAGGTATGCTTAGTGTAGCCAACAGTCAGACACTTAGGCTCAACCACCTCGTCAACATAGTTGTGTCCCTGCGCGATGATAGGAGTTTCTATCGTATCACCGCAGACGGTACACTCCTCTATTCTGACGCCGTCAACCGTACAGGTTGCCGCGGTAAATGCTATCTGAACATGGTTGTGTCCCTGAAGGTCGCCATACTCAAATGTTCCGCTGAGAGCATTATCGTGCGCGCCGCACTTACAGGACTTATAATAACGCGCTCTTGCCTCGCAGGTAGCCGCGCTTGCAAGGTATCTTGCCTCAACGACCTCTCTGTCGTAAGTATGAGCGATAGGCTCGCCGTACGCAAAGGTTGCGCTGAGAGACGCGTCAAACGCGCCGCACTTACACGACTTATAATATGTAGCCGCCAAGGTACAGGTTGCCTCGCTTGCGATGTACTTGGAATCAACTACCTCTCTATCGTAGGTATGAGCAATGGTGGTACCGCTCTCAAAGGTTTCGCTATCGTAGCGGTCGAACGCGCCACACTCGCAGGACTTGTAGTATACAGCCTTAGCTGTGCAGGTTGCCTCGGTCTTGAGATATTTGTCGGCAACCTCCTCTCTGTTATATGTGTGAGGAATAAGCTCGCCGCCGCTGAATGTTGCGCTCAGGTCTGCGTCAAACGCGCCGCACTCACAGGACTTATAATATACGCCCAGCTCTGTGCAGGTCGCTCCGCTCTTGAGATATCTGTCTGCAACTACCTCTTTGTTGTATACATGAGGCAGAATATTGCCGTACTCAAAGGTTGCGCTTCCCTTATGTCCGCACTCGCAGGACTTGTAGTATACAGCCTTAGCCGTGCAGGTCGCCCCGCTCTTGAGATACTCTGAGGAAACTACCTCTCTGTCATAGATATGAGGCAGCATCTCACCGCTCTTGAATGTATCGCTAAGAGCAGTATCAAAGTCGCCGCACTTACAAGACTTGTAGTATACAGCCTTAGAGGTACAAGTAGCCTCACTCTTGAGGTACTTCGCGTCAACGACTCTCTTATCATAGCTGTGAGGCATAAGCGCCCCGCTCTCAAAGGTTTCGCTTACGCTCTTATCGAACGCGCCGCACTTACACGACTTATAATATACAGCCTTCTCGGTGCAGCTTGCGGGAGTCTTGACATACTTCGACTCGGCAACAGCTCTGTCATAAACATGAGGTGTCTTGTCGCCGTTCTCAAAGGTTCCGCTTACGCCCGTATCGAACGCGCCGCACTTACAAGACTTGTAATATACAGCTGCCGAATTACAGTTAGCTTCGCTCTTGAGGTACTCGGCGTCAACGACAGCTCTGTCGTATTTGTGAGACTCAAGGCTTCCGCTCTCAAAAGTCTCGCTCGCGAGAGCGTCAAAGGCGCCGCACTTACAGGACTTGTAATAAACAGCTCTGTCCGTGCAGGTTGCTTCGCTCTTGAGATATCTCGGAGCCACTACCGACTCACCGTATGTGTGAGGAATGGTCGCTCCGCTCTCGAAGGTCTCGCTGCTCTCAGCGTCAAACGCGCCGCACTCGCAGGACTTGTAGTACACAGCCTTAGCGGTGCATGTTGCCTCGCTCTTGAGGAACTTCGCGTCAACGACCTCTCTGTCGTATGTATGTGAAGGTGTTCCGCTCTCAAATGTCTCGGTTCCCTTCTCGCCGCACTTACACGACTTGTAGTATACAGCCTTCTCTGTGCAGCTTCCCTCTTTCTTCAGATACGCCACATCTTCCTTCTCAACATCAAAGGTGTGGGCAATTTTTGCAACCGTGCGGGTTTCGGTATGCTCGGAATTACGAGAGCAAACTCTCGTCTCCTCGCCTTCCTCGGTACAGGTTGCCGCCTTAGTTACGCTCCATTCACCGAAATCGTGAGAAAGCGCCGCTATGGCTCTCGTTTCTGTTTCTTCGCATTCAGAACAAACGCGTTGCTTCTCTCCGTCTTCCTCGCAGGAAGCCTCGGACACAACCGTCCATTCGCCCCATGTGTGCTCGCATTCAGCGCTTGCGTCATTCTCGTCGCAGGAGTTCAGTGCAAAAATACTGAACAGCACGAAAGTCAAACACAAAATGCGAATCCACATTTTTTTGGTGTTACTCATTAGATTTACCTCCATAATGTAGTACAAGAAAAATTTTACCGCATAACGGGAATTATGCGGTAATGAGTTTTATGAGTCGCTGATACATAGTTTACTACTGTAAATATATTTTGTCAATAGATTTTTTCCATTCTTAACAAATTTTGTGAAAATGCAAAATTGAAAGAGTCATTTTTTGACAATATTGGTGAAATGCACAAACAGCTTACCTATAATTATATATGACACTACATAACATATGCCGGCATTCGTGGCTTTATGTTCTTTCAAGATGATTTATCCACTCCCAATCTATCCTCTCGTTGCGGTAGAAAAACTCTCTGTCCCGCTCGCCTATTTCCCTGATAACTCTGCACGGATTTCCGACGGCTACCGAATTTTCGGGGATATCCCCGGTCACGACGCTTCCCGCCCCGATAACAGAATTTTTTCCGATACGAACACCCGGAACTATAACGGCTCCCGCGCCTATCCAGACATTCTCGCCGATGTGAACATCCTTGTTGTATTGCAGCCCACGCTCACGCAAAGAAGGCTCAATGGGGTGATTTGCCGTAGCAACAGTCACATTCGGCCCGAACTGTATCACGCCTATTTTCTCCTTGTTTTTTAAAGAACTTCCGCCCTCCCGTAAAGGAAGGCGGAAGCTCTGTATTATCTGCTTTATTTTTTCTCAAAAATCGCTTCGATTTCGGTTGTTGTCGAGAAAGCAAAATTCTCTGCTTCAATCATCTGTCCGTCGGCGCGATATCCTACGAATTTATATCCCTCATCGGCGACAGCCTCGACATAAAGTACGCCGTTTTTATCGGTTCGACGCTCAATCACACCGCCCTCCTCGCAGCTGACTATCAGGTTGTAATAGCTACCTGTACTTGACGCGGTACAGTAAGCCTCGATATTCCCAGCCGCCGACACGAGAACTATCGGAGTGTCACGGTTTGCAGAGGTTGCCTTTATAACAAAATTTTTCCGACATTCCTCCGCCATAGTCGAACCCTCAAGATATGCGCCGTAATAATCGTCGCCGAGAATCTCCACTCCGTCGATATCAAAGGTATTTCCTTTGAATTCAACGCCTCTCACATCCTTGAGATAAAAGAGGTTATCGTCCGCTCCGTTGCTTACGGTGAAGCTGTTATTGTGGAGATATATATCCGAAATCCGAGTTGTCACAAGCTTATATCCCGTAAAGCTTTTCGGCGTCTCGGTGTAAAAATCCGTCTCGGAAATATTTGAGTATCCCATAGCGTCGTACTGAGTTATTCCCGACCGCAAGGTCTTGATAAATCCCGCCATAGAGGAGTCATCTCCTATGGTAAATTCGTTATCGTGTATCCGCAAATTCTGCGTTCCGCCCCTGTCCTCGGCGGTTGAAAGATATGCGCCCGAGGGGAGCTTGACATGCCCCGTATTAAAGGTCAGCTCTATCATGTATCTCGCCTCGCTTACGACCGAGTTGGACTCGTCGGAAAGAAAGACACAATCGGCAATCTCAACATCGGTAAACGCGTATGCGCGTATGGCAACGATTCTCGGGTTGTCGAATGTGCAATCCATTATCTTCAAGCCCCTGACACTCGGCCCCGAATTATGCACATGGTGACCGATAAAATAGGTCGCAGAATCGTACCTGTCACTCTTGCCGAAATAACAGTTTTCTATGGCTACATTCTCACAGCTATAAAATTCATATTCATCGAACTTCGACGCTGTAACCGTTCCCGTTCCGATAGCTCCCGGGTGTGAGGTCTCTATCTGTATCAACTCGGCGCCACTCGTATTACTACCCGCATTATATCCGGCAAACATTACATTGCGGATAGTCACATTTTTGCACCCTGTAACCTGTATCGCGTGGTCATTCATACAATCGGTCATAATAACATTTTCAAGCAGAACATTCTCTGCGCAGCACCAGATAAAGCATCTGGATTTGCCCGCCATATCAAGCACTCCGCCCGTTATCTCAAAGTTATCGGCTCCGTATCTTCCGTATCCGCCTTTCTCGTGGTTAGCGAACATATCTCCGTTCACGGCGATTATTCGAGCGAAGGTATTACCGCTCTCGATAGCCGCCGAAAGCTCGTCGGTAAATTCGGTGTTATACTCGGGGAGAATACCCTCAAGCCTTAGCTTTACATTGCTTTTTAGTCGGACGAAGGTGCTGTAATAATTGCCCTTCGGAATATACACGACACCGCCGGTCTTAAGCGAATCTATCGCAGCTTGAAGGTACTTTGCGTTGTCGCTCCTTTCGGGGTTCATTCCGTAATTGGTTGCATAAACATAATTATCGGGCATTTCAAATTTTCTTATATCAATGCTCTCAAAATCGTAGTCAAGACCGACGGTAACGGTGAGCGACATCTCCTCGCCGTAGGAATTCTTAACCGTAATTACCGTTGTACCGGGGTTATACGATGTCAGCGTTATATCTCCGTTCTCCTCAACCTTCGCATCGGCAACATAGTATTTTTCGGTTCCCGTAAAATACGCGAGCAATCCAAGCTCGGACGACGCGATAAGCTTTCTCTCGTGCGGCTCTATCACATCGGGAATCTTGCTGTAATCGTACTCGGTCGTGGCGACAGTAGTCTGCTCAGAGTCGCTCTGCTCGCCCATATCCCCGTCTTTTTTACACGACGACAGCGCCATCGGCAATATCAGCATTAAGCAAAGCAATAAAATTATAGTCTTTTTCATAACAAATCCCCCTTTTTGTTTTGTATCATTTTAACGCATTTAATTTTAAATATATATCCAACCATACATATAGACATAACATTAAAATATTGTAAAATTCGACGCAAAATGACACAATATTTCAGTTGCGATAATTAGTATTTTTCCGCAGTATCTTTAATCCAATATAACCGATTTTTTCTTGCCCTTTTTGTTCTTAGGATACTCTCTTATTCTGAGAACAAAGTCAAGATTGACAGCTTCAAATTCACCGTTTTTTTCAATCAGAACGGCACCGTCAACAACCTCCTTGATAACACCCGTAAACTGATGACCGTTGTCAAAGGAATGGATTATACACTCTTTTCCGATAAATCTTTTCGCAAGCTCAACCATTTTTGTTTTCTCCTCCGTATTTTTTCTTTCAATGATTTTTTTGGCAACTATAAGCTTCCGTCTGCGCAAAACAATAAACAGAACAACAAACAACATTATAATCGGTATGTAATATGTCAAGTAAACACCTCCAGACCTGAGTTTATCCAACAGTTAAATTATAGCATATAAAATTAGAAAAGTAAATAGGGGTGCGGAGTTTTTGCAAATTAAACCGCTCTTTGAAAGCGGGAGGATAATATCCTCCCCTACGGCATACGATATTGTTTTTGTAGGGGAGGAGATTATCCTCCCGTAAAACAAAAAACTCTGCCGAAGCAGAGAGTTTTGTATATAAGTGTTACACCGAATTTGCAACCAAAATCGCGCCCAAAATCCAACGCTGTTCCGCAACAATTGAGCAATACTTTAGTCAGGATTACGAGGGACGACGATGGCACAGATGATATAGGCAAGAATGCCGGATCCTCCTGCACAAGTCAATACAACCGCTCCCAAACGCACAAGAGTAGGGTCAATGTCAAAGTATTCCGCAATACCCGCACAAACTCCGTCGATCATCTTGTTTTTATTGGATTTATATAATTTCTTTTCCATAGTTTAGCTCCCTTCAATCAATTGTCTAACAGTTACATTATATCATAATTTTCGCCAAAAGTAAATAGGGGCGCGAAGTTTTTACAGATTGAACCGCCCCTGTCATCCTCGAGTGGAGTCGCCCCACGAGATTCTTCGCTTCGCTCGAGAATGACAGCGTGGGGCGACGCAACGAAGGATCTCGGGCGGTAAACACAAAAAAACAGCATCCACCGAAGTGAATGCTGTTTTGTATCGAAACATATCCGAGCTTTGGAGAATTGCAAAGCAATTCTCGGCGTGCGGCAAGAGTTGTTCGCACCGCACAATATGCCGCACAGATTATCTCTTGGAGAACTGAGGTGCGCGACGCGCTGCCTTGAGTCCGTACTTCTTTCTTTCCTTCATACGAGGATCACGAGTGAGGAATCCAGCTGCCTTGAGAGCAGGTCTGTAATTCTCGTCAGCCTGAACGAGTGCGCGAGCAAGTCCGTGACGGATAGCTCCTGCCTGTCCGGAAAGTCCACCGCCGTTTACGAGAGCGATGATATCAAACTTTCCTGCTGTTCCTGTTGCGGCGAAGGGCTGGTTAACGATGAGCTTGAGTGTCTCAAGTCCGAAATATTCGTCAATGTCCTTCTTGTTTATTGTGATAACGCCTGTTCCGGGTACTATGCGTACGCGTGCGACAGACTTCTTTCTTCTTCCTGTGCCGTAGAAATAAGGCTTAGAACTTGTGTACATTGTGAAGTCCCCCTTTCAATTATATCTCATAAGCTTCGGGCTTCTGTGCCGCGTGCTTATGCTCAGCGCCTGCGTAAACCTTGAGTCTGGTTGCGCTCTTTGCGCCGATCGTGTTGTGGGGGAGCATTCCCTTAACTGCAAGCTCCATTGCAAGCTCGGGCTTGGTTGCCATAAGTGTCTTGTACTGAACTTCCTTCAGTCCGCCGATGTATCCCGAGTGACGGCGATAGTATTTCTGCTCAAGCTTCTTGCCTGTCAGAACTGCTTTGTCTGCATTGATGATGATCACGAACTCACCACAGTCAACATGAGGTGTGAATTCGGGACGGTGCTTTCCGCGAAGAATGGTTGCTGCCGCTGCCGCAGTTCTACCCATAGGCTTACCTGCCGCGTCAATTACATACCACTTACGCTCAAGCGTTTCTGCTTTTGCCATATAAGTTGACATTGCTAAAATCCTCCAATAAAAAGTAGTTAATTTTTTTCATGCTTGCATATTATATCACGCAAAGTCTGCCTTGTCAATAGCTTTTTGAAAAAATTTTTTCGCCGTTTTAATTTAGATATCACAAAGCTCCGTTTTTCTCGCGTTTTCATACGATTTCCTCGCAAATGCTCGTTTTAAATTTCATTTTTTATTTTAAAATTTTTTTATATTTTTTCCTTTTGGCATAGTTTTTCCCTCTTTTGAATATGATTTAACATATAAAAATTACGGAGGTCAAACTAACGCCATGACAAACACATATATGCCCGAGGGAGCGCTCCTCGGCACCCGAGAAAATTCAGAATACATCTCCTCTGTCGAGGGACTTGAGCGCGCTATGAACGAGGGACGCATACTTGAGGGGACAGTCCTCCTGTGCGACAGCAGAATGAGACTCCATCTCGACCTCGGAGGTGTCAGGGGAATTATCGACCGAGAGGAAGCGGTCTGGTGCCGCGACGGCGAGCAGATAAAGGATATCGCGGTCATCACACGAGTTGGCAAGCCTGTTTGCTTCAAGGTGATGCGAATAGCAAAGGAGGGGGAGCGATACATCGCAAAGCTCTCGCGCCGTCAGGCGCAGCTTGAATGTATGCAGAACTACCTTTCGCGGCTCCGTTGCGGAGATATACTCCCCGCGGTAGTAACACATATGGAAAACTTCGGCGCGTTTGTCGATATAGGCTGCGGAATATCCTCGCTTCTCTCTGTTGACTGTATTTCGGTATCGAGAATATCGCACCCATCCGACCGTTTCTCTGTGGGAGAGAAAATATACGCGGTAGTTAAACTTATAGACCGAGATATGCAGAGAATCTTTGTCAGTATGCGTGAGCTTCTCGGCACCTGGGAGGAAAACGCCGCTATGTTCGAGGCGGGGCAAACAGTGGCGGGAGTCGTCCGCAGCATCGAAAGCTACGGCGTCTTTATAGAGCTTGCGCCAAATCTCGCGGGGCTTGCCGAGATAAGAGAAAACACAAGAGACGCCCAGATTGCCACCGTCGGCGAATATGTGGCGGTTTACATAAAAAGTATTATCCCCGACAGAATGAAGGTCAAGCTCGTTATGATTGACTCCTACAAGGGCACTATACCGCCAAAAAGCATACGGTATTTTATCACCCCCGAGAAAACTCGCCATCTCGATTACTGGCGCTATTCTCCCGAGGGCGACAGAAAAATTATAGAAACAGTTTTTTCATAATAGAAAGACATTTCAAAATCAAGTTAAGCAAAATGGGTTAGCCAATCCCTGTTTTAAAGGTTTTGAAGGGAGCGCGAGGGGGACTTTTTTAAAAGTCCCCCTCGCACCTTCTGCGTCCTCTTAATTAACTTTGTTTTTCGGCGTGCCGTCAAGAAAGGCTTGTATATTGTCGCAAACTATGCCCAGCAAACGCTCTCTCGTTTCTATCGGCGCCCAGGCGATATGCGGTGTTATAGTTATATTCGGAGCGCCGTAAAGCAGACAATCCGAGGACATCGGCTCACGGGTAAGCACATCCACAGCCGCGCCCGAAAGCTTTCCTTCTCTGAGGGCATCAAGGAGTGCCGACTCGTCGACGACACCGCCGCGCGCCGTGTTTATAAAGTAAAGTCCGTCCTTCATTTTATTAAACGCCGACGCGTCAAATATCCGCTCGGTCTGCTCGGTCAGGGGGCAATGCACAGTAAGATAATCACTCTCGGCGAGCAGTCTGTCAAAGGAGACAAGCTCCACTCCATCGACTTCCTTAGGAGTCCTCGTACACGCGATAACGCGCATATCAAACGCCGACGCAAGCTTCGCCACCTGCATACCTATCGCGCCAAATCCGAAGATTCCCAGCGTCTTTCCCGCAAGCTCAAAGGTGGGCTTTGCGAAAAAGGAGAACAGTCTCGACCGAATCCACTCGCCCTCGCTCACCGCTCTCGAATATTCCGAAATTCCCGATGCGTGATTAAGGATAAAAGCGAATGTGTGCTGAGCCACCGCCGAGGTCGAGTAGACCCCCGCGTTACACACCGCAATGCCGTGAGATGCGGCATATTCGGTGTCGATATTATTATAACCCGTAGCAAAAAGCGCAATCATTCCGAGGCTTTTAGCGGCGTCTATCTCGCGCTTTCCTATCACGGTCTTATTGACTATAACGATCTCGGCATCCTTTATTCTGTCTGCCGTCAACTCAGGCGAGGTCTCTCCATAATATACCACCTCTCCGAAACGCTCAAGAACAGACAAATCTATATCGTTTTTTGACACCACCGTGTCGCAATCTGTGAGAACTATTTTTGGCATAATATCGCTCCTTATCGGATTTTATTCTGTATTTCTCAAATATTATAACACCAGTAAAAGAATTTTGTCAACACACTTGCCCGTAAAAGCGACTCAAACATCAGTTTTCTCGAAAGATTCGCCCATGCAACATAAGGAACACCTATAAATAATTTTTTGTTGACACGACGCCATTCCTGTGTTATAATTACAGTATAATATAAAATCAAGGAGTATCGTATGAATAAATTTATTGCATTATTTTTAGTTCTTGCACTCTCGCTTTGTGTTATGTTCACATTCACATCCTGCGACGACACCGACACCGATTCTGGCGATAAGGACTCATAGCAGACCACCGTATCTCCCTCGGAGAACGGCGGTACAACCGGCAACAGCGATAGCGGTGATAACGGCGGTAACGGTGATGACGGCGGCAATGACGGCACTACAGGTGGCGGCGGAACTACCGCGTCTGGCAAATTTGATATTGAGAATGACGACGATAATACCAACTGGGGTCCTCTCGAAACCATCCCGAGATAATAATAACGCTAAGGTAGCTTGATCCATACTGAACCGAAAAGCATAAAAAGAGAGAACATTCGGCAATAAGCCGATTTGTTCTCTCTTTTTTGTTGTAAAGGCTTAGTAAAGACATTTTTCAGGACATCAGCATACGCTCAAGAATTGCCAAAAGCTCCTTTTTTTCGGATATTACACAACCGACCGCTCTCACCGTCTCGCACTCGCCACAATGCCCCGAAAGCCTTGAAAGCACGGCTACCGAGCGTCTTTCGCGCTCCGCCGCCGAGGATATCATTTGCTCGATATGCTCGACACTCGGCTCCCCCCGAAGTCCCCAACGCTCCCTGCTCTGCCTTATCTGCATATTGAACGCGGGATCGGCGCCGAGGGCGAGTATTACCCCGCCGAGCACCCTGAAATGTTCTATACACCCAAGCGCCGCTCTCTCGAATATCTCCGACAGCTCGAGGTATTCCTCCTCAAGGAGCAAGGAATAGTAAACATATTCGGAAACCGACGCAAACTCCCACATACAGCACCGAGTAAGCTCGGATATCACCGACCGTTCCGCCGCTCCGCTTTTCTGCCCCCGCTCCGCTTTTCTCCTCATATATGTCCCTCCAAATCTTTTTTGCCGTTATTACATAGATATGCAGGATTTTGCGAAGTGTGCGATTATTGCGGTTTTAAAATTCAGACTGAGTTTTGAGGTGCAGAAACTTTTGGGAGTGTCGGAGTAGCGAATCGGCGCCACATATTTACGGAATATAGCTGAATCCCTCGGCTTTCTTCCCCGCCTTGAAGCTTTTTTCGGGCAGGTGAGCCATAGTTTTCTCAACACACTCGGATATTCTCACCCTTTCAATTCCGAAAAGCGTAGTATCTATCCTGTCGTTGACGGGAGCGTACCACTCCTCTCCTATCGAATCAATGCCGTTTTTCATTCCGAGTATCGAGCCGACAGTCGCGCCGTTACAGTCGGTATCAAACGCGCTCTGAACCGCAAGACATATAGACTTTCCGAAATTGTTCTCACCCCAGAGCAGCGCCATTGTTACTATCATTGCGTTGGATACAGTATGACACCAACCGTGGGTTGTATGCTCATCGTAAAGCTCGTGTACTCTGCACATACATTCCTCAGTATCACCGCCTCGTCTGTATACATCAAGCACGAAGCTTACCGCCTCGAAAAGCCTCGATGTGGACGGAATCTGGGCAAGCCCGCAGAGAATAATATCCTCCACAGAATCACTCACGGCGGCGCAGGCGATCATCGCGGCGATGAACATCTCGCCGTAAATACCGTTCTTCGTGTGGGAAATACACGCGTCCCTGAACGCCATATCCGCCGCAATCTCAGGCTCGCCAGGATTGATATATCCGAAATAATCACCCCTTATCTGCGCTCCTACCCACTCCCTGTAAGGATTTTTATATATCGCCGATTCGGGCGGCTCATAGCCGTTCACAAAATTGCGGAAAGCCACTCTCTCTGCCGTGCAATACGCCTCTCTTCGTTGGTAATACTGCCACGCCAGAGAAATGTCGTACGGTGTGAATTCTCTGCCGTAGGTGCTGACTATCTCCTGCGCCATAACCGTATAATTCGTATCGTCATCGACGGGCATACAGCTAACCGTATCAGCATAACACTTTCCGCCGAAGCGGAACTTGCTGTTGCTCTTTATCTCCTCTGTAATATCCGAGGACAGAATGTATCTGTGCATAGGATAGTTGCCCGACTCGCGGAGCATTGGAATCAGCTCCTCGCTGCGAATTCCCTCAACAGGCTTTCCAAGCAGGCAGCCACACACACGCCCCATCCAGGCACCGTGTATCTTCTTTTTAAGCTCTGCTTCGCTCTCAGCTCTGCGTCGGTAAGAATAATCTGCTCTCAAAGCCCTTATCCCCTCTATATCCGAAGGCTCGTTATATGGGTAGCCCTCTCTCTGCTTTGCGTTGAGGACTATGTCAAACAAGATATCCGCCATTTTCTCTCTGTTCGCTCCGCGCGGCATACGCATCACCGCCTCAAATACATCGCGGTAGGCGGAAATATCCTTCCCCTCCTCGACGCATTGTATATATTCGTCGGCAAGCGTGCAGGAATAAAGCTCTCTGTGATACATCTTTTCGTAATTCGGGTATAGCTTCTTATTGCTCTCCATCTCCTCGGATATCCTCATATCGCTCTCAAAGAGAAGCGAGTCTACCGTCACGCCGAAAAGCCTTGATATCTTCATCAACTTTTCGACAGATGGAATAGCCGCGCCCGACTCCCATTTCTGCACAGCCTGATGAGAAACTCCAACGGCGGTTGCAAACTGCTCCTGTGTCATATTTACTCCCAATCTTACTCTGTTTATCGCCCTTCCCGTAGCCATAACAATACCTCCCGATTGATTTATACTTTTATTTTAGCATACATTTCACTCTTTTGCAACCAATCGAGAATAGTTTTATTTGCAACCTCAGGTTGCAAATAAAAAGTTCTATGAAAGCTGAATAGCTATCATAGAACCTTTAAAATCAATAGAGCTTATATTTCAGTCTCAGGTTATCCGCAATCATTGCGATAAACTCAGAGTTCGTGGGCTTTCCGCGGTTATTCTGTATCGTGTAGCCAAAATAGGAATTGAGAGTATCGACATCTCCCCTATCCCACGCGACCTCGATGGCGTGGCGTATCGCGCGCTCGACGCGGCTTGTGGTAGTCTGATACTTTTTTGCGACAGAGGGGTAAAGCACCTTCGTGACCGAGTTGATGATATCACTATCGTTTACGGTAAGCAATATCGCGGTACGGAGATACTGATATCCCTTGATATGCGCGGGAACGCCTATCTGGTGAATTATCTTTGTTACCTGTGTTTCAATGTCGGGCGTTCTGCTGTTCTCCTCCGACGGCTCAACAATAGCGTTTCCCGTCTGATTTCTCGCGCGGATAAGTGACTCGATATGTTCGCAAAGGCTTTCTATGTTATAGGGCTTCAGCAGACAAAGGTCTGCTCCCGCATGCGCCGCCTCGATAAAGACATTCTGATTCGATACCATCGACACCACGATAAACGCAGGTCTTTTGTCGGGTGCGAAATTCAGAGATCTGCAATTTCTGAGTACGCCTATTCCGTCGAGCTTTGAAAGCCATACATCAATTATCGCTATATCGGGATGTGTGCGTCCTATCTTTATGAGCGCCTCCTCGCCGTTAGATGCTTCCTCGATATTTCTGTACCCCACTCTCATAAGCTCGTTGCAGAGCGACTGTCTTTGCGCCGCATTTTCGTCGGCTATCAGTATTTTTGTTGTAGTTTCCATCTTATTCCTCCTGATTGTGTTTTTTTCAACACCAATATTTTACCATATATTGGAAATTATTTCAAGTATTTTCCAGAAATTTCCATAGGTAGATGTTTCACGATTTTTATTTCCATTTTATGGTAATTATACACAAAAAGCGAGAAAAGAATGTCAAAAAAAGCAGAAATCCTCCGCCCGGCGTGGGATTTCTGCTTTATAAGTTCTTCGTTAATTTGTTTTATACAACATCAGGAGCGTTCATTACCTCTGCTACTCCGCTCTCGGTTATCTCTACCTGAACATTGACCACCGATGCTATGGCAATCAGAACCTTCTGATATTCCGCGTTAGCGTCCTTATCGGACGACGACTTTATCTGACTCTGCCACTTTGCGTCAAGCGCCGTGATAAGCTCGGTCTTTTCCGATTCGGTGAGCTGTCTGTTTGAGTAAAGCGGGTCGAGCTTGGGGATATCTCCGCCCTCTTTTCCGTATACGCTGTTTACGAATGTCTCGGAAATGATTACCGAATCTGCTGCTCTGTTTACGAAATCGGTTGCGGTTATACCCGTTTTACTGTTCTCTTTACCAAACAGATTCTTTTCCTCGGACTTGTTTGCGCTCATAGCGATAGACATCATATCGTTTACCGCTTTAGCCTCGTCCTCGTACCTATCCTCGGGCATTCCCTCCTCCTTGGCTGTCGACATATTTCCGAACATATCCGACATCATATCTGCCACAGGAACCGCGCTCTTCTCATTAATTCCCTGCTTCTTGACCATCTCGGGTGTGGATATTTCCTGAAGCGTCTCTGCGGACGCGGGAGTCATATCCTGCATAAGCTCGGTAATCGCCTCTGTTGCGTCACCGTCGTCCGAGGATATCTTCATAACCTCAACGGTCTTCCCCAAAGCCTTCATAAGCACGGTGTATGTATCTCCACTCACAACGCCCTTGCTCATAGAGTTTGATACATTGGTTGCCTGAATGAGCGTCATACCAACACCATCACGAACCTTCTCGGATTGCAGTATTACGGTAAGCAGGCGCGCCGTCTGGTCTACTCCTATCGTTTCGGTAGCCGCGCTTGCGTCAAGCACGGGGCCAAACGCGGCGACTATCGTGTCGATATCATATCCGCCCGCGGAGACCTCGTCGACTATTGATATCGCCGACGCGAACATCCTCGCGATATTCTCTGCCTCCTTGTGATTGTCGGTAATCTCTCCCGAAACTATAACCATCTCTTTTTTGAACACAATGCGTGTGCGCTCGGCAAATTCCTCGGCATTTGCAAAGACCGCGTCCTTATATTTCAGATTATCCGCCGACACATCCTTATACATATCCGAAGCCACGCCCGAGGAAATGCTATCAAGCTCCTCGTCGGTCAGCGTGTCTCCAACACCCTCTATCGCAAGAAGCTCTGCCTTCACAATCTCGGCAATCTGCTCCTTTGTCATACCCTTTTTGAGCTTGTGGGCGATATTGTCGATGACCGCTATCGCCTCGTCTGTCTCAGAGGTTGCCGCGAGATACTGTATGTGCGACTCGTCGTCGGCAAAGAACTCTCTTATCTCGGCTTCGCTGCCAGTTTCAAGCTCGGCTATCATCGACGCGGCAATACAGGTCGAAACGCCATTCGTGATATCTATTCCGTGCTCGTCGTATATCGTAGCGACCGACTCCGAAAGCGCGGTCAGTTTGCTATATGTATCCTCTCCCGCAGACATCGCTTCGGAATAAGCCTCGCTCATATCCGAAATGAAATCGTCGTAAAGCTCCTCATCGTCCCCAAAAGTGCCAATTCCGTCGACCATGACCGATACGCCGACATTGGTTATCTTTTCAACGAGCGGAACAGTTCTTTCGTTTTCGAGCAGCTCGTAAATTATTCCCGAGATAAGCTCCTCATTTTTAAAGATAGTGCGGACTCCGTCGCTGCTCTTTATAGCACCTGCGGCATCGTGCTTGACAACGAGTGCCACGGTGTTGGTTACGGTGTTATAGTCCTCTCCTATCGTATCATAGCTTGAGTCCTTCATCACCGAAACGAATTCCTTGAGTACGGGGTCAAAATTCTCTCCAAGTGAGGGGCAAGCGATACCGCAGAATTTTTCTCCCACCGCCCACTTGTCAGCTGCCGCCGAAAAGAGGTCGGAAACAAGCATAGGAGTGATATTTGCCTTTTCAAAAGAGGTCTGTGTCGCAACGAGCGCATCGGCTGCCTCAGCCTTGTCGCCCTCCTTGTTTGTCATAGCCTTGACCGCGCCGACCATATCCGAAATATACTCAGTTTCACGGCTTATGGGCGCGAGCTTTCCGTTCACGGGATAGGTTGTGATTCCGTTGTAAACGAGCTTACCGCCAAGCACCTCTACCGTCTTGCAGCCCGCGTTCTCAGCAATTCCGTCGGATATCTCGACTACCGTATTGATAACCGATTTTTCTTCCTTTGTGGCGAATACCTGCACGAAGCTGTTCGCCGTATCAAGCATACCTACGAAAGGCGCAAGAGCGATAACAAGCACGAAAAGGCTGCAAAACGCTCCGCATACCGCGCCTATCTTGTCTGCTCTGTCGCAAAGATAGTCTTTATTTCTTATCTTTCTCTTGGGAGCCTTTACCTCAGCCTGCTCGGCGTTCGCCTCGGTCTCGACGGCATCGTTTTCAAGAGCTTCGTCATCTGCCGTTTTCTCGTAAACAGGCTCCTCGCCCTCGACTGCCTCGTCTGCTGTCTCAGCCGCTTCAAGCGTCTCGGTGTCTGCCTCCAAAGCGTCAACCTCCGCGCCTTCCTCGCTCACAACCGCATCAGCCTCGGCTCCCGCCTCCGCCTTAGCCGCCTTTTTCTTCTCTATCGCCAGCTTTATCTTATTGACGAGCTTGATAATAAGCTCAGAGAAACAGCCGTTAAATCTTCCGAAGATAGCCTTGATGACGAAGAAGAACAAAAGGAAGATAGCAGGCGATATAACAGAAGCTATTATTGCGCGGACTGCGTCGGGCGCCGTGGGAAGGGCGTCAATAAGTCCCGAGGCGACACCGCCCAAAAGATTTGTCACCACGCCGACGAGCGCACCGCCAATCAGCCAGGACACGAGCGCGCTCAGAAATACCGCGAGCAGAGCCGAGACCAGCACCGTCAGTATTCTAGACACGGAAAATTGCCATACATACTTCTTTCCTTTAAAAATTCCCACCAATACAGCCAGCAGGAAAAAGAGGAAAAATACACAAGAAAAAATTATTTTGAACATTAGAATACCTCCTGTATTTCACTGTATTCAAATCTGTATTTAACTACTTCTATGATATACCCTTTTCCTGAAAAAGTCAATATTTTTTCAAATTTTACCGCCAACAAAAATCCGATTTTGAAAAGTATATCAATTAATACAAAAATAAATGCGCCAAAGCCCTCTAAATCTCTATCTTGGCGATTGACAATCATTTTATCAGATGATATAATTAATAGGTATGTTATTTTTAGCCAAACGAGGTAAGCAATTATGAGAAAAACAAAAATAGTATGCACCATCGGCCCCGCCTGCAATAACGAGGAAACGCTCAAAAGAATGTGTCTTGCGGGAATGAATGTCGCGCGACTTAATTTTTCGCACGGTACGCACGAGGAGCATCTCAAAACTATAAATCTTATCAAAAAGGTCAGAAAGGAGCTTATGCTCCCCATCGCCATTCTCCTCGATACCAAGGGCCCCGAGTTCAGAATCAAGACCTTTGCAGAGGGAAAGATATATCTTAACGAAAACGACAAATTCACCTTTACAACAGAGGATATTGAGGGAGACCAAACGAGAGTCTCGGTCAACTACAAGGGGCTTCCCTCGGACATGGCTCCCGGTGACAGAATCCTGCTCAACAACGGACTCGTCGTGTTCACCGTCGAGGATGTAACCGACACTGATATTCATTGCCGTGTAGATGTGGGCGGAGAGCTTTCAAACAGAAAGAGCATGAGCTTCCCGAACAAGGTGCTAAAACAGGTATATCTGAGTGAATACGACAAGAGCGATATTCTTTTCGGTATTGAAAACGGAGTCGATTTCATCGCCTGCTCCTTTGTTTCAACAAGACAGGACCTCATAGATGTAAACAACTTTATCCGCGAAAACCACGGAGAAGGAATAGATATCATCGCTAAGATAGAAAACCGCTCGGGTGTCGACAATATAAGAGATATCTGCAAGGAATGTGACGGCATTATGATAGGCAGAGGAGATATGGGCGTTGAGATTCCCTTTGAGGAGCTTCCCGCTATACAGAAGCACCTTATCACCACCTGCCGTCTGCTCGGTAAGAGAGTTATAACCGCTACCGAAATGCTTGAATCTATGATACACAATCCCCGCCCCACAAGAGCCGAAATATCAGATGTCGCAAACGCGGTATACGACGGAACGAGCGCTATTATGCTCTCAGGTGAGACCGCTGCGGGAAAATATCCCGTTCTGACAGTCAGCACTATGTCGCGTATCGCCGAGCAGACAGAGAAAAATATCGACTATTCAAAGATATTCAGAGATTCCGAATTTATAATCAAAAACACCGTCGACGCTATATCTCACGCGACCTGTGGAATGGCTGTCGACATAAACGCGAGGGCTATCGTTGCCTGCACTCTCTCGGGTATGACCGCTCGTATGGTCTCGCGCTTCCGCTCTCCCGTCGACATTATTGGAATGACTACCGATGAGAACACTTGGAGAAAGCTCGCTCTCTCCTGGGGTGTCGTTCCCGTGATGACCGAGACCTTCAGCTCTCCCGATGTTCTTTTCTATAACGCGAAAAATGTTGCCAAGGAGTGTATGAACCTCTCTGACGGTGACAGAATCGTTATAACGGGTGGACTTACCAACGGTCACTCGGGCAACACCGACATCATAAAGATAGAAACGATAACAGGCAGAGCCTCTGCCAAAAAGCCGTAATCGGCGAGTCCCGTTTATTCAAACATAATTTACAAAAGCTATCTATCGTAATTAATTTTTTTACTGTATACTGAAAAATACAGTTATACACGGAGGAAACCCATTTTATGCTAAAAAAACTTCTCGGAAGCGTCCGCGAATATAAGAAAAGCTCTATTCTCGCGCCGCTTTTTGTCGCCGCTGAGGTAGTGGTGGAATGTATTATTCCATTTGTCACGGCAAAGCTGGTAAATCTTATAGATGAGTACGAAAAAGTACCGCTTGATATGTCGGTGCTTCTCAAATACGGGCTTCTGCTCGTCGGACTTGCCCTGCTCTCGCTTATCTTCGGCGCGCTCTCGGCTCATTTCTGCGCTATCGCGTCCTGCGGCTTTGCGAAAAATCTCAGACACGACCTTTATTATGCGGTTCAGGATTTTTCTTTCACAAATATCGACAAATTCTCAACCTCAAGCCTTGTCACCCGTATGACCACCGATGTCAGCAATGTGCAGATGGCTTATATGATGATAATCCGCACGGCGGTGCGCTCACCCCTGATGCTGATATTTGCCCTCACTATGGCTATTATCGTCAGCCCCTCTGTATCGGTCGCCTTTGCTGTGATAATCCCCGTGCTTGCCATCGGTCTTATATTTATAGTCAAAAACTCGTGGGGCATATTCCACTCGGTATTCAAGAAATATGACGCGCTAAACAATTCTATTCAAGAGAATGTGAGCGGAATGAGAGTGGTCAAGGCTTTCGTACGGGAGACCTATGAGACAAAAAAATTCAAACACGCCTCCGATGAGGTCTGCGCAGACTTCACAAAAGCAGAAAAGATACTCGCGCTCAACAATCCCCTTATGCAGCTCTGTATGAATGGTCTTATGGTGGCGGTATGCTTCCTCGGCTCACGCCTTATAATAAAATCGGGCGGCACGGCGCTTCAGATAGGTAACCTCTCCTCTCTTATAACCTACGGCGTTCAGATACTTATGAGCCTTATGATGCTCTCTATGATAATCGTTATGATAGCTATGTCGGTAGCTTCTGCCAAGCGTATATGCGAAGTGCTTTCCGAAAAGAGCGCTATCACAAATCCCGAAAATCCCGTTATGTCGGTAGCCGACGGAAGCATAGTTTTTGAGAATGTCAGCTTCAAGTACTCCGAAAAAGCGGAAAAATACGCACTCTCTAATATAAATCTTTCGATAGGCGCGGGCGAGACCGTCGGAATAATCGGCGGCACGGGAAGCGGCAAGACCTCGCTTATCCAGCTCATTCCCCGCCTTTACGATGTGAGCGAGGGCTCGGTAAGGATAGGCGGAGTCGACGCGCGGGATTACGACATCAAGACACTCAGAGACGGCGTCGCTGTCGTCCTTCAGAAAAATCTTCTCTTTTCGGGTACTATCAAGGACAATCTCCGTTGGGGCAACCCAAACGCGACCGACGAGGAGATGGTGCGTATCTGTAAGCTCGCTCAGGCAGACGAGTTTATAGAGCGCTTCCCCGACAAATACGATACCTTTATCGAGCAAGGCGGAGCCAATGTCTCGGGCGGACAAAAGCAGAGGCTTTGTATTGCCCGCGCGCTCCTGAAGAAGCCCGCTATACTCATACTTGATGACTCGACGAGCGCCGTCGACACAAAGACCGACGCGCTTATCAGACGCGCCTTTGCCGAGGAGATTCCCAATACAACAAAAATCATCATAGCTCAGCGCATATCCTCTGTTCAGCACGCCGACAAGATAATAGTTATGTCGGGTGGAGAGATAGAGTCGATAGGCACTCACGACGAGCTTATGCAAACAAGTCCTATATACCGCGAGGTATACGAGTCTCAGGTCAAGGGAGGTGAGGACGGTGAGTAAGCAGAAAAAGGGCGGCAGACCGCCTATGAAAAAGGGCGTGCTCGGACGCCTCATAAAGCTCCTTGTCCGCGACTACAAGCCTCAGCTTATAGTGGTTATGATATGTATAATCCTGACCTCGATAGGCTCAACGATATCCAGTCTGTTTATGAATATCCTCATAAATTTCATAAACGAGGGACTTGAGCTTGGTTGGGACGCCGTAAAGGTCAAAATATTCACGGCTATCGGCGTTATGTGCGCAATATACATCGTGGGAATTATCGGCTCGTTCGTTTACACACGCCTTATGGCGATAGTGACGCAGAGCTTCCTCAACAAGACCAGACAAAAAATGTTCGAGGGAATGGAGTCGCTTCCGATAAAGTATTTCGACACGACGCACCACGGCGATATAATGTCGCATTATACCAATGATATCGACACCCTGCGTGAGCTTGTCTCCCGCTGTATTCCTCAGCTTTTCAATTCGGCGCTCATACTCACAATGCTCGTTTTCTATATGCTCTATCTGAGCGTATGGCTCTCGCTCGTGATGCTCGTCGGAGTCATCGTAATGATATTCGTTACGAAAAAGATAGGCGGAAACAGCGCAAAATTCTTCATAAAGCAGCAGAAATCTATCGGTAAGACAGAGGGCTTCATAGAGGAGATGATGAGCGGACAGAAGGTAGTCAAGGTTTTCTGCCACGAAAAGCAGAGCGGAGCCGATTTTGACGCGGTCAACGAACAGCTCTGCGCTGACGCTACCTCGGCAAACAGATTTGCGAATATCCTCATGCCTATTATGGGCAATATCGGAAATCTCCTTTATGTGCTTGTAACTATAACGGGCGGCGCGCTTATCCTCTTTGGCGGTCTGCCGAACCTCTCTCTTTCGGGTCAGGCGTTCGGACTCGCCGTTGTCGTTCCCTTCATAAATATGGCAAGACAGTTCACTATGAATGTAAGCCAGGTATCTCAACAGCTCAACTCGATAGTTATGGCTATGGCGGGAGCGTCGCGTGTCTTCGAGCTTATGGACCAGAAGCCCGAGACAGACGAGGGGTATGTCACCCTCGTAAACGCGAAAGAGGTCGACGGAAAGATAGTGGAATGTGACGAACACACGGGAATTTGGGCTTGGAAGCATCCCCACAACGCCGACGGTACCGTTACCTACACAAAACTCGAGGGACGCGTGACCATAGACCACATGGACTTCGGATATACCCCCGAAAAGCTCGTTCTGCGTGATATAACCCTCTTTGCCGAGCCCGGGCAGAAGGTCGCTTTTGTGGGAGCGACGGGCGCGGGTAAGACAACGATAACAAATCTTATCAACAGATTTTACGATATCGACGACGGCAAGATACGCTACGATGGTATCAATATAAACAAAATAAAGAAGGCAGACCTTCGCCGCTCTCTCGGCATAGTGCTTCAGGACACAAATCTGTTCACGGGTACCGTTATGGATAACATCCGTTACGGTAAGCTTGACGCCACCGACGAGGAGTGCATAAACGCGGCAAAGCTCGCAAACGCGCACGGCTTTATCACGAGACTCCCCGAGGGATATAACACTATGCTCACCTCAAACGGGGCAAATCTCTCGCAGGGACAGCGACAGCTCATATCCATAGCGAGAGCCGCGGTCGCAGACCCGCCCGTAATGATACTCGACGAGGCTACCTCGTCAATAGATACCCGAACCGAGGCGATAGTTCAGGCAGGAATGGACGCGCTTATGAAGGGCAGAACGGTATTCGTTATCGCCCACAGACTCTCGACCGTCAGAAATTCCGATGTTATAATGGTTCTTGAGGGCGGAGTTATAATCGAGCGTGGAAATCACGAGAAGCTGATTGCCGAAAAGGGCAAATATTATCAGCTCTACACGGGAGCCTTTGAGCTTGAATAAAAATTTTGCAATTTTCTCTTTTTCGTCTTTCCTTCTCCGTGAAGTCAAAAAGCGAACGAAATCATTCCTATGCGCTTTTGCAAAATCAACAAAATCAGGATTCCCATCAAGGGGAAGGCTAAAAAATCGTAACCGTTCGTATACCACAAATGTATATCTTTTTCACACAAAAATCCAATTAACGCGAGGTAAAATATGACCGAAACAAAAAAGACTCCATATTCTCTCGGCATAGACATAGGCTCTACCACCGCAAAGGTCGTTCTGACCAAGAACGGTACGGTAGTCTTTGAGAAGTACGAGCGTCATATGTCTCAGGTAAGGCAGAAAACACTCGAGCTTCTCGGGCAGATAGAGCCCTACATAACGGATAACGAATTTACCGTGGCGCTCTCGGGCTCCGCGGGACTCGGTCTTGCCGAAGCGGCGGGCATCCCCTTCGTTCAGGAGGTTTTTGCGACGGGTGAGCTTGTCAAGGAGCTTTGTCCCGACACCTCGGCAGTCATTGAGCTTGGCGGAGAGGACGCAAAAATAATCTTCTTCGACGGCGGAACAGACGAGCGAATGAACGGAACCTGCGCGGGAGGTACGGGAGCCTTTATCGACCAGATGGCTACCCTGCTCGATGTCACGGCAGACGAGATGGACGAGCTTAGCCTGAAGCACTCGAAAACATATCCTATCGCGTCGCGTTGCGGAGTTTTCGCCAAGACCGACATTCAGCCGCTTCTCAATCAGGGAGCGCGCAAGGAGGATGTGGCGGCGAGTATCTACCAGGCGGTGGTAAATCAGACGATAGCGGGACTCGCTCAGGGCAGAAAAATAAAGCCCAAGGTGCTTTTCCTCGGCGGTCCACTCTATTACTGTCAGGGCTTGCGCGACCGCTTCAGAGAAACCCTCGGATTTTCCGAGGAGGACTCTCCCTGCCCCGAATACGCTCGCTTTGCCGTAGCCCTCGGCGCGGCTATATACGCGGCGCGAGTCGGACATACAACGACTATCGGAAACCTTATAGATTCTGTAAATAAAAACATAAATGTGGGAACTGTATCGGGCAGACTCCCTGCTCTATTTGACAGTGAGGAGGAATACCGTGAATTCAGCGAACGCCACAAGCGCGCGTCTGTCAAGGAGCAGAATATATCCGCATACTCGGGCAATGCCTATCTCGGTATCGACTGCGGAAGCACGACTACCAAAATCGTTCTCCTCTCCGAGGACAAGAAGATACTCTATTCATTCTACGACTCAAACCGCGGAAATCCCGTCGAAATAGTCAAAGCTCAGCTTGAGAAGATATATTCGCTCACGGGCGACAGAATAAAGATATGCGGAAGCGCCGTCACGGGATATGGCGAGGAGCTTATCAAGCACGCCTTTGGCGTTGATTTGGGCATAGTTGAGACTATCGCCCACTATACCGCCGCAAAATATTTTATGCCCGATGTCGATTTCATTCTCGATATAGGCGGTCAGGACATAAAATGCTTTAAGATAAAGAACGGCGCTATCGACAGTATTATGCTTAACGAGGCTTGCTCGTCGGGCTGCGGCTCCTTTATCGAAACCTTTGCAAAGTCGATGGGATACAGCATAGACGAGTTTGCTAAGCGCGGACTTTTCAGCAAAGCTCCCGTAAATCTCGGAAGCAGATGTACCGTCTTTATGAACTCATCTGTCAAGCAGTCTCAGCGCGACGGAGCGACGGTCGAGGATATCTCTGCGGGACTTTCTGTGAGCGTTGTCAAGAACGCCATATACAAGGTGATCCGCGCCGCAAGCGCGTCTGAGCTTGGCGAGCATATCGTCGTTCAGGGCGGTACCTTCTATAACGACGCGGTTCTGCGCGCCTTTGAGCTTGAGCTATCCCGGAATGTTATCCGTCCCGCGATTGCAGGACTTATGGGCGCTTACGGCGCGGCTCTCTGCTCGATGAAGCTTGAACAAAGCAGTATAATCACGCCCGACGCGCTGAAGGATTTCTCGCACACATCGAAATCGACTGTCTGCCGAGGCTGTACGAACAACTGCCACCTCACGGTAAATATATTCTCGGGCGGTGAGAAATTTATCTCGGGCAACCAATGCGAAAAGGGACTTGGAATCACCAACGCCTCCGAGCCGCTCCCAAATCTTCACGCCTTCAAGAGGGATTATTTCTCCTCTCTTGAGAGCCGCGACGGAGCAAGAGGCACTATCGGTATCCCCCTTGCGCTCGGAATGTACGAGCTGCTTCCCCTCTGGCACACACTTTTCAGCGAGCTTGGCTTTAAGGTGGTCGTCTCCGACCTCTCAACCAAGCGCACATACGAAAAGGGACAGTTCTCAATCCCATCCGACACCGCCTGCTATCCCGCAAAGATAATGCACGGACATATCGAGGAGCTTGCCGAAAAGGGTGTTGACGCGATATTCTACCCCTGCCTTACATACAACATAGACGAAAAGTATTCCGACAACCATTATAACTGCCCCGTTGTGGCTTATTATTCCGAGCTTCTCAACGGAAATATGGACACACTCGCGAATACGAAATTTCTCTATCCTTATCTCAACATAAACAACAAGCGAGAGCTTGTCCGTGAGCTTATGGCTTACCTTAACGAAAATCTCGGCAGCTTTAAACGCTCCGAGATATCACGCGCGGTAAAGAAGGCGTTCGCCAAGTATGACGAATATATGAGCGCCGTCAAGCGAGAGGGCGAGAGCGCAATCGACTATGCGAGAGCGCAAGGAAAGCGCATTATGATACTTGCGGGCAGACCTTATCATATCGACCCCGAGATAGGTCACGGAATAGACAAGCTTGCCGCCTCCCTCGGATTTGTCGTCGTCAGCGAGGACAGCGTATACCACCTTGCGGAGCCCGCGCGCGTTGCAGTTCTCAACCAGTGGACATATCACGCGCGACTCTACCGCGCCGCAAGATTTGCTGCCGAGAACGCCGATGTTCAGCTCGTTCAGCTCGTATCCTTCGGTTGCGGCGTTGACGCCATCACGACCGACGAGGTGAGAACGATACTCGAGAGCAGCGGAAAATTCTACACACAGATAAAGATAGACGAGATAACCAACCTCGGAGCGGTCAAAATACGCCTGCGCAGTCTTATAGGCGCGCTTGAGCAGTAAGGAGGGAGACGATATGGAAAAAACTTATATTTCTTTTACAGAAGAAATGAAAAAGGACTATACAGTCCTTATCCCCAATATGCTCCCTATGCACTTTGAGCTGATACGCAGAGTAATGAAAAATTACGGGCTTCACGCCGAGCTGCTTCAGACGCAGGGACAGAAAATAAAGGATACGGGATTGAAATATGTCCACAACGACACCTGCTATCCAGCGATACTCGTTATAGGTCAGTTTATCGACGCGCTTGAGAGCGGTAAATACGACCCACACAAGGTCGCCCTCATACTCTTTCAGACGGGTGGCGGCTGCCGCGCCTCAAACTACATAAATCTTCTGCGCAAGGCGCTCGCAAAGGCGGGATACGCTTATGTTCCCGTAATTTCATTCAGCCTCGCGGGTATTGAGGACCACCCCGGCTTCAAGCTCTCTGTCCCTATGCTCCACAGGCTTATGTACGCGATATTTTACGCCGACCTGCTTATGTCCCTGCGCAATCAATGCAGAACATACGAGCTAAGAAAGGGCGAGAGCGAGGAGCTCGCTCTTGCGTGGACAGAAAGGCTCTCTAAGGAAATGAAGCACGAGAAAAAGCTCTCGTATAAGCGAGTCAAGGAAAATTACCGCCTGATAATCAAGGATTTCAAGGACATTCCGAGAGTTGAAAAGAAATGCCCCAAGGTCGGTATCGTTGGAGAGATATTCGTTAAATACTCCCCTCTCGGAAACAACAACCTTGAGGAATTTCTGGTGAGCGAGGGTGCCGAGGTAGTAGTGCCAGGGCTGCTCGATTTCTGCCTCTATTGTCTGTATAATTATCTTATGGACACCAAGCTTTACGGAATAGGAAAAGCGAAAGAGCCTATATTGAAGCTCGCCTACAAATTCCTGCTCGGAAAGCAGCGTGACCTTATTGACATCATCAACGAGGACGGAAATTTCGACCCACCCACGCCGTTTGACCATACCGTGTCGCTTATCAGCGGATATCTCGGTATAGGCGCAAAAATGGGCGAGGGCTGGCTGCTTACAGCAGAGATGCTCGAGCTTGCCGACAAGGGCGTGCCGAATATCGTCTGCACTCAGCCATTCGGTTGCCTGCCTAACCATATCTGCGGTAAGGGTATGATGAAGCCGATAAAGGAGAAAAATCCAAATATCAATATCGTCGCTATCGACTACGACGCGGGCGCTACCGCCGTCAATCAGGAAAACCGTATCAAGCTTATGCTGGCAAATAGTAAGTAATAGTGATAGATTTTATGCGAGGGGGGGAGCTTTTTGAAAAAAGCTCCTCCCCCTCGCGCTCCCCTACCGCAAAAAACTTAAACGGGGTGGGCAAAAAAATTTAATCTACACGATAAACCGGCAAACAATCCAAATTTTAAAGTTTTTGAAGTGAGTGGGGCTGTCGCATTTAGCGCATAACAAAAATACACGAATAAATAATAAGTAAAGATACCGCTCTCACCGTTAGAAATTCGATGGTGGGAGCGGTTTTTAGGTAGAAATTCTTACGAATTTCGATTTTTATGTGTATTTTTTAGCCGCGTTTTGGCTCTCTGGCGTACCTTTGTACGCCGACGAGAGCCAAACCACGACTTCTGCATCTAAATGCGACAGCCCCATAATTGCAATATTAAAGTAATGATTTTATTATCTCCTCCGAGGATTTAGGCGAGAGGTATATCGGCGGTATATCGAAAACCGTTTTACAGCCCTTGACGCCCTCGGCACTCATTCTTGCGACAGCGCGCGCGAATGCGACTATAACAGAGGCGGTAAACTCGGGGTTTGAGTCAAGCTTTAAGCTATACTCTATCACATGATTATGCTCGAGAGACGCGCCCGTCTTACCCGTTCTTATAACAAATCCGCCGTGAGGAATACCGCTATGGTCGCGCTTCAGCTCCTCTGCGGTGATGAAATGCACTACCGTATCATAATCGGCAAAGTAGTTTGGCATCTGCTTTATCTCGTTCTCAATACGAGTCTTATCGGCTCCCTCCTCTGCCACCACGAAGCACTCACGCAGGTGCTTTTCTCTGGTGGTAAGCTCGGGCTCCGAGCCGCTTCTGACCGCCTCGAGGGCGCTCTCTATCGGTATCGTATACTGCTTTGCGTCAAGTACTCCGTCAATACGGCGTATCGCGTCGGAATGTCCCTGACTTACGCCCTTGCCCCAGAAGGTATAATCCTTACCGTCGGGCAATATGACGCCCGCGTAAAAACGGTTCAGCGAGAACATTCCCGGGTCCCAACCGACAGATATCATAGCGATGTTTCCACCCTCTCTTGCCGCAGCATCTACATTTGCAAAATGCTCGGGAATTTTGGCGTGTGTGTCAAAGCTATCGACGACCGAGAACTTTTTCGCAAGCTCGGGCGTCTGCGCGGGAAGGTCTGTCGCGCTTCCGCCGCAAAGTATCATAACATCTATCTTTCCGATATACTCATCGACCTCGCTTGCGTGTCTTACAGCCACACCCTCACTTCCTATCTTAAGCGACGAAGGCTCTCTGCGCGTAAATACCGCAACAAGCTCCATATCGGGATTTTGGCGAATAGCGTTTTCAATGCCTCTGCCAAGATTTCCATATCCGTAAATTCCAATTCTTATTTTCATATCTGCACCTCACATTTATAAAACTCTTTATTTAGCGTATGTATTGTATATTTTTTTGACCTCATCAGTCGATATATCCTCGGTAAGTCCGCTTCCCTTTGGCTTGCCCACGATAACATTTATGTAAAGCGTTCCGTCTGCCGCCTCTGCCACACTTACGAGCGAGATTCCCGATTCCTCAACATAGCCTGTCTTTCCCGCAATTACGGTCACGGTATCAAGCTTGTTATTCTTATTGAAGCGCTTCGCCGCTCCGTACCAGTCGGGATAGGTGAGATAATAGGTAACCTTTTTTGTCGGATCCTTCGCAGTATAAAACTTGTCCGACTGGAAGGTATATGTCTTAGTCGAGAAAAGAATACTCTTAGCCAACTCATTATCCATCGCATACGCCATAATAGACGCTATATCCTTGCAGGTGGAATAGTGATTTTCGTTATAAAGACCCGTACAGTTGACAAAATTCGTACCCGTAAGCCCTATCGCCTTCGCTTTCTGATTCATAAGCTGAACGAAAGCATCCTGAGAGCCCGCGATATGGTCTGCTATGAGCAGGCAGGAAAGAGTATCAGATTTATAGGATATAAGATAGAGCGCGTCTCTGACAGAGACCTTCTCACCCGCAAGCTCGGGATCCCCGATTCCAAAGAAGGATGATCCGCCGCCGCTCTTGGTGGCGTAATCTATATGCTCCTCGGTTATGGTGAGCATAGTGTCGAGGTCTGTGACTCGCTCACACGCCACGAGCAAGGTCATAACCTTAGTCATCGAAGCGGGATACATTTTCGTATCCGCCGATTTCTCAACGACAGATGTCAGCGAATTTGCTCCAACCTTCACAAGAACGGTATTATTCGAGGTTATGAATGTATCGTCGGTAAGCTTTACAACATCACTTCCCGTGCTTATTTTATAGCTTGTCCTCGTTTCCTTTGTGGGATAGAGGGGTGTTGTGTTCAGATTACCCGCGGGGACAGAGGGATCTGTCGTGCTTTGAGTCTGTCTGTTTCCTCCTCTGTTTCCGCCGAAATCGGGCTCGGAGCTTGCGTTCTTTTCAAGATACATAACCACAAAAAGGCTTATCGTGAGCGTTACGAGCAGAACGAGCGTTGCGATAAGAATAATCAGAAATGAGGGCTTTATTTCCGCCGTTTTGCGCGAGGGGTCTGAATTGTAAAGTTTCATCTTTATATCCTTTGTTTTCAAATTTATTTTCTATATTTTATCATATCTGCAATATTTTTTCAATAGCTATAAAGAATATTACTCCCCAAAACGCAAAGAAACTTTTTCCTTTTGAGTATCGAAGAAAAATATTGTTGAAATTTATCCGCAAATCAAAAAGGGAGTGCCGTTTTCCGACACTCCCGAAAAGCATTATCTGTATTTAAATGTCACAAGTCCCACGATAAACATAATGAGAATGATTGCGGGAACGACGAATGTGACGACAGGACGCATCCATTTTGCAACCTTGAGTCCCTTGCCCTCGTTGGCTTCCTTGATAAAATTATTCCAGCCCCAGCCGTAACGCGATATTACGCAGAACAGAACGAGCGTAAGCGAGCCGAGAGGAAGAAGAATATTACTTACGATAAAGTCCTCAAGGTCAAGAATACCCGAGCCCTCGGCGAAAGGAACGAATCCCGACCATAGATTAAATCCGAGTATACAAGGAATTGAAAGCAGGAATATTCCCCCGCCTACTATAAGGCTGGTCATCTTTCTGCCCCAACCCGTGAGGTCCATAATACACGCAATAATATTCTCAAACACCGCGAGAACGGTTGAGAGCGCCGCAAAGCTCATAAATACGAAGAACAGGCTTCCCCAGAGTCTGCCGAGCGGCATATTGTTGAATACATTGGGAAGCGTTTCAAAGATAAGCGAAGGACCTGCCCCCGGCTCAACTCCGTACGCAAAGCAAGCGGGGAAAATGATAAGTCCTGATGTGATAGCTACGAAGGTATCAAGAACCGCAACATTAACCGCCTCTCCCATAAGAGAGCGCTTCTTATCAAGATAGCTTCCGAAAATCGCCATAGAGCCTATTCCGAGGCTGAGCGTAAAGAACGCCTGATTCATAGCCCCAACGACCACATTGGCAAATCCGATCTCTTTGACATTATCCACATTAGGAACGAGGTAGAATTTAAGCCCTTCAGCCGCTCCGTCGAGGAAGATACTGTTTATGGCAAGAACCACCATAAGCGCAAGCAGCGCGAGCATCATATATTTGCTGACTCTCTCGAGTCCCTTTTTAACACCTATAAGGCATACGAGCGCGCCTATGACGACTATGATTCCCATAAATACCGTCTGCCACACAGGATCGGCGAGCATCTCTCCGAACTCGGCTTTGACGCCCGTGGCGTCAAGCCCCACAAAGTCACCCTTTGCGGTCTTGAAGAAATACTGAAGCATCCAACCCGAAACATTGGTATAGAACATCATAAGTATAACATTACCGATAAGTGCAAAAATTCCGTGGATATGCCACTTCGTTCCGCGGGGCTCTATTTCCTGATACATCTTGACGGGGCTTTTCTGCGCCGCGCGTCCCATGGCAAATTCCATAGTCATAACGGGGACACCGAGAAAGATAAGGAAGAAGATATAGACGAGAACGAAGATAGCTCCTCCGTACTGTCCTACCATCCAGGGAAATTTCCATACATTTCCAACTCCTATCGCGCATCCCGCGCTGAGCAATATGAAGCCAAGGCGGCTTCCAAGCTTTTCTCTCATTGTTTTATTCTCCATACGAAAAAATTATAATTAATTATAGCACGATAATTTCAAAAATACAATAATTTTAGCAAAAAAGGAGTATTGCAAGCAATACTCCTTTTGTGTACTAAGAAAATTATTTATATTTTCTCTTGCGAGCAGCTTCCGACTTTTTCTTGCGCTTTACGCTGGGCTTCTCATAATGTTCTCTCTTGCGAAGCTCGGTAAGGACGCCGGAACGAGCAGTTGCTCTTTTGAAACGACGGAGTGCGCTGTCCAAAGACTCGCCTTCCTTGACTCTGATTTCTGCCATTTTTCTTTTTCCCTCCCTCCGCATATTGCCAGAAGACAATTAATCGAATGATATTATACTACAAAAGTTTTCTTTTGTCAATAGTTTTTTTCACTTTGAAAAATTTTAATCAAAAAAATAATTTAGACTCACCTTATTGACATTTTGGAAAGGAGTGCTATAATTATCTTTGAGCCGTCATCGACTCAAAGAAAGGCAAAAAATGAACACCTATAAACACGAAATGGACATGACAGAGGGCTCTCTGTTCAGAAAAATAATCAAATTTTCCCTCCCCCTCGTCCTAACGGGACTGCTTCAATGCTTATATAACGCCGCTGACCTCATAATAGTCGGTCACTTCAACGGTCATATTGCCCTTGCTGCCGTCGGCAGCACATCGGCGCTCACCAATCTTATCGTCGGAGTATTTATGGGACTATCGGTGGGAGCGGGCGTATGCGCCGCGCAATATATCGGCTCAAAGGAATACGACAAGGTGCGCAAGGTCGTTCACACCTCAGTTATCTCGTCGCTGGTGCTTGGAATTATCGTCGGCATTTTCGGATTTATCTTCGCGCCTCAGCTTCTACGACTTATGGACACGCCCGACAATGTCATAGAATATTCCACTCTATACATAAGAATAATCTTCTGCGGTGTCCCCGCAAATCTTCTTTATAACTACTGCGCGTCAATTCTCCGCTCGTCGGGAGACACAAAGCACCCTCTGGTCTTTCTGACGGTATCGGGGCTCGCCAATGTAGTCCTCAACATAATTCTCGTCACGGCGTTCGATATGGGCGTGGCTGGCGTGGCAGTGGCAACCGTGCTTTCTCAGGTGCTTTCGGCGATTATGGTGGTTATATATATGTGCCGAAGCAACAGCTATCTTAAAATAACGCTCGGCGAGTTGAAGGTGGACAAAGTCTCTCTTTCGAGAATGCTTGCGATAGGAATACCCTCGGGTATTCAGGGCTCTCTCTTTGCGCTCTCGAATGTCGTCATTCAATCCTCGATAAACAGCTTCGACGATATAGTTATGGCAGGAAACTCCGCCGCGGGAAATATCGAGGGCTTTATATGGATCGCTATGAACTCGGTAAGCCAGTCTGCCGTCACATTCACGGGACAGAATGTGGGAGCTAAGAAATATGACCGAATCGGACGGGTCCTGCTCGGCTGTATATGCGTAACAGCCGCAGTCTGGGCGCTCTTTGCCGCCGCTGTGCTTATCTTCCGAGTTGAGCTTATCGGGCTTTACGCGGGTGGAAGCGAGGAGGTCATCGAGGCGGGGCTTCGCCGAACGATGATAATCGCGCCGACATATATCCTATGCGGTATGATGGAGGCGGTCGCGGGTACTCTGCGAGGTATGGGCAAGTCGGTCACGACTATGGTTTTCACTCTCATTGGAGTGTGCGGTGTGCGTATTCTCTGGGTAAACACGATATTCAAGCTGTGGGGTACACCAACGAGTATATATATTTCCTACCCCGTCTCCTGGTTGTTGGCGTTTGCCGCGAATTTCATCGCGTTTATCGTAATATACAGAAAGACCTTGAAAAACGGCGCTATTCCCGAGGGAGACCTCGGACTTATGAAAAAGTCGATACGACATTAAACATCAAAGTTGGGTGTCTCACAAAATGTGAGTCGTCCAACTTTTTCTGTGGTTTTTTATATTCACATCACAAAATCGTCATAAATCATTAAAACAGCGTACATAGTTTTGCGGTAATATAAATAGTGATATTTTATTAAAAATCTCCTCGGAGGAAATCAACTTGATAAAAGTACAAAATCTGGTAAAAAAATACGGTGATAAGGTTGCGGTCGATAACCTCAGCTTCACCATATCAAAGGGCGGTGTTCACGGCTTTCTCGGCCCGAACGGCGCGGGAAAATCCACGACTATGAACATAATAACGGGTTGTCTTCGCGCAAGCGCGGGAAGCGTTCTCATTGACGGCGTGGATATCTCCGAAAATCCCCTTGAGGCAAAAAAGAAGATAGGCTATCTTCCCGAGATTCCCCCGCTTTACGATAATATGACCACGCACGAGTATCTCGTTTTCGTAGCTCAGGCAAAGAATGTGCCTTACGATAAGCTATACAGAAATGTAAACAGCGTTATGGAGCTTACCGATATTGAGAATGTTTCGGGCAGACTCATCAAAAACCTCTCGAAGGGATACAAGCAAAGAATAGGAATCGCGCAAACGATGCTCGGAAATCCCGATATAATTCTGCTCGACGAGCCTACCGTCGGTCTTGACCCCAAGCAGATAATCGAGATACGCAAGCTCATAAAGAAGCTTGGACGCGTGAAGACCGTCGTCGTAAGCAGTCATATCCTCTCCGAGATAGAGGAGCTTTGCGACGATGTGCTTATAATCTCGCACGGAAAAATGATAGCTCACGACAGTATTGAAAACCTCGAGCAGAAGCTCGGAAAAACTCAGGCGTTGAGTATTTCGGTACGCGGACAGAAGGAGTCTGTTTTTCGCACTCTCGAGCAGGTCAGAGGGCTTACCGACTGCACTGTGACGGGCAGTAAGGACGGTGTTGTATCCCTCAAGCTCGAGCATAAGTCGGGCGTCGACATAAGGGACGCGGTATTCTCCGCCCTTGCGGACGCGGGCTGTCCTATCCTTTCGATGGAAAACAGCTCTCTCACGCTCGAGGATATTTACCTGAAGCTCACAGACACCGAGGAAACGACGGAGTCCCCGACAAATAAAAAGAAACGCAAAGGGGGTAAGAAAAAATGAGTGTTATATTCAAGCGCGAATTCAAGTCATATTTTCAGAATGTGACGGGATTTGTATTTATCGCAGTCCTTATTCTCTTTTCGGGAGCTTTTATAACTCTGTATAATTTTAAATCATTATATTCCTCTATAAGCTATACCATAGACGCTCTTATGATATGCTGCGCTCCCCTTATCCCGATGCTCACTATGAATGTTATCGCAAAGGACCGTAGAAGCGGCGCTTGTCAGCTGCTTTACTCGCTCCCTCTGCGCTCCTCAAGTATAGTTCTGGGCAAATATTTCGCTATGCTCGCAATTTTCGCGATACCCACGGCATTTCTCGCGATAATGCCCCTTATATTTAATTTTATGGGAGATGTCAACTATCTCGTCTCATACTCGTCTATTCTCTGCTTTTTCCTTTTTGGAGCGGCGCTCATAGCGATATGTATGTTTATGTCCTCGCTGAGCGACAATATCATTCTCTGCGCAGTCTTTAATTACATCACGGTAATATTCTTCATCGCCCTCTATATGGCTATGCCGCTGATATCCTCGCTCCCCGCGGGAGAGACTGTGTCGAAGATACTTTCGGTATTTTCGATATTCGGAAAATTCGAGCCGTTCGTCTACGGTATCTTTGATATCAGGGCTATCATATATTACCTCTCTGTCGGCGCGCTATTCGTATTCCTTTCGGTGCGCTCGTTTGAGAGACGGCGTCTTGCGTAAGGAGGTGCGGTATGAAAGAAACTAAAACAGGCATCACCCGCTCAAGCAAGGGAGTCGTTGCGATAATAGTATCGGTCGCTCTCGTTCTCGCGGTTATCGCGCTCAATATCGGAGCCGCGTTTATCCCCGAGCATACGCTTGCCGATATGACCTCGTCAGGATTTTACACGATATCCGATGAAACAAAGAAATTTGTCTCATCTCTTGAGGAAGATGTTACCATAAGCATTATCAACGCCGACGGAAGCAATGCTCAATTCGAAACATTCATAAAAAAATACGCAATGAGCGGCAAGCATCTCAATCTCGAATATGTCGACACTCTCGAGGACGCGGACTTTCTCTCCTCTCACGGAATTTCCGCGAGCAACGGCGTAAATCCTTACAGTATCGTAGTATCGAGCGAGAAGCGCTCACAGTTCATTGATTTCTACTCTATGTACTATTTTTCCAACGAGGCGCTTGGCATAAACCGAATGTCTTATAGCCAGTATCAGGATTGTTACTATCTGTTTGCCTCGTCTGAGAGCTACCTCGAAGCTTTCAATGAATTGGTCTACAATTCAAAGCTTTATTTCTGCGGTGAGCGCGCACTCACAAGTACGGTTGAATATGTTACGCTCGAATATATCCCACACCCCTATTTTGTTACGGGACACGGTGAGGATAGCTGGGAGGACGGCAATTTTGCCTCGCTTCTCTCGTATATGGAATACGCGTACGGCGTTCTTGATATCACGGACGCCGACGAGATTCCTCTCGACGCCGACTGCCTTATAATCAACGCGCCCACAGAGGATTATTCCGACGAAGAAACCTCGCTTATACTTGATTATCTCAAGGACGGCGGCAGACTCCTGCTTATCACAAGCAAGGAAACACTTGCGATGGAAAATCTTATGTCGATAGCCGAATATTACGGAATGACAAGCTCAGCTGAGCTTGTTGCCGAGGACCCCGTCACAGAGGAAGATGCCGAGGAGAGTGAGGGCGAGGAAGAAGAATATGATATATACGAGCTTTCTCCCGTAATAAACACCGACCACGATATTTTTGCTTCCTTCCCCATAAATGAATACACGGTAAGCATAAGTCAGGCAACACATATCAAGATCAGCGACTCGCTACGCTCCGCTCAGATTGTCACTCCGATACTCACGACCTCGGATGAGGCATATATAGGCGAGGATAAGACGAAGGGAGTTTACAATCTCGGCGTTGCGGCTGAGGAAGCGGTTGACGGCGGAACCACGAGAATGGTGTGGTTATCGTCCGCAGAGACCTTTAACGGTGAAGACACCTCAAACACAGACCTCTCTCTACTTGTATACGCGATGACCTGGATGGGAGAGTCTTATGAGTCTACTCTCGGAGATATAAGCGACCCGCTCTCGGAAGAAGCGTTGCTCACGGTATCCTCGGGCACCGCGACATTTCTCGGTATCTTTATCGTTTTACTGATACCCGCAACTCTTATCGCCGTTGGAATCGTAATATATGTACGACGCCGTAGGGCATAAATAAAGAAATAGCAAAAGGGCTGCTTCATTTAGCGCAGAACAAAATCTCAATTTCTGCATCTGAATCAAACAGCCCTTATCTTTTTATCCCCACGCGTCTCCTATAGAATTTCTCGCGTTTTCTATCGTTTCGAGTATTTTGAATCTGACCTCGTACTTCGTGTCGTCGCTCTCGGTGATTATTTTATACTGCTCTCCGCTCAGTCCCACAGAGATAAACGCGTCCTCGGCATCAGTTCGCCCGCTTGCCGCCGAGAGGCACATCGGCGGAAAGAGCACGCACCACCAGTTCTGCCCCTCGGCGTCTCCGATAAGCACCCTCAAGGAAACATATCTTCCCGAGGGGAAGCAGAGCGATTCGTAATTTCTCGTGGGGTAATCCTCCTCGCCAAGCTCAACGCTCACTTGGTAAGAATATCCCTCGGACAGCACCGTCTCCTTAGCGGCGCTCTCAAGCAGGTCTATATTTTCATTTATAGCGGATATCGCCCCCTCGCGCGAGTCGCACCCCGCAAGTATCTCCGCAGAGCGCGCAAGCACGGCGTCTCTGACCTTGAGCTTGAGTGCTTGGTCCTCGTCGCTGTCCGAGTTTGCGAGTACATGCAGGCGCACCACGCTATCGTATATCTCGGTCTCTCCGTGTACGGGCATAAGTCCGATAATAATGCAAATAAATGCAAGGCATACCACAAGTGTGAGTGTGTTTTTCATAGCTTCTCCTTTATATGTCTGAATTTTTATTCAGCATATTGTTCCCCGACGCGCTCCGCTTTATTCACTTTTTTTGAATTTATCCAAACCTACGAAAAGGCTCTGAGAATTTCTCTGTAACTCATAGACGAGTCAAGCTCTATCTCCCCCTCAAAATTCTTTATCCGTTCCCCCGCGCCCCTCGTTCCGACATAAGCGCAGAAAACGAGCGGATTGTTCACCACCCCTTCCCGCTCAAGTCTGCGAGCCACCGACAAAAGAGTCTCCTCACCGCTCATCTGAAGCGTGACTGCCCCCGCAGGCTTCACAAAGGCGTACATATCGTTGGCGACAGAGATAACGATCGCCGCCAGAAAGAGAGACAGAAAAAACAGCGGAATTATCGCCGAGGCGATGCGCCTTATTCTTCGCGCGTCGCAATCGTCTTTTTTTCCGCTGTTATTTTTTTCTTTTACCATAATACCTACCTGCCTTACATTTTACTGCCCGCAGATATGGAGAGAAAATCACTCTATCCACATAACTATCAGGGCGATTATGTAAAGCGCGAAGCAGGCTATTGCCGAGGGCTTTATAAGCACCTCTATATATGAATTGCGTATATTCTCAAAGCCGTGAAGCAAGGGCTGACGGTAGTTTGCGGGATGCGCCTCTGCCAGATACTTTTTATAAAGTCTCGCCGCCTCAGCGCAGAAAAGCGCCGCCGAGGTAAGAAAGAGAAAGCCAAGTATAAATACGAAAAGCTCTGTGCTTCCCGTGATATTATAAAATGTATTGACATAAGGCTGTCCGAAAAGCCCGAAAAGGTTATAGAGAAAATGCGCGAGTACCGCTCCGAATACCGAGCGGGTTGCGTACATAGTCATAGCGAGTATCACGCCCGCAAAAAGATATACGGGAAGATTTTGCAGATTGAAATGAAGCAATCCGAAGAACAGAGCGCTTATGAATATCGCCCTGAGAACTCCGCCCTTTTCGTATTCGTGGCAGAGTATTCCGCGGTATACAAACTCCTCGCAGAGCGCGGGAAGCGCCGCGTACGCCAGAATAAGGTAAAGCTTTACGGGCGCGGTTCCGTCGTCCTTTGAAATAAAAGTGTCGTACAGAGAGAAATTTTCCGAAAGGCTTTCGAGCCCGCCAAACAGAAGGCTTATAAGCACTCCGCCCGATATCATAAGCACCGATGCAGCCACGATTATGCCCACGCAATCTGCCTTAAATGGGCGTATACGCAGCGAGCGCATATATTTTTCTCCGCTGAAACGGCACCATACCGCCGCAGGAATAAGAAATATCATCATCTGGAGTATAACGACACTCATATACTCGTTATCTCGGTTTATGAGCGTCACATCTATCACCTTTGAGAGCAGAAGCAACAGATAGGTGGCGAGAACTACCACGGTAGGCTGGAGAACTATCCGACGGTCTGTCTCTGCCTTAGCCGACTTGCCGCCATTTTCATTTTTTCTCTTTTTCAGCATTTGTGATAACACTCCCCCTTTCCGTAACTACTACGCTCGCCGCAATATCGTAATATCCGCGCGGAAGCGCATCTGTCAGAAACTCAGAATAGACAGCCCCGAGAGCCGTGCCCACGAAGCTCTTCAAAAATCTGTCGTAATATCCGCCGCCGTAGCCGAGGCGGTATCCGTCTTTATCAAAGGCAAAAGCGGGAATAATACACAGAGCGTGCTCTCCCCCGTCAAACGCGGGTGCGCTCTCGTGCGGCTCGGGAATGGAATAGCTTCCCTCGCGCAGCTCGGAAAGACTCTCCACATATCGGAAGGTCATAGTCCTGCTCTCGGTATCGCAAATCGGGTACGCCACTCGCTTTCCTCTCGCAAATGCCTCTGCCGCCACGGGCGTGATATCTATCTCTCCCTTTATCGGATAATACATAAGTACCGTATCGGCAAAGCGAAAGCAAGCCAGGGAGGTTATCTCTCGGCATATCCTTGCGTCAAGCTCGCGTTTGCGCTCCTCTGATATTTCCGCTCGGCGGCGTCTGTACTCCGCTCTGAGCGCCTTTTTTTCTTCCTTTGTGTTCATTTCAGTCGGCGATGACCGTACGGCGAAGCTCGTCTGCCGTTGCCTTATCGCGAAGCTTCTCGACTATAAGCAGACCGAAATCAAGCGACACGCCCATACCCGCCGCGGTCAGTACATTTCCGTCGGCAACCGTACGCTTGCTTGAAATGCGCGCGCCCGTGAGCTTATCCTCAAAGCTCGGATAGCATATAGCCTCTCTGCCGCGAAGTATACCAAGCTCTCCGAATATCATCGGAGCGGCGCAGATAGCCGCGACATAAGCTCCGTTACCGTAAGCCGTCATAACCGCCTCTCTTACCGTCGCGTTTGCGGCAAGATTGAGCGTTCCGGGCATACCGCCAGGCAAAAATACAAGCTCGGGAGCGCCGTCGCTATACTCAGCGTCGGTCATATCCGTCTTTACCGTAATTCCGTGCGAGCCTGTGATCTCCCTTGAGCCTACGCCCACGGTTCTGACCTCTATTCCTGCTCTCCTGAGCAGGTCAAGCGGACAAAGCGCTTCTATCTCCTCAAAGCCGTCCGCAATAAAAAAGTATACCATATTGGTCTGTCTCACTTTCTGATAGCTTCAACATTCTCCCATTCTCTCGGGAAAATAAAATTTCATATCCGACGAATAGCTCTCGTCAAATGGCTTAAAAAGCCCTCTCATTTCCACCGAAGGCTCTGCGTCTGTCTGCGCGAAGCGAGAGAAATCCTCGCTCCCCGAGCGTATAGCGACGCCCTCGCGTCCGCCCGTGCAAAGCTCAACGGGTATTTCATATCCCATACGGATATAGGTATCTCTCAGCTCGGCGTCGGCGGGTATGAGACAAAGATAGGAAGCTCCCTGTTCTCGCGCCGTCTCCTCACACCTGAGCATAAGCTTACGGAAAAGTCCCTGACCCCTGAAGCTCGGGTGTACGCATACGCCATAGGCATAATATCCCCGCCCACCGAGACTGTCACTCACGGGAACAAGACTTGCCATTCCCGCAAGCTCGCCCTGCGGACTGTATTCCGTGAGAGTTCCCACGCCGCAAAGCGAGAAGAACTCCTCTGCCGTCTCGCGAGAGTCCTCAAAGCAGAGCGTCCAAAGCTCTACCGCCTGCGTCATATCTCCGAAAAATAGCCGACGAGCTTATCTGCGTCAAGCGTAATTTCTTCTCTTGTGCGAAGGTCCTTGACCTTTATCTGAGCGGCTTCAAGCTCACTTCCGCCCATAATGACGACATGGCTGTAATTGCCCTTGACGGCATACTCTATCTGCTTTCCGAATTTCTTAGAGCCTATATAGATGGAGCTTTGAACTCCCGCCTCTCTGAGGTTTGATACTATCTTGGTGTACTCGCAATAAGGCACATCGTCAAACTTTGTGACCAGCACCTTTACGCCCTCGGCGTATATATCGGGAATAAGATCGTGCGTGACGAGGAAGTTTTCAAGCGTAACATCGCCAAAGCCAAAGCCCACGCCCGACACCGTCGCGTTCTTTACGAAAAGTCCGACGAGATTATCGTATCTTCCGCCGCCAAACATAGCACGGTTGTTCTCGGGAGCGGTATCAAGTACCTCGAACACGGTTCCCGTGTAGTAGTCGAGTCCTCTGATTATACCGAAATCGAATACGCAGTATTCGGAAAGTCCGAGCGCATCAAGCGCCGCGAACAGGTCGATAAGCTCCTGCGCTCCGCGTGATTCGGGGCAGAGAGCCGCCGCCTCTGCAACACTCATTGTATATAATGCGTCGATCTTCGCAATTTTATCCGCGTCAAGTCCGAGCGCGAGAAGCTCCTTTTCATAAACCTCTCTCGGTACCTTATTCTTGCGGTCGATGACCTTGGACACCCTTCTGCTTCCCTCGGCATCAGTACCCGCGATAGCCGCGATAACATCGTTGAAGAATCGGCGGTTGTTGATATGCACCTTGAACATAGAGGAATCGGCGTCGAACACCTTGAGAAGCGTGATAGCCGTTGAAATAACCTCAAGGTCTGCCTCATAGGAATCACAGCCGAAAATATCGACATTTACCTGCCAATGCTCACGCAGGCGTCCTCTCTGGGGATTCTCATATCTGTAAAGATTCGGGATAGAAAACCATTTGAGCGGAAAGTTAAGCTCGTTTATCTTACCCGCGACAAGACGCGCCACGGTAGGCGTCATCTCAGGTCTTACGGCAAGGCGTCTGCCGCCTCTGTCCATAAAGTTATAGGTCTGCTCGTTAGCTATCTCCTCGCCGCTCTTGGCAATATACATTTCAAGAGATTCGAGCATAGGACCGTTATATTCCTCAAACGAGGCAAGCTCGAGAGCCGAGCGTATCCTTCCGAAGAACCAGTTTCTGAGCTTCATATCGGCGGGATAGAAGTCTCTCGTTCCTTTATAAGGCTTTGTTGATAAAAGCTGTGCGCACATATTTGTCATTCCTTTCGGTTCGCTAAATTAAAATACATTAAATTATATCACATATAAACCCTTTTGTCAATCATTCGCGGCGAAGCATTTCAATTTTCGGGTTATTTTACGCATATAAGATTGAGGTCCCAGGCGGGAATATACCTATAACGCCTCAGATAGAGTCTGTAATCGGGGCTTATCTCACGGATAAGACTCGGAAGCGCGAAGATATCCTCGCTTCTGTGGTAGACCGACACTAGCAGCCTCGGCGAGCACCTTCTTATCGTCTCCGCAGAGCCGAGAAGCGCCTCTCTCTCCGAGCCCTCTACATCGTATTTGATGTAATCTATCCTGTCCTCTTCCGCGATAGTGTCAACGGCAACGCCGTCTATCAGAACCGTCTTGCCCGTATGCGAGACATTTGAGTTTCGGTTTCCGCCCGCGTCAAACTCGAGCGAGGTATTCTCACACCACGCCGCGGCGCTCACGGGACAGACCTTAAATCGTCTCTCTCCCTCGGCATACAGCGAAAGCTTTTTCATACTTCGGCGGTCTGGCTCAAGCGCTATAACTCTTTTGAGTCTCGGCGCATACTCCGCAAGCTCTATTACCGTGTCGCCGTTATACGCCCCGAGGTCGATACAGCTCTCAATATTATGAGCCTTGAGCAGCTCACGGTATACACTTTCCTTGTCGCTGACGGCAATTTCAAGATACCTTATATCTCCCGTGAGCTTATAGGCTATCACATTTCCAAATATCCGTCTCGATTCTTCGTCGGCGAAGGACTCGTAGGTGGCGATAAGCTCGTCCTTGTGGGCGCTATAAAATTCCATATCGAAAAGCGTCTCTCCAAACACGGGAACATCGGGGGCGTAAAGCTCGCACTCGTCGGCGATTCTGAGGATATTCTCTATCACATCGGGCAAAGACGAGGCGAAGGAAAGCAGCACTATAATATTTTCGACTCCGTACTTTTCCTTCGTTTCGGAATAGGAAAGCACTCGCTTGCCGTGAAAGGAGTGTCCGCGGACAAATCCGTCACTCGCAAAAAAATCGCAAACCTCTATTCCCTTTTTCTCACACACACGGAGTATCTTGTCCGCTCCGTTGCCCATTCCGTACATCACTACCCTTTTGCGGCTCTGCGAAAGATACTGCCACAGGTCGATATCTATGTTTAATTTCATATACTCACCTTGACTTTTATTCTATATTATGTTAAAATTATCTTGTATGTTATATTTTAACACAAAATCAAGGAGATTTCAATATGGACTGCATTTTCTGTAAAATAATTGCGGGAGATATCCCCTCAAAAAAGGCTTACGAGGACGAATTTTGCTATGCCTTTCACGACATAAACCCTCAGACCCCCGTGCATATTCTCGTCGTTCCCAAGGCGCACATCGCCTCGGCTGACGGAATCAACGCCGAGAACAGCGTCTACGCCGCGAAAATATTCGAGGCAATACCCAAAATAGCCGCTGAGGTGGGACTTAATGGCGGATACAGAATAATCTCGAACTGCGGAGAGGACGCTTGTCAGACCGTGAAGCACCTCCACTTTCACATAATGGGCGGACGCCGTCTGCCCGAGAATATGGGCTGATATGGGACCTGTATTCAGGGGTATGCCCCAAGAGCCTCAAAACAATATAAAGCCCCCGAAAAATCTCAGAGACCTTCCCCGCTTCTGCAAGGAGCTTTTCGGCGGCTTCTTCTCGCGCCTGTTCTACATCGTTTCAATGGTCTGGAAAACAGGCCCGTGGATATTGATATCCCTCGCTCTTATCGCGCTTCTTGAGGGTGTTCTGCCTATCGTCGGCGCTATACTGTCAAAGGATATCCTCAACGAGCTTCAGAATATAATCTCACAAAGAGTTGCCGCGGATGTCGGCGGCGTGACATTCACCGCAGTTTTCTGGGGCTCTATGGTAATGCTGCTGCTTATCGCTTACTTCGTTTATCGTATACTCAACCAGCTCGTCACGCGAGTCAACACCGCAGTCACGCGAATTGCGGGAGAAAAGGTGGTAAGATATGTAAAGGTGCAGATAATGCAGAAGGCAAAGGAGGTCGACCTCGCCTCGTTTGACCTGCCCGAGTTTTACGAAAAGCTTGAAAACGCAAATCGCGAGGCGGGAATGCGACCGATAACTGTCCTTTCCTCGACCTTCAGCACGGTAAGTAAGACGATAACCCTCATAAGCTATATCGTCATTCTCGCCACCGCCCCCGGAATGTGGTGGACCGCGATAGTTATGCTTCTCATATCAGTTCCCTCGGCGATAGTAAACTTCTCTTTCAGAAAAAAGAATGTTATGTATATGCGCCACCGCTCAAAGGAGCGCAGACAAATGAACTACTATTCGGCGCTTATGGTCAACAAGGATATGGTCAAGGAAATACGCATGTTTGACCTCTCGGACGAGTTTATTGAGCGCTTCGACAGTGTTTTCGACAAATACTACGCGGGTATGCGGAAGCTTATCATTAGGGAAAATGTATGGCATATCATTATCTCTACGATATCGGCTGTAATCAACTGCGCATTCTTCGCGATAATCGCCATTAAGGTATTCGAGGGAGAGATACAGATAGGTGACTACTCGCTCTATACAGGCGCTCTCACCTCCATAGTCTCAACCGTGGCGTCGCTTATCACGGTATCGGCGTCGGTATATGAGGGTACCCTCTTTATCGACAATCTGCTCTCCTTTATGAAGGAAAAGCCGACCGTAATACCGAGCACAGACAAGCCCCTTTCGGTCAACCGAGGCAAGCCTCATACTATTGAGTTCGTAAATGTAAGCTTCTCCTACCCCGGAACGAATATCAAGGTTCTGGACAACATAAATCTCACCCTGCGTCCTGGGGAGACTTTGGTTCTCGTAGGACTCAACGGTGCGGGAAAGACCACGCTTCTCAAGCTTCTCACAAGACTTTACGACCCCACGGAGGGATATATATTGCTCGACGGCAAGGACCTGCGTGAGTACGATGTCAAGGAGCTTTACAAAACATTCGGCATAATCTTCCAGGATTTTGGAAAATATGCGGTCACAGTCGCGGAAAATATTCAATTCGGCGATATGGCAAAGCCCGCGGACAACGAGCGCATACGCGAGTCGGCAGCCCAAGCAAACGCGGACGAGTATATCTCCAAGCTCCCCGCGGGATATGACACCCCTTTGATGAAATATTTCGAGGCGGACGGCATAGAGCTTTCTATCGGTCAATGGCAGAAGCTCTCTATCGCGAGAGCCTTTTACAGCGACTCCGATATTCTTATTCTCGACGAGCCCACAGCCTCTCTGGACCCTATGGCTGAGCAGGAAATATTCAATCAGTTCGACAGACTCAGAGCCGATAAAACGACTATCTTCGTTTCGCACAGACTTTCAAGCGCAACTATTGCCTCAAAGATAGTCGTGCTTGAATACGGAAAGCTTATCGAGGAGGGTGACCACAAAACGCTTATGGAAAAGCGCGGAAGATACTACGAGCTTTTCAACACTCAGGCAAAGCGATATATCGCCGAGGGCGGCGAAAATAACGAAAGCTAAGATAATTCCGATTGTCATATTTCTACATAAACCCCCGTCGCATCGCCTTTTTTTAGGTGTTTGCTACAAAAAGTTAAAAACTTATTGACAACGGGATAAAATATCAATATAATATTGAATGGTAACTTATGTTGCCATTCAATATTTTTTTGGAGATTTGATATGATAAAAGTTGTTAAATTCGGCGGAAGCTCCCTCGCTGACGCAGATCATTTCAGACAGGTCGCAAGTATAATCAAGGCAGATCCCGCGCGTAGATATGTCGTTCCCTCGGCGCCCGGAAAGCGCTTCAAGGACGATATCAAGGTCACCGATATGCTTTACACCTGCTACAATATGGTAAAGAATCAGGAAAACATTGACGAATACTATAAGAACATCGCCGCAAGATACAACGGCATCATAAAAGAGCTTGGGCTTGACTTCGATATAAGCGGCGAGCTTGAATACATAAAGAACGCGCTTCAGCATCGCTCGGGCCGTGACTTTGCGGCAAGCCGCGGAGAGTACCTCAACGGTATTATTCTGGCCAAGTACCTCGGATATGACTTCATTGACGCCGAGAATATCATCTTCTTTAAGGACAACGGCACATTTGACGAGGAGCTTACGAATACTGTAATGCGCGAGGAGCTGAAGAAGCACGAGAGAGCCGTTATCCCGGGATTTTACGGTGTTATGCCCAACGGCACTATCAAGACCTTCTCCAGAGGCGGCTCGGATATCACAGGCTCTATCGTAGCAAGAGCGGCTGACGCAGACCTCTACGAGAACTGGACCGATGTATCGGGCTTTATGATGACCGACCCCAGAATAGTTGAAGATCCCTGCTCGATAAGCACCATAACATACCGTGAGCTTCGAGAGCTTTCGTATATGGGCGCGGGTGTCCTTCACGAGGACGCTATCTTCCCCGTCAGATACGCAAATATTCCGATAAACATAAGAAACACAAACGCGCCCGAGGCTGAGGGAACTATGATAGTTGCGTCAAGCTCGGATTACGACGCCGAGAAGATAATCACGGGTATCGCGGGCAAGAAGGGCTTCTCGGTTATAACTATCGAGAAGGATATGATGAACTCCGAGATAGGATTCGGACGCAAGGTTCTCGAAATACTTGAGGACAACGAAATTTCCTTTGAGCATCTCCCCTCGGGTATTGATAATATGAGTATAGTCGTATCGACCGCATCTCTCGAGGACAGACGCGAGAAGATAGTAAACACGATTCTCAGAAATGTCAGAGCAGATTCGGTAGCCGTTGAGGACGGACTTGCGCTTATCGCAATCGTCGGCAGAGGCATGGTCAAGGCTAAGGGTACCGCCGCAAGAGTATTCGACTCGATTTCAAACGCGGGCATCAACATAAGAATGATAGACCAGGGCTCGAGCGAGATATCTATTATCGTCGGCATCGAGGAGCACGACTTTGAAAAGGCGCTCAACGCGATATACAGAGAATTTGTAAAGTAATAAAATAAAGTGAAAAATGGTTTGGCTTCCGCCAAACCATTTTTATTTTTCTATATACCGCACCGCTGCGCGAAGGTCGTCACAGACGGTAAATCCGCAGCGCAAGAGCGTTTTCTCAGACTGATGTCCGCCGCGCACGAGGACACAATCGCATCCTATCGCCCTTGCCACCTCGGCATCGTGCTCGGTATCGCCTATGATGATAGGCACCGACTGGGGATTTCTCTGCTTCCAGAGTACGGCGAGGTCTTTTTTTGAATATGCGTGGATATTTCCGAGTCCCAACACCTCGCAAAAATATTCTTCTATTCCAAGTCCCCGTATCTGCCCCACAAGCATTTGCCTCTCGGTTGCAGACAGAAGCACCTGCGGTATTCCCCACTCTCTGAAAATATCCAAGGCTTCCAACGCCCCCGCGGAAAGTGTCGAACTCTCACTTGCCCTGTTATAAAGCTCCACCCATTCGGGCGCCAATACCTCGTAAGGCTCGCGCTCAAAGTCAAAGCCCAACGCCCTATAATAATCTATTATGGGAAACCTGAATACCTCTCTGTACTCCTCTTTTCCCGACAAAGTCTTATATCCTCGGCGCGCGAGCATATCGTTGACCGCCTCTATCCCTGCCGCGACATCGTCGAACAGCGTTCCGTTAAAATCCCATATAATATGCGTATATATCATTTCCTTAAAAAATCGGGCTGTTATTTAACAGCCCGATAGTCTTTCTTCTTAATAGTTGTATTAACCGAATTCTGCTACATAGATCTTCATATCAGACAACCACTTGAAGTAAATGTAATAGAAGGATACTCCCTCACCGTACTTCTCAGCGTTGTAATCCTTGTGATCCTCAGCATAGTCGGCGTTTCTCATTATCTTCGCGTACTCGTTGTTGGTAATCGTTTTATAAATACCCTCAACAGCCTCGGTATCAGGAGTTCCGTCATTGTCGGTATCCTCAGCCTCTTTTCCGTTCAGATATACGAGCCATTCTTCAACTGTATCAATAGTCAGCAGCTCAGCGTATATCTTCTCGGAAAGCTTTCTGACCTCGTTCATTGCGTTCTGGTTGACGGGTGAATTTACATAATCAAGCGAGAACGCCATATCAAGAGCGGTTATAATATCCTGATTCTGCTTTATCTGGAAGTCGCGAATGTCTGCTCTCTCGCTCTCCAAAGGATAAGCGATAAGCGTGTTACCCGTAGTCTCAAGAGACATCATATAGTCATCGCCGTTTCTCTTTACGGTCTGATATGTCTTACCGTTTACTTCCTTTTCAACGACATCATAGTCAACGCCCTCAATTCCGTAAAGAATAAGGTTACGGAAGTCAACATTTGTGTTGAGGTATGTGATTATCTCCATACTTCTAGAAACGCTGCTGGTATATCCGCCTACCGCAAACATATTAGCGAACAGGTCAGCCGTATTTATAACGGGCTTCTCAACGACCACTACCTTGTAATCCTCAAGGTAGGACTCGATATCCATGTAGTTGCCCTTTATGTATCCTACTGCGAAAGGCTTCGTTGCGTCTACCTCTGTTCCGTAGTATCCGTTCTCCTTGTAGCTCGTGAGAGTCTGCATCTGGCTACGGAAGCCTGAGTCTGCAAAAATATTCAGGCAGGGATAATATTCATTCTGATTTTTATACTTGAAGTTGCTTGCGTATGTTCCGCCCATAACCGAGAAGGAATCTATACGATTGCCATTCTCATCAAGTCCGAAATACTTTACATGAGAAATGTCAAGTCCGCCGGTAAACGACTTGAGAGGAACAAACTCATCGGACTGGAATCTGCTTACCTTGTCAAGAAGGTCCTGCACGCTGTCACATGTGAGTGTGGTAAAGGAAGCCGATACGGAGTAGTTCCACTTTGCGAGAGCGTCCTTGTTGAGGAGCATAAATGTGTACTCACCAAGAACCGTGTTGTTCGGTATAGCGTATGTTCCGCCCTTCATTTCCTTCATATATGTGAGGAACTGGGGTGTCATATAGTCGTTAAGAAGCTTTGATGAGCTTGCAAGCTCCTCATCGACTCTGGAAAGCCAACCCTTAGTGAAATATTCAGCAAACTTATCGTATCCGCCAAGGTAGAAAATATCTACCTGATAATCCTCGATAGGAGGATACTTCAGCTCGGTAACACCGTACTCGTTAACGACGGTCTCCTCCTCGGTCGCCTCTGTGCTGGTAGCCGTGGTAGCCTCGCCCTTCTTTATAGCTTCCTTCAGAGCAGCCTCAGCCTTTTTCTTTGCCTCTCTGGCGTCCTCTGTATCAAGGAATGCCTTGTCAAGCGCGTCGTTATACTCCTCCTCGGTGAAATAACGAAGCTCTATCTTTGTTTTGAATTTTGATTTTGTTATTTTGTTGACGGCAGCCTCAAGCTCCTCAACCTTATCATCGCTTACCTCACCCTCCGACATAAGATACATCGAAAGCGTTATCGTACTCTCAGAAGCCTCATCGGAAATCTCATTCTTGATTTCGTCATCGGTCTTGTTAGAACAACCCGTGAGAGCCACGGACGAGAGCATTATAAGTGTCAAAAGAAAACATAATATTCTCTTGCTCATTTTTTCCTCCTAAACTGTTACAGCGGACATAATTGCCGAGTTATATATACTGTATTATTTTACACCAATTTGATTAAATTGTCAAGTGATTTTTTTGTGAACAAACCGTGGCAATCCGCATCTGCTTATCTTTCGGCTCAATATTCTGTCCACTTGTCCAAAAATCATATTTGCATTTTTGGCTATTTGACATTTTTTTCTGCTTATCACACAAAATGCGGATAGTTTTTTTATAAAATATGCACTTGAAGATTAATCAAGGAATCCTCTGAGATGTCTTGCACGACTGGGATGACGGAGCTTGCGAAGCGCCTTAGCCTCTATCTGTCTTATTCTCTCACGGGTAATATCAAACTCCTTACCCACCTCCTCAAGCGTGCGAGGTCTTCCGTCGTAAAGTCCGAAGCGAAGCTTTATAACATGCTCCTCACGGGGAGTAAGGGTATGAAGCTCTCTCTCGATGACCTCACGGAGAATAGTAGCGGAAGCCGCGTCTGCGGGAGCGGGGGTATCGTCGTCGGGGATAAAGTCTCCAAGGTGGCTGTCCTCCTCCTCACCGATAGGCGTTTCAAGCGAAACGGGATCCTGCGCTATCTTCATTATTTCGCGCACCTTCTCGGGACTCATTCCCATCTTCTCTCCAAGCTCGTCGGCGGTTGCCTCGCGTCCAAGCTCCTGAAGCATCTGACGGGTATATCTCGAGACCTTGTGAATAGTTTCAACCATATGAACGGGAATTCTTATCGTTCTTGCCTGGTCTGCTATTGCTCTCGTAATAGCCTGTCTTATCCACCAGGTCGCGTATGTCGAGAACTTATATCCCTTACTGTAATCGAACTTATCAACAGCCTTCATAAGTCCGAGATTTCCTTCCTGAATGAGGTCGAGGAAGAACATTCCCTTACCCACATATCTCTTTGCGATACTTACGACAAGACGCAGGTTGGCTTCAACCAGCTCGTTCTTTGCCGCCTCTCGCTCCTCCTCTGACTTGCTGTTGGTCATGATCTCAGCAAGCTCTCGCTCCCTCTCGGCGGTAAGAAGCGGAACTCTGCCTATTTCCTTGAGGTACATACGCACAGGGTCGTCGATAGCAAGTCCCTCCTGCTCAAGCAGGCGCTCCATATTTTCTCCGCCGCCAAAGGACTCTACCTCGCTCTCGATCTCGCTTATCTCGGATGAGGAAATATCCCCCGGAAGCGGAATTCCGTTATCCTCAAGCGTCTCATAGAGCTTATCAAGGCGGTCCATATCATAGTCAAGCTCCTCGATCATCTCGTCGAGGTCACTCGATGAGAGCGCGCCCTTCTTACCCTTTTCGATAAGATCGCTGACATCAATTTTCTTTTCTTCCTTGTGTCCCTCGTGCTCCTCGTTATCCGCCTCGTCTGACTCGGTAGCTTCGTTTTCCTCTGTTACTTCGATTTCTTCGTTAATTTCTTTAATTTCGTTCTCTGCCATTTTATCAATCCTTTTTATATGTATTATTTTTTTATTTTAACCGTTCTTATTTTTGATCTCGCGAGCCTTACTGCGCTTGCTGTTCAGCCAGAAATTGATATCGTCCTGATTTTCCGACTTATTCTTTTCTTCCTTGAGGTTTCTTATACACTCGACAAGCACCTCTCTGTCATTTTTTGTATATTTGCGCCTGTTTTGCTCTATCTGCTCGAGCTTACCCATCTCATCTACACTGAATAAGGCACCGAGCATAGCCTTTGAAAATCCGTGCTCGCTCCGCTCAAGCTCACAAAGCGCCACAAAAACCTTTCTGCCAAACTCTGTCATAAAATCGTCGGCGCTCAGGTCAAGTACGCCGTTCGCAACCTCCGCGCGAAGCTCATCATATATAAGCATCAAGCCTATCACGGCTTCCTCAGCGGCGTTTGCCCGTATATGCTTCGCAGCGTCTCGGTTGACATGATTGTCGAGATTTTTCGCCGCCATAACGGCATCTCTGCTCTGCTTCGCGTCGGCATCGCGCTTCATACGCCGCCTTATGCGTTCAACATCTGTAAGCAAAACTTCTCTTGAAAGCCCCAACGCCTTTGCCGCGGACAGAATATATATTTCCCGCTCAACGCCCGAATGATACCCCGCAATTATCGCGCATACCTCGTTTGCAGCCTTTATCTTTTCCTCAGCTATCGAGATATCGTGCGCGGCGAGCACCTTATCAAGCTTGTAATCAAAGCCGCTTTTACTCTCTCCGACAATCTGCCTGAATGCGTCCTTTCCGTATTTTTTGATATACTCGTCAGGGTCCTTAGCGCCCGAGAGCTTCAGCACTCTGACATCGACACCCGCCTCGCCGAGAAGCCGCATAGCCTTGTCTGCCGCGGTCTGTCCCGCGCTGTCGGAGTCGTATGTTATTATGACCTTCTTGGTATATTTCGCGAAAATTCTCGCCTGCTCCGAGGTTATAGCCGTTCCGAGCGTTGCCACCGCATTCTCAAAGCCCGCCGCGTGCAAGGCGATAACATCCATATATCCCTCGCATAGTATCATCTGTTCCGCCGCGTGATTTTTTGCGAAATTAAGAGCAAACAGATGTCGGCTCTTTTTGAACGCAGGGGTATCCGAGGTATTAAGATACTTCGGCTTGGAATCGTCCATAACTCTGCCGCCGAAGGCGACTATATTTCCGAGCGTGTCTATTATCGGAAAGATAACTCTGTTTCTGTAATAATCGTAGGTCTTACCCGTCTTCTTGCTCTTTCCGCAAAGGAATCCCGTCACCAACTCCTCGTCGGTATATCCGAGCGAGTGCATATGATTTGTCAGCATCCAGGCGTTGTTTGGAGAAAATCCGAGCCCAAAGCGCTTTATCGTCGTCATTCCAAGCCCTCTCTCCTCCGCAAGGTATTTCATTGCCTCGGAGCCGTATTCGGGGTTAAAAAGACAATCTCTGAAAAACTTAGCCGCAGCCAGGTTCATTTCATATATCCGCTTTCTCGGTATCGTCCGCTCGCCCGCTCCCGTCTCGTCCTCGGGAATGGTTATTCCCGCCCTCTGAGCCAGATTGTGGATAGCGTCGGCGTAATCGAGGTTTTCCGCCCTCATCACGAAGGTTATTACATCTCCTCCCGCTCCGCAACCGAAGCAGTAGAAGCTTTTGGTAGCGGGAAATACGGTAAACGAAGGGGTTTTCTCGCTATGAAAGGGACAAAGCCCGTTGAGGTTTGAGCCCGCCCTTTTCAGGGTGACATAAGAGCCTATCACATGCTCTATGTCGTTTCTGTATACTATCTCATCTATTATTTCTCTCGGTATCATCAATGGGTACCTCGCCATACCTTGGGGATATAAAGGTCAGAATAGACCTCTATGGCGTATCTGTCGGTCATTCCCGCGACAAAGTCGCAGGCGCACCGCTCAACGCCCTCCGCCTCGCAGTTGTCTCGGTAGAGCTTCGGCATCTTGTCGCTATGCAGGACATAATACTCGTAAAGCCTCATCAAAAGCTCCTTTGCCTTACCCTCCTCGGATTTTGCCACGGGGTTTCTGTATACCCTCTCAAAGAGAAAATCCCTGAGTGCCGACATCGCCTTGCCGACCTCCTCCTCGGGTTTTATCTCGTTTTTATCGGTACTTTCCTTTATTATTGATGTAACCAGAGAATTTATTCTCTCGGAGTGTCCGCTCCCCAGCACATCTCTTATCCAACACGGAATATCCTCAACCGTAAGTATTCCCGCGCGGCAAGCGTCATCTATATCGTGATTTATGTAGGCTATTCTGTCGGCAAATTTAACTATCACGCCCTCGAGCGTCGATGCCATATCCTTGCCCGTGTGGTTGACTATTCCGTCACGCACCTCCCAAGTCAGGTTAAGTCCCTCGCCGTTATTTTCGAGCTTTTCGACGACGCGAAGACTCTGACGGTAATGCGTGAATTCGGGGTCAAAGCACTGCTGCAGAGCAAACTCACCCGCGTGACCAAAGGGGGTATGACCTATATCGTGCCCCATCGCGACCGCCTCGGTCAGGTCCTCGTTGAGCCTCAGCGCTCTGGCGATAATTCTCGCTATCTGCGCTACCTCAAGCGTGTGCGTCATTCTCGTTCGGTAGTGGTCGCCCACGGGAGCGAGAAACACCTGGGTCTTATTCATCAGTCGGCGGAAGGATTGCGAGTGTATTATTTTATCTCTGTCGCGCTGGAACTCGGTTCTGTTCTCACAGGGAACATAAGGATGCTCCCTTCCCTTGGTTTCAGATGTGAGAAAGGCATATTTTGACAGAGTTTCCTTTTCTCTTTCAAGAAATACATCGCGAATACACTTATTCATTTTTACACCTCCCTAAAGCAAGCTCTTTTAACCTGATATCTAATTATAATGTACTCGATTTTTTTCAAATATACTTTTTTTTGACAGATTTTTTATTTTTTTGGACAGATGCACAAATCCGAGCCTCTGTTTTTGCGTTTTTTTGTGCAATAAAAAGGCACCTGCAACGGTGCCTTTAAAAATTATATTTTATCCAAGAGTGTTATCAACTGTTCCAGTCGAAATTGAAGGACGATTTCAGGTCGAGAAGCGACCAATCCTTTCGCACAGGACAAATCTCTATCTCCGCTCTGTTCTGCTCAAGCGTACAGCTACACCTGATATTATATCTTTCCGAGAAGGCTGACACCGAATTGAACAGCGGCATTATTTTGTATATTCTTTCGGCAAAAAGCTCACATTCCGCTCTGATAACAAGTCCCTCAAAGCCATTTTTCAGCTCGACCGTCGCGCGCCTTTCGTATGTATTTTCTCTCGCGGTCATAAAGAAAAGCAGAAGAAAAATCTTAAAAAGATAGCAATCAAAGCCCTCTCCAAGCGCGATATCCAAGGGACATTTCAGCCCGACTCGGCACCCCGCAAGCGCTGCCGTATCGAATACAGACCGTTTAAGTGTATCCGCAAAAGCTCTGCCGCAAGATGCGAGCGCAAGCTCGTCACGCTTGAACACCGACTCGACTCTGAGCATACTCCGTCTTATATTCTCCTCCGTTTTCTTGTCAGGCTTCGCCGCAGCTTCCTCCGCTCGGTATATCGGCGGAACGAATATATCAAGCTCGGGCGCGAGAGCCGCGAGTGTGGAAAGGGCGTAATCTCTGTCTGAATCGGGATAGCAAACGAGAAAATTAAGAGTCGACGGAAAGGCGTCCGCATATATGATAGCGGCTCCTTGTTCCGTATTGAGAAGCATAGGTCTTGCCTCAAAGGAAACGAGATATTTGCGAAGCTCCTCGGCTTCCTCGGGAGTCAGTGCCCTGCGAAAATCGTCTCCCGCGACAAAGCGCGCCGTCGCGCATCTGTGAGCAACGACCGAAAATCCTCTCGATACATCAACCGCATATATATCGTCACAAAACGCAAACCTAGTCACATCGTTCTCGACCGTCTCAAGCGTCTGGTTCATTTCAAGTGTGTTCACAGTCCGTCAACCTCCGCCGAGGTAAGCTTGATAATGAGATTTATATTATCAGGCTGCACCTTTGCCTCGTTTGCGGCTCTGTTGCGGTGTATCTCTCCGCACTTATCGCACTTGTATATTATCACAAATCCCTTTTTGGAACCAAGGGTAGCCTTTACGGGAACGAGATTTCCGTGGCAATCGTTCGCGCGGTCGCCGGGATTTATGTCAAGATGCACCGACCAAAGGCAAAAAGGGCAATGATCTCTCGAGGTATATCCGAGCGGCTTTACCTCTTTTCCGCAATGGGCGCATATAAATCCGTCATCGTTTTTCGTAAATCTTTTCTGCTCCATTTTACCTCCGAGTCCTCTCGGCAAGCTCGCCCAAAAAGCGCTCAAACGCCACGCCCTCGCGCACGGGAGTATCAAAGCGCGCCGAATAATTCATAACCTCGCAAATATGATCCGAGGCAAATCTGACAGCATCTCCAAGCTCCTCGCCCGCCATAATGCAACCGAGAAGCACCGACGCAAACAGGTCGCCCGTCCCGGGGTACGACTTGCGTACTCGCTTTACGCTATACATATATCCGTCGGAAAATTCCACCTCTGAGTGTCCGTATGTTCCGAACATATCTCCCGCGTGCGGAATACCCGTTATTATTATCTTGCCCTTTCCGAGCGCCGCAAGACTGCCACGCAGCTCCTCGGCGTAAGCGAATGCGTCGCTCTCGCTATCCGCCGATGTGTCCTTATATTCAACACCCGAGAGGAAGGACGCCTCTGTGACATTCGGCGTGATAATATGCGCCACCGCGCAAAGCTCCTTCATTCTGTCGCGAAGGCGCTCGGTATATGTCGAATAAAGCACACCGTCGTCCCCCATAACGGGATCAACAAAAATGAGGGTATTCTCGTCAGAAAATCTTTTTATAAAATCAAGCACCACATCTATCTGCTCCTCGCTTCCGAGAAAGCCCGTATATATGGCGTCAAATTTGAGTCCGAGGCGGTCAAAATGGTCGGATATCTCACCCATCGCGTCTGTCATATCCTTAAAATACATATCGGTAAATCCGCCCGTATGGCTCGAAAGCAGAGCGGTCGGAACGGGAATGACCTGATATCCCATAGCCGACAGCGCAGGCATTACCACGGTCAGGGCGCATCTGCCGAAGCAGGAGAGATCGTGGATAGCCGCTATTCTTTTCAACGGTTTTTTATCACTCATAATCACTCCTTGGGCACCCACGCCTCGATAGCCTTTCTCTCCTCAGAGGAAAGCTTGACCGTCTCCTTCTCGGTAGCGTAATCGTAAAGACAGAGCGTGCCGTACGCCTCCTCGTCAAGCTTCATATCCTCGTTATAGTATATATCCGCGTAGACCGCGAGCAGAAGTCCCGAATCGAGAAGCTCAGCAAGCTCCTCGCCGCACTCGTCGAGGTCAAACACGAATTTTCTGTAATTATAAAGATTCTTTTCGTCCTTCATAACCTGCTCCGATGAGCATCTGAAGGTTCTCGTTCCCTCCTCCGAGAGAACATCGTTATCCTCGGTATTTTCGGGGGTGAGGTCTACCGCAAAAAAGAGACTGACATCAAAAAGGTCGTCCGACTTCTCGGGCATTTCCTCGAGAGAATAGTCCTCCTTCAGGTGCCGTATCGTGCTGTTATTATATTTGAGAACGACCTGAACCTGATTTGCCTCGGGAACGAATATCGCTTTCGTTATCGAAAAATATCCCGCGTTATGCTCGGCTCTCGTTATCGTATTCTGCTCCTGTCTGAAAATATAAAGCTCTCCGTCGGACTCCCCGTAAGCCTCGTATATACCGTCGTTGACCGAAAGCGTCCTCATTGATTTGGGATCGGACGAGGAAAAAATTCTCCACAGCAGCATACCGCAAACAACTGCGACAAGCAGAGTGAAAAGGAATTTTATAACCCATCCGAAAATTTTAAATCCACGACTGACTCTTGACATTGTTCCTCCGTATGGTATAATAATAGTGTATAATGTGATTATTATATCACTATAACAGAACAATTTCAAGGACATTTTTATTAATAGCCTTATTTTTTGAAAAGGAAAAAGCAATATGTACGAAATTACTCCGAAAAAGACCAACAAAGCGGCTCTGTATACCGCGTCGATTATGATAATAACAGCTTTTTTAGCTATGCTTTTCACAACGATACCAAACCTGCCATACCGCTCGGTAATGCAGCTTGCCGCTGTCCTTATCCTTGGAATCGCCCTGATGATTCTCGGCAGATATGTTTACAGAACATACTCCTACGCCGTAATACAGACGGACGAGGGGGGGCTTGACTTCACCGTAACCGAGATAAAGCGCCGCTCGCGCATCACCGTTTGCAGGATAGGTCTCAGCGGTATTGAAAAGGTCGTCAAGGTAACCAAGGAAAATAAAAAGTCGACCAACTCGGAGCGCGCGGGCAGAAAGGTCTTTAACTATTGCGTCGATATGTCCCCCGCCGAGCAATACTATATATTCTGCGAGGAATGCGGAGAGTCGCTTCTCATAAAGCTATCCCCTGACGAGCCTCTTTTCGAGCTTCTTGTGAGGAATGCAAAGGGAGAGACACAAAGCGCCGAGGAAGATTAAAATGGGCTGTCGAATTTAGATGCAGAAGTCGTGATTTGGTTCTCGTCGGCGTACAAAGGTACGCCAGAGAGCCAAAACGCGGCTAAAAAATACACATAAAAATTGAAATTCGCAAAAAATTCTACCTAAAAAAACGCTCCACCGTAGAATTTTTAACGGTAAGAGCGATCTTTTACTTATTATTTAATTATTTACTCGTGTATTTTTGTTCTGCGCTTAATGCGACAACCCAATGCTTTTATTTATAGCTGTCAAGCACTGCTTCGTACACCCTTATGGCATAGGCAAGGCGTCTGTATACCGTGCGCTCGTCGCAGTTGCGCTTATGCGCGTATCGAATAACCCGCCCGCTTATCTCACTTTTTGAATAAGCTCTGCCGCGTGTGGGGAAATATATCTCTTGCACGGCTTCGAGGGCGTCCTCCTTGCCGCTTATCCGCAAAAATCTTACGGTATCGCAGACCGCGAGAAGCTCACGCGCCGATTCCCTCGTGCGACAGCTTCCCATTATTCTGCCGTATATATCAAGGACATCAAGCCCATCCGCGGCAAGACCAAGCCTTGCGTATTTTATAAATATTTTCGCTATTCTCCTTCGGTCTTTTATCATCTCTGTTCTCTCCATCGCTCAAATTTATCCTGTATAAACAGTATAAGATATGAAAGCGATTTTGTCAAGACCGTTCTTCCTTAGTCGAAAGCCCCACGCCCTCGCAGGAGCATACCTTGAAAAAGGTTAAAAATATTATTTTTATATCTGTGAGAAGTCCGAGCTTTTCGGTATATTCGGCATCGTATCTGACCTTTTCAGTGTCGCTCACCGCGTCTCTGCCGCACACCTGAGCAAGTCCCGTGATGCCGGGGCGGACAGCATACACCCCAAGCTCGGCGCGCATGCGATGTACCTCTCGCTCGGACGGTATAAGTGGTCGCGGACCGACGAGACTCATATCTCCGCTCAGCACATTGAAAAGCTGAGGAAGCTCGTCAAGGCTGGTTTTTCGGAGAAAACGGCCTACCGCAGTGATATATTTGTCGGCGTCGGTAAATTCGGCGGTCGATAGCTGTGGCGGCGCATCGGAGCGCATCGTGCGGAATTTATAGCACACGAACAGCTTTCCGTCTGTCCCGACCCTCTCCTGCCTGAAGATAACGCTTCCCCGCGAGGTGAGCTTTACCGAGAGCGCTATGAGGAGCATCGAAATATACAGAAAGAACAAAAGTATATACGCCACGAGCAGATCAAGCGCTCTTTTTATCGGGCAGTATATTCCGCCCACACGCTCTGCTTTCCCGCACTCTCGCGCCCTCTCCTTGACTTTTTCACCCGTCATAGACCAACCCCGCTTTCGCTTGAAAATCGTATGATTAGGATATGCTGTTTCGGGGCGAATATACCGTGGCAAAAAAAATTACCTATCGGAGTTAAAAAATGAATTTATTTCTGACCTTCGCAATAATAGTAATATCAATCGGAATCGCCTTTCTCATAGCGGGATATTTTACCTTTCTTCACGCTTGCAGACGCAATCCTCTACGCGATCCCGCCCATAAGGGCGTGGTGGATATCGAGGGCTATGCTCGCAAGGGCGAGGAAGCCGTAGCGGCTATCAGAAAATATGAGTCTTTAGAAAAAGAGACCGTCTGCATAACCTCGCGTGACGGACTGAGGCTCGTCGGCTCATATATTCAAAGTCCGCAAAAGACGAACAAGCTGATAATCGCGCTTCACGGATATCACTCCTGCGCCGCCGCGGATTTTTCGCTTATCTGCGAAGATATACTCGGGCACGGATACTCCCTGCTCTTGCCAGACCAGCGCTCACACGGAAGAAGCGAGGGAAAATATATCTGCTTCGGCGCGCTTGAGCGATACGACTGCAAGGCTTGGTGCGAGTACGCCATAGGGCGCTTCGGCGAGGATACCGAAATATATCTTTACGGTATTTCAATGGGCGCGTCGAGCGTGATAATGTCCACCGAAACCAATCTGCCCGAAAATGTTCGCGCTATCATTGCCGACTGCGGATTTTCCTCTCCGTGGGAAGTCATAAAGCACCGCATAAAGGCGAGGTACAAGCTCCCGCCCGTACCCCTTATATACTTTATGAATTACTGGTCGAGGCTCCTCGCGGGCTTTGACTTCAGAGAGGCTTCGACCGTCGACGCGATAAAGAGCGCCAAGCTCCCGATATTGCTCATACACGGCACAGATGACGCCACCGTCCCCGTTGAAATGTCCTATAAAAATCACGCCGCGGGCGGAAATACAGCGCTGAGTATTTACAACGGCGTACACCATACCCGCGCCTGCTCCTCGGATTTTGAGAGGTATACAAAAGATTTTTTTGAGTTTTTGAAAAGATAAAATTAAAAACCTCAAACCTTGTTTAAAAGGTTTGAGGGGAGCGCGAGGGGGACTTTCCTAAAAAGTCCCCCTCGCATAATAATCATTTAAAAAATATTACTGTCAAATACGATTATATGATAGTCAGCGCACTCAAAATCGTCTATAACATTTCGGGTGGCTATAAGCTCGCGGTAATAAAGGCTTCCCTTTACCGCTGCGTACTCGTTCTTATCGAGAAGCAGGAAATAATTCTCCTGACCTTCGACATCATCAAACCAATAATTCATAGTCTGATACGCCCTGCGCAGAACGGTGCCGTTATTTATCTCAACCGTCACGACCTCGACAGCGCTATCCGAGCGCAGAGTCGTCTCCGACGCGTTCCAGAATGTAGCGTATCCGCGGGTATATCCCTCCTCCTCGAGCCTGTCTGCGACCTGTTCGAGCGGGTCGTTCTTGCCGAAATCCTTCGGCATATCGAGAATTACGCCAGACACGCTCACGCTCACGCACAGAAGAACCGCCGCAAGCGCCGCTCCGACTCTGCGGAACACTATTCCGCCGTCAAGAAGATGCTTCACATAAACTACCGTAGCTATAATCGAGCTTCCGAGGAATGGCGTCAGACGCCAGTTCACATTCGAGAGCCTTCCGCAGATAAATCCGACCATTATGGCGGCAGTCACAACGAGGTGAGCCCACGCCACTATTTTTGAATATTCGTCACGGAGCTTGTTGTAGCTGAATAGCAGAATAAAAGGACAAACAAGCACTATCAATCCGCCCACGACCGAGACGAGGGTCAGTATCGAGCCCGCCGAGAAAAGCGTCTCGCTCATATCGGGAGATATACCGAACAAAGTGAAATACTGCGTAAAGAACAAATCCGCATTGTTCTTCCATTCGCTCACCGCAGACCAGCCCGAATACGCGTTTCCGTAGCCCGAATATATCTCGCCGTTCTTCGTTATAACATTCAAAACGATAAATCCTATAACCGCGCCGATCGCCATAACGCCGCAGATAACATATCTCTTTATCGACGCGTCGGAATTAAGCTTGTTTTCTCTGTCAAACAGAGTGTACGCAACGAGCGCGCCCGCCACGGGAAGCACCGTAAGCGCCAAAACCTGCGCTCCGTCGGTTGCGCAGCCCGCGCAGAGAAGCAACAGCAGCAGCGCGTATATTACCGCCCATATCTTGTCTGACCTGGTCATATTCGGATAGCCCGATATCTTGCCGTAAAGCCTGAAAACAAGTCCAAGAAGAAGCATCAGAAAGAGTATTCCAAGGCTGTAATATATTACATGCTCCCACATTATCTCGCGGAGCTTCACCGAGCCCGAGAGCAGCATCGAAAGACAGAATACAGATGCCGAGCTCACCGAATATTTCCACTTCATACTCCTGAACATAAAGAGTGCCGAAAGCAGGAATATCACGGTAAAGACGCACATACTGATTATATGCGCTTTCATAGTGTATCCGAAGATTTTCAGTATCGGAACCATCCATATCGGCGAGCCGAACGGAAGTATCGCGGCGTAGGCAAAATCCTCTGAGAGAACCTCTCCGCTCTCAAGCATTACCCTCGACCAAAGCAGAGAGTCCGAGCAGTCGGAATGGAAATATCCGAGCGCGGGGCCTGTAATATAATACATGAGCGTCCATAAGCTAAGAAGCATAAACGCCGCCGTGAGTATTATCTCAATCACACCACTCGGGGATTTTATGATTTTAGTTAAAAAGCTTTTCCCGTCAGCGTCGTCACGCCGAGTGACGACCTTTTCTTTATCTGTCATGACTTGCTTTCCTCAGCGACCTTCTGCTCGTGATATTCCTTCTCGGTGTTGACTCCCCAAACGGTATCCTTCGAGGTCTCTCCGTTGGCAATCGCGCGGACAGCCTCTATCGCCGTAAGCATCGAGTGATCCATATTGTTGTACCTGTGCTGACCGTTTCTTCCGATACACCACAAATTGTCGATACCCGAGAGGAAGTCCTTGACCTCGTCAAATTTCTCGTAGCTTCCAAAATACGCGGGATACGCCTTCTTTATCTTAAAGCGAACGCTGTCAAGCACGCTTCCCTCTGAGATAACGCCTATCTTGGTAAGCTCATGGGTTGCAAACTTAATGAAGTCCTCGTCGCTCATAGACCACATCTCGTCGCCCTCATTGCAGAAATATTCAAGTCCTATCCAAACGGTGTTCTCGAAATCCTTGACCATATAGGGCGACCAGTTGTTGAATATCTGAAGTCTGCCGAGCTTGACCTCTCTCTCCTGAATGTATATCCAGCAGTCGGGAACGATATCGTTCACCGTCTTTATCTTTGTTTCGTTCTTTATATTGAGCTTGTCAACAAGCAGTCCGACGGTAATAAAATCTCTGTAAGGAAGCGCTCCCGCAATCTCTCTGACATTCTCGGGCGCAGACTCTCCCATTCCCGCAACGAGATCCTTCACGGGCATACTCGAGAAGAATACATCTGCCTCGAATCTCTCCTCCTTGCCATCTCTCTCTGCGATTACCGCGGTTATCTGCTTTCCGTCGGTCTCAATTCTTCTCGCTCCGCAATTCATTATTATCTCTCCGCCCATTTCCTCTACCTTATGAGCAAGAGCCTCCCAAAGCTGACCAGGACCCTTCTTGGGGTAATAATACTGCTCGATAAGCGAGGTTTCAACCTTGCTCTGATCCTTCTTGAAGGGCTTCGTTACGGCATCGGCAAGCGCCTTCCACAGAGAAAGTCCCTTGACTCTCTGCGCGCCCCAATCGGCGGAAAGCTCCTTAGGGCTGACACCCCAAAGCTTGGTGGTGTAGTCCTCGAAGAACATCTCGTAAAGAGGGCGTCCGAAGCGGTTGATATAGAAATTCTCGAGGTTGTCCTCGGGAAGCTTATGTACACACGACCACAAATAACCGAATCCCGCGCGCATCGTGTTCTTGAATCCCATATTTTTAAGGGTTTCTCCGCTGAGGGATATGGGGTATTTGAAAAATTTCTTAAGAAAGTATATTCTCGAAACACGGTTACGCAGAAGCATTACGACCTCGTCCTGCTCGGGGTCGGGACCCTCTGCGGCTATCGGCTTTTCGTTACAGAGGATTATATCGTCCTTTGAGGGCTTTGCCTGAAGCGGCATAAGCTCCTGCCAGAGTGCGTTTACCTCCTCGTTCTTAGAGAAAAATCTGTGACCGCCGATATCAATTCTGTTTCCGTTATGCTCAGCCGTCTGAGAAATTCCGCCGATGACATTGCTTTCCTCTATGACAATAGGCTTTATATCGGTATTTTTAAGAAGCTCGTACGCCGCGGTAAGTCCCGCAGGGCCCGCACCGATTATAAGAGCTGTTTTTTTCTGTTCCATTTGATTTTCTCCTTAATATTATATTATTTTCCGCGATAAACGAATATTTTTCTGCCGAGGTAGTTCCAAATCAGAACAACACCCTTTACGAACACATTGAGAACGAGGTACCACACGCCTTCCTTACTCACGAAAATCATTCCGAGGTGCATAAGCGCCTGAGTGAGGAAATATCCAACGACCCCGACCACGGCGTATATCAGGAAGGATTTTACGCTGCGGCTTTTCTGTTTTTGCTCCTTCGTTGTAAATACGACGAGAGCTGAGAGCAGATAATTTACAATAAGACCTACGATAAATCCTGCCGTAACCGATACGAATAGCGGAATTCCCGTCTTTTTTCCGTCAAATACAAGCTCCGTGACAACCCCAAGCACTCCCATATCCACAACAGCGGAAATACCGCCCACGACCGCGTAACGCAGAAACTCAAATATAAGCTTTTTTCTGCCGTCACCCGCGTTTACAGGTGTTTCGTCTTTTACGGCTTCGGTATCTGTTTTATTCGACATAATTACCTCCGTTTTTATACTTGGGATATGAGGACATATCTCCCCATACTAACCTATTATACATCACTTTCCCAAAAAAGTAAAGACCTTTTTGTTATATTAATATTCTCTGTTAGCACAGCCGTGTTTGATTTCATTCATTTGCATATTTTCACCCCCAACGGCGTATAAAAGTACGGTAAAATCGAAAAAAATTGACACGGCATACGAACAAAAGGGCATTTTTTCAAAAACATCGTTGATTTTTTATATTCTAACCGAGTTTTCTTTCTTGTTTGAGTGTTGGTAATATTTTATAATTAGAATGAACTTTTATCTAAAAGTATCAATATTATTGAACAAAAAACCGCGGTCAATACTTTCGCGGTGAATTTCAAGGAGGAAAATATGAAAAAAGTATTAGCATTTACCCTCGTGCTGGTTATGCTTGCATCGGTAATGATCATACCGTCGTTTGCGGCACCTGCCAAAGGAACATTTGCTCGCCCTCTAGGTTCTGCTGAAAACAGCGGAGTTAATGAGGTTGAGTACCTCACCCAAAACCAGTATAAGACCCTTGCCGTAAATGAGGACGGCACAACATATTCTTACAGGAATTTGGGTGAAAACCTCGCTGAGGGTCTCACATCCTCGGGCGACTTTATCAATTACACCGATGACAACTACAAAGCCGACCCCACGCCTTATCTCCTGAGTGATGCACAGAAGACTAGACTTGCCAACATAGAGAACGGAATTTCTCTTATCGGCGCAAAAACAGCTAAGCGCCCGATCGAAGCAGTAAGCGATGGCATCTGGACAACCGGTAATGTATCAGTTGGCGGCAAAGCCAAGGGTGCTTGCGAGTGGATTCAGGAAGGTGTTTACTACAATGTTGCGGGAGATGCATACTCCGCTACCCCCGATACAGCAAGTGGTAAGGTTTATACCTCGCTCCTTACTTACAATTTTGGCGAAACCAAGACAGTTAACTATCTCGGCATAATGGATATCGGTAAGGATAACAATATGAGAACCTGTATTCAGTCCGCAGACATTTATGTTTCCAACGACGGTGAAAACTGGACTCTCCACACCTATTGGGACTGGGATTATCACAAGTCTATGAACACCACTGCGAACGGAAAGCCTTGGTCAAATAATGTTTTCGTTCCCTACAGAATTACCGCCGACCTCCTCGGAGCAGACAACCAAAATGCTACCGTAGATATGAGTGCAGAAACCACAGCTAAATCTTATGTTATGATGATGAAGCTTGACGGTGTTCAGGCTCAGTATGTTCGCATCGCAGTAAATGTTCACAGAAGTGCAAGAGATGTATCTGATACCACCGCAGAAAGCAACCTCTACTACGGTTATCAGGCTCAGGAGCTCTCTGTTGCTCTGAGCACGCGTGATATGCTCATTCTTGGCGGTGATGCACAGCCCACCAACGCTAATGCAGGTGCTAACTATCTCGGCAGACAGTACAGTGATATTGTTAGCAGCAAGTTCTCTGTAAGATTTGTTGCTACAATCGACAGCCTTGACTACGCTAAGGCAGGCTTCAAGGTAAAGATTCGTTACCGCCATGGAAATACTGCAGTTATCTCTGAGGGTAACGAGGTAGAAATTTACGCAGCTAAGGCTTACAAAGAAATAAAGCAGTATGGTTTGGATAACGCAGTGGCTCCTGACGGAGAATGGTTCATTCTCTTCACTATCAAGGATCTCTACTCTGTTGCACAGAAGGACTTTATGATTGATATAACTCCCTTCACTGAGGATGAGAATGGCGTTAAGACCTACGGCACAACCTACCGTGAGACATTTGTTTCAGGCGTTCACACAGACTGTGAACCGAACCCCACCAATGTTAAGTAACGGAATGATGATTTTATAGAAAGGTAGGATAATTAGATATGAAAAAATATGTTACTCCTTCAATCGAGACCTATGTTTATAACATAGCTGATATCATCACCATTTCCGGCGCTGCTGAGGGCGAGGTCGGTGGAGATAACGAGAACGAGACTTACGGTCTTAACGACCTTATGGGTCTTAGCCTCTAATCCGATTGATAACAAAATAAACAATTTGCCCGTGCGTTCAATGAACGCACGGGCTTTTTGTGTCGGCAGGGGTAAAGTGAAATATTCAACATTACCGCTGTTGTGGTATAAATATGCGAACAAATCATATAAAACCTCGTAGAAACAGGCGTCCCAAGTGTCCTTGAACGAAAAATTAAACAGAACGAAATGGGTTAGTTTATCCCAGTTTAAAGGTTTTTGAAAGGAGCGCGAGGGAAACTTTTTTCAAAAAGTTTCCCTCGCATAAACGCATCTCATATCTCACTTACAATCTCTTTAATATTTCCATAAACACGAGCTTCTCGGCTTCCTCAATACTACCCGCTTCAAGCGAGCAACCCGCCGCGCGGGTATGTCCGCCGCCGCCAAATGCCGCGCAGACCGCAGATACATCAAAGTCTCCGCTTGAACGCATTGAAACTCTGAAAAATCCCCTATCCTCGGGCTGTCTTACTGCAAACGACACCTCAACGCCCTCAAGTGAGCGCGGAATTTCGATTATCGTTTCAAGGTTCTCGTCTTTAAGCGCCATCGAAAGCTTTGAGGAATACGGAAATGTTACAGATGCCACTCTGCCGCCCTCGTATACGGTAAGTCGCCTTGCCGCCTCGCCCTCAGCCTTTATCTGTTTAAGCGTTTTAGACTCAAAAAGACGGTGATTTATATCCGCTGTGTCTACTCCCGCCGCCACAAGCTCTGCCGCATATCTGTGCGTCTCGGGCGTCACATTCGCATATCTGAAGCAACCCGTATCAGAGCTTATCGCCGTGTAAATGCAACCGTAAACCTTATCGGATATGCTCTCTATCCTACCGTCGGCAAGTAACCACTTGGCTATATCGAAAATTATCTCAGCCGTCGCCGCCGCGGTGGGGCGTATATAATTGTCGGCATAGGGCGTGCCCGCACCGTGGTGGTCTATCATTATGTCTATATCCTTGTGAAGCTTGTCAAAAAGACTTCCAAGCTGCTGAGGAGACGCCGAATCAACGCTTATCACGCGCTCGTGACCAAGCAATAATCCGTCCTCAAGTACCACGCTTCCCTGCGCGTCCTCTGTCATAAAGGAAAGTCGCTCGGGAACCTCGTCGGCGCACGCGCATATCGCGTGTATACCCATAGCCAAAAGCAATTCCCTCAGAGCAAAAGCCGAGCCTACCGCGTCGGCATCGGGTCGCGCGTGGTATATTATAAGCGTGTTTTTATTCTCGCAGAGCCTGGCGCATAGCTCGTCAAAGCTCAGCTCTTTAAAATTGGTTATCAATGACATATCAATTCTCCGTACCGTCGCCCTCGTCCTCGTCGGGCTCTGAAATTTCAATATCCGAAAGTATCTTTGAAATGTGTGCGCCGTATGCGATCGAATTGTCCTCGTAGAAGGAAAGCTCAGGCGTCATTCGCAGATTCATTCTGCGGGCAAGCTGACCTCTGATAAAGCCCGCCGAGGATTTAAGTCCCTTTGCTATATCCTTTTTGTCGCCCGTAAGCACCGAATAGTATACCTTTGCGTATTTCAGGTCGGGCGTCGCTTCAACTCCCGTTATGCTGATAAATGCTCCGCTGACTCTCGGGTCTTTAACCTCGCGCAGTATCTCAGCAAGCTCCTTCTGCATCTCGTCGTTTATTCTTCCCTGTCTGTGTTTTGCCATAATTTTACCTCTATATAAATTTGTCATCGTTTTTATTACTATTTAGTATATCACATATTACAATGAAAATCAAGATAGTGAGCTTTAATTTTTAACTTAAACATTCCTCTACGACAGAGTTTTTGCGGCGCCTCCCCATCGAGATTCTTCGCTTCGCTCGAGAATGACAACGCTGGGGGAGCCTGAACAAACCCAAAATCAAAATTACATAATAAATCGAAAAACAAAACCATTTTTTAAAGGTTTTGAAGGGAGCGCGAGGGGGACTTTTCTCAAAAAGTCCCCCTCGCGCAATCGCGTCCTTATCTTATTCCGTAATGCTCAATGATATAGTCCATATCCTTGTCTCCTCTACCCGAGAGGTTGATAAGCACCGAGCCGTGGTCCATACGCTGAGCGAGCTTAATACCGTAAGCAACGGCGTGCGAGCTTTCTATCGCGGGGATAATGCCCTCAAGTCTTGAAAGCTTGAAGAAGGCGTCTATCGTCTCCTCGTCGTCGATAACATCGTACTTAACTCTGCCGAGGTCGCGCAGAAATGCGTGCTCGGGGCCAGAGGATGGATAGTCAAGTCCGCTCGCTACCGAATAAACGGGCGCGGGCTCGCCGTTCTCGTCCTTGAGCATTATACTGTTAAAGCCGTGCATAACGCCCTCTGTACCATATTTGAGGCTCGCCGCGTGGTCGCCGAGCTTTGGACCTCTGCCAAGAGGCTCTATTCCGTATATCTCAACAGGATCATTCAGAAATCCCGCGAAAAGTCCAGCCGCGTTCGAGCCGCCGCCAACGCAGGCGACTATTGATGTGGGAAGATGTCCCGTCATATCGATAAACTGCTCTCTCGCCTCAATTCCGACAACGCTCTGGAAATCGCGAACCATCATCGGGAAGGGGTGCGGGCCGAGGACAGAGCCTATGCAGTATATAGAATCCTGATATTCCTTACTGTACGCGTCGAAAGCGGCATCGACCGCCTCCTTAAGCGTCTGCAAGCCGTGAGTTACCTCTACGACATTAGCGCCGAGTATCTTCATTCTCGCGACATTGGGAGCCTGCTTCTTGATATCGACCGAGCCCATATAGATATCGCACTCGAGTCCAAAATAAGCTGCCGCAGTCGCGAGAGCAACGCCGTGCTGTCCCGCGCCTGTCTCGGCGATAACCTTCTTCTTTCCCATATACTTCGCAAGCAGCGCCTCGCCCATACAGTGGTTGAGCTTGTGCGCGCCAGAATGATTGAGGTCCTCTCTCTTTGCGTAAAGCTGAACCTTGCCACCAAGCGAATCGGAAAGTCTTTCAAGGTGTGTTATCGGAGTCGGTCTGCCCTGAAATTCCTTTCTTATTCTGCGAAGCTCCGCAATGAATTTTCTAGACTGACAGATAGAATAGTACGCCTCGGTGATCTCCGCCATAGCCGCCTTGAGCTTGTCGTCTATATATACACCGCCGTATTTTCCGAAGTAACCGTCCTTGTCGGGGTACTGGTCAAAATAAGTATCAAAATCAACGCCGTTAAGTTTCATAATAGTTTCTCCTTTTAATTATCTGAATTTAATGTAATATTTCAATGTTTGGTTTAGGTCAGGCTACGCCATCGCTTGGATATTATAAACATTTTCTCCTCCGTAAAACAAAAAAATCCTGCCTCTGATAATTCAGGGACAAGATGAAATCCTGCGGTACCACCCATATTGGCGCTCTGCGCCCACTCTGCATTGCACATTTATGCAACTGCGGCAAATAACGGCACCGCCCCCCGTCGGTAACTACTTGCTTTCGCTTTCGTCCGCCCTCATAAGTCCATTCACTGAAACCGCAGTATCGCACTCACAGCAACGGCGACTCTCTGAACCTGCTAAATAACAGCTACTACTCTTAATCATAGGTTTGTTGATACGGTTATTATACACGCATTGCGGGCGTTTGTCAATAGCTTTCGGAAATTTTCTCAAAAATCCGACATTCCGACCTGCTACGACAAACGCCCGTATGGCATTGTTCTTTAATTATTCAAAGTCCATTATGTCTATCCAGCCGTGGAGGAAATCTCTCTCCTCAGGCTTGCCCTTGACCGACTGCGATGCCGCAACGATGGGAAGCCATTTCTGAATATACTTCTTCTCTGTTCCGCTCTTTTTGCAGAAAAGCTCCATATACTTATCCGCAATATCGCGTCTGCCGCGCAGACAGAACATAAGATAGCTTCTCGCTACATCGGCGGATGCGTTACCCTGTGTTGCGTGAGCCCAGTCGATAATATAAGGAATTCCCGACTCGGTGATTATAATATCGGTGGGGTTGAGATCGCCGTGGCATACCTTCTTGTGCTTGGGCATTCCCTCAAGACGCGCATGAAGCTCGTACCTCGTGGTGTCGCTGATATCCGCCTCGGATATCTTTCTGTTCATTTTATCCTTGAGCTTGCCGAGCATAGGGCAGGTCTTTGAGTGTATCTTCATCTGGATATCGACAAACATTTCAATATACTCGTCAAGCTTCTCGGGATTTTTCTCCATAAGCTCGCCAAGCGTTGAGCCCGCGATATACTCCGATGTGATAGCCCATTTACCGTCTATCTTCGATACCTCTATAACCTTAGGAATATTAAGTCCCGTTTCCTCAACTCGCGCCTGATTGAGCGCCTCGTTAAGAACATCTGCCTTGGAATAATCCGCATCGAAAACCTTGATTGCATGATCTCCGTCACGGTATACCTTCTTCGAGGGGCGGGTTGCGATAACATTATCAAGCTTCATAATATCAGTTCCTTTCTTCGGACAGATTTATATTTCGGTATGTGTGCCGTAATAAGCGTTCAGATACATCTGCTTTATCTCGCTCATAAGGGGATAACGGGGGTTAGCGCCCGTACACTGGTCGTCGAACGCCTGCTCTACCATATCATCAAGTCGAGCAAGGAAATCAGCCTCGTCAACTCCGTAATCCTTGATAGTAGCCTTTATACCAACGCGAGCCTTAAGGTCATTGATAGCCTTTATGAGGTTTTCGAGCTTCTCCTCGTCTGTCTTTCCGCCAAGTCCGAGATAATCGGCAATTTCCGCGTATCTCGCGAGAGTGTGGGGGTGGTCATACTGCGAGAAGGTACCCATCTTAGCAGGTGCCTCGGACGCATTGAAACGAAGCACTTCTTCTATCATAAGCGCGTTTGCGACGCCGTGAGGCAGGTGATGGAACGCGCCGAGCTTGTGTGCCATAGAGTGACATACGCCGAGGAATGCGTTTGCGAACGCCATACCCGCCATAGTTGCCGCGTTTGCCATCTTCTCTCTTGCGAGAACATCTGTCTGTCCGTTGTCGTAAGCTCTGGGGAGATACTCGAATATAACCTTGAGTGCCTGGAGAGCCAGACCGTCGGTATAATCGGTTGCGAGCATTGCCGCATAAGCCTCAAGCGCGTGAGTTACCGCGTCGATACCCGATGCCGCTGTAAGTCCACGGGGAGCGGACATGTGGAAATCGGTATCAATAATTGCCATATTGGGAAGCAGCTCGTAATCGGCAAGAGGATATTTAACTCCCGTCTTTTCGTCGGTGATGACCGCGAAAGGCGTTACCTCAGAGCCTGTTCCCGCAGAGGTCGGGATTGCAATAAAGTATGCCTTCTCTCCCATCTTGGGGAATGTGTAGACTCTCTTACGGATATCTATAAATCTCATCGCCATATCCATAAAGTCTGCCTCGGGATGCTCGTAAAGCACCCACATTATCTTTGCCGCGTCCATAGCGGAACCGCCGCCGAGCGCGATTATGGTATCGGGCTGGAAGGCTCTCATCTGAGCCGCGCCCTCGGTTGCGTTTGCGAGTGTGGGATCGGGCTGGACATTGAAGAATGTCGCGTGCTGGATTCCCAGCTCGTCGAGCTTATCTGTTATCGGCTTGGTGTAGCCGTTCTGGTAAAGGAAGGTATCGGTTACGATAAACGCCTTCTTAGCTCCTCTTACGGTTCTCAATTCATCGAGAGCCACGGGGAGACAGCCCTTCTTTATATAAACCTTTTCGGGTGTTCTGAACCAAAGCATATTTTCTCTCCTCTCGGCTACTGTTTTAATGTTGAGCAGGTGCTTTACACCTACATTTTCGGATACGCTGTTACCGCCCCAAGAGCCGCAGCCAAGCGTAAGCGAGGGAGCGAGCTTGAAGTTATAAAGGTCTCCGATACCGCCGTGAGACGAGGGGGTGTTTACAAGGATTCGGCAGGTCTTCATTCTTGCCGCGAACGCACTCAGCTTCTCACCTTCGGTTACCTCATTGAGATATATGCTCGAGGTGTGACCGTATCCGCCGTCAGCAACAAGACGGTCTGCCTTGTCAAGAGCTTCCTCAAAGGTCTTTACCTTATACATTGCGAGTACGGGAGAGAGCTTCTCGTGAGCAAATTCCTCGGAAAGCTCGACACTCTCGACCTCTCCGATAAGCACCTTGGTGTTTGCGGGAACAGTAACACCCGCAAGCTCGGCAATCTTAGCAGCTCTCTGTCCGACTATCTTCGCGTTGAGCGCGCCGTTTATGATAATAGTCTTTCTTACCTTTTCGGTCTCCTCTGCGCCAAGGAAGTAACAGCCTCTTGCCGCAAACTCTGCCTTGACTGCGTCATATATACTCTCAAGCACGATAACCGACTGCTCGGACGCGCATATCATACCGTTATCAAATGTCTTGGAATGAATTATCGAGTTTACCGCGAGGAGAATATCCGCGCTGTCGTCGATAATCGCGGGAGTGTTGCCCGCGCCAACTCCGAGCGCTGGCTTACCGCTCGAGTACGCCGCCTTAACCATTCCGGGACCGCCCGTCGCAAGGATTATGTCTGCTTCCTTCATAACCGTGTTGGTCATATCAAGCGACGGAACATCTATCCAGCCGATGATTCCCTCGGGAGCGCCCGCCGCGACTGCCGCCTCAAGCACGAGCTTTGCCGCAGCTATCGTGGAGTTCTTCGCTCTGGGGTGGGGGCTTATGATAATACCGTTTCTCGTTTTAAGTGAAATAAGTGTTTTGAATATAGCGGTGGAAGTGGGGTTAGTGGTGGGAATCACCGCCGCGATAACGCCGATGGGCTCGGCAATCTTCTTTATACCGAATACCTTATCCTCCTCTATCACTCCGCAGGTCTTGGTGTCCTTATAAGCGTTGTAAATATACTCAGCGGCATAGTGGTTCTTGATTACCTTGTCCTCAACCACACCCATACCCGTCTCCGAGACAGCCATTTTAGCAAGGGAGATTCTCGCCTTATCTGCTGCTGACGCGGCAGCAAGGAATATCTTATCTACCTGCTCCTGCGTGTAGGTCGCGAACACCTTCTGCGCCGCTCTTACCTGCGCCAGCTTTGCCTCGAGGGCTTCAACGCTGTCGACTACGGTGTACTGCTTCTCGTTCATAATAATCCAAACCTTTCCGTTGCGTGATTTTCACGCACTTTAAAAATCAGTTTTTTGCGGACTTTCGTCCGTTTTTTTTATAATGAGGTGATTTTTTTGACCTCATCACGGTTCAATTATATCATTGAGAAAAAATCTTGTCAATACATTTTTGTTAAAAAATTGTCACACCCAAGCAAGTTGTACAAATCCGTAGAAGATTATTTGTCATTATTGCCGTTGTATGTGCTATTTTTACAACAAAAAACCGTATTTTTTGTTATTCTCCGCGTCTTTTGCCCGAATGGATACCTACTCCGTCGATATAAACCTCGGGCTCACCCTTCTTCGGAAAGTCGAGAATAGCCGCCTCGTCTCCAAGCTTGAATACCTGCTCGGTGCCTCTGAGCTTCATAAATCCGACGCTTATGTCAAATTCGTCGCCGTCTATGGTCACGATAGCCTTCCCCGTGAGCATAGAATATGTCAGCGAGACCTTATGCTCTCCGTCCTCAAGAGCGATATCCCAATTAAGCTTCTTTGCCATATTTTTCTCCTTTCAAGTAACAAAAATCTCGGATTACCGTTTTTTTAACTGTACTTCTTTTAAATTATTTTACCATAAATCGCCATAGTTGTCAATCACATATAATCTATATCAATTATTAAAACAAATTGATAATTTTTTGCAAAAGCCGTTCCCTTCCGCAAAATAATATGCTATAATGTAGAATATTGTAGAAGACTTGGAGGCAAAAATGGGAAAAGCAAGGGAACGCACAAAAAAGCTCTTTAAGGACAAGGAGCTGGGAGAAACCAAACATTATTCAAAAAAGGTATCGGCAATAGTGCTGAGCACCTTTTCCGTGCTTTCCTGTATACTCGCCATTTGGGGCTTTATATGGCTAAAAACAAACTTTTCAGACACCGACGCATTCAAGGCTTTCGTTGAGAAAAACTATTTTCTGAGCGCCATAGCGCTTATACTAATATGCGCCTTGCAGGTAATAATCGCTCTTATCCCGGGTGAGCTTATTGAGATAGCTGCGGGGTACGCATTCGGGGCAATCCCAGGGGCGCTTATATGCCTCACGGGAATTACGCTCGGCAGCGTTTGCGTCCTTCTTCTCGCGAGAAAATTTGGCAGAGGCTTCGTCGAATCTCTCTACCCGAGAGAAAAGATAGACTCTCTGCCGATACTAAGAGATCCAAAAAAGCGAAATATATTCACCATCCTGCTCTTTCTTATCCCCGGAACGCCAAAAGACCTCGTTACATATATAATCGGTATCACCGAGATGAGCATCCCGCTCTATCTTATCATTGCCACATTTGCGAGAATACCCTCTATAATTATGTCGACTATCGGAGGAGACGCTCTCGGAGATAACAAATTCGTCTACGCTCTTGTCGCGTTCATCATCTCAGGGGTAGTCAGCCTTATCGGATATCTCGTATATTTGCGTATATCCAAAAAGCACAAGAAAAAGGTCGAAATTTCTTCGACTGGCAATATAAACAATTAAAAAGTTTTGATTTTGGACAAAAAATACAAAAAATTCGGTGTTATTAACAGTATATTAACAATATTTTGTAGAACTGTTCACAAATAGGTGTTAGAATATAGCCACAAAGAAAATCGGAAAAATCAGGAAACTGAACCGATTATTATTGAGTATATTTGAAAGGAACCGAAAGAAAATGGCATTTGACGCTCGTTACGAGTACAGAATCGAAATCGACACAATGGAGGACGCAAAAAAAATCGTCTCTATCGCAACAAAGCTCAGCGGAAAGATAGTTCTCCGCAGCGGCACGAAATTCTCTGTAAACGCAAAAAGCCTGCTCGGAGTGCTCCTTGCTAAAAAGCTCAATTGGAGCGACCTGAAAATTGCTATGGAGCAGGATCATTACAGCGAGTTTGAGAAGTTTATTATAGATTGATTTTTGTACAAAAAAACACAAAGGCAACGCCACTCGTGGCGTTGCCTTTTCGTTTTTTAGCTTTCAAAAAGTCTGCGCTTCTTAAATGTAATTATCGCAGCCCCCATAAGAGCTGTGAGAGCAACGCCTGCGCCCGAAAGCGTCGAGCCGCAACCACCCTTTTCCTCTACCGCCTCTGCGGTAGTTCCGTCGATGGCATCTGTCGCCGCCGGAGCTGTGGTCGAAGAAGCACCGTCATTCGCTGTCGGGGGAGTTGTATCACCGCCCTCGTCCGCGACCTCTCGCTCGTTCACAACGAACTGCGCCGCTGCTATCCACTCACCCGTTTCAAAGTCAACTCCACGAACAAGTGTTCTGTCATTGTATACTGAAACGCAATATCCCGTAACATTATCCCTGACAGAGGAATCGTTGAACGCCACATACTTGTCTCCGCCGCCCCACATATGGTTAACGGACTCCCACTGAAATGAATAGTGTGTATGACCGTTGAAAACTACAGCGTTTGGATATTTATCAAGTATCTCTTTAACCTTGACGCTGTCAAGAAGATGCGTTATATCCTCACCTGTGTTTGTATTCTCCGCTACGGTTGCCGCAAGCGGTTGGTGAATCATTATAAACACGGGCTTGTCTGCGGGTGCTGCCGCGAGCTTTTCTTCAAGCCACTCTATCTGCTCGTCTCCGAGATATCCGCCGTTGGAGCTTACTACCGTTGTTACACCGAGAACAATAAAGTAAGAACCGCCTACGGTAACATCATAATAGGGCTTATCCCAATTCTCGTCAAGCTCTATGTGTTCGTAATAGTCAAAGAGGTTATCGACGAAAGCGTCTATATATCCATTATTGTCACAGCTACCGTTTTTATACCAACCGAAAGCCTCGTGATTTCCGACAACGGGATAGATATCGGGAAGATCTGCTATTGAATGCCACGCCTCATAAAAAGATGCGTACTGCGCTTTTTCGGTTGTACCGCCGTTTAAAAGTTCGCCGCCGTTAATCATGTCTCCAACGATAAATATGCCGTCGGCATCGGGATTGGTTTCCGCGATATATTCGAGCGTCGTCATCGTCTGTGCCTCACAGGTTGCGTTTCTGCCCCAGTGAGTATCGCTTATAACATAAAATTCACTTATCGGAGCCTTGGTCGGCATTACATAAGCCGAGCCGCTCGGGAGATCGGTCGAGGCAAAAACATCCGCCTCTCCGTTATTTCCGTGAGGATAAACCAGAAGCTTTGTTGCCCCGGGAGGAATGATAAGACCGTTGGGCATATTGTAAACCACCTCTGTTGCACCCTTTTCGGAAACCGCAACGCTTCCTATGTAAGCGTTGTAGCCATCAAGCCTGCCGTTGGCATCTCCCCAATATAAGACGAGCTTTTGAGTGTTGTGGTTTTCAGCGAGCTTAAGCGTAATCTTTCCTGCCGCGTGACCGCTCTTTGAGTTATCAAGCTCGTACTTTATCTCTGTGGGAGCTATAAGCGTGGGAGGTGTATAGGTATGGATCGAGAAGTCTTTCAAAAGGAGCCTTCTTTCATCGGTATAATTGTCACACGAGCTAAATGAAAAATAGCTTCCGTCCGCAACGGGGTTGGCAACATCCAATACATAATACTGCCCCACATTCGGAACATCTATTACGGCATACTTTGATTCTCCTCGAATAACGAATACACGAATTCTGATATCCACTCTATCGGTAAGCACCGCAGTAGCGGCAGCCGAGCTCACCTCCGCAAGATTTCCTGTAGAGTTCGAGCTCAAACAGTTTGTATATGTACTGTCGTAGAATTTCGAACTGTCCCATGCCATTTTCCCGTCTGTTCCACGGAATATCCAACGGTTACTATTGCTTGTCGAACCCGTATAAACATCGGTATCGGTAGCATTAAAGTGCATATAAACAACTCTTGGAGACTCTGCTATTTTGAAGGTATAATCTACCACATAGCAGTCCTTCGCGTTGAAGGCGACCGCACCGCAGGTAAAGTTTACATTTTTTTGAGTAGCGTAAGACAAGCCGTCAGTGCCATATTTAAAGGTATCAGCGTTAGGTGTAACACCGTCAGCAGGGGTAAGCACCCAGCCTGCATCAGAAAGCTTTGATGCGTCCGTAATCTCACGGAAATTGACCGAATAAAGTGTATTGTACTTCGTTTCATCAAGCTCTATGGGGGAGTCGATATTCTGTGTGCCGGTCGCACCTGTAAGAAGCACCGAAAATGGAATCATAAAAAATACCATAACGATTGAAAGAGTCAAAGATAGTGCTCTTTTCATTATTTTTTCTCCTTGTTTATTTTGTTTTTGCCGATAAATAACGCCCTCGTGCTCCCTCCCAAGGAAGAACCCGAGGGCGTATATTCACAATATTTGATTATTATTCTATATCGTCCGACATAGCGGGATCGCTTGCGTTGTCTCCCGCGATAATAGCGCCGAGAGAATCAAGCACAGACGAAGAGGTAATCACATCCTCAGCTTCAAGCAACAAAGCCGTAAGCTCGGGGGATATATAATTCTTTTTCATTTCCGTTACCTCCCTTTATTATTCAGCCGCGGCTACAAAGGTTGCGAGATAATCGAGAGCCGCCTGCTGGGTAGCGTCGTCATAGCCCGCGTATCCGCCGTCAACTATTGCCTTGGCAAGCTCCGCAACAGAGGTTGCCGCGCTTGCGTCGGTATAGAGAGTAACGGTTGTTGCGTCGCCAAAGGTCAAGGTTATATACGCTCTCGCGACATAGCTTCTGTCGTAAGCCTTAACGCCTACAACCGAGCCTGCAAAGGTGTTCTCGGCGTAAAGATTTGCCGCGTCCGCGGTAACATCCATATAAACCTTCTTTCCCTGCTCCTCTCCGTAAGCCGCGAGGTTTTCCGCCGTAAGCTCTTTCTCTGCCTCGGTCAGAGCGTCGGCATATTCCTTCAGGGTTATGAGAGTTCCCATCTTAACGTCCACGATAGCCTCGGGATTTATATTAGCCATAATAAAGTCATAATCGGCTTTATCGTTGAACAAGGTCTTGTATCTTATACCGGGGTTGGAGGCGAGACGAAGCTCGGCATCACCTGCCGCGATACCGCTGTGACTTATTATCTCGTAGGTCTTGCCTGCCTCTACGGTAAGGACAGTATTTGCGCTGTAAGCATCTCCCTCTTTCACGCAGAGAATATCAGACGTGTAATCGGTAGCGTCAACGGTAAGTCCGTCGTAGATATACCAGCCTGCCCCCTCGGTTGTGGTAACGCAAGCCTTGTCGGATACAGGAACCGCGTCGGGAGTATCATACTTATAAATTGAAAAATTCTTCAGGAGTAAGCCTCTCGTACCAACCGTCTGACCGTCACCCGAAGAAAAGGCAAAATAGCTTCCGTCAGCAACCGCGTTAGCTACGTTGTCTTTTATGTAATACCGTCCTGCACCGTCAATGTCCATAACAGCATACTGCGACTCTCCCGCGATAACGAATATTCGTATTCTTACGTCTACCTTATCGGTCATCACCGCAGTTGCAGCCTCCGAGTCCACCGATTTCAAATTATCGCCTTTAGATTCGGACGTATAGGTTGAATTGCGGAAGCTTGATGCGTCCCACGCCATTTCACCGTCGTTTCCTCTGAAGAGCCATCTGTCGCTGTTAGAGGTCGAACCCGTGAAAGCCGAAGGGTCCGTGGTATTAAAATGCATATGAACCGTTCTCGGTGAGGGAGCCATTTTAAAGGTGTAGTCTATAACAAAATTATCTGTGGCGTTAAAGGAAAAACCTCCGCAGATAAAGTTTACGTTCTTTTGGGGGTGATACAGCAATCCGTCCGCGCTATAGCTGAAGGTATTAGCGCCCGCCGTAGTTCCAGAATTCGCCGTAAGCTTCCAGCCCGCCGTGTCAAGCGCGTCCGCGTCTGCGATTTCTCCAAAGTTAACCGAATAAAGCGGTGAGGCGTACTCATCTTCGTCATATTCCACCGCAGGAACATCATTGTATTTATGAACGGTAAAGGATTTCAGAAGCATCTGGCGAGTAGCCGACGCATTGTCGTTAACACCAATAAAGAAATATCCCCCGTCCGCGACGGTATTAGCAACGCTGTCCATCAGGTAGAACTGACCGTAATCCGTTCCGTCAGCGCCCGTGATATCCATTACCGCATACTGTGATTTTCCGCCAACAATAAACAATCGCAATCTCACATCAGCCCTGTCATCCGCATCTCCGCCGGTAACAGCCGCTGCCGCATCTGCGCTTACCGCGCTCAAGCTTTTTGTACCCAAAGACGTGGAATACGTATCGTTCTCGTAGAAGCTTGAACCGTCCCAGTCAAAGCTGGAGTTTCCTCTGAGCGTCCAAGCGGAACCGTTTCCGCCGTGCCCAAGATATTCCTGAGGATTGGTCTTGTCAAAACGAAGATATAAGTATCTCGGATTTTGATTTAACTTAAAGCTAAAATCCACAACAAAGCTATCCGCGGTGTTAAAGGACTCACCTCCACACGTAAGATCCACACCCTTTGCGGGACGATAATACAGTCCCTCCTCGGAGTAAGTCAACGCATTTGATGCTACCGTATATCCGCTTCCCGCAGTGATATACCACCCCGCCGCGTCAAGCTCGTCGGCATTTGTAACCTTGCTGAAATCAACAGAATAAAGCGTACTGTACTTCGCTTCGTCAAGCTCTACGGGAGAGGTAACGGTTTTCGTCTCACCTGTATCACCTGTCTCGCCGTCTGTCGCGCTCGTTACAAATGCCGAGAAGGGTATCATCAAGGCAACCATAACGAGAGCAAGAATTAAAGATAATGCTCTTTTCATTACTTTTCTCCTTTTTGTGTTTTTTTATTTTAAGAATTTAACTCGGAAGCTTCCGTTTTCTTACAATATTTTTTACATATCAAAAGAAGCCTCCTTGTCTGCTTTATCAGTATATCATACAAGAAACTTTATTAAAATAGATTGTTTAATCCAATATCTATAATATTTGCTCCTGTGATTGACGATAAATAATATAAATGTTATAATTAACTTAAATAAAAAATCCGGAAAGGAGATAGCGCTATGAAGATCTTAAAAAGAAAGCATCATAACACCTGCATTTGTTTTTCGGAATCAAATAACAATTCTGCCTTGCTCGTTTCCGAGGTTGGATACAACACTCCTCCCGCAGGCTATCGTCCAAAATATATTCTTTCCGATTGCTATACCCTTCATTATCTTGTAAAAGGCAAGATAATTCATAACGGTCGTATCCTTGAGGCTCCCTCCATTTTTTTGCTCACTCCCGAAGCACACACCTATGAAGTTGCCCCCTCCTCAAATGTTGAAAATATTGAACAATATTGGATACTTGTCAACGGAACGAGTGCTAAAACCACATTTGAGAAATTGGGGTTTACTAATGATTCTCTCTCAGCTCCCTGCCACTATATGGACCAGGCTGTCGCAATTTTTCAAGAGCTTATGAAGCCATCAAATTATATCGACAAAAACGACGGATATTATATGCTATCAGGGCTTTTTTCGATTTTTGCTCTACACAGCACGCAGACAAATACGAGTCCGAACAGAGAAATCTCTCCTTTAGTTGATACGATAATAGATTTCATAAAGAAGAACTACGCCTCTATCGCCCGTGAGGAAGATATCGCAAACGCGGTCAACATATCGGTAAGTTATATGAATAAGCGCTTTAAAGCGGAAATGGGAATAACACCTATGAAGCACTTAACAAACCACCGCATTCAAAGAGCAAAAATACTACTTGAAAATACAGAGCTTTCGATAGCCGAAATTTCCAACTCGGTCGGATTTTCCGATCCAAATTATTTCTGCCTTGTCTTTAAAAAGCATTGTAACGGTCTCTCGCCTAGCGCTTACAGAAAAAATTTGAGGTCATCCAAAAACGCAAACAAATAAAAAGATATCCCACGGCAGATCAATGTACTGCGGTGGGATTCTTCATTTATTATATATTCAGTATGTATTGTGGCTCAATCGGTGTAAAATATTATCTCGTCGGGGAAGCACATTCCGAGTCGCTCGCGGGCTATTCTTATCTTGTAATTATCGTCGAGCGGCATTTCAACGAGATATTCAAGCTCGTCTATATCGTCCTGAAGCTGCTCTATATATGCTTCTTTTTCGGCTTTTTCGTCCATTATTTTATTATATTTCATAACGCTCCAGAGAAAAAACACAACGGCAAAGACAAAAAACAGAGCGATAAATGCTTTTACGACCGACGCAAGCAGCGTCTTTTTTTCCACAAAATACTTTTCAAGCGCCATTTTTCTCTCCTTCGTTTTGAAATCCTTTGCGGGACAGCTCGAGCAACTCTCTCCGCTTTGTTTTATTATACCGCATTATCCGCTTTTTTGCAATACCCGACGCGATTTTTTTCCTGAGCGTCCGCAATATTTTTACCACCACGCGCCCAAGATAAACGAATGGACGCGAGACAAGGTATAGTATTATCCGCACTGCGGCTCTGACGAAAAAGATTATCCCTTCGGACAGAAAGATTACAAGCTTTCCAAGCGTGAAATAGTAAATCGCAAAGCCCGCCGCCACAGCGGCTATGGTATAAAGGCGGAACTGCCCTCGGTTGAGGTAATAATTCAATATCACCGTTCCGCACCCGAGATAGGCAAAAAGAAGGATATCCTGAAGAAATATCAGTACCGCCTCAATCCATCGCTTGACTCTTTTCTTCTCGCTGCCCCGCTCAAGTACACCCACAAACGGAAGCTTTATTGAATAAAGCCGCTCAAAGCTCTTTGCCGAATATCTTATCCCCATAAGGGCGCGAATTATCCTGTTGATATCGTTTAGCGCCCCTGCTGACATACCGAACAAAAACGAGTATATCAACAGAAGCGTCAGCATATACGGCGATATCTCCATTATTTGAGCAGCTTCCCGAACAGTCCGCGGTGGGGCGTATCGGTGGTATCTGTGTAAAATATCGCGTCTACCTTTCCGTCGAGCGTCACCACTCCGCGCTCAGTGTCAAGGATATTTATCTTCATTTCCTTCCCCTCTGCCGTGAGCTCTCCGCACACCGTTTTAAGCACCACGCACACATCGTCGAAGCTCACCACCTCGCGCACTCCCGTTATCTCCATGTGCTTACGCATCTCAAGAGCTATTCCGTGTACTTGACCTTCCTTCGCGCCGTTCATATATAACCCTCCTCAAATCAAAAACTCCGCATACTCATCAATAAAATGAATATGCGGAGCCTTCTTTTTTTATTCTATTATCTCATACATTCCCGCGGCGTCTGCCTTGGCTACCGTATCCTTGACACTCAGCACTCTGACCTTGAGCCGTCTCTGCCCAAAGCTGACCTCTATTACATCTCCTACCTTGACATCATACGATGCCTTGGCAACTCTGCCGTTCACGCTTATATGGTCTGCGTCACACGCGTCATTAGCCACAGTCCTTCTCTTGATTATTCTGGATACCTTGAGATATTTGTCGAGTCTCATCAGAATCTCACCTCCAAAATACAAAGGCGGCAAAGAGAACTCCCTTGCCGCCTAATGTATAAACAGACAATAATTAGTTTACTGCGTCCTTAAGACCCTTACCAGCGGAGAATGCGGGGGACTTGGAAGCTGCAATCTTGATGGTCTCACCTGTCTTGGGGTTACGACCGTCTCTTGCCGCTCTTTCCTTAACCTCGAATGTTCCGAAGCCAACAAGCTGAATCTTCTCGCCTGCCTTGAGAGTCTCTGCGATAACTTCTGTCATTGCGTTAACTGCTGCCTCAGCGTCCTTCTTCTTAATATCTGCTTTTGCTGCGATTGCTTCGATAAACTGTGTCTTGTTCATAGTTTTATTCCTTCCTAAATTTTAAAATTTACCGAAAATATCTCATTCGGCATACCTATGTATAGATTATATCATATATTTTTAGCAATTTCAAGAGTTTTTTGCTGATTTTTCTAATTTTTTTATACATTTTTCACTTATTTATGCTTGATTCTGTCCCAAATTTCATCAAGCTCGGTCATTTGCATTGAATTTATGTCCTTACCCATAGAAATCGTCTCATTTTCGATGATCTCAAATCGACCGATAAACTTATCTGTGGCGCGATTGAGAGCCGTCTCTGGATTGACTCCCACCTTGCGGCAAAGCGATGTAACGGTAAGCAACAGGTCGCCTATCTCCTCCTCGATAGCGTCCTCATTCTGCTCCGCCATAGCGTCGCTTACCTCTACCATCTCCTCGGCGAGCTTATCCATAACCGCCTCGGCGTTCTCAAAATCGAAGCAGGACGCCTTTTTACCGACCTTTGTCGCGCGCATAAGCGCAGGGAGCATAGGCGGGATAGACCTGAGCTTCTGCGTAACGGTTTTTCTCGATTTCTCCTCGCTTTTTATCTTCTCCCAATTTGAAAGCACCTGAGCCGAGGTATCGACAGATATCTCACCAAAAACATGGGGATGGCGGTGTATCATTTTCACGCATATATCGTTCGCGACATCGTCGATGCAAAAGCTGCCCGACTCCTCCTCAATTCTTGAGTGGAATACTATCTGAAGCATAACATCTCCAAGCTCCTCTCGAAGAAGCTCGGGATTTTCCGTATCTATCGCCTCTATGACCTCGTATGTCTCCTCTATAAAGTCGTCGCGGATACTCTTGTGGTCCTGCTCTCTGTCCCAAGGGCAACCGCCCTCCGAGCGCAGTATCTCCATAATCTCCACGAGGTCATCGAATGTGTATTTCTCCTTTGCGGCAAGAGCAGCCGCCTTTTCCTTAGTCGTCATTTTTTATTCCTCCTTATCGAATAAGCCCGAACCGACTCAGGCTATCCTGTTTTTTATACTCACGGTCTTATAAGTCCCGTTTTTCTCACAATTTCAAGCGCTCTGCCTCCCGCGGGAAGCATAAGCATATCCGACTCGCGCACCGCGCCAAATACAAACGCGAACAAAAAATAGCTGACTATCGCAGAAATGAGCGCCAAGCCGAAGGACATAACGGTATTTCCGCCAAAAAATCCGACCGCCATATAGACGGCGTAGGAAACCGTTATCATAGCTACCGATGCGCAGAAGGGTCTTGCGTAAACGCTCATAACGCTCTCGGTTCTCGGTAGGCTCTTATTTATAAAGTAAAGATTTATCGCTGTCACCGTAATATCGCAAAGCAGTGTGCTTATCGGCGCGCCCCACACCCCCACCGAGGGTATTCCTATGAGTATATACGCGCTCGCTATCTTCACCGCCGCGCCTACTGCCACCGAAATTATCGGCTTCGCCGTCTGGCGATAGGATTGAAGTATTGCGTTGGTGGTGGTTATAATACAGGAAAAAAGTATGGATATTCCGAGTACTGACAGAAGCGGCGCCGCCACCGCTATCGCCTCGGTCTCCCCCGAGAAAAGCAGCTTCAGTATCGGCTCCGAGTATATCGCCACGCCAAACGATGCGGGCATAGCGAAAAATACCGTTATGCGCATAGCCGAGCCTGCCACAGAGGACTGCCCCGCATCAGAGCCTCGCTCTATCGCCGCCGAAAGCCGCGGAACGAGAGCCAGAGCCACGGGCGTGATAAGCGACGGGATAAGTCCGAACATAGGAACTGCGAGCGTGGTATAGGAGCCGTATATCGCGTTTGCCCCCGCCGCGCTATATCCGATATCCTGAAGTCTGCGCATAATGAGCGCCATATCGGTTATTCTCGTCAGGCTGAGCGCCGCCGAGCTGAGCGTTATAGGAATCGCTATGCGAAAGAGATTGCTCACAGCCTTGCTCCGAGCGTTCTCCGCGTTTTCCCTTGTGGATAACGCCAGCCCCCTCTCCTTACGGTTGTGAATCGCCTTTGCAAGGAGCAGATAGAGCGCGGAGAGCATAGCTCCGATGCTTATTCCGAGTATCGCGAACGCCGCCGCGGTTGGTATGCCGTACCCCGCACCGAGGGCGAGATTTGCGAAAAGCACTCCGAGTATCAGCTTTCCAAGCGCTTCAATGAGCTGAGAGATAGCCGTTGGAGCCATTTTGCAAAGCCCTTGAAAATACCCCCTCACCGCGCTTGAAATACATACGAACAGAAGCGCGGGGGCGATAGCCGCCACAGACGCCGCCGCGTCGGGACTTTCTATAAGGCGCGCAAGCTGACCCGAAAAGAGGAGCATAAAGGCGCACCCTACGCCGCCAAGAACGGCAAACACCGCCATCGCCGAGCGGTATACCCGCCCAGCCTCTCGGACACTTCCCCGCTCATGGCAAGCTGATATGAGCATTGAGAGCGCCACGGGAAGTCCCGCGGTCGATATCACGCACAAAAGCGCGTATATTTCGTAAGCCGAGTTGAAATATCCCATTCCCTCGGCACCGAGCAGGGCTATCATCGGAATTTTATATGCAAGTCCTATAAGCTTGACGATAAATGTAGACACCGAGAGTATAAGCACCCCCGATATAAATCCGCTCTCACCTTTTTCCTTCTCTCTCTTTATTTTCACGCTACCACCCCTTCATACTCGCCTTATCACCAAATATTATTCGGCAAAAAAACAAAGTATTACTTATGTAGCGCCACGAGCCTTATACGAATTCCTTATACAGAGAATTCGGCAAGAGATATTCCTTTGAAATATTCTCGATACCCTTTATTTTATCAAGTATTTTATCTGCCTGCTCTCTGTATCGGCTCTCCTCCGAGAGCGCGGCAAGGTATTCTTCAAGATAGGGCTTCAGGACGCCCAACTCATACGCGAAGGTGGAGTCTATATAGAACAGGCAGGAATTCTCATAAGGAAATATATTTCTTTCCTCGTTATCACGCACGCTTTTCCATATTTTCATAGTAAATTCCGCGGGCGTTCCTCTGAAATGGCAATCCCTGACCGTACGCCGCAAAAGCCTTATCTCGTTTGGCTCAAAAAGCTCTCCGCCCACTTCAATTGCGCTCCGCGGCGAGATATACACGCTCAGATATCCGTGCGTGTCAAGTATCTCCCTCACCTCGGGGTATATCGCCTGTATTCCCTCGAAAAGGAATATATCGTTCTCCGAGCAAGATATCCGTCTGTACGAGCTACGCTTCCCCGACTTGAAATCAAACACGGGGCAGACAAGCTCCCTGCTCTCAAATATTTTATCCACGAACTCCGAAAAGCTCTCAAGGTCAATCGTGTCGGCGGAATCGTAGTCTATCTCTCCCTTTCCGTTTTGCTCCGACTTTTTATGCAGTATCTCCTTGTCATAATAAAAATCGTCGATAGAGATAACATGCACCCGTTTTCCTCTGCTTCCGAACTCGGATATTATCTTATTTGCCGCCGTGGTCTTTCCCGAGCAGGTAGGACCCGAGAGAGTTATGACCTTAGCGTCCTCTGCGGCGCATATCTTTGCGGCAGTCTCCGAGAGTCTGCGCTCAAAATCCGCCTCGCACTCACGCACAAAGACTTTCTTTTCTTCTTCGTCACAAAAAACCGTAGGAGCTTTTATTATTCTTCTCATACAAAAAATCTCCTTTCAAATCAAAAAGACCGACGCCAAATACGCGCAATCCGACACAAACAGCCATTTTCTGCCTGTGTCGGATAGCCTGACCGAACTCGTGAGCGTCACTCCCGCGTTATTATATCAATGAATGCTCGGTGTAGAACTTTATAGCCGCCTCGCGGAAGCTCTCGGTTCTGTCCTCGCCGAGATATTCGTAGGGATATTTGTGGTGGAACAGACGCTCGATAGACTTTCCGCTCGTGTCGTTGCCCGTGTTGTCAACGAGCTTGGTCACAGCTCCCGCTCCCGCGGCGAATATAGAGTGAAGCTCCTCCATCATATAAATGTTGTAAAGTCCCTCGTGTCCCTCAAGAGAGAACCCGACATTTTCATAGTTTCCCACGGTATTCTTCTGTCTATACATATAATATGGAAGATATCCGTTCTGAATTGCCTTTATCTGCGAATAGTCGACGCACTTTCCCGCGTCGCCGCCCTTTATCGAGTATATCTGAGAATTTTTTCTCAGAACCTCAGCTGACCGCTTGACGCAGAAGGTATGTACCGTTATATTCTCGGGTCTGAGCTGAAGAATCCGGTCGTAGGAATTCGAGAACACCTTGAAATTATCTCCTGGCAACCCCGCTATAAGGTCAACATTTACCGTTCTTATTCCCGACTCTCTCGCCACCTCGTAAGCCCTGAAGAACTCCTCGACGGTGTGACTGCGTCCTATTCCCGAAAGCACCTCGTTGCAGAGCGTCTGCGGATTTACGCTGACTCTCGTAACGCCGTATTCACGCGCTATGGCGAATTTCTCCGCCGTAATGGTATCGGGGCGTCCCGCCTCAAGCGTGTATTCCGCCAGAGCGCTCACATCGGTGAGAGACGCCACCTTGGAGAGCAGGCGCCTTAGCTGGTCTGCGCTCAGTATCGTGGGCGTTCCTCCTCCGATATATACCGTCTTAACATTGAGTCCAAGCTCGGATATCACTCTGAAATTCGACTCTATATCAACAAGCAGTCTCTCAAGATATTCGGGAATGAGGTCGAGCAGCCTCTTTGAAGTATATGACACGAACGAGCAATATGTGCATCTTGAGGGGCAAAAAGGTATAGAAATATAAACGCTGCAATCCTTGGGCGCAGATGTTCCCGATATTCTCTTTTCGTTGAGCGCCACATCGACGGCAAGCGCAGCCTTTTTGGGAATAACGAGATAATCCGAGGTCAGTATCTTCTTTACCTTCGTCTTACTCACGCCACCGTTGAGCATTTCGGTGGCAACCTTTGAGGGGCGCACTCCGATAAGCATACCCCACGACGGTCGGTATCCAACAAGCTCTCCCGCCACCGCGAGTATCGCCGCGCCGACGGCTATCTTCATCGTCCGCTCCTCAGTGCGCTGAGGTATCAGCAGAGCCTCCTTCTCGGCGACCGCCTCACGGTCTCCGAGGCGCATACGCGCCGTTGCCGTGATACACTCCTCACGCTTCTCTGTTCTAAGGTAAAGCGAGGGTGCGTCCTCGCGCTCCTCCTCGCGCTCTCCGAATTTCTCCCCCGGGAAGAAGATCATACACAAGGTCTGCACATAATATTTATTTACAGGTGATTCAATTTTTATGTTCATTGCAAGCCTTCTCCCTTATTTTTGTTGTCTTAAAATATCGCTTCGCATTACTATGGTCACAGGTCCGTCGGCAGAAATATCTATCTCCATATGCGCTCCGAACTCTCCCGTTCCGACCTGCTCTATCTCCTCTCGCAGAAGCGATACGAAATATTCGTAAAGCTCTCTTGCCGTCTCGGGATTTGCCGCCGACATATAATCGGGTCTGTTTCCCTTTCGATAGTTGGCAAGCAGCGTAAAATTCGATACGACAAGCACCTCGCCGCCGATATCCTTTAGCGAGAGATTCATTTTATCGGCATCGTCCGTAAATATTCTGAGCTTGACAGCCTTCGCCGCAAGCACTTCAGCGTCCGTGCGGTCGTCTCCCTCGGCAACGCCGAGAAGCATCATAAGTCCCTTACCGCAACGCCCGACGACCTCGCCGCCAACGCTGACCGACGCTCTGTTTACTCTTTGTATAACAAGTATCATACCGTCACCCGTATCACGAAAATCCGCGCGTTACATCAATAACGCCGTCAAGAGATTTCAGTCTTGAAACTATTGAGTGGTAATGCGAAACATTCTTACAGCTTATCTTGAGATTTACTATCGAGCGTCCCGACTGACCGCCAAGCGTGTTTATCTGGAGAATAAATACCTTCATTTCCGACAGAGCTACCGTAATATCCGCGATAATTCCTATTCTGTCGTAAACATGTATCTTAAGCTGAGCCTCATAGAAGTCGGCAGAGGAATCTCCCTCGCTCTCCCAATGAGCCTCGACCCAACGGTCACGGTTCTCGTTGTTAGCCATTCCCACGATAACATTGGGACAGTCGCACTTATGAATAGATATTCCGTAACCCTTGGTGATAAATCCGATAACATCGTCACCCGGCAGGGGGTTGCAGCAACGCGCAAATTTGACAAGACACCCATCCGCACCGTCAACCACGATACCGCTGTTCGATTTGAGATTTTTCGGCTTCGAGGTCTTTACATCCTCGGCTGTGATATTTGTCTTGGGCGCCTCGACCTCGGGCGTCTTGACCACTCTCTCAAACTCGTCCTTTAGCTTAAGCGCGACCTTGGAGAGCGTTATTCCGCCGTATCCAAGCGTGTTATAGAAGTCGTCCGCGCTCATAAATCCTATGCGCTGACCGACATTCGTAACTATCTCGTTTCTCTGCGCCTCGGTATACGACCTTCCGTATTTTTTCAGCTCTCCGTCGACCATACTCTTACCCGCAACGATATTTTCAGGTCGCTTTTCCCTCTTGAACCAGCCGCGTATCTTGGTTCTCGCCTCACTCGTCTTAACGATATTGAGCCAGTCGCGGCTCGGTCCCTTTGATGATGGAGAGGTGAGTATCTCAACTATCTCTCCGTTCTGCGGAACTCTGTCTATCGGCACTATCATACCGTTTATCTTCGCGCCTATCATCGAGTTTCCTACGCCCGAATGTATCGCGTAGGCAAAGTCGATGACCGTTGCGCCCTGCGGGAGCGCGATAACATCTCCGCGAGGGGTGAAAACGAAGGTCTCGTCGTGGAAGATATCTGTCTTGAGGGCGTTCATAAACTCATCGGGGTCTCTTGCCGCGTCCTCGGTCTCGATAAGCTTAGCTATCCACTCAAGCTTCTTGTCGATCTCCTCCTTGGAGCGCTCGCCCGACTTGTATTTCCAATGCGCCGCGATACCGTATTCGGCAACATGGTGCATCTCCCATGTCCTTATCTGCACCTCAAAGGGGATTCCGTCGCGTCCTATGACCGTGGTGTGCAGAGAGCGGTACATATTCGGCTTAGGCGTCGATATATAGTCCTTGAAGCGTCCGGGGATAGACTTGAACATCTCGTGTATAAGTCCGAGCGCGGTATAACACTCAAGCTCGGTATCCACGATAACACGGAGGGCATAAAAATCATATATCTCGTCAAAGCTCTTGTTTTGATTATACATCTTGCGATATATACTGTAAACCGACTTTATTCTTCCCTCAAGCGTAAAGTTTATCTCATTCTCACGGAGCTTTGCGTCTACCGCGCTTCTTATGCTCTCGATAAAGCCGAGATTTTCTCCGTATTTTTCCTCTATATAATTCTGTATCTCCTCATAGCCTATCGGGTCAAGATAGGAAAGTCCGAGATTTTCAAGCTCGTGCTTTATCTTCTGCATACCGAGTCTGTGCGCCAGCGGAGCATAGACCTGCATCGTCTCAAGCGCCGTTGCACGGCGCTTCGCGTCGGGCTTGACTCCGAGCGTACGCATATTATGAAGTCTGTCGCACAGCTTTATAAAGATAACTCTGACATCCTTCGACATAGCGAGAAGCATTTTTCTGATGTTCTCGATATGCGCTTCCTCTTTATCCTCGATATTGAGGTGTATCATCTTGGTAAGTCCGTCGACAAGCATCGCAACGGTGCGTCCGAACTGCGCCTCGATAGCCTTCAGGTCTGTCTTTTCCGAGCAGTCCTCGACCGTATCGTGTAGAAGCGCGGCGCAGATAGAGTCTGTGTCAAGCTCAAGTCCCGCGACTATCTCCGCAACCGCAACGGGGTGCGAGATATAAGGCTCTCCGCTCACGCGGAACTGTCCCTCGTGAAGCGATTTCGCGTATTCGTAGGCGCGCTTTATCATCTCGATATCGTATTTCTTGCCCGTCGCCAATAAAATATTAAGTAATCTGTTGATATCCGTGCCGGATCCTGTTGGCATATAAGTCCTCCCCTCCGAGGGCGACTTATTTCACCCTATCGGAGCATCTGCTTTTAAGCTTTTTAAGTATCGACGATTTATCTATACTCGTCTTTGTTGCGTTGAAGAATATCTCGAATTTGAAGATATCCTCGCCTATCTCCTCGACGCTGCATATTTTAAGCTCATTCATTATCCTGAGTATATATTTCAGCTTGATGTAATTTATCTCTGGACGGTCATAGGAATTTACGAGCTTCATAAGAGTTTTGCAATCAAGGAGATTAGTTCCCGACCTGTATTCCTTGCGCAGAACGGTATATACCGCCGCGAAATCCTCTCTTGTCGGAATAACATCCTCCTCGGGCGTATATGTAGCCCCTCCGTTTATCTCCTCGTATCTCTTTTTGCAATCGCTGACTGTCCTTTTATAATTTTCCGAAAGCTTTGCGTCCTGAATTATCATCTGGACCGATTTGACATTCTTGTAGTCGTTTATATCGACATTGAAAAGCAGGTCTATCTTATCCCCCGCGTCAAATCCAAGCTCTGACGCCGATATTCCGAAATACATACCGCTGAGCGATATTCCGTTCTTCTCCAGAATGAGCTTGGTGTGCTTTCCGCCGCCGAGCTGCATGACCCTCTGCACCGTCACATCCTTCATAACGAAAAGCGGCGTGGGGTTGCCGACGCCAAACGGCTCGAGCCTGAGCAGCTCCTCGGCAAAGGGCATGGTAAGCTGATTCATATTCAGCTCGCAGTCCGCCTCAACCTTTATCTTATAAAGCTCATCTGTGAGATTTTTAGCGGCGTACTCGTTTATTCTGCGTTTGAATTTCTCAATATTTCCTCTCTTGACGGTAAGTCCCGCCGCAAGCTCGTGACCGCCGTACTTTTCAAGCAGATCCTCGCAGTAATTCAGCGCGCCCACAAGATTCATTCCCTTGACGCTTCTGCCTGACCCCTTTCCGTAGTCCTCTGCGTCGGGCTCGCCGTTCATAGCTCCCTTAAAGGATATGAGAATCGAGGGAAGCCCGTATTTCTCGGTGATACGCGAGGAAACTATTCCGATAATTCCCTGCTGCCAGTCGTCGTTCTGAAGCACGATGACCGTGTCGTGTTCAAAATCGTGCTCGTTTTCGATGATATCATAGGCTTCCTCGGCTATCTTATTTTCCTCGGTCTGCCTGCGCTTATTTATCTCGCAAAGCTCTGCCGCAAGCTCCTCCGCTCGCTTTTCGTCATTTTCAAGCAGAAGATTTACCGCGATTATAGAGTCGCTTATCCTTCCCGCGGCGTTTATTCTCGGCGCTATTCCGAAGCCGATAAAGCCCGAGGATATCTTTCTTTTCTTGGGCGCCGTCTTTGAGTCTGTCTTGGCGGGACTTGCCGCCTCGATCAGCGCCGCCAAGCCCTGCCTTTTTGTGTTCTCGAGCAGCTTGAGCCCCATACTGACGATAAGACGGTTCTCGTCGGTTATCGGCATAACATCGGCTATCGTTCCGATTGCTGCGAGGTCGGCGTATTCTCTGCAAACTCTGCTCACACCGTCAAGCACCGACGCGCCGTTCTTTCGGCATATAGTCATCTCGATGGCGCAGACAAGCTTGAACACAACGCCCACTCCCGCAAGCTCACAGAAGGGATATTTGCTGTCAAGTCTGTGGGGATTTACCACCGCGTGCGCCGCAGGCAGCTCCTCTCTGCACTCGTGGTGGTCGGTTACGACCACATCTATACCCATATCAGATGCGTGAAGTATCTCATCATACGCCGTTATTCCCGTGTCAACGGTTATTATAAGCGTAACACCCTGCTCCGAGAGTATATCGACTGCCGTCTGTGACATTCCGTAGCCCTCGCCGTCGCGCTTGGGTATTTTTATCTTAACATCTGCCCCGAGCGAGGTCAGATAGAGATAGAGCAAGCTGACAGAGGTAACTCCATCAACATCGTAATCTCCGTATATACATATCTTTTCGTTTTCGTCTACCGCCCGCATTATTCTGCCGACGGCTTTATCTATATCATTGAGAAGAAAGGGGTCGTGAAAATCCTCTGTCTCGAAGCGCAGAAAGCGCTCCGCGTCCTGAGCGTTTGCGTAGCCTCTGTTTCGCAGAAGCACGGCAAATATTTCAGAAACACCAAGAGCAGACGCGACCTGTTTTATTTCTCTGTCATTCTCCGCGCCGTCCCATATATACTTTTCACTCCATATTTTCTCTCTTTTCGTACTGCTCATAAAAATATATTAAATGCCTTTCTTAATTTATCATCATCTCAGAGGCGCAAATCTCTCCATTAACGCAAGCGCCGTACGCAACCCGTCGACCGCCGAGCTGGTTATGCCTCCCGCATATCCCGCGCCCTCTCCGCAGGGGTAGACAAGCGCGTGTCCGAGCGCCGTCATATCCTCGGTGCGAAGTATCCTCACGGGCGCCGATGTTCTCGTCTCAACTCCCGTCAGCACCGCGCTATCCGATGCGAAGCCCGAGAGCTTTCGGTCAAAGGAAACAAATCCGCGGCGAAGCCCCGCGCTCACAAAGTCGGGCAAAAGCGTATCGAGTCTGCAAAGAGACACCCTACCGTCCCTATATGTCGGAAGCACCTCAGACGGCTCCGCTCCAAGCTCCCCTCGCATAAACGCACCAAGCGTCTGCACGGGCGCTCTGTAATCCGAGCCTGCCACCACGAACGCCGCTCTTTCTATACTTCTCTGGAACTCTATCGCCCCCTCGGGCGTTGCTCCGTAATCCTTTTTATTGACCGACACCGCAACCGCGGAATTGGAGTTGACTCCGTCTCTCGCGTAATTGCTCATTCCGTTGACTACGACGCCGCCCTCCTCGGAAGCGCCCGCAACTATCTGTCCCCCCGGGCACATACAGAAGGTATATACTCCCCTCTCACCCTTTGTGTCGGACAGGTGGTATTCCGCCGCTCCAAGAGCGGGGTGTCCCGCAAAATCGCCGTACAGCGCGCGGTCGATATTCTCCCTCAGATGCTCTACTCTGACTCCCACCGAAAAGTCCTTTGGAGCTATGGCGTATCCGCTATCAATCAGCATCTTATAGGTATCTCTCGCGCTATGCCCCGTGGCGAGAATGAGTGCCGAGCACTCTATCTCACCCCTTGAGGTAAGCGCGGTAAGTGTTTTATCTTTATTTTCCCTGATACCGTCAAGGCGGCATCTGTATATGACCTCTCCGCCCATTTTTTCTATGTGGCTGAGCATTCTGTCGACAACATCGACGAGAATATCGGTACCTATATGCGGCTTTGCCGAGGTCATTATCGCCTCGGGCGCGCCAAACTCGCAAAATCTCTCGAGAATGTAGGATATCCTGCTGTCGTTTATCCTCGTCATAAGCTTTCCGTCAGAAAAGGTTCCCGCGCCTCCCGCGCCGAACTGGATATTGCACTCGCTGTCAAGCTCTCCAAGCTCGATAAACCGCTTATTGACCGCACATCTGTTCGCAATACAGTCGCCTCTGTCTATTATTATCGGACTGTACCCATTCTCGGCAAGAAGCAACGCCGCAAAAAGCCCCGCAGGGCCCATACCCACAACGAGCGGTCGGCTTTGCATAGGCTCCGCGCCTATCCTCGGTACCACACCGTCCTCGGATATGACCTTTATCCCTCTGCGCGACAGCCGCTCAGCGTCAAGCTTCAGGGGCTCATCGGAATACGCCGCAACGGAATAGACGAGCCTTATATTGTTTTTCTTTCTCGCGTCCACGCTCTTTTTATATACACGAAAGCGAAGCCGTGCAGGGTTTATCCCTGCACGCCTCGCCTCAGACGCCGCTATCCCGAAGACCTCGCTCTCGTCAGTCTCAAGCGAGAGACTTATTCCCGAGAACAACAGCCCCGTGGCAGCTCCGACAAATTTATTGCTCATTTACAGATACTACCTTCACGCTGACGCTCTCGACTCCGAATTCCATATACAGAGAGGAAAGCTGCTTTTTATTTTTGTCATATATCTTGATATCAGAGGATATTACCGTCTCACCCTCCGAGTAATCATCGGAATGAGGTATTTCGACTATCGCCTCGTGTATCGCCTCGACATAAGCCTTAGGCCCGCTTATTTCAACATGGGTTATATCGTTTATCTCAAATCCAATGCCCTCGTGCGGATGCGCGTATATCGGAACGCTTACCGTTTCAAGCGAGTCGACATGAATATTTATCGTTTTCGGAGATACCTCCATAACGCTGACCGCCGTAGTCGGTGTTTCAACCGCCACGCTGACAGAGGCGCTTCCCGCCTCCTTCAAGGTAGACACATCTATATAAGCCCTGAAATCCTGCTCGCTGAACTTCTGGACATCGGATTTCTTCCCTTGGATAGTTACACTCACGGGAAACTCGGGAACGCCGAAAACACTGAGTCCGCGCTCCTCAAGCAATTTGTCCTCATTGATTACCTCGATTGCTATGCTGAATGTCTTTGTATAGTTGCTGTTCTGGGTGTTCATAACATAAACCCATATAAAGAACGACGCCAACAAACAGAGGATAAACGCCAGAATATTCAGTTTCTTATTCTTTTTTATAACATAGGCGCCGCCCTCAACGGACATCTGCTCCTGCTGCATATCTTTACTCATAAGAGATATATCCTCCTTGCTCGGATTTAAAAATCATTTGCTCTCCTTGCGGTGCTTCTTCTGCTTCTGCTCTCCCTGATTCTGCGGAGCGAGAAGCGTGTTAAGCTCCTGCTTGAGCGTACTGTAATTATAGTTTCTTTTGAGATTTCCATTCACCGATACCGATATGATACCCGTCTCCTCCGAAATCACTATAACCACCGCGTCGCTTATCTCGGTAAGACCGATAGCCGCCCTGTGACGCGTACCCAAGTCCTTGTCTATATCGTAGTTGGTAGACAGGGGCAAAAAACATCCCGCCGCGTAAACTCTGCCGTCGCGGATTATCGTTGCTCCGTCGTGCAGGGGCGCCTTGTTGAAAAAGATATTTCTGAGTATGTAAGGCGACACCGCCGCGTCTATGATAACGCCCGACTTGATATACTCGCCGAGCTTAGTCGTTCTCTCAATTACTATGAGTGCTCCGACCTTGTCGCGCGAGAGGTCGCTCGCCGCGTTGCATATTCCCTCTATTTGGGAATTAAGAGCCGCAAGCTTACCCGACTCGGAGGTAATGTTTTTAAGTCCCGAAAAGGGCGTTCCGCCCACCTTTTCAAGCGCCGCTCTCATCTCGGGCTGGAAGACGATAAGTATCGCGATGATTCCGACCTGCAAGAAGTTATCAAAGATAAAATTCAGAGCGTACATATTGAGCGCCGAGCTGAGGAAAAACAGCGCAACGATAAGCACCAGACCGAGAGCGAGCTTACCTGCCCGTCTGTCTCTGATAAAGCTGTAAACATAATATAATATTAATGCGAGTATAAGGATATCAAAAAAATCCGTAAGGCGCATAGCCTTTACCGTATCCAAGATGTATTCCTTAAAGAACATCGCAAAAGTATTCCATATTTCCTGCATATTACTCCCTTTCCCGAATGTCACAACACGGCGTCTGACACGACATAGAACGCCGATTATGCCCGATTTTACACATATACATTTTAATTATATCACAATTCTTTTTCCATTTCAATATTTTTTAATTTATTCGCGATATTTTTTTATCTTTTTTTGTAAGATTTTTTAGGATTTTTTTGTTAAATCTGTCAAATTTGATTTATCCCCTTTACAAAGAGGGGATTTGTGTGCTATAATGATAGTAATTTTTTAACATTTGTTGAATATTTTACCGAAAGGAGTATTATTGATGAACGGTAATACGATTCAGATTCTTATCGCCATGATAATTTATATGGCAGCGGTCATCGCGATCGGAATCCTTTTTGCAAAGAAAGCAAACAAAAATTCAGAAAACTATTTTCTCGGCGGACGCTCGCTCGGCCCTTGGGTCACGGCGATGAGCGCCGAGGCGTCGGATATGAGCGGCTGGCTGCTTATGGGACTGCCGGGTGTCGCTTATTGGTGCGGACTCGCCGACGCCGCGTGGACGGCTATCGGTCTCGCTATCGGTACATACCTCAACTGGCTCATAGTTTCAAAGCGTCTGCGCCGTTACAGTATCCGCGCAAACAACGCGATCACCCTCCCCGACTTCTTCTCGAACAGATTCCGTGAGAAGAAAAAGCTTATTCTGACGGTATCGGCTCTATTCATTTTGATATTCTTCACGGTATACGCGGCAAGCTGTCTCGTTACCTGCGGTAAGCTTTTCTCAACCCTTTTCTTCGGCGGAGAGCATTACCAGCTTATGCTGATACTCGGCGCGCTTTTCGTTCTGCTTTACACTATTCTCGGCGGCTTCCTTGCTGAAAGCGCGTCCGACTTTATGCAGAGCATAGTAATGATAGTCGCTCTTTCGGTCGTCGTTATAATCGGTCTCGTGCACGCGGGCGGTATCGGCGCGGTAATTGACAATGCGCAGAGCATTCCCGGATTTCTTGAATTCTTCGGACTTGCTTCTCCCTCGCTCAATGAAGCTGGAGAGCAGCTTGTGGCAGGTGGCGAGCCCGTGTTCGGCGAAGCCGCAAAATACAGCTTCCTTTCCATTTGCTCTTGCATGGCTTGGGGACTCGGATATTTCGGTATGCCCCAGGTTCTCCTCCGCTTTATGGCTATCCGCAAGGAGTCCGAGCTGAAAATGTCCCGCCGTATCGCAATGGTATGGGTTATAATTTCTCTTGGCGTTGCGGTGTTCATAGGTATTATGGGTCGTCAGCTCTTCCCCGTTGAGCATCTCACAAAATCGGGTGCTGAGAACATATTTATCACGCTCTCAACGAGCTATCTGCCTCCTATTATAGCAGGCTTCGTTATGGCGGGTATTCTCGCCGCAACCATCAGCTCGTCCGACTCCTATCTTCTTATCGCCGCATCGGCAGTCTCGAAGAACATTTTCCACGGCGTGGCAAAGAAGAACGCGACAGACAAGCAGGTTATGCTTCTGACAAGAATTACTCTCGTTGTGATCACGCTTGTGGCAATCGTTATCGCATGGAAGGAAGACAGCGTTATATTCAACATCGTTTCCTTCGCTTGGTCGGGCTTTGGAGCGACATTCGGACCGCTTATGCTCTTCTCGCTGTTCTGGAAACGCACGACCCGCGCGGGCGCTATCGCGGGTATGATAAGCGGCGGCGGAATGGTATTCCTCTGGAAGCTTGGAATCAGTCAGCTCGGCGGCGTATTCGCAATCTACGAGCTGCTTCCCGCATTTATCTTCTCCTCCATCGTAATCGTAGTGGTATCGCTTCTCACAAAAGCGCCCTCTAAGGAAATAGAGGAAGATTTCGAAGCGGTTAAAAACGGCGTTGAAGGCGTTGAATAAAATAACAGAAAACGAAACATTTAAAGGGCGAAGCTCAAAGCTTCGCCCTTATAATTTTCAAACAATTCACCTCGCCAACTTGGGCGTAGATAGGCGAATAAATTATACCAAACACCGTAGGGAAGGCGTTTCGCCTCCCGTTCTATCGTTCAACAGAATATTAGCGAGAGGGGTCCTCCCATATAGGGTAAAATTTTAAAATATCGCCCCGCCGCTTTGGATATAAATATGCGAAAATCATAGTACACAAAAGCCTTCCCGTTTGGGAAGGCTTTTGGATTATTTACAAATAATAGATTATATCAATAACAGAATTTCACTCATTCACGGTCTCGGCGTAAAGCCCTCTGAGCAAGGAGATAAATTCCTGCTTCTCGGCGTCCTCTAAGACATCTATCACGGAAAGCTCGGCGTTTATATCCCTGAGCGCGGGCGCGCCCTTCTGAGTAAGATATTTACTGTCGTGGAGAAGCATAGCTGTTTTAACCACTCCGCAGATAAATCTGAAATCGTCATTCGGCGCTTCCGTATAATCCGACGCGCCTATTTTGTATTCATTGAGATTGCTCTTATCCTCGTCGGGACGCTTATAGCGAACCGAGAGCGTCATCCAATCGGTATTCTCGCTTACAGCGCCATCGGTCAGAATAAGCTCGTAACATACTGTTACGGCGTGACCTGCGCCAACATCACCCGCGTCCTTGGTATCGTCCTCAAAATCCTCTTGACTGAGCAGTCTGTTTTCATATCCGACAAGTCGGTATGACTCGACCGCGTCGGGATTGAAGGTAAGCTGAAGCTTGACATCCTTTCCGACCGTATAAAGCGTTGAGAAAATATCGCTTCCGAAAACCTTTTCAGCCTCGCCTTCACCGTCGATATAGTAATAAACTCCGTTTCCGTTATCGGCAAGGGCTTCCATACTCGAATCCTTGTAATTTCCCGTTCCAAAGCCGAGGACGGAAAGATAAACTCCGCTCTCTCGCTTCTCGCTCACATAATTTTTCAGCTCCTCGGGAGAGGATATGCCAACATTGAGGTCGCCGTCCGACGCCATAATTATTCGATTGTTTCCGTCCGAAATAAAATATTTCTCGGCAAGCGAGTATGCCTTCTGCAAGCCTGCCTCGCCGTTCGTCGAGCCCTTTGCCTCGAGCTTGTTTACGGCGCTCATTATCTTATCGCCCTTATTTCCCTCGCAGCCCTCGAGCAGAACGCTTTCCTTGCCTGAGTAGGTCACGATAGAGACTCTGTCGCCCTCGTCGAGCTGAGAGACAAGATGCGAAAACGCCTTTTTCAGCAGAGGCAGCTTATCGTCAGATGCCATTGAGCCAGACACATCTATCAGAAAAACGAGGTTGTTGTCGGCTTCTATCTCTGCCTCCTCGGTCTTAAGTCCAAGCACCATAAGAACTGCCTTCTCGTTCCAGGGGCAGTTTGCTATCTGCACATTCTTGCCGAAAAGCTCACCCTCGGCAGGTCCCTGATAACCGTAATCAAAGTAATTTATCATTTCCTCGGTTCTTATAGAGCTTCCGCCCGTGGAAATAAGCTCCGAGAGATTGTAGCCCGAGTTTACGAGCTTGCGGAAATACGCGTATGACGCGGTATCAACATCCGCCGAGAAGGTAGATACAGGCTCGTCAGCCACCTTCACGAACTCATTCTCTATAAATTTTCCGTAATTTTCGGCATCCGTCGAGAATTCACCCGCATCGCCAATCTCTGCAAACCCTCCGTCTGCCATCAAATCCATATTCTCCGCCTTGCTGCAGGACGCAAGAGTAAGGCAGATAAAAAGTAACGCCAATAAAAGAGATAATAATTTTTTCATAACCGTTTGCTCCTTTCAATACAAAAAGATCATTTGGATATCAGATCGCGCGCAAGCTCGGTAAACTCCTCCGACGGAATTATCTCGGGCGAATACCCGAACAGCTCACCGTAGCCTACATTTCCCTCTGTTCCCTTCAGGTATGGCGTGACGACGGTTCCGTCTCCGTAGCTTATCCATACATAAATGCCCGCGTCATAGTCCTCGGGTGCGTGAGTGGGATTTCCATAGGTACTTCTTAGCGCCTGTGAAAGCTTCGCCTTATCCTCCGTGCCGCTCAGCGTAACAGAATAATAAGCTCCGTCATTCCCGCTTTGCCATATAAGCTTCGTCTGTCCGTCAAAAAGACCTACCGACTCCGCCTCCGCACAGTATGTCACCGCACCGCCGCTCTGCGCTCCGACAAGCAGCTCCTCAAGGCTCTCCGCTTCAAGCTCCGTCACACCGTCCTCTGCCTCGTTCTTATCTCGCATAAATCCGATTGCGAATACGCCGATGGCAAGCGTCAATAAAACTGCTGCCGCCGCAATAGCGCTCACCGCCCGACGCAGAGAGGTTCTCCTTCGCTTAGCCGCAACACCCGTGGGCATAGCCTCTGCCACAAAAGAATCGCTGATAAGTCCAAGCTCGTCAAACAGATATTCCGCCGCTCTTATTCTGTCATTCATAAAAGCTCTTCCTCCTCAAGTAATTCTTTGAGGGCTTGTCTTGTACGCGACAGAATACTCTTTACGCTCCCTACCTTCATTCCGCACTCCAGAGCTATCCGCTCTATCGGCTGGGAATAAAAATATCTGCGCAGGAATATCACTCTCTTTTTCTCGTCAAGCCCCGAGAGGAATTTATTAAGCGTCTCGGAAAGTCTGCCGTTTTCATATTCCGCCTCGACCGTCGAGCCTGACGGAATACATTCGCTCAGCTCCTCGATAACCCCCGCCGCTCCGCCTCGCTTGTGTGAGCGGGAGCTGCGGAATCGGGAGATAGATATGCGCCTTATTATTTTGGAAAGATACGCGCCGAGATACACGGGGCGCTCCTCGGGCATAGTCTGCCACGCCGCCACATATGTATCGTTCACGCACTCCTCGGCGTCCTCGGCAGAGGACAAGAGTGAAAAAGAGATTGAATTGAGCATTCTGCCGTATTTGCGCTCGGTCTCGGATATCGCGCTTTCCGAACGCGCCCAATAAAGGTCTACGATCTGATGATCCTCCATATTTCAGGGCTCCTCCGTTTTCTCAAATTCAGAGCGTCTCTTGCGCTCTGCGTTTGCCCCTTCACCCTATAAGTCGCAAAAAAAGGTAAAAGGTTGCATTATTTCCAAAATTTTTTATTTTATGAATTTCAGCCTATATTATCGGCTCCCGTGAGCGTCACAAATGTCGGCTCGTGCCCCGTCGCTCCGAGAAATACCCTAAGTATATCCTCTGTTTTAATTTTAAGGCTTGAGGTATTGACACAGGGGTGCGCTCCTATATACTCGCACTCGCGCAGATCCTCGTCGATAAGCAGTCTTACATCTCTCCCCGAGTCGTTCATAAGCCCGAGTACACTGACCGCACCCGGCAAAAGTCCGAGATATCTTTCCATATCAGCCTCCGCCGCAAAGGACAGTCTCGCCACGCCGAGCTGAGATGAAAGCTCCTTGGTGCGGAACGGCTTGTCCGAGGGCATCAGTAGCAAATAAAAATCGGTTTTTTGTCTATTACAAAGAAAAAGATTTTTGCACATCGCAACGCCAAGCGCTCGGTCTATCTCAATACAATCCTCCATAGTCCACGCCGCCGCGTGGTCGACTCTGCCGTATTTTATTCCCAGCTTATCGAGCGCATCATATACTCTGCGCTCTCTTTCTTCTCTTTCGCTCAGATTTTCGGGACGACCCTCATAAAGCTTCATTTTTCATCTTCCTTTACATAATTTTTTATTTTTTTGAAATTTACTATTGCTTTTTTTGAAAATATGTGGTACAATTAGGAATGTTAATGACTTTTAACGCATTCTATCCGTCGGATAACGGCGGAATATCATAATTTCGGAGGTTTTACAATGAGTCCAATGAGTCCTTGGGAAATAATTCTCGGTATCGTGATAATGGTTTTCGCTGTTCTTCTTGTTGTTCTGGTACTTATGCAGTCAGGTAAAGACAAGCGCCTGTCGGGTTCTATCGCAGGCGGAGCAGAAACCTTCTTCGGAAAATCAAAGGGCAAGACGGCAGATAAGATTCTCAGCAGAATCACAACCGTGCTCGCTTTCGTTTTCGGAATAACCGCGGTAGTTATGTATATCTTGATATCAATTTATAAGGTGTAAAACATTTTTCGGGGTCGTTGCATTTGCAATAACCCCGAATTTGTTTTTTGGCTCCCCCGCCGAGCCGTGTAACCAAGATAGAGAAACCCTGCGATGCAAGGCGGTGTCCTATCTCACGCTTTACTGCTCCCAGCGTCCTCCGCTTACTGTCGAGACAAGTCAATCGAGGATAAGGGAGGGAGGTCTGCAAACCACGGTCGAACTCTTTTTTCGGACTCCTTTTTCTATTTGTAGGTTTTTTTCATGATTATCACGAACTAAGCAGGAGTCGGCAACGCCGACTTTTTTGTTTTATTGTGCGTCGTAATCTATCTCCGACGAAAACAAGTCGTCAAAGTAATCTGCAACATCGTCAAGCTCGTCGTCATCGTCAACCGTAACGAGGACCTCTTCTCCGTCCTCTACCGCAAGCTTGAGAATGACATATTCGCAGATATCGCCGTCGCTATTCTCATCGTCGTCAACGGGAATCATAGCGAAATATTTTTCTCCGTCTCTTTCACACTCACCTATAACCTCAAATTCGAGCTCGTTTCCGTCCTCGTCGGTCAGGGTAAAATAGCCTGTTTCGTTAGCATCATTTTCAAGAATATCGTCTTCCATTTTTAACCTCCGCATTACTGATGTCTCTGTTTATATTTTATTATAAAACTCTCCTAAAGTCAACAGTTTTACAATAATTTATTACTCATTTTATTTTTCAGAAATCAAGTATGTCCGACAGAATGTAATTGCTTATAAAAAAGCCCTTGTCGGAAAAGCGAGTGCGGCAATTTTCAGTCACCACATATCCCATATCGGTATACTTTGCGAGTCTCTCGCCGTAAACACTCTGAAATCCCCTGCCAAAACGCTCATAAAAATCCGAGTGCGCCACACCCTCGCTCATTCGCATTCGGAGCATCACATATTCTGTCATTCTCTCCGCGGGAGATATCACCCGCCGTTCCTCGGTAATGTCAAGTCCGCGGATATATCGATCTATATCCCTTGAATTTGCGAACCGCTCGCCGCCAAAATATGAGTGAGCCGATACGCCAAAGCCGAGATATTCCTCGCCCCTCCAGTATTTTATGTTGTGCCTCGACTCGTATCCCGCCCTTGCAAAATTACTTATCTCGTATTTTCCGTATCCTCGCGCCGCGAGATATTCGGTGCAAAGCATATACATATCATATTCTGCGTCCTCGTCGGGTAGTATAAGACCCTCCTTCATTCTGCCAAACGGCGTTCCCTCCTCAACTTTCAGACCATACGCCGAGATATGCTCGGGCGCAAGAGATGTAAGTGAGTCAAGTGTGTGAGAGAAAGATTCGACTGTCTGCTCGGGAATACCGTACATAAGGTCGGCACTTATATTTTCAAAGCCCGCCGCTCTTGCGTTTCCGTATGTCTCGACAAAATCGGCATAGCTATGTATGCGACCGAGCGCGCGAAGCTCGTTCTCGTTCGCGCTCTGAAGCCCGATGCTCAGGCGGTCAACCCCAAGCGAGCGAAGCTCTCTCAGATATTGAAGGTCTGCTGTGGCGGGATTGCACTCGCTGCTTACCTCACAGCCACTCTCAATCGAAAAATTCTCTGTGAGCGCGCAGAGTATACGCTCGAAATCACGCACCGTGAGAAGCGTCGGCGTACCGCCGCCGAAATATACGGTGTCGACCGAATATCCGCCACAGAGCTGCGCCGCGCGCCCGATGTCCCTGCATAGCGCCGATACATATTCACTTATCAGCTCGCCCCCCCTGCCCGCAAAAGAGCAAAAATCGCAATAATTGCACTTTTGCAAACAGAAGGGTACATGTATATATATACCAAGCTTACTCATAATTTATGCTCCAAAAACAAAATTTAACAGTTTGACGCCGCCTTAATTCAGATTTTTACATTTCCGCAAGATCCAAATGTCAAAGACATTTGCCCTACGGGTTTCGACTTCACTCTGCTCCGCTCAAGATGACGCGCAGAACTTTCAGGCAAGAAAGCACACCGCCCCCATACCCAATCCCCTGCTTTAAGTTTCTTTGGCGGGTGGGGGTGTGGGGGAGGATAACCTTCTTGCAAGAAGGGTATCCTCCCCCACAATATCTATCCCATCAATTATCATCATCAAGCTTGAGGACTGCCATAAATGCCTCGGGGGAGACCTGAACCGAGCCGAGCTGGCGCATCTTCTTCTTACCCTCTTTCTGCTTTTCAAGCAGCTTCTTCTTACGGGTAATATCACCGCCGTAGCACTTAGCTAGGACATCCTTACGCATCGCCTTGACCGTCTCTCTCGCAATAATCTTCGAGCCTATTGCCGCCTGTATCGGAACCTCAAAGAGCTGTCTCGGAATATTATCCTTCAGCTTCTCGGCAATCTTTCTCGCTCTGCCGTACGCCTTGTCCTCGTGAACTATAAAGGAAAGCGCGTCGACCTGCTCTCCGTTGAGCAGGAAGTCAAGCTTCACGAGCTTACTCGGAACATAATCTCCAAGCTCATAGTCGAGCGAAGCGTAACCGCGGGAGCGACTCTTAAGCGCGTCAAAGAAATCGTAGATTATCTCGTTGAGCGGCAGGTCGTAATGCAGCTCAACTCTCTGCGCGTCTATATATTTCATATCGTGGAAGGTTCCGCGTCTGTCCTGACAGAGGTCCATAAGTCCGCCCACATATTCCGTCGGCGTGATTATGCTCGCCTTGACGATAGGCTCGTAGGCTATCTCTATCTCGTCTGCCGAGGGGTAGTTAGAGGGGTTGTCGATACGAACCGTCTCCCCGCCCTTTTTCTTTATCTTATAGATAACCGAGGGGGCGGTCGTGATAAGGTCGAGATTGAACTCTCTCTCGAGTCGCTCCTCGATTATCTCCATATGGAGAAGTCCGAGGAAGCCACAACGAAATCCAAATCCGAGCGCTATCGAGGTCTCGGGCTCAAAAATAAGCGCCGCGTCGTTGAGCTGAAGCTTCTCAAGCGCGTCTCTGAGGTCGCCGTATTTTGCGCCGTCGGCAGGGTATATTCCCGCGTAGACCATAGGCTGAACAGCCTTGAATCCGGGGCAGGCTTCGGATGTCGGACGCTCGGCGTGAGTTACGGTATCTCCCACGCGCGTGTCACCGATATTCTTGATAGACGCCGTGATATATCCGACCTCGCCCGCCTTAATCTCCTCTGCCTTTTTCAGTCCGAAGGGCGCCATATATCCCACATCGACCACATCAAACTCGGCTCCCGTGTTCATAAGCTTTATTCTCTCGCCGCTCCTCAGCGTACCATCGAGAATACGGACATAAACGACGACTCCGAGATAACTGTCGTAATATGAATCGAAGATAAGCGCTTTCAGGGGAGCCGTGCTGTCCCCCACAGGCGCGGGTATATCTCTCACCACCGCTTCAAGCACCTGCTCGATATTGAGTCCCGTTTTCGCCGAGACCGCGGGACAACCCTCAGCGGGTATGCCTATAACATCCTCTATCTCTCCCCTGACCTTGTCGGGGTCTGCTGAGGGCAGGTCTATCTTGTTTATGACGGGAACTATCTCAAGGTCGGAATCGACCGCAAGATACGCGTTAGCGAGCGTCTGCGCCTCTATTCCCTGCGTTGCGTCGACAACGAGAAGCGCGCCGTCGCAGGCGTTGAGCGAACGGGAGACCTCGTAATTGAAGTCGACATGCCCGGGGGTGTCGATAAGGTTAAAGACATAATTCTCACCATCGTCCGCCGTGTATTCAAGACGCACCGCTCTCGCCTTTATGGTAATTCCCCTCTCTTTTTCGAGGTCCATATTGTCGAGTATCTGCTCCTCCATATCGCGCTTGGAAACGGTCTGCGTCGCCTCAAGTATTCTGTCGGCAAGAGTTGACTTGCCGTGGTCTATGTGCGCTATTATTGAAAAATTTCTTATATTCTTTTGTTTTTCACCGTTTGACATCAATTTTACTCCGTAATTACCTACAAAATGTTATTATATATTATATAATATCTTTGGGATTTTCTCAATAGCATTTTTTAAATTTTTATCATTTCGGGCAATTTTTTAACAGAAAAATAAATTTTTGACTTGCTTTTATGGAATTTGAGCAATTTTTGTCTTATAATTCGGCTGTAATGACTTGAATTGAGCAAGATTATGTCTTATAATAAGGTTGAAAGCATTTAATCTTTTTATAAATTTATAAAAAGGAGATTACATTTATGAAGAAAACAGGTGTAGCAGTTATCGGATACGGCGGAATGGGCGGTTGGCACACAAGACATCTGCTTGAGAGCGATGTTGCCGAGCTTCGCGGTATTTACGATATAAAGGAATCCCGCAATCGCCTTGCGGAGGAAAACGGCATACACGCATACGGCTCGCTCGACGAGCTTCTTGCCGACAAGTCTGTCGAGATAGTCACAATAGCTATCCCCAACGACCAGCACAAGCCCGTGGCTATCCGCGCTATGGAAGCGGGAAAGCATGTAATATGCGAGAAGCCCGTTACTCTCTCGAGCGCCGACCTGCAGGAGATATTCGACGCGGCTGAGCGTTGCGACAGACTCTTTACTACACACCAGAACAGAAGATGGGACTGCGATTATCTCATGATGAAGGAAGCATACGCTTCGGGTAAGCTCGGTCAGGTCTTTGGAATAGAATCAAGATATCAGGGCTCACGCGGAATCCCCGGTGACTGGAGAGGTCACAAGAAATTCGGCGGAGGAATGATGCTCGACTGGGGTGTTCACCTGATCGACCAGATGCTCGGCATAGTATACGACAAAAAGGTCGAGAGCCTTTACTGTAAATTCGACCACATAACCAACGACGAGGTAGACGACGGCTTTAAGCTCGACCTCTATTTCGAGGGCGGACTCACCGCGCGCATCGAGGTCGGAACATCGCACTTTATGTCTCTCCCCCGCTTCTTTATGACGGGTATGAGCGGCACCGCTATGATAAACGACTGGAAAGACAACTGCCGTCTTATATGCTGCGACCAGTGGGAAGAAAAGGATGTGACGCCCGTCGTTACCTCTGCGGGACTCACAAAAACGATGGCGCCCAGAGACGCAAAGACCACGACAGAGAGCTTTATCGAGCGTCCCGAGTCGGATGTGCATGACTTTTACCGCAATTTTTGCGCGGCAGTCAAGGGCGAGGCTGATATGATAGTCACTCACGCTCAGCTTATGCGCGTTATGAAGATAATGGAAGCCTCCTTCGTCTCCGACGAGCTTGGCGCGCCCATTAAGATAGACGATTACATCGCCTGAACAAATTATTGCGTCGCCTTCAGTCACAAAAAGCCGAATCCCCTCATAATATGATATCGAAGGGGCAAACCCCCTCGAAGCTTTGAAGGGAGGACTCAATATGAATAACTGCTTGTGCAATCTCTTTGATGACAACTGCATCTGGATAATAATCATTGCTCTTATTCTTATCTTCTGCTGTGGCGGCGGTTGCTGATTTCAATTAAATAAGTAATTCAAGCGAGGGGGACTTTTAAAAAAGTCCCCCTCGCGCTCCCTTCAAGGCCTTTAAAACAAAAGCTTTGGCGTTATGTTCTCTAAATTCAATATTTTTATCAAAAAACACGACCGTCGGCATTTTTCTGATGACGGTCGTGTTTTTATTATTGAACGCTTATTTACTGATAACTCTTATACTCTCGATAACCACAGGCTCCTTCGGAACATCCTGCATATACCAGCCGTAATTTCCCGTCTTGACAGATGCTATCGCGTCAAGCACATCAAATCCGTCGGTGAGCTTACCAAAGCCTGCGTACTGCGCGTCAAGATGCGGTGCGTCCTTATGCATTACGAAGAACTGTGAGGATGCCGAATCGGGGTCGGGTGTGCGAGCCATTGAAAGCACTCCGCGGGTGTGCTTGAGGTCGTTTGTCATAAATCCGTTTGCCTTGAACTCACCCTTGATGGTTGCCGCTTCCTTGTCTTGCATATCCTCGGTGTATCCACCGCCCTGAATCATAAAGCCCTTTATAATTCTGTGGAAGATAAGTCCGTCAAAAAAGTTCTCCTCTGCGAGCTTGATAAAGTTCGCAACCGTCTTGGGAGCCTTTTCGGGATAAAGCTCGGCGGTCATAGTGCCGAAGCCCTTTACTTTTATTTCGATTACGGGATTTGTCATTTTTTCTTCTCCTTTGTATCTGTTATATTTATTGTATTTTTAATTTCAATTCTGCGCTTTCTCGGGGAAATACGCGGCAAAGAAAAGCTCCTTTATCCGCTCCTCCCTCTTTTGAAGGCTGAGCCAACCGAAAAGAACCTCCATTCCCGTCGCGGCTCTGTATTCGGCAACGGTCGCCGCCTTCGGCGTCGCCCCGTGTCCCATATTTCTTCCTCTCTTGAAGATATTCTCCTCCTCCTCGGTGAGCATAGGAAGAATATTTTTCATCGCCTCTGCCTGCTTGGGCGCGCGGACAAAATCGAGAGCGGCGGCGTTAAGCCGCGCCGAGCTTGAAAGTCCCTGCTCGACCAGATACTCTCTCACGCAAAGCTCGACCACGCAATCGCCAAGATAGGCAAGCGCCGCAGTTGAAACATTTCTCAGCTCGTTTGTATCCATACACCCTCCTAAAATTTCACCCGTCTGACGCTCTTGATTCTGCGCGTTTCGGTATCTATCTCAAACAGCGTGCCGTTGACCTTTATCTCTCCGTCGGCTATCACAAATCTCGCGGGAATCTTCGTCCTCATTCTCTCGATAACGACAGACGCGTCTGTTCCCAGCACTCCGTTTACGGGGCCGCTCATACCAAGGTCGGTGATATATCCCGTGCCTCTCGGCAATATTTGCTCGTCCGCCGTCGTAACATGGGTGTGCGTTCCGAAAATAATATTTATCCTGCCGTCAAAATATCTCGCCAGAGCTATCTTCTCGGAAGTCGCCTCGGCGTGTATGTCAAGCAAAGAGAAGTCGTAATTCCCTTTTTCCTCTGTCAGGATATTTTCCACCGTCTCAAAGGGACACGCCATCGGCTCCATCAGCGCCGTTCCCATAACATTCATACAGAGTATGCGGTATCCCAGCACCTCGGTTATGATATGTCCTATCCCCGGTACGAACGGTGGGTAATTCGCGGGACGAATGACATTATAATCTCCGCTGAGTATCTCGCAAATATCCTTTCTCGCAAAGCTGTGGTTTCCGAGAGTTATCACATCAACTCCCGCCGCGAGAATGTCTGTGGCGTTTTTTGCCGAAATTCCGTGAATATCCGAGGCATTCTCTCCGTTTGCCACGACCATATCGACTCCAAGCTCTCCCCTTACAAGAAAAAGCCTGTCGGCAAGGTAGTCGACGCACTTGTTTCCGACGATATCTCCTATCGCAAGTATCTTCATAATAAAAATCTTTCTATCGCCCAAGAAAATCAAACGGCGTCGGCGAGCCGCCGTCCCGAATATTATAGCATATTTTTTTCTCAAAGTCAACCGAAACAGAAAATAGACTTATTTTTACTTAAAGTGTTTACCTCCCCCCGACGACACCGTCAGGTGTCATCCTCGAGCGAAGCGAAGGATGACAGCGCGTGGGCAAGGCTTTAATTTTAAATATATAAAAGCTTTCACAACCCTTAAAACAATAATTTTATTTGTATTTAGGTATTTTTCTCAAAAATGAATAAAGCAGTTTATTATGGTAAAAATACTAACAGTAATAACTCAAAAGGAGTCAAAGTGAAATGTCTGAAAACTATCAAAAAACAAGCTTTCGTGAAAAATTAAAGAATATGAAAGTAAACCGTGCCGCACTTATCACCGTCGTAGTTCTCCTTGCCGCGCTCACCGTTATCATTTCGGTGACGGTGGCGACAAACAGAGCAAAGAAGAATGGTGATGACATTCCCAACGACACACCCAAAACCACACAGAGCACCACTGAAAAGGAAGAACCCAATGAAAAGCCCTCGACCACAGCTCCCACTCAGAAGCCCTCCTCGGGCAACTCGGCTCAGGTAGAGGACAAGCTCCCCTCATTTATTCTCCCCGTGAACGGAGTACTCTCCAAAAAGCACGACGCTTCCCTTCAGGTTTATTCGACCACTATGAAGGACTACCGCGTTCACCTCGGTGTTGACCTCGTCACAGAGGCAGACGCCCCCGTATACGCCGCCGCTGACGGAAAGATTTCCAAGATTTGGGAAGATACCCTTATGGGCTACTGTATCGCCATCAAGCATAGCGGAGACTGCTACACCATCTATAAAAACCTCTCCGAAACGCTTCCCGAGGGAATTGCCGAGGGCACATCAGTAAGAGCGGGACAGCTCATAGGCTCGGTTGGTGAAAGCTCAATGGTGGAGGTAGCCGAGGAGCCTCATCTCCACTTTGAGATGACAGTCGCGGACCTTGCGGTAGACCCACTCGAATACTTCGATGAAAAGGCGCTTGAGTCCCTCAAGCTCGACGCATCTCACGGAGAATAAAAAATAAAATGAACCGTCGGCAGATAACCTCCGACGGTTCGTGTTTTATATTCATTCGGTTCACTCAACTATTTCAAGAACGCTGTGTATATCCACTCTTTCAACCTCAAGATACGCGCGTCCGTCGCGATACTCAAAGGAAAGCTCCCTACCCTCCGGCTGAAGAATAACAGCCCGCGGAGCGTTTGACAAAGCTATCGAAAGCTCTATATCAAGCGCGGGAGGAATAAGGTCATCGGTAGCGCAGAGGTCATTGGCGTGACTTCCCGCAGCGTTTATGAGCTGTATCATCTTTTTTCCCTTGAGGTCAAGACAAACTATCTCAAGCCTTCCGAGCTGCGATTCTATACGAACCATAGGCTCATACAACGGAGCAACAACAGCCTTCATAAGCTCGCGCTGTAAATACTGCGTACATCCCAGATACTGAGAGCCTATATAAGCCCCTATCGCGCTGATGCTTCCTTCTCCGTATGGAAGCGTTACAGCTAATGGCTTTTGCTCGCTTCTGTCGTCATCGGACAACATAGCCGCTACCTTAGCGTCGCCCGCAGCTATCTCACACGGAGCATAGATAATACCAAACGCTCGCCCATCAAGAGTAAAGCAATAAGGCTTATTGGGCGTAACAGAAATATTGCCGTGTCCGTTATCTCCGCCGTTATCGTAAGGCTTCTCTCCCTCCGCGAGGAATGCGCTTCGTTCAACAACGCCAAACGCTCCGCTCGCCTCAGCGAATATACGGCAGGTCTTATTTCCAACAACTACGAGCTTACCGCCACCCTTAGCATAGCTAAGCAAAAGCTCAACCGTCTCACGCTCAAGACCGTAGAAAAGCTCGGGAACGACTATCATTTCGTATTCAGACCACAGCTTTTTGAGGGTATGCTCGCATATTATTTCAAGCGATTGTCCTATATCACAAAGCAAGGCGGTCATTCCCATTATCTTTTCGTATCCCGTGCGGTTATAAAGCCGACCTTCCTCAAAGCTACGGTCATAGCTTGAAAGCAATAACGCCGCCTGATGTATCAGCTTGCCTCTGAAGCAATACGGCTGTCTTGCGCGCAGAAATTCGGAAAGCTCTGCCATATCCCTAACCTCGTGCATTCGGGGAGAGCCGTCCTTGTATTGAGTTATGTAATTCTGATACGCTCCTCCCGTCGCTATAACAGCAGCCGCCTCCTGCATTACCTGCCTCGGATGCTTTGCCACCACGCCTGAAACATTTCCAACCTTAATTCTGAAATTCCAAGACATAAGGTCCCACGGCATATCCTGCTGTGCAAGAGCTCTTGCCGCGTATCGAGCGGAATTGAAGGAATTCGTTGGATTAAGGTCGCCCGAGAGAAAATCCACATTTGCGCAAACCTTTTCGGGCATATGATCGCTGAACGACCAGTTAGAGCATATCTGAAGCTCGGGATATTTTTCGTGAAGCGTATCTACATAGTATCTCAGATAACGGCGAAAAAGCTCTCTGTGATAATTTCTGTATTCATAATAATAAGGATCATCGGGCGTTGCGGGAAGTCTGCCACCGAGGTCCACACCGTATTCTCTTTCAAATGCCGCTATTGACTCGGGGCGAAAATCCGCCTCGGGCTTCCAACAGTCTCCGTCTATCCAAAAACCGTCAACACCGTATTTTTCGGTTATCTCGGAAATCTGGGGGATAAGTAAATCGTCAACATATTTTCCATTAGGTCTTACGGCATTAAACGCGTAAGTACCGTCCGCTCTCATTATATTCTCCTCGGGATGCTCGGTAAGATATTTGTTATCGTATACTCCCGAATAGTGCATATAAAGGGCTACCCCCTCCTCCTTCGTCACTCTGCGCCAGAGCGCAAGCGTATCAAAAGCAAAATCAGGCAAAGCGTTTCCAAGTTCAGAGGGATAAGACGCCCACCCCGGGTGTCCTTTACAATCTATCTGAATAAAATCGGGCTTTACAGCTCGGCATATCTCACGAATATCCTCCTCCCTCAGCGTAGCTCCCTGCGTCTCGCCGTATTTTGGATGACCGTGAAAATCAAAGTGTAATCCAAAAAAGCTGTCCTTCCTGCTTTTCATATATTCTCTCCTTACAATTTGTAAATTTTGGCAGAAACACTCTGCTTGCTTCTTGATTATATCATAAAAGTATGTTATAATCAATGTATTATAATGCAAAATTAATTGTATAATAGTTCAAAAGAGGTGATATTTTTGTCTGATATTCCAACAATAGACCGCCACCCTCATTGGCGGGCTGAGGAGATATTCGTTCCTCCCTTCAAGCTCGTATACGGTCATACCGAGCGAAATCACAACACCGGCATTCATATTCAGGATTTTTATGAAATAAATATCGTTCTTCGCGGCAAAGGAATACATTATATAGGAGAAAACCAAATAGCGGTAAGCAGAGGAGATGTATTCATCGTTCCGCCCTATGTAAAGCACGCGTATCGCGGCGAAGAAGGCTTTGATGTTTATCATCTTTTGCTCAGTCAACAGTATATTGAAAAGTATTCATCGGACCTTCAGCTCTTGCCCACATTCCGTACCCTTTTCGCCTTTGAGCCCTTCGCACGGGAGCATATAGGCTCAAACCTGCATCTGAAGCTGAGAGACAAGGAATTCGATTATCTGTATCCTTATTTTGACAGTATCGCGTGGTATTCCGAATCGCCAACCGCAGAAAAAAGTCTCATATGTAACAGCAAGACACTTATACTTATCACGCATCTGTGCGTATATTACGAAAGAATATTAAAAGATCTCTTTGACAAGGAAATCGAGAATAAAGCCTTTCTAAACAGTGTCTCTTACATATACGAGAAATATTATGAGCATATTAGAATAGAGACTCTGTCCCGTATAGCTCAGATGTCAAGAAGCGCATATATTCTAAAATTCAAACGAATATGCGGAGTCTCCCCGGGAGAATTTGTTTTGAATCACCGAATAGAATTATCAAAGGCTATGCTTTATGATAATGACCGCTCGATATCCGATATTGCTCATTCGGTAGGCTTTTACGACTCGTCTCACTTTGTGAGAATATTCAAAAAGAATGTTGGGTGCACTCCCTCTGAATTCAGAAAGAAAAAAATTTAAAAGCTGTCTTGCAGGCTCTCGACTGCAAGACAGCTTATATTTTTTATTTAGCTCTCAATAAAATGCGCATCGGCACCGAGCGCTTTGAGCTTATAGTTGAAACGCTGCGCTATTCCTCTATAATCTTTATTTTTTGTTAAAGGAAATATCCGCATAAACGGGCGCATGGTCGGATATATGCTGAACATCGTTATCCTTTACCGTGTTATACAGCTTTGATGAAGCATTTGGGCTTATCAATATGTGATCCAGGCTACCGCCGTTAAGAACGGGCTTTCTGCCCCAACCAAGCCAAGAGCCGTAATTATTTACTACCGTCTCTGCCTCCGCCTTTGCGTCAACAACCCCTATGCCAAGAATTTTGGAATATGTTTCGGTAGCGGTTTCATATGTGTTGAAATCACCCGTCATAATAAACGGAAGCTCGGAATATTTTGCCAGCTCCTGTTTTGCGAGAGTTATCATATCGGTAATATTCCTTGTGTAATTATCGCCGTGGTCGGTAGGAGCGGGGTGCGTATTAGTCACAACAAAACGCTGTCCGTCAGATAATTTCTCAAATACCGCTACTGCAAAAACGCGAATATTGCTATTATTGTCCAGATCCAGAACATATTCGTCTACCAGCTTTACAGTATCGGGATTATAAAGAAATGTCGTCATATTGTTTGCGTCTCCGTTACTTTTAACGCAAGCCCTCGCGTAAATTCCGGGCTCTACCAATATGTCGTATAAGCTGCTATGCCATGTATCGCTCACCTCTTGAAGTCCTACCACATCGGGCAAGTAATACAACAAAAGCTCAGCTACCTTTTTGTCTCTTCCTGCAACGGGCGTTGGAACGACCTCTCCCCAATCCTCATGGAGTATGTTGTAAGACATAATTCTGATATCTGCGTCTTTAGCAAGGTTATAGTCGTCCTTGGTATCAAAGTAGGTACTTTCAAACCACTCTCCGCTGGTATCCAATATTATTCCGTTTTGCGAATTTCTCGTGTTCATTTGCAGCATATTCTCCGCAGCGTAAATAAGCATTTTTATATTATATCCCAAAAGGTAAAAATTTCCCCCCTCGGCAATTGCCGCGCTTCTGTATTCCGCAAGAGGCCAATATCCACCTTCAAAATAGTTGCCTATTCTTTCGGTAGAACGATTTGTATCTCCAATCACAATTTCTCTCTCCGCAGGCTCCGTTGCATCGCTAACAGCCTCAAGAGAAACATTATATAATTTTTGTATGCGAGCTTGCAACCACGGAACATATTGCTTCACAATCATATCGCTTGCCCCCTCGGCGTATACAATGCGATAATCGGACAAGGGAGCGGGGCCCTCCTTCACCAACGGAACAAACGGACCGTTGCTTGTGGTAGCGGCGGTAGTCGTACTCGCCGCAGTTGTCTCTTCAAGATCGCCGTTTTCCTTTGTGCAAGCGGTCAATACCGTAAACAGCATACTCAAGCTCAAAATGATACCGCAGACTCGGATTAATAAACTTTTATTTTTGCTTTTCTTGCTTTTCATACCTTCCACCCTACTTTATTTTCATAATATTTTTATTTAAAGAATAGCATTTTAGATATTTTTTGTCAATGTATTTATTACCTCAAATAATTGATTTTCTTCATAAAAAGCGCATATTTTCAACTCGCATAGGCAAAAAGCAGCGTGGTTAAGCCTGAATACATTTCCTCTTTGTTCAACTCTCAGACTTCAACCGCGTATATGTCTGCTCCTAACGCGCGGAGTTTTTTATCTATGTTGCAATATCCGCGCTCGATAAACTCAACTCCGCCAATCTCGGTAGTTCCCTGTGCCGCAAGCGCCGCGATAACCAGTGCCGCGCCTGCTCTGAGGTCGGTAGCGCTCACCGACGCGCCGTGAAGCGGCATACCGCCGATAATACTCGCCACATTCCCATCCACATCAATGCTCGCCCCCATCTTCTTCAGCTCGTCTACATATTTGAATCGCCCGTCAAAGATTCCCTCTCCGATGGTACTCACTCCGTTAGCATAGCAAAGCATCGCGCTGAACTGCGGGTGCATATCGGTCGCAAATCCGGGATATGGCCATGTCTTTATCGTAACTCCCCTGAGCCATCTGTCAGAGGTGACCGTGATACTGTCGTCAAATACCTCAAGCTTGGCTCCCGCCTCGCGGAGCTTAGCTGTTATTGTATCGAGATGCTCGGGAATAATATTCTTGACATTCACACAGCCCCCCGCCGTTGCCGCCGCAACCATAAAGGTTCCCGCCTCTATCATATCGGGGGATATCGAATACTCGCAGGGGTGAAGCTCGCTCACACCGTGTATCTTGATAGTATTCGTTCCCGCGCCGCGTATATCCGCGCCGCAATGATTGAGAAAGTTCGCAAGGTCAACTATATGCGGCTCTCGCGCCGCGTTCATAACCACGGTAGTTCCCTTGGCGAAAACGGCGGCTATGATTATATTGACGGTAGCTCCGACAGAAGCGATATCGAGATAGACCGAATTTCCCACGAGCCCGTCACCCGCGTCTGCCCTCAGGCTTCCCTCGTCGAAGGATATCTGCGCTCCGAGAGTCGCAAATCCCTTTACATGCTGGTCGATAGGACGGTCGCCAAAGTTACAACCACCGGGCAGACCGACTCTCGCCTCTCCGAATCTCGAAAGCATAGCGCCGATAAGATATGTAGAGCCTCTCATTTTGCTGACAAGCTCGTAAGGCGCCACCTCAGAGCGCACTCCCGCGGTATCAAGCTCTATCCCGCCGTCAGCCCTCTCGCTGACGGTAGCTCCGAGCGAGCGGAGAATATCAAAGGAAAGCTCAATATCGCTCACTCGCGGAACATTATACAGTATATTTTTTCCCTTGCTGAGTATACAAGCGAAAATTATGGGCAGAGCGGCGTTCTTCATTCCCGATATATAAACATCTCCGTTCAACGGGGATCCGCCCCGAACTATAATTTTTTTCATCATCAGACTCCCAATAGTCAAAATATGTCATTACATGTCACAGTAATATTATATTCAAAAGCTCTGTTCTTGCTTTTATTCTTCCGAACAGTAATAAGCTACCGCAAGGTCGACCACCATTCCGTAGCTTCTCGTTCCCTCGGTTCCCTGCATAACGAGGAAGGTGTTGTTTACCGCGTTCGAGACCTCACTCGCGGTCGAATCACGGTACTTGTCGTAAAACTCCGAATATGCGCGCATTTCATATATCACATCTCGGCTCAGCTCCGCCCTCACCGCTGCGTAAAGCTCGGGGCTTGCCGAGGAAAGTGCCGACGCGACATATTCGTAAAGATTGAGATAGGCGCTGTAACGGATATAGGCGTCGTCGGATTCGATACAGACCAGAAACGCCATAAAATTCGCCTCGTCCTCACGCGCTATCCCGCGCTGATGCGACAACTCATGAGCCGCCGTGTAGGGTATGGTATAGTCGGGAAAAGCCACATTTATGTTAGCCTCGCCCGTAAAGAAGGAATAAACTCCCGTGATATGAGTATAGGACATCAGCTCGCTGAGCATCACGGGCTTGAGTCGGCTGTCGAGCCGTTGCACGAAGGTGTATTTATCGCACGCCTTGTCGTAAGCCGCGATAAGCTTATCGTTCATAACATCATAGCTATACGGCATTATCGAAAATCCGTTCTCCTCGAACGCGACCTCCGACACCTCGCCGTTTATCTTGTCCACAAGCACGAGCGCCGTTTCATAAAGCTCCTCGGCAGAAACCTCGCGTCGCTCTATTCCGAGCTTTTTGTCGAGCGTGCTTCCCCTGTATGCAGAGGAAAAGCCGACGGTGAAGATACTGAACAGCAGAGCCACGAAAGAAAGCATAGTGCCGCAGTATATAAAAACATCGTGCCAGCTGTCGGAATAACGCTTGGTGGCGTAAATAATTATAGCCATGAGAATTACGGGGATAAGGATTATAAACATCTCTGCCAGAGAAAAGGGTATCCAACCCGTAAGATACGCCAGAGCCGCTCTGAAAACAGAGGCTATACGGCGGTTAAAGAAATCAGAAAAGCTCTCACTGCAAAGAAAGCATATAAATAGCAGAAGCGACGCCGCTCCCGAAGCATAAAACCATATCGCAAATCGGGGCAACCGTGTTTTCTCGGATATATTTTCGGGCTTATCCTTTGCCCCAAAGAATTTTTTCAAAAACCTCATTTTCAAGTTCCTCTTGCGAAAACAGTTCTCTCAAAAGAAGCGCCATGTCGTCGTGGAGCGGCGCAGACAGCTCCACAATATCTCCCGTACCGGGATGCGGAAAGGAGATGTTAGACGCGTGAAGGGCGTGACGCCCTATATGCTCGCTCACCCGTCCGTAAATGTTGTCCCCGACTATCGGACACCCAAGACTCGCGAAATGAACCCTGAGCTGGTGCGTTCTCCCCGTTATGGGCTCGGCAAGCACCACGGTGTTTCTATCCGACGCGAGCAAAACCTTGTATCTCGTCAGCGCGTAATCTGCGCCCTCCTCGGCTCCGCACACCTCTCTGACGATAATGCTCTCGGCTGTTCTCCGCATATATGTTTCGATAGTTCCCTCTCTGTCTTCAAGTCTGCCGTCAAGCACCGCCACATAGCTTTTTGATATTTTCCTCTCAAGCATACTGCGCGAGAGTCTGCCCGCCGCAATTCGGTTTCGAGCGATTATAAGCAGACCGCTCGTGTTGCGGTCAAGTCTGTTTATGGGGCGAAAAACATACGGCGCGCCGCTATCCCGATATCTGAACGCCAGAGCGTTCGCTACGGTATCGTCGTGATGTCCGTGCGAGGGGTGCGTGGGCATATAGGGCGGCTTGTCCGGCACTACGAGGTAGTCGTCCTCGTAAACGACAGACAAAGGAAGGTCAACACCCTCTATCGCGCTTCCGTCGCCAAAATCCTCTACCTTCAGCTCAAGGACATCTCCCGCGCTCACGACCCGCCTGACGGTCACCCTCTCGGAATTGAGCAGTATACCGTTTTCGAGAAATTTTATATGTCTTACCATTCCGCCCGAGAGTCCGAGAACTTGTCTGAGAATTTGCAGAACGGTCATTCCCTCGTGCTCGGGACGCACAATAAAAATCAAAACGATCCTCCCACGGAAGTATAATGTAAAGGGGTACTCCCCTTTACATTATACCATTCGTTAAAGAAGATTACAAGAATTATTTGAAATAATCCGAATTATTTTTTACCGTCAATCTGCAAGCTTCATTACAAGCGAGAGAATATGAGCGGCATCTCCCCTTGTAAGCTCGGAGCGTGCTGAAATATTTCCGCCGTCGGAGTTAAGTATTCCCATATAATTGAGGGAGCATACCGCCGCTTCGGCGAAGGCGGGGATATCGCTGTGGTCATTGAAGGTGGGGGTTACGGTCGGAGTTGCCGCGTCTATCATATTGCAGACTATGACCGCCGCCTCGGCGCGGGTTATCGCGTCGTTCGGCAAAAAGCAGAGCTTGCCGTCCTCGTATGTTCCCTTTATATATCCGAGACGGTACGCCGTAGCCACATACCCCTTCATATATCCCGCGATGTCAGAGTCGTCGGCAAAAACCGTCTCTGTCGCGTCGGCAACCTCGGTAATTCCTATCGAATTCATCGCCATCACGAGAAATTCGGCGCGACTGACAGTTTGCTCGGGATAAAAATATGTCTTGTCGCCTATCTGCGTTCCGCTCATTATTCCCTGCTCGGTCATAGTGAGCGCCGCGTTATAATTCGGCGAGTCCTCCATATCGGCGTATTCGACCGATGTCGTGGGCTTGTTAACTCTCAGGTTTACCGTCTTTGACGCGCTGTAATTTCCGTATTTGTCGCGCGCGACATACACGAATGAATCCTTGCCTGTGTATCCGTCACTCGGTGTGTAGGTATATCTTCCCTCCGACTTGTCTGTGAGTATGAGTATTCCCTCCTTCGGGTAGGAGACTACCTCCACGGTTATCTCGTCGCCGTCGGGATCGTACGCGGGGAGTCTGCCATGAAGCGTGATGTTCTTGTGTGTGCTTACATCAAGCGAGGTTTCTGTCGCGCCAGAGAGAGTCGGCGCGTGGTTTACGCCGTCAAGTAGATAAAGATTGCACTTCATCTCGTACGCCGAATCGCCTATTCTGAATTTGAAATATGACATCGTAGATGTGTCGGACTTCGCGCTGTAACTCATAAGCCCTATATTCGAGCCGCTTATCGTCTGACCCTCGTTCACAACGGTAGAGCCGACGAGAAGCTCGCCGTCGGCAATCGGCGGGGTCTCGGTGACGGTAATGCCCTTTACTGACGAAAGATTCATCGCCCTTGCGAAATCGTCTGCCTCGAAGCTTATCTTGTTCCCCTTGATACCCGCCATCGCCATACTGTTCTCCTCCGCGAGAACATAAAGTCCGTGCGAGAGTGGCAGAGCCTCCGAGTCGGCAGAGGCGGCAAATGCGGCTACCGAGGAAGCCGCGATAAAGATAAACAGAAAGCAAAATGAAAACAATATGCTTTTTTTCATTTCCATATCCTCCGTAAAATTATTTTCTCATAACAAGTCTATAAGAGCGTGGGCGTTTTTATGCTTTTGAACAAGCCTCAAAAAAATATTTTTTGATATCCTCTTTTCCTATTCCATTTTCAGCTTTTTTGGTGTATAATAGGAGTAGCCTGACAGAAAGGACAGAAAAAATGATTTGTTGCTTCACGGGACACAGAAAAATACCCGATGACCGTATAATGAAGCTCCCCGAGCTTCTCGACGCAGAGCTGGAGAGACTTATCGTTGGCGGCGTCACGGTTTTCAGGGGCGGCGGAGCGCTCGGATTTGACACGCTCGCCGAGCTGAAGGCGCTTGAAAAAAGAAATAAGTACGGATTTATACGACTTGAGCTTATACTCCCCTGCCGCGACCAGGCAAAAGGCTGGAGTGCGCGCAACAAGGAGATATTCGACTACATCGCGCGCAGCGCCGACAAGGTCGAATATGTCACCGACACATATACGCAATACTGTATGCACGAGCGCAACCGCCGACTCGTGAAGGGCAGCGACTTCTGCGTCGCCTATTGCAGCTCGGATACGGGCGGCACGGCATACACCTGCAATTATGCGAAAAAGCAGGGCGTAGAGGTGATAAATCTGGCGGATAGATTTGAGATGTAAATAAAAAACGGGAAGATTTTTCGATAAATTTCTTCCCGTTTTATTTTTTTACAAAAAGCTATTGACAAACAGCGGTGTATGTTGTATTATTGTATTAGTACAATGGTACAGAGAGGAGGAGATACTATGGCGTGGCAATTCAATAATACCGAGCCTGTTTTTGTTCAGATAGCAAACAGACTCAGGATAGATATTATCAACGGAAAATACCACCCCGACGAGCAGATACCGTCTGTTCGACAGCTTGCGTTTGACGCATCTGTCAATCCGAACACGATGCAAAAAGCGCTTGCTTCTCTTGAGGAGGAAGGACTTCTCTGTTCACGCGGCACCGTCGGCAGGTTCGTCACCGCCGATATGTCTCTCATCAACGGAGCGCGTGAGCGAGTGAGGAGACGCGCGGTGCGCGATTGGCTGGCGACTGCCAGAACGCTCGGTATATCGACCGAGGAGCTTATAAACTACATCAAAGAGGAGGACACATTATGAACACGCCTGTGTTAACTTGCAATAATCTTTGCAAGAGCTACAAGAAGGGCACACCCATTTTGAAAGATTTCAACTGTGCTCTGCCCGAGGGAAAGATCATCGGACTTCTCGGCCCGAACGGTTGCGGAAAGTCGACGCTTATGAAGCTGGTCTGCGGTATTCTCGTACCCGACAGCGGAGAGATATATATTGCGGGAGAGGCGCGGAGCGAAGCAAGCAACGCAAATATATCATATCTGCCCGAAAGGTCATATTTCAACGCGTGGATGAAGGTAGACGAGCTTATCAAATATTTCACGGAATTCTATTCGGATTTCAATGAGGCTCTGGCGAGAAATATGCTCTATGAGCTTGGAATAGACAGCTCCGCAAAGCTCAAAACGCTCTCAAAAGGAACAAAGGAAAAGGTTCAACTCATTATGGTAATGGCGCGCCGCGCAAAGCTCTATCTGCTCGACGAGCCTATCGCGGGAGTTGACCCCGCCGCGCGTGACTATATCCTTCAGACGATTATCGGAAACTATAATCCCGAGTCGACAGTCGTTATAACGACTCACCTTATATCCGATATCGAGCCCGTTCTTGACGAATTTATCTTTATGGGCTTTGGCGGAAAGATACTTATGTCGGGCGTTGCAGACGATGTGCGCACTCAGTACGGAAAATCGCTTAACGAGCTTTTCAGGGAGGTGTTCAGATGCTGAAGAAATTATTGAAATACGATTCAATGTCGATATGGCGTATCTGGTGGATACAGGCAGTCACCGCGCTCGGTCTGTCTCTGCTCGGTTCAATTTCCCTGCGTATTCTCCTGAGCGGGATAGAGAGCGAAACATTTGAGGGTACCCTCGGATTCATATATATTTTGCAGGAATTTTCTTCGGAGTAAGCCTTTTCGGTATCGTTGGCTCGATAATCGCAAATTCTATCCTCATATATGTGAGATTTTACAAACACTTTTTCACCGACGAGGGATATCTCACCTTTACCCTTCCCGTAAGCCGCAAGAAGCTTCTGCTTTCAAAAACGCTCAACGCGCTTATATGGACGACGGCAGAGGTATTGCTCATAGCAACGGCGATAGGTATCTATTTACTGATATCACCCCCTCTCGAAATGGGAATGATTCTGATAAACCCGATAATCTTCAGAGAGCTTTTCGAGACGCTCTATATGATATGGCAGGAAATCGGCGCGTGGCTGATAGTATACGCCCTTGAGGGTCTGGTAATGCTCGTCTGCTACTACATACTATCAATGAGCATAGTATATTTCTGCATCATCGTGGGAGCGATAATCGCCAAGAAAAACAAGCTCTTTGCCGCGATAGGAATATACTATCTCGCAAACACTATCATCTCCACCGTGGCGCAGTTCGGTGCCTTCATAGGAGCGGCGGCACTGTCGGGCGGACTGATGCTTATGCTTGAAAACGCTTCAGCCTTTGAAGGTCAATGCGTTGCTGCTGCCTTTATGCTGATAGGCTGCGCGGCAATGGCGCTCTTTGCGGCTCTTATGTACTTCGTTAACCTTTATTTGCTCGAGCGCAAGCTCAATCTTTCTTAAGGAGGGGCGTATATGAAAACTGATGTTATGAAAAAATTATTTTCTGTTTTGCTTTGCGTCGCCCTTCTGTGTCCGCCGATAATACTCGCCACCTTTGCGGAGGACGGTGAAAGCAAGGACACCGAATATGTCGACTGGACGCTCAGCGAGAACGAGGCTGTGCTTTCAAACGAAACAAAAACCTATAACCGCTATAATGTACTTGGCGTTTCGGTCAATGCTAAAGAGATATACCGATATAAAAATTCGGTTGAAGCGAGCTATGCGATACAAGCCCCCTCGGCTGACTCCGAGTTCGTATGGCTCAGCGACCAAACCATATACGCCACAGACGCGGGAAAGATATATCTTGACGCATTTTTGCGCGAGGAAAATGTCAGTTACCGTCTCTTTGACGAAAACGGACGGCAGACGAATATAAAGCAAAGCACCGTAGAGAGGCTCGACTCGCTGAATACCGCCGCCAAGACTCAGACACTTACCGTAGAGGTGCGCGAGCTGCTACCCCTCACAAGGTACGACATCACCGTTCACGACCAGACCGAAACCCTTGCGTTTACACACGGCGCGGTTTATGAGTTCCTTGACGGAAGTCTCTATTATATAAACTACACTCTGCTCGGAAATCAACATTTTGACGCGTACGGAAGCTTTTCATACAGGAGAGGAACAGTCACCCTCGCGAAGCTTGACGACACCCTTGCGACCGCTATACTCGGCGCGGCGGCTGAGACCGACTATATAGACACGACCTATATATATGAGGACGACATATCCGAAAGCTCAGAGACGGTAACTCTCGTAATCTTCTGGATAGCCTTCATTCTCTTAGGCTTCGTTCTCCCCATTCCCTTCCTCGTGCTGGGACTCATGATTCCTCGCGCAAAGAAGCTTGGACAGCCGAAGCATTGGTATGTTATCGCCGCAATCGCGGGTGCTTGGATTCTGTTCGCAGCTATCACGGCTCTGCTATTGATAATCGTATAAAGCGAACGAAAATGGGCTGTCGCATTTAGCGCATAACAAAAATACACGAATAAATAAAAAGTAAAGATACCGCTCTCACCGTTAGAAATTCGACGGTGGGAGCGGTTTTTAGGTAGAAATTCTTACGAATTTCAATTTTTATGTGTATTTTTTAGCCACTTTTTATTTATCTGCGTTTTATTTACTTTCTCTCGCCTTTTCCCGCACTCTCTTTTTTATTCTGCGAAGGTCGGAGAGCATACGGAAGGTGTCCTTCAGCACACTTATCTTCGATTCTCTGTGATTGATAACCTTTACGGGCATCTCACTTATCTTATACCCAAGCTCGCCCGCCCAAAGTATCGCCTCGAAATCAAACGCAAATCCGTCAACCTCAAGACGGCTGAATATATCCTTTGCCGCCTTATTGCAAAACGCCTTACAGCCGCATTGCGAATCGGTGAGTTTGAATCCGCCGACGAAGCAAAGCACCTTTATGTAAGCCTTTGACATAAGCTTACGCGTAAATGTATATCCCTCGTATCCGTCTCGGCTTAGATTTCTAGAGCCTGTGACTATCTGCGTCTCGGGCGCCGACTCGAATATATCGTAAACCCTGCCTATGACCTCCGTACCGTAAGCGAGGTCGGCGTCGGTGAACATTATAATATCTCCGTCAGCCTCGAGCATCGCACATCTGACAGCCGCTCCCTTTCCTCTGTTGCCGCCATATCCGCTGACCTTCATATTCGGAAGCCCCAGACTCTCAACTATCTGTGCGCTTCCGTCCTTTGAGCCGTCGTCAAAGAATATCACCTGATAGTCCTCGAGGCGCTTACTCATATATTCATGAAGTGTTTTTGCCGTATCTCCGATGACTCTGCTTTCATTATACATCGGAATTATAAGTGATATCCTCATTCTCTCAACCGTTCTTTCTGTATACTGCGATTATTATATCCACCTCGGTACGAAGTGAATTCAAGCCCTCAAGCTTGTTTTTATCCTCTGCCGAGGTTCTCCAATAATAGGGTGTCATTGCGAAAAGATTTTTTATCTGCGCCTCTGAGGACAGCTCTATATCGTAAAGCACCCGTCTCTCATCTAAAAGCTCCATTCCCTCGGGCATATCCGAGCGGGACTCGTTTGTATAAACGCTGTCGTATATCTTACGCTTCAGCCCCATAAGATGCTCTCTACCCGCATACGCCACCGCGAGAATTCCGCCATTCTTCAGCACTCGGCAATACTCGGCTTCAGCGCAGGGAGCGAATATGTTCACCACCGCGTCCGAGGACGAGTCTGCCACAGGAAGCGAAAAGACGCTTCCGACTCCAAAGAAAGCATTTGCAAGCCCCTCTCTTTTGGCGCGCTTTGCCGCCTGAGCGACCGCGTCCTTAGAGAGGTCAAAGCCCGCAACCCGAAATCCCGCACGCGCCGCGCGGCAGGAATAATATCCCTCTCCGCAGCCTGCGTCTATCACGAGTCCGCCCTCTGAAATATAGTCCGACAGAACCGAATTGACCGCATCCGAAACTCTCTCATACGCCCCCGATTCTAAAAATTCGGTGCGTGAGCGTACCGCGTCCTTCGAATCTCCCCCGCCGCTATGCGTTAGCGCAAGATTGACATACCCCGCCGAGGCAAAGTCAAAGCAATGCCGCCTCGGCGCTCGGCAGACAAGGCTTCTTTCGTCCTCGCTAAGCCTCATTTGCTCCGAGCAGCACGGACAGCTCAGAGAGTCAAGTATTCTTTCGTCTATCCTTCTGTTCATTCTTCAAATTCCATTCTGTTACGCTGTTTTCTAAATGCCACGCAAAATTCGGTACTATATCATTATACACCTTTTTTCACGCATTTCAAGTACAAAAGCAAATGTAACCTGACTTATCCTATAATCGCGCGCCCGAACCGTCTGAGGTCCTTGAGCTTTGAGCGCATTATCCTCTTTTTCTGAAGCAGTATTTTCTTCTTTCCACGCATTATTTTGCCCTTGCGCTTCATCTGCTTCTTTTTGTATTTCATCGCCTTCGAGATTTTTCTTCCCGCCTTTATCGAAGTTTTTATAATTCCGAGTATCATTTTTCTCTCCTCCCGACTGTTTTATCACAAAACCGCCTGTCTGATATAAATATTATAAACCATATATGTGAAGTTTTTTTGAAGATTTGAAAAAAGTTGCCGAAAATATGATTTTTTCTTAAAAAGAGGGGTGGATTTGAGGGTTATGGGACAAAAAGGTCTTGTCTTGGGTGATATAATTTGTTATAATAAAAGTAAGAAAAGCCATAAGGAGTTTGAAATGATTCGATTTATTTACGGAGAGTCGGGATACGGAAAAACGCACAGTATAACCGAATTGCTGAAAAAAGACGCTGAGGAGGGAGTTCGCTCCTTTTTGCTCGTCCCCGAGCAGTATGCGGTTATGAGTGAACGAATAGTCCTCGACGAGCTTCCCGCCTCGGCTCAGCTTGGAATCGAGATACTTAACTTCTCTCGCCTTTATAACCGTGTCTGCCGCGAATACGGCGGACTTGAATACAACTATATAACAAAGCCCGCAAAGTATCTCCTTATGAGGCAAACGCTCCGCGAGCTTTCGGACTGCGCTCTGCTCGAGCATTATTCGAGCGCGGCGGCAGACGGCTCTCTCGGAGAGATAATGCTCGGTGCGATAGGCGAATTCAAGGCTAACGGTATCAACTCCGCTCAGCTTGAGCGTGCCGCCGAGAGTCTTGAGAAAGACAGCGAGCTTTACGGAAAGCTCCGCGATATATCGCTCATTTATTCGGCTTACACCGCCGCCGTTTCCGAGCGCTTCAGCGATTCCTCGGACGATATCTCGAAGCTTGCGGATATGCTCGGAGAGCATAACTTTTTCGCGGGCTGTAATGTATACATAGATTCTTTCACCTCATTCACCGCCGCCGAGCATAGAGTAATCGAGCGGATTTTCGCCACGGCAGAAAACACCACCGTGACTCTCTCTCTCCCTTGCGAGGGATATGAGTCGATATACACCGCAAGCATATCGGCGAGTGAGCGAAAGCTTATCGAAAACGCAAACAAGCGCGGCGGATATGTTACAGAGACACTCACCAAAAATATGAGGGCGCGCTCGGCAGAGCTTGTCTACCTTGCGGAAAATCTCTGGTCGCTTGACAATAACACCCCGCTCAAATCTGATGAAAAAACCGACGGCGCGGTATATCTCGAGCTTTGCGCTACTCCGTACGCCGAGGCGGAAGCCGCCGCAAGATGGGCGCTCTCGCTTATGCAGAGCGGTGTGCGCTGTCGTGATATATGCGTGATAGTGCGGAATCCCGAAAAGTACCGCGGTATAATCGAGCCAGCCTTTGAGCGCAACGGTATTCCCTTCTTCTTCTCGGAAAAGAGCGACCTCTGCTCCAAATCGGCTGTAAAATTTATTCTCAGCGCGCTGAGAATAAAGAATCACGGCTGGAAACGGGACGATGTTATCTCGCACATCAAGACGGGACTTTACGATATCTCAAAGGATTCCGTTGACCTCTTTGAGATATATGTAAACACCTGGAATATCAGCGGAAAGAGCTTCCGCGGCGACGAATGGGATATGAATCCCGACGGCTACACCGACGCGATAAGCGAGCGAGGCGAGAATATCCTTGCCGCCGCAAACAGTGTGAAATCTGTTCTCTGCGAAAAGCTGATTCCCTTCTTCGACGCGCTCGACGCGGCGAAAAACGCGGCGGATATGAGCCGCGCGATATACGAATATACCGTTCTGTGCGGTATGGAAGCCTCGCTTCGCTCTATCGGCTTGAAATATGCGGAAAGAGGAAACATGAAGGAGGCTCAGGAGAGCGCCGCGCTTTACGGCGTTATCCTGAAAGCTCTCGCTCTTATCGCCGAAACTATCCCCGATGCAGATATAAGCACCGAGGAGCTTTCGGGTATACTCAAGCTTATCTTTGATATGACCGAAATAGGCAGTATTCCCACCTCGGTGGACGAGGTAACTATCGGCTCTGCGGCTATGCTCAGAGCAAACAATCCCCGTTGCGCGCTCGTGCTTGGTCTTAACGAGGGCGAATTCCCGCAGACGGTCAGCGATGCCGACCTGCTCAACTCCCCCGAGCGAAAAAAGCTTGCCGAGCTTGGTCTGGAGCTTTTCTCGAACGCAGACACTAAAGCCTCTGACGAGCTTATGTTCGTAAAGAAAGCCTTCTCTCTACCCTCCGAGCGCCTCGTTCTCTTTGCCTCGCTCTGCGGCACCGACGGAAAGGAGAAAACTCCCTCTCTTCCCTTCACAAGAGCCGAAAAGCTTATTGAGAACGCCGTCACTCACAGCTTCAGAGAGAGCGACCTCACATATCTCGCGGTCTCACCCAAGACCGCCGCCGCGTATGCTTATTCGCAGGAGCATCAGCCTTTCGCCGCATCGGTACGGCAGGCGCTTCTTGAAGCCTCGGATGAATATTCCTTCCTGCGCTCCCCCGAAAAGCCTAAGCTCGATACCGACGAGTGCGGCGTATCGGCAGAGATTGCGAGTGCGGTGTTCCCGAAAAATATGAGTCTTAGCCAGTCCAGGCTTGAAAAATATGTAAAGTGCAATTTCAATTACTACTGCTCCTATGTTCTCTCGCTCAGAGAGGATAAAAAGGCGACATTCAAGTCCTCGGATATGGGTACATTCGTGCATTTCGTGCTTGAGGAGCTGATAAAAACCACTCTCGGACAGGACGGTTGCATAGACGAGCTTGACGACGAAAAGCTCGAGGAGCTTATCGAAGTCTCGGTAAACCGCTATATAGAGCTCATCTGTCCCGAAAGCGAAAGGCGCTCGGGCAGGCTCACTCACCTTTACAGGCGGCTGAAAAATCTCTCGCTTCTGCTCGTTAAGAATATCATCGAGGAGTTCTCGCACTCAAAGTTTACGCCGAGCTTCTTTGAATACAAAATAGGAGAGCGAGGCTCAGGGGCAAAGATGCCCGAGTTCGTTCTCTCAAACGGCGACAAAATATCTATGAACGGAGTCATTGACCGTGTAGACCTTCTGAGGAAGGACGGAAAGGTATATGTCAGAATAGTCGATTACAAGACGGGAACGAAAAACTTCTCGCTCGACGACCTCAGTCTCGGACTTAACACCCAGATGCTGATATACCTCTTTGCCCTTTGCGCAAAGAGGAGCGATGGCTCGGAAAGCACCGCAATTCCAGCAGGTGTGGTCTATCTCTCCTCAAATATCTCCACCATTGAGCTTGGAGATTACACCGACGCGCAGAGCGTTTGCGATATGGCACAGAACGCATTCGACAGAAGCGGACTTCTGCTCGACGACGAGGAGATACTCGAATCAATGAACGACGAGCTTTCCCCGAAATTCCTCGCGGGAATAAAGAAGGACAAAAAGGGCGCGCTTTCGGGTAAGGCTCTTATGAGTGCAGACGCCTTCGAGCTCCTCCGCGACGAGGTCGAGAGAACCATAATCTCAATAGCAGAGAAGATGAAGAGCGGACAGGCAAACGCGATTCCGCTTACCCACAAGGGCGAATCCCCCTGCGACTGGTGCGCTATGAAGCCCGTCTGCCGCAGAATAGAAAGAAAAGAATTCCCCTCCGCCGACGAAGGCGACGGAGAATAACTCAGGAAAGGATAAGCTATGTCAAGAAAATGGACAGACGCCCAAAGGGCGGCAATAGATACTCACGGCAAGGACCTTTTAGTCTCTGCCGCCGCAGGCTCGGGAAAGACAGCCACGCTGACAGAGAGAATAATCACATCTCTGACAGACAAAAGCGCCCCCGCCGATATCTCGAATATGCTGATAGTCACCTTCACCAGAGCCGCCGCGGCAGAGCTGAGACAGCGAATCTTCAAGGCGGTATCCGACGCACTCTCCGAGACCCCATCGAACCGTCACCTTTCCTCTCAGCTCGTGAAGATAGGCAACGCAAAGATATGCACGATAGACTCATTCTATCTTGACCTCATAAGAGAAAATTTCTCAACGCTCGGACTCCCGCCGTCCTTCAGAATAGCCGATACGACAGAGACAGAGCTGCTTCAGAAGGAGCTTATGACAGAGGTTGTCGAGGATTTTTATACCCGAGAGCCGAAACGCTTCCCGCTTCTCGCCGAAGCGTTCTCAACTCTGCGAAGCTCACACAAGCTTCCCGATGTATTTATAAATCTCTATACTCACATCGCATCATACCCCGAGGGAGTTGAGTTCCTGCGCGAGTGCGCCGAGCGTTACCGCGCGGAAGCCGAGCTTGATTTCTCTCAAAGCAGTTTTGGGAAAATACTTATCGGAGAGACTCGGGAATCGGTCGAATATTTCATATCAGTCCTCTCCGATGCGGTCGCGCTCATAGATTCCGATGAGGAAGCGAGAAAGGCTTATCTCCCATCGTTCTCTTATGACCTCACTTTCTGCCGAGACCTTCTTGACATACTTGACGACGGGGGCTACGCGCAGATAAGAGCGCATCTGCTCACCTACTCCCCCATAAAGCTCAAGTCTCTCAAGGCGGAGCTTACCACGGACGAAGTGATCGCCTACAAGGAAAAAAGAAAGGATATCACCGCCGCGATACGCGACCTCGGCAAGAAGTCCTTCTCGCTCACGGCGGAAAATATAGCCGCGGCTATGCTGGACACAGCAGACCATACCGCGCTTCTCTATGATATTCTCTCGGATTTTGACCAAAGACTCTCTGAGGAAAAGCTCACTCGCGGTATATGCGACTTTAACGATATACGCAAATACGCCCTGAAGCTTCTCGTCGCTCCCGACGGCTCGCGCACGAAGATAGCGCAACAGCTCTCCGAGCGCTTTACCGACATATACATAGACGAATATCAGGATGTCGACAGGGTTCAGGATATGATATTCCGAGCGATATCGAACGGAGCCAACCGCTTTATGGTCGGAGATATCAAGCAGAGCATATACGGCTTCAGAGGCGCCGAGCCGCATGTTTTCGCGGGCTACAAATCAAGCTTCCCCACCCACGGAAGTAAGGAAGCTCGAGACTCGGCAAACGAAGCTATTCATATGTCGAACAATTTCAGATGCGACGAAAGCATCATAAATTTCACGAATAAGGTCTGCTCTCACCTTTTTGGAATATGCGCTGAGAATATCGGATATTCTCACGAGGACGACCTTGTATTTTCCAAAGAGCCGCCCTCTGAGGATTATGTCGCGCCAAGAGTAAGACTTTCGGTGCTTACCGCGCCCGACGGTTATGTCGGCAAAGCCGAGAGCAACAGAGACGCCGAGGCGAATTATATCGTCGGGCTGATACGCGAGCTTCTTGGCTCGAAGAAGGCGAATGGCAGAAATTACGAGCTGAAGGATATCGCCGTTCTTTACCGTTCGGGCTCTATGAAAAAGCACCTCATACGGGCGTTTGACGCAAACGGAATCGAATATTCGGGCGGCGAGAACGAGGAATATTTCGAGGACCCCGATGTGCTTCTCATACTCGCGCTTCTGAGCGTGATAGACAATCCGCACAAGGATATCCCGCTCGCGGGCACTCTGCGCTCTCCTCTGTTTTCGCTTACGCTCGACGAGCTGATAAAAATACGAGAGCTCAAGGATCCCTCGTATTCTCTATACGATTGCGTAAGAGTCTGCGCCGAGCAGGGCTCGGGTGAGCTTTCGGCTAAATGCTCGGATTTCCTTGTCGCGCTCGAGGAATGGAGAGATATGGCTGGCTCTTTCCCCGTCGACAAGCTCATAAAGAGCATATACGCCTCGTCGAGATTTGCGGCTGTGGGAATATCAGACTCGAACAATCTGCGTGTACTTTACGAGTACGCGAGAAAATTTGAGTCAAGCTCATTCCGCGGACTTTACAATTTCATTGAATATATAAACAAAATGATAGACGAGGGCGTGAAAATAGACGCTCCCGCGGGCGAGGAATCATCAAAGAAGGTCGCTCTTATGACTATTCACCACTCAAAGGGACTTGAATATCCCGCTTGTATTCTCTGCGGGGTCGCGGGAGAGTTCAACAGAAGTGACTTCCGTGACAGTATGCTCTTTGAGTATTCGGCGGGCGTTGCTATGAAGCTCCCTGACACAACGGGCTTTGCGCGTATAAACACGCCTATGCGCGAGGCGATAGCGTCGAGGATAATGAGAGCGCAGACCGAGGAGGAAATGCGAGTCCTTTATGTTGCGCTCACCCGTGCGCGTGAGAGACTTTATGTCACAGCGAGCAGCTCAAAAACGAAGGAACGCCTTCTCGACGCCGCCGCTGAAAAACGCGCCTACGCAAGCAGATATGTAACTATGCGCTCGAAATCCTATCTCGAATGGATACTGACCGCGCTCTCGGGCGAGGATATATCCGACATCTGCAACATCGAATTCCCCGATATCACGAGATATCTCGATGTGCCGACAGAGGAAAACATCTCCGCAGATACCTCGGAGGAGATTGCCGAAGTCAAGCCCGACGAGACTCTGCTCGACCATCTTCGCGCGACTCTCGCATATGAGTATCCCTACCGAGAGCTTTCCCGTATCCCCTCAAAGATATCTGTATCCCGTCTTTCTCCCGATGTTCTTGACGAGAACGATACTGCGCTCAATCTTTTTGAGGAGCATAGCGCGACTGCTATACCGACTGTATTCTCGGGTGTAGGCGACAAAAAAGCCTCGCCCACACAGCGAGGAACGGCAACGCATCTCTTTCTGCAGTTCTGCGATTTTGAGCGCGCGGAAAAGACAGGCGCCGCCGAGGAGCTTGCAAGGCTTATCGAAAAGGGATTTCTCCCCGCAACCGCCGCTGACGAGGTTTTCACAGAGGAGCTTGAGCGATTCTTTGAGAGTGAGCTTTACGCAAAAATCAAGAGCGCCCGCCGTGTCATACGCGAACAGCGCTTCAACATCTATCTGCCAACGGCTATGTTCTCGAAGGACACCGCTTTTATCGAGGCGGCACGCGACGAGCTTCTCGCCGTTCAGGGAGTTATCGACCTCATTCTCATAGACGGGGACGGCGAGCTTCGCATATACGACTACAAGACCGACAGGCTTAGCCGTGACGAGCTTGAGAGCGCTAACGCGCTCGCAAAAAAGATGAGAGCGCTCCACTCCGAACAGCTCTCGTATTACAAGCTCGCCGCCGAGCGCCTTTTCGACAGAGCGTGTGCGTCCGTCGAGGTTTACTCCACACAAGCCGCGGCTTTGGTGGATATAGCCCTTTGATTTTCTTTCATTTTGAATATTCAAAAAACAATAAAACCCTATTGACTTTAATTTATTTTCTGCTATAATAGTAGCTAGCATGATTTAATAAAGGATATTATAATATGGAATCAGTTTCTTTAAAAGACCGTGAGATACTGCGTGAGCTGGCGACTCGCAAGGCGTCGTTTGCGCACTGTAAGCGAAACGAGGAAATACTTGAGGCTTGGAACAATCAGGCAAGAGGCGTTCGCGATACTCCTACCGTTCGTCTGCTCTTTTCAAACTTTCCGTGGGAGGTAGTTACTCCGAGACTTCGCTGCGAGGGAAAAGACGCGCGCAAGCTTGAGAGCGAACTGCTTTCATCTATGGTAGGCAGAGAGCTGTTTGACGACGATACCCCCATTTCCGACACATTTGATGTAAAGCTTATCGTAAGCGTATCTCCTTTCGGAACCCGTCCCAATATAAAATATGTCGGCGACAATTCCAACGCATACCACATCGAGCCTGTCACCGATGATATTGAGGCTGACATAGACATCTTCCGTGGCGGAAGCTTTTCGGTCGATCTTGAAAAAACAAAGAACTGGTGCGCATTTGCCGACAGTATTTTCGGCGACATCCTTCCCTCCCGTATCATTATGCCCTCGCTGACAGGAGCTATTACCAATCCGCTTGTAAAGCTGGCTGATATGGAAAACTATTATATGGCAATGTACGACTCTCCCGAAGCGCTCCACGAGATAATGGATATGGCAACCTCGGTATACGAGCGTTATTACGACTATTTGGAGCAGAACGGATTGCTTCTTCCCACGAACGGAATTTCTCCCGTCGCGCAGGAATCCTTCGCCTTCACCGACGAGCTCCCCTCAGAAGGTCCTATCACCTCAACAAAGCAGGTTTGGGGCTTCCTTGAATCTCAGGAGTCGACGGCGGTATCTCCCGACACCTTCGGAGAATTCGTATTTCCTTATCAGGACAGACTTGTAAAGCGCTTCGGTCTGCTCTCCTACGGCTGCTGTGAGCGCGTTGACGCGATATGGCAGGATTATCTCTCTAAATGGGACAATCTCCGTAAGCTCTCTGTTTCTCCCTTCAACAATGAAAATCTCGTTGGAGAATATCTCCGCGGCTCTCGCGTAGTTTATTACAGCAAGCCCCGAGCTGAGCTTGTAACCAACCGCGGCCCCATGAACGAGGACGCTGTACGCAAGTGCTTCAAGGCAATAGCAGAGGCGGCAAGCGGCTGTATGCTTGAGGTCGCTCAGCGAGAGGTTGGAACTATCTTCGGCGACTATGAAAGAGGACGCCGCTATGTTGAGCTTGCAAAGCAGACTATCGCAGAGTATTGGAAACCGTAACATATAAAAAAACAGGGCTGTAACGGCAAACACCGTTACAGCCCATTTTTATTATCTTAATATCAGTTATCCGATACCTTGTCCTTTATCTGCTGTGCGGCAAAGGCAACGAAATCTGCTGCCGACATAAGTCCCATATCGCCCTTCTTGCGCGAGCGTACAGACACCGTTCCGTCTGTCATTTCCTTCTCTCCTATAACTATCATATAGGGAATCTTCTCAAGCTGAGCCGCACGGATCTTGTATCCTATCTTCTCGTTTCTCTCGTCAACAGTAACTCTCATTCCAGCCGCGCTGCATTCGTCGGCAAGCTTGTGAGCATACTCTGCCTGCTCGTCGCCGATAGGCAGGAATCTTACCTGCTCGGGAGCCATCCACATCGGAAGCGCGCCCGCGTACTTTTCAAGCAGAAGCGCGAGAGTTCTCTCGTAACAGCCGAGAGAGGTGCGGTGAATGATATAAGGCGTTACGCGGTTATCGTTCGAGTCGGTATACTCCATTCCGAACTTCTTCGCAAGAAGCATATCTATCTGAATGGTAACTATCGTATCCTCTTTTCCGAATACATTCTTGCACTGAATATCGAGCTTAGGTCCGTAGAACGCCGCCTCGTCAACACCTATTGTGTAATTCTCTTTTCCAAGGTACTTGTCAAGCAGCTCTCCCATGATCTCCTGAGCCTCGTTCCACTGCTCGGGCGTACCCTCGTACTTGTCTATTCTCTTGGGATCCCACTGCGAGAATCTGAATGAGCAATCCTCCCAGAGTCCGACAGTCTCAAGGCAATACTTTGCAAGCTCAAGACAGCCGCGGAACTCGTCTGCGAGCTGGTCGGGACGGAGAACGAGGTGTCCCTCGGATATAGTGAACTGACGAACACGGATAAGTCCGTGCATCTCTCCGCTATCCTCGTTTCTGAAAAGCGTCGAGGTCTCGCCAAGTCTCATAGGCAGGTCACGGTATGACCTCTTTTTGTTGAGGAATACCTGATACTGGAAGGGACAGGTCATAGGACGGAGCGCAAAGCACTCCTTGGTGTAATCGTCGGGGTCGCCCATAACGAACATACCGTCGAGGTAATGATCCCAGTGTCCCGATATCTTGAACAGCTCTCTCTTTGCCATAAGGGGAGTCTTTGTGAGCAGGTAGCCGCGCTTCTGCTCCTCGTCCTCGACCCATCTCTGGAGAGTCTGAATAACGCGTGAGCCCTTGGGGAGAAGAATGGGAAGTCCCTGACCGATACTGTCGACCGTAGTGAAGTATTCAAGCTCCCTGCCTATCTTGTTATGGTCGCGCTTTCTCGCCTCCTCTACCGCCTCGACATAAGCCTTGAGCTGATCCTTCGAGGGGAAAGCAAGACCGTATATTCTCTGGAGCATCTTGTTGTTCTGGTCGCCCTTCCAATATGCTCCCGTACACTGTGTTAGCTTGAGCGCCTTGACAGCTCCCGTAGCAAAGAGGTGCGGTCCCGCGCAGAGGTCGGTGAACTCGCCCTGACGGTAGAAGCTGATAACCGCGTCGGCGGGAAGCTCCTCAATAAGCTGAACCTTATACGGCTCGTTCTTCTCCTGCATAAAGGCTATCGCCTCCTCGCGGGGAAGCTCAAATCTTTCAATTCTGAGATTTTCCTTCACTATCTTCTTCATCTCGCTCTCGATATTCGCAAGGATTTCGGGCGTGAAGGAGATCTCGCTGTCGATATCATAATAAAATCCGTTCTCGATAGCAGGGCCTATGGTCAGCTTAGCCTCGGGATAAAGGCGCTTGACAGCCTGAGCGAGAATATGGGACGCCGTGTGACGGAACACATGCTTTCCGCCCTCGTCCTCAAAGGTGAGAAGCTTGACCTCAGCTCCCGCGGCGGGAACAGCCGTGAGCGCGCAAAGCTCTCCGTTCACCTCAGCCGCGATAACACTACGGTCGATAACACCCGCCTCGGCAGCCGCGTCGTAAACACTTACGCCGTCCTTTGCCTCGACACAATTTCCGTTAAAAATAATTTTCATTTGTATATCTTCCTTTCAATAAATTTTTGATATAAAAACACCCCGAACAGCCCTCGCTGTTCGGGGTGTGGATAACTTTTCCGCACGGTTCCACCCGAAACTTTAACTTAATTCTATTAAATTGAAGCAAATCAAAGCGGTACCGTTATAAGCGTGAATGGAAGCTCTCAGCGCCCTTCCTCTCTGTAAAACCGTTTTTAAAACGACATATCTCTGATGTTTTCTCTCTTATTTTCTGGACTTATTGTAGTCCGAGTGAGGATTTACGATCTCTCTCCAATCAAGGTCGCCTCTGTCAAGCGCGGTGATAATAACCTCTGCCGTGGCAATATTGGTCGCTACGGGAATGTTGTATATATCGCACATTCTGAGAAGCTCATGCTCCGCGGGGTTGAACTTAGCGTCGGGACGCGTGTCTCTGAAGCAGAGCAAAAGGTCTATTTCGTTATAAGCGACTCTGGACGCGACCTGCTGCTCTCCGCCCTGCTCACCCGACATCAGCTTGTTGATAGAAAGTCCTGTTGCCTCGGATATATATTTAGCGGTCGCCGCCGTAGCACAGATGTTATGTTTGCTTAATATACCGCAATACGCAATACAAAATTGTGCCATTAACTCTTTTTTCATATCGTGCGCGATTATCGCAATTTCCATCTGTCTTCCTCCGTGTTTCATAAATATTAAAATTTTCAGCTATTAAACTAAGATATAGGTTATTATAACATTAAAACCCACGATTTGTCAATATGCTATCGAATATTTATAAAAAATAACGAATAAATATTTTTCATTTCCCTATTGTTTTTTATAAAAATTTGGTTTATAATAGTATTTGGAAAAATTTTTCACATTAATCAATTAATTCGGAGGTTCAAAAAAATGGTTAAAGAAACGATTGGTGCCGTAGCGCTCACAGACCCTGAGGTTGCAGCGGCAATAGAAAGTGAGCTGACAAGACAGAGAGACGGTCTTGAGCTTATAGCTTCGGAAAATATAGTTTCCGAGGCGGTGATGTGCGCTATGGGCTCGGTACTTACAAACAAGTATGCCGAGGGTTATCCCGCAAAGCGTTATTACGGCGGATGTCAGTGCGTCGATGTGGTTGAGAACATCGCCATAGAGAGAGCAAAGAAGCTTTTCGGTGCGGGATACGCAAATGTTCAGCCCCACAGCGGAGCGCAGGCAAATACAGCGGTTTATTTCGCTCTGCTCCAGCCTGGTGACACGGTTATGGGAATGAGTCTCGCTCACGGCGGACACCTCACTCACGGAAGCCCTGTAAATATTTCGGGTATGTACTATAATTTCGTTCCTTACGAGCTGAACCCCGAAACCGAAATGATAGATTACGACGAGTTCGAAAAGCTCGCGAAGGAGCACAAGCCGAAGCTTATCGTTGCGGGCGCGTCGGCTTACCCCAGAGTTATAGATTTCAAGAGAATGGCTGATGTAGCTCATTCGGTCGGCGCTTACTTTATGGTAGATATGGCGCACATCGCGGGACTCGTTGCCGCAGGTGAGCATCCCTCGCCGATGCCCTATGCGGATGTTGTTACAACTACGACTCACAAGACGCTCAGAGGTCCTCGCGGCGGTATGATACTAACCAACGACGAGGAGCTGGCAAAGAAGTTCAACAAGGCGATATTCCCGGGCACTCAGGGCGGCCCCCTTATGCACACCATCGCGGCTAAGGCGGTTTGCTTCGGTGAGGCGCTCACACCTGAGTTCAAGGTATATCAGCACAATATAGTCGAGAACGCGAGAGTTTTCGCAGACGCTCTGCTCGCAGAGGGCTTTGACCTCGTTTCGGGCGGAACAGACAACCACCTTATGCTCGTCGACCTCCGTCCTATGAAGATAACGGGCAAGGAGTTTGAGGCAAGACTTGACGCCGTTCACATCACGGTCAACAAGAACGCTATTCCCAACGACCCCGAGAAGCCCTTCGTAACATCGGGCGTACGCGTTGGTACTCCTGCGGTAACCTCAAGAGGTCTCGGCACTGAAGATATGAAAGTAATCGCAAAGCTCTTCAAGCAGACCGCCGTTGACTTTGAAAACAGCGCAGACGCAGTCAGAGCAACCGTCGCAGATATCTGCAAAAAATACCCGCTTTATTGATTGGTATAGGATATACACAAAGGGGAGGGGGAGAACTTTTTGAGAAAAGTTCTCCCCCTCCCCTTTACCCCTCCCTCTTTCAAAAACTTTGACGATATTTTAAAATCTCACCGTAGGGCGGGGGCTTGCTCCCGCCGTAACGAAAGACGAAACAATACAAAGCGGCGGGAGCAAGCCCCTGCCCTACGAGGTATGTAATAATTTATTTGCCTATTTACACACCAACGCCATTTCCCGCGCTGTCATTCTCGAGCAAAGCCGCCCCGAGATTCTTCGCTACGCTCAAGAAGGACAACGATGGGGAGTCTACGCTCGCAAAATCCGCTACATTTTTTATAAAATAAATTAATCAAAGCTCGGTATTCGCCAAATAATTGTATTATATGATAAAATCGAAAAAATTTTAAAAAACATCTTGCCGATTTAAAATCATTGTGATAAAATTATATATATTAAAATTTCGGATTTTCAGGAGGATTTGTATCATGCAGAACAACTTACGCCCCGAGTCTATGGAACGCATCACCACAAAAGCGTTGGCTGACGCTTTCATCGACAAACAGATAAAAGAAATCAGAGAACAGGTCAAGGACAAAAAGGTGTTGCTCGCCCTCTCAGGCGGTGTTGACTCCTCTGTCGTTGCCGCGCTCCTTATCAAGGCTATCGGCAAACAGCTCATTTGCGTTCATGTAAATCACGGTCTTATGCGTAAGAACGAATCGGAGAATGTAATTGAGCTTTTCAGAAATCAGCTTGATGCAAACCTTATATATGTAGACGCGACAGACCGCTTCCTCAATCTTCTCGCAGGTGTATCCGACCCCGAGAAAAAGAGAAAGATAATAGGCGCGGAATTTATCAATGTATTCGCAGACGAGGCACGCAAGCTTGACGGCGTTGCTTTCCTCGGTCAGGGTACTATCTACCCCGACATTCTCGAGAGCATCAAGCAGGCAGAGGGCAAGAAGGCGGTCAAGTCTCACCACAATGTGGGTGGACTTCCCGAGGACCTCAAGTTTGAAGGACTCGTTGAGCCTGTAAAGCTTCTCTTCAAGGACGAGGTTCGTGTTGTCGGAGAGGCGCTCGGACTTCCCCACGCTATGGTATACCGTCAGCCGTTCCCCGGTCCCGGACTCGGTGTTCGTTGTCTCGGAGCTATCACACGCGACCGTCTGAACGCGCTCCGTGAGGCAGACGCGATACTCCGCGAGGAATTTGACATAAACGGACTTGCCGAGAAGGTATGGCAGTATTTCGTAGTTATCCCCGACATCAAGAGCGTTGGTGTCAAAGACGAGAGCAGATACGAGGGCTGGCCCGCAATCATTCGCGCGGTCAACACCAAGGACGCAATGAGCGCTACCGTCGAGGAGATTCCCTACGCGGTTCTTCATAAGATAACGAGCAGAATCACAAACGAGGTCGAGGGCATCAACCGCGTCCTCTACGACCTCACGCCAAAGCCCGTCGGAACTATCGAGTGGGAATAATAAACGAAAGTCGAAAAAGCCTTATATATCAAGGGTTTTCGGCACTCAAAGCGAGTTTTTGATACCGTTTTGATACCATTGGTATTATTCTCATAACAAATTCAATATAAGAGATAGCCTCTCTTGTT
>JAGAKG010000035.1 GCA_017625755.1 Clostridia bacterium | reverse complement strand
GGGCATGCCTGTGAAAGTCGTGCGGTTGGCAGACTTTTCGACGAGCCTATAGGCTCAGCCTATGACATGCCCTAAGGGGGCTTGTGCAAGCCACCGGCACGGCCGGTGGTCTTGACTTCTATAGCAAAGGGGCTGATTCATTCAGCGCAGAACAAAAACACACGAATAAATGTATAAATACACAAAGAAAAGACCGCTTTGTCCGTCGAAAATATGATGGATAAAGCGGTTTTTATGTAGAAATTCTTGCGGATTTCGATTTTTATGTGTGTTTTTTAGCCGCGCTTTTGCCCTCTGGCGTACCTTTGTACGACGACGAAGGCAAAATCACGACTTCTGCATCTTAATGACTCAGCCCCTTTTATGTTCTTTTATGTTCTTATTTCACCTCGCGCAAAAATCCGTCGTTCATTACGAATACGCGGTCTGCGCGCTCGGCGGTCTTTTGGTCGTGAGTTACCACCACCATAGTCTGCTTGAGCGTGTTTTTCAGTTCAATCATAAGAGATATAACCTCATCCGCATTTCTTCTGTCGAGGTTACCCGTAGGTTCGTCAGCGAAAAGAATACGAGGATAGTGAATAAGCGCTCTCGCAATCGCTACTCTCTGCTGCTGTCCACCCGACATCTCGGAGGGGAGATGTGAAAGTCGGTTTCGTATTCCGAGCGCGTCAACGAGAAGATTGAAGCGCTCCTCGTGCTTCTCACGCAGAAGCTCGCCCGCGTTCAGGGGGAGAATTATATTTTCATACGCTGTCAGGTAGGGGATAAGCTTATGCGACTGAAAGACAAATCCAACTGTCTTTCCTCTGTATTTCGTAAGTGCGTCTCCGTGCATACTCGATATCATTTTTCCGCCGAGCATTACCGAGCCCGCGTTCGCCACATCAATACCCGCGCAAATGTTTATAAGTGTGCTTTTTCCCGAGCCCGACTCTCCCGTTATGGCAACAAATTCGCCCTCCTCGACCTTCATCGACGCGCGGTTTACTGCCGTGACGACACCGTCGGGACCTCTGTATTGCTTGATTATATCGGTTGCTTCAAGTATTGCCATCAGCCTTCTCCTTTCTGTTTCTTCGTTTTCTTTATTTTAGGCTTTTTCGGCGCGGCTATGAAATAGCATATCACAAAGGAAAGCGCAACGCAGAAAAGTCCTGCGGCACACGCCGATATAAATGTTGCGGGGGTAAGGAATGATACATTGAAATCTATCGGAAGCTCAAACAAGAAGCATACCAGATCAAAAGCCAACATACACGGATAGCAGAGCAGGGCTATTGCGATTAGCGCAGTGAGTGCTACCATAAGCCCCTCGAGGAAGAATATCGCTCTTATCTTGCTTTTCTTTTTACCGAGATTTTTGAGCGTTATATAATCGTGCCGCCTGCGCTCAAAAAGAGTTGCTAGAGGATAATACCATATAAACGGCAGGGTAAGCGGAATGAGTGTTCCTATTACCGATATCCAAAGACCGTGGTTTGCGTTCTTTTTTAGCAGAAAATCAAGGAACGCGCCGTTAGATACTATATTTGCAGAGCTAGCGTTCGAGCTTAGCAGCGATATCTTTTGAAGCTCGTAGGTCAGCGAATCGTTTATAGCGGCATATCTTTCCGAGTCTACCGAGTTGTCGAGAAAAACATTCAACTGAGTGTAAGGCGCGGCAATATTCATAGCGCTTGCGAAATCCTCTCCGCAAATTATGACCTGAGGGCGCTTCGCTTCGTCACTGTATATTATCTCGGTTATCTCAAATCTTTGATATTCGAAGCTTTTGCCGATTATCTCGGAAAGTCTTTCCTTGGGATCCTTCAGCTGCCAGTTGTCGCTCTCGTATTGCGAAACATCAAATTCGGTCTTGTTTATGCGTATTATATCGCCAATCGCAAGGTCAAAGTCATACAAATATTTCTCGGGGAGAATAATAGCCGCCTTGCCACTCTCGGTGACTGTGACATCAATTCCAAGCGCCTCTGTGGTTGTGCTGTCGCCGCAGACTATATCAAAGAGGTTGTTGCCGTAAAGATTTTCTAAAAGTAGCTTTTTCTCCTTTGTCTGCGCCGAAATATTTGCTCCGCCGAGCTTGAGATGGGTACCTGCGTCTGCGGCGCGTACCGTAGGATCGGTGAAGATAACGCTTTCCGAAAAGTCGAGCGTGACTGTCGAATCGTATACCCTGATAGCTCCATCCTCGGTGTCGTGCGGGAGATATATACTGTTTTCGGCGTCACTCGGTATCTGTTCGGGCAAGCCGAAGAAAATCACGGTAGGCTCTACCATATCGTATTTCATAACCGCAGATACTCTCGGTGAGGCGTTTATATTCACTTGATTGTCGCTCACGCTAACCGAATTTACATTTAGAAGATTAAATGTGAGTTGCAGACAATTGTTCAATGTCTCGCCATCTTGCGTCCTGAGAGTTATATTGTAGCTTGCACTTCCTCTGAGTTGTATTGTATCACCTTTCTTAGGAAGTACGGCGAGGTCGCTTTTACCTATAACGAGGTCAATGCTTCCGTCCTCTTTTACGCTTGGGTCAAAGGATATCTGCGCATCATTTATGTCGTGCGAGAAATAATTGGGAGAGAGTGATGTTATCTTCTCAAAGTCCGCCTCGTTGAACAGAAAATAGGGTTGCTCGACATTGATAAAGCTACTAGAAGCGAATGTTCGTCTCAGGGAAGTTACCTTATCAATAGTGAAAAGCTCGTACTCATATTCCTCGGACAGGTCTTGCTCAATCGCGGTGTTGACATCGACAATATCTGTTCTTATCTTTCCGTCGAGTCGTGACACAGCCACGCAGAGAGTCTCACCCTCCTCAAAGCTATATGATGTGTCGTCGTTTGGCAATATTACCGTTACTTTTCCGCGAGGCACCTTCATCGAAAGTCCCGTTTTATTTTTAAATGCTTGGGAGCAGCAGGCAAGTACGGCGTCACCGTCTGCGTATACATCGTATCCGTGGAGAATACTAGCAGACTCGTCTTTATACTGTGAACGGTCTGCGAGCATAAACATAGATATTTCGTCGGCGGGATAGATTGCCGAGGAGGTTACCGAGGACACGCCCTGTATTTCGCAAAGGTTTTTGAAATATACCTTTTTGAGGTCGTTTTCGGTAATTCCGTTTTTTATAGTTATCTTATATTCCTTAATGTCAGATGAGAGATATTGATTTTGGCTGTAAGCCGCAGTCTGACAGCATATCCATATAATGGCGGGGATCGCCGCGGCAAGCGCGAGCATTACATAATATTTTCTGAGCCGCATAAAGGATGTTGCGGCATATCTGAGGGGAGAGAAGCCCTTGCGAAGTATTCCCGTGCGCCTTGGGCGGCAAAGCTTCGACGGTCCTTCTTCCTCCTTTAGAAGCTCCGTGCAGCTTCTTCTGCCGATGAGTTTGACCTCGTACGCGACCACCAGGCGTATACAGATATAAGAAAAAAGCAAGACGAGCAAAAAGGGAATTACCTCAAAGCTATATTGATACCCCTGCTTACTTACAAGAAAATTACACAACTTCAGTGCTAAAAAATAAGAGGGAATCGTTGCAACCGCAAGTACGCTATACAGCTCGTATTTTAATATGTTTCTCACCTTTTTGCGCTGAGCGCCGTAGGTGATATACATTCCCCACATATATTTATCTCGGTCTGCCGAGGCAGAAGAAATGCGCTGATATACTATTATCGCCGTGATTATCCACAGGCAGAGAAAACCGCCGAAAATCGGTATTCCGTTGAGGGCAGAGTTTACCTCGCTTGGAACGAGACGACCCTCGTCGGAAGCGGCACTATCTGTCAATTCGCTATCAGATGCGTCGGTTACGGGTGCTTCGGTTTTCTCCTCACTTTCGGAATAAAGCGCTAGATTTGCGTTATGGTCTTTGAGGATATTATTTTGAGTTTTAATGTTTTCAACGCCCGTTATGCAGATAACCGAGAGGAGCGTTTGCAATATAAGCATAACGCAGAGCATACCTATGGCGCTCTTTTTTGATGAAAAAAGATTTTTCATCGCAGGGCGTATTGTCATTGAAAACAATTTCCGAAAATATTCCTTCAGCTCCCAGAACATTCTTTTTCCTCCGTATAATTTATCCCTAAAGCAACAAAAATTACCACTTAAAATTATATCACATATAAATTATGAAATCAAGAAAATGGAATGATTTTTGCTTGTTCGAGATTATAAAATGCGACTCTGCTTTTTGTGCAAAAAACACAAAAATTAAAAGGGACTGAGTCATTAAGAATGAATCAGCCCCTTAGGGGATTATTCTGTTTTTGTTGTCTGTTCGGGAATGGTGTATAGTTTTATCTGCTGTCCTGCTATTTTACTGTAATCCACGGGAGTGTCGAAAATATAACATTGAATAAACACACCCTCGTCGGAGAACTTATTAAGCTTTCCGGTGTATCCGACGATTTCGCCCTTCTTGACATAATCGCCCGCCTTCACATTGTTGGATTCAAGGTGTCCGTATACCGTTCTAAGCCCCATTCCGTGCTCTAATACGACGAAGTTCCCTAGGTAATCGCAGCTGCCGCTATAAGCAACATATCCGCTGTTGAGAGCGGTTACGGGGGCGTCCTTTCCCTCATCAGATGACCAGAACTCACCCTTGATTGTGTGCGTTACGGTGTCATCAGAGGTTTTGAAGGTGTAGCCGTATGCGTAGGTCTTTGTCGCGCTCTGATTTGAGTAATCGTCGAAGCTGCTTCGGAAGAAAATATAGTCGGTATGCGAGGAATCGAGCTTCTTCATTATGTCTTTAAATATCAAGTCTGCCGATACCGTATTTTTGAATAATTCAGGCTCTTTAGTATCGTCAACGGTGTAAGATGTGTCGGGGTTCGGGTGGGCTGAGAGCGCGACGGAAATAGTTTCCTCTGCGGCTCCGTAAACGAATGTCAGAGAATAGTCACCCGCTTCAAGATTATCACCGAACGGGATAAGCGCGCGTACGATATCTCCGTCCTCGAAGAATTTAGGGGTGAAGCCTATATCTGGCTCGGATTTGAAGCTTATCTTACTCGGGTCAAGGATATTCGTGCAGGCAACAGCTATAAAGTCGCCCGTGGTTAGCTCGGTCTTGTTGAGAATAAATTCCGAGCGGTCTCTCAAAAGCACCTTGAAATCATAAGATACAGTACCCGCATATTTTTTCTCGGGAGAGGCCTTCCATATTGCGTCTACCTTCAATTGAAGTGTCGTTCCGGGCTCAACGATAATTTCGGACATATTAGTGTAAGTACCCGTATAGATTACAATTCCGCTCTTGTATATCTTTACCGAGCATTCGTCGGGCTCGGTATCAAAGGAAATCCCAAGCGCTCCCGCCATATTATACATAAGCTCGGCTTCTGCGGTCTTAGCCTTCTGCGCGCTCCGCATAGCTCCCGATATATCCTGATATTTCCAGTCAACTGATACGGGAGTTACCGCGTCTCCTGCCGAGGTATAGAGAAGGGGCGGAATAGATTCCGCATAAAGCGTTTCCGCGTATTGCGAGGTCATAAAGTGTTGAGCGTCTACGGTAGAAATGAGATACACCTTTTCAGAGCTGTCGACGCAGTAGTTGTCGTCATCGTCCTCGGAGAAGTAGCAAAGATACTCGTCGGAGGTGTCCGCAACAGTTACGACGGCACGCAAAGGAGTTCTTTCTGCGAGATTAGGGGCTCTTTGTGCTTCTGTCCTGTTCTTCAAAATAGAATCGAATATAGACACAAGAGTGTCGGCGGTTGCTTTTTCAGGGTCTTCTTCTTCCTCAAAAAGCAAAGTGTTATCCTCGTATAATGACACATTCATAAGATTGTCAGGTGTTGATTTTGTATCGTTCGATTTCAGCGAATAGTTTATCCACGCCGCAATTGCGGGAACGAATATAGCCACGACGATAGCTGCGATTATTATTATTCTTTTTGGGGCTTTTTTGTCGGAGCGCCTTGCGCCGCCGAAGTATCCCTTGTTTTTCATATATTATCTCCTCGAAAGATTATGATAAGCATGTAACTATTATACAATATTTGGTTCGGTAGGTCAAGATATTCCTTGAAAATAAAAAAATAGATACAATTGCGCTGCAATAAACACAATTTGCTTGACAATGAGTTATTAAAAGTGATATACTATTTAAGTATAATTACTGCTGAAAAAACAGAGGTTTATTTATGAAAAAAATCTTGGTCGTCGACGGAAACAGTATACTCAACAGAGCCTTTTACGGAGTTCATCCGCTTACAACGAAGGACGGGCTTCACACCAATGCGGTCTTCGGAATGTATACCATTCTTTCAAAAAATATAGGCGTCGTAAAGCCCGATTATTGCGTGGTAGCCTTTGACCTTAAAGCGCCCACATTCAGACATAAAATGTTCGACGGATATAAAGCCAACAGAAAGGGAATGCCCGAAGAACTTGCAGAGCAGCTTCCGTACGCCAAGGAGTGTATGAGAGGAATGGGACTTAGCGTACTTGAGCTTGAGGGCTATGAGGCAGATGATATATTGGGAACGGTATCTGCCCACGCGGCTAAAGAGGAAATTCACTCTTATGTCCTGACAGGAGACAGAGACTCGCTTCAGCTCATAGACGCCGATACGACGGTCCTTCTTGCGACAAACAAGGAAACTGTGAATTTCGACAGAGAGCATTTCCGCGAGGTTTACGGAATAGAGCCCTCTCAGTTCGTTGATGTCAAGGCACTGATGGGAGATAGCTCGGATAATATCCCGGGAGTCGCGGGAATAGGAGAAAAGACCGCGCTGAAGCTTATAGGGGAATTTTCCACACTTGAAGGGGTATATGAAAAATACAGCGAAGCTAAGCTTTCGCCGTCTGTTAAGCAAAAGCTTACCGACGGCAAGGATAGCGCTTTCCTCTCGCAAAAGCTCGCGCGTATCGAGAGAAACGCGCCGATATCATTCGATAGCGTTGCCGCTGAATACACAGGAATAAACAAGCCCGTGCTTAAAGCCCTCTTTGAAAAGCTTGAATTCTTCTCACTTATAAAAAAGCTTGAGCTTGATACTGTGGAAGCAGAGAAAAGTCCTGAGGTCGGACAGACCGCAGAGGAGACTACCGATACGGCATTGTGCGACAGAGCTGTAAAGACTATATCTATCGCAGCCGCCAAGACTTGCTTCGCAGACAAGACGATTTCGGTTTATCTATCGTCCGACGGAGTGATTTCTGTATACGATTCGGAGAATCTTTTGATGTGCGAGGCATCAGAGCTTGCGAGTGGTTTTCTTGCTGAGATACTGAACGGCGCAAGGATAGTAACCCACGACGCAAAGGCGATGTATAAGCTCCTTTATGCGAGAGGGGTAGAATACAGCTCCTGCTATTTTGATGTTATGCTCACGGCTTATGCGCTCAACTCAACTCGCAGAAGCTACGGTCTTGAAGAAATATATCTTGAATATGCGGGAACATCGCTTACAGAGAATATAAATCCCGCGGTCGCGGTCTTCACACTTTATGAAATAATGCTCCCTAAAATAATATCCGAGGGTATAGAGCATCTTCTCTTTGATATCGAGATGCCGCTCGCGGCGGTTTTAGCTGATATGGAAACGGTAGGCGTGAAGATAGATACCGCGGGAATTGCGGAGTATCGCAACGAGCTTTCCGAGGTCGCCGAGGCGCTCAGAGAGAGGATATATTGCTCTGCGGGCGAGGAATTCAATATAGATTCCCCCAAGCAGCTTGGAGATGTTTTGTTCAATAAGCTCGGACTTCCCGCACTGAAGAAAACCAAGACGGGTTATTCCACCGACGCAGAGGTTCTTAACAAGCTCAGAGGCAAGCACGATATTATCGATGATATACTTGATTACAGACAGATAACCAAGCTTAATTCCACATATACAGACGCGCTTATCAATCTTGCCGACGCTGACGGAAGAATTCACACGGTGCTTAACCAGACGGGTACCGCGACGGGCAGACTTTCCTCTGCCGAGCCTAATCTTCAGAATATTCCCGTGCGTACAGAGCTTGGCAGACGGTTCAGAAAATATTTCATTCCGAAAAACGAGGACTATGTTATCGTTGACGCCGACTATTCACAGATAGAGCTGAGACTTCTTGCCGACATATCCGAGGATGAAACGATGATAGAAGCCTTCGTTGGCGGAGAGGATATTCACACCTCGACAGCGGCAAGAGTTTTTGGCGTCTCCCGAGAGAATGTCACTCCCGAGCTGAGAAAGAGAGCAAAGGCGGTGAACTTCGGAATAGTTTACGGTATCGGCGAATATTCGCTTTCTGAGGACCTTGGAATATCACGCGCTCAGGCAAAGCAATATATTGAGTCATACCTCGAGGGCTTCCCGAAAGTCCATCAATATCTTGAAAATATCAAGAAGCAAGCGAAGCTTGACGGATATGTTTCCACTTTGTTCGGCAGACGGAGATATATACCCGAGATAAAGGCGTCGAATAAAAATCTTCAGCATTTCGGAGAGAGAGTGGCTATGAACAGTCCCATTCAGGGAACTGCGGCAGATATCATAAAAATTGCTATGATAAACACGCATAAAAAGCTTTCCGAGGCGGGGATAGACGCAAAGCTTATTCTTCAGGTTCACGACGAGCTTTTGCTTGAGGCGCATAAGGATTGCGCGGAAGAGGCTATGAGAATACTTGTCAGCGAAATGGAGGGAGCGGTTTCTCTCAAGGTGCCGCTTGATGTTGAGGCGCATATAGGCGCAAATTGGTTTGAGGCTAAATAAATTTTACGGAGTTAATATGAAACGAAAAAGTGGAATCCTTATGCATATAACTATGCTGTGGGGAGATTATTCTATTGGCGGCTTTGGCAGGAGCGCGGAGCAGTTTATAGATTTTTTGTCGGATTGCGGATTTTCCTATTGGCAGGTCTTGCCGTTCGGTGTTACAGACGATTGCAATTCGCCGTATAAATCCTATTCGGCTTTTGCGGGAAATCCCTATTTTGTCGACCTTGAGCAGCTTTATGAGAGGGGGCTTATAACGGCGGATGAGTTGGCATCTCTTCGTCAGCGCACGCCCTATGTTTGCGAATATGATTTTCTCGGGGATACTCGTTTGCCTTTGCTTAAAAAGGCATCGCAGCGCGTAAGTGCGTCGCATAGAGAGAAAATCGAGAAATTTATCGAAAAGAATAAAAGACTTGCGGATTTCTGTGTATTTATGTCGCTAAAAGAGTCAAATGGCGGCAAGGAATGCTGTGATTTTACCGTGGATACCTACGACTCAGATACCCTGTTTATGTGGAAATTCATACAGTACGAATTTTTCTTTCAATGGAAGAAGGTAAGGGAATACGCGAACAAAAAGGAAATTGCCATAATCGGCGACATACCGATATATGTTTCTCCCGATAGCGCTGATGTTTTTTCGGATAAAGAGCTGTTCGATATGGATAGTCGCGGCAGGCCAAAGAGCGTGGCGGGCGTTCCGCCCGACTATTTCTCAGAGGACGGTCAGCTTTGGGGAAATCCTCTTTACGATTGGAAAAGGATGCGTGAGGACGGATACGCCTGGTGGTGCGAGAGAATGAAACATAATCTTGAAATGTTCGATGGAGTAAGAATCGACCATTTTCGTGGCTTTGAATCCTTTTGGAGTGTTCCTGCGGACGCGGATAGCGCGAGGAAAGGAAAATGGGTGAAGAGCGGCGGTAAGCGTTTTATCAACGAGCTTCGCAAGACGGTAGGCGACTCGCTTGTTATCGCCGAGGACCTCGGCGATATAACCCCCGAGGTTGAGGAGCTTGTGCGTTACAGCGGCTTCCCAGGAATGAGAGTTTTTCAGTTCGGATTTCTTGGTGACAGTAACTCGACGCATCTGCCGCACAATTATACCGAAAATTGTGTAGCATATACGGGAACACACGACAACAATACACTTCTCGGCTATATCTGGGAGCTTGATGAGAATACCCGTAAACGGGTGTTCGATTATTGCGGATATAACGGAAACGATTGGGATGAGGCTTGCAGACATATTGTGAAAACAATGCTCGCAAGTCATGCGGCGACCGTAATTATCCCAATTCAGGATATACTTGGTTACGGCAGAGACACCCGAATGAATATCCCCGGAGAGGCGGACGGAAACTGGCAGATCCGCTTTACATACGAGCAGATAAATTCGATAGATAGAGCAAGGCTGCGCCATCTTAATAATCTTTACGGCAGAGCTTAAAGCCAAGGGCTATAAAAGGGAATTAACTCTTTTATAGCCTTTGCTTTTATAGCAACGATAAAGCTTGTTTAATTGTTAACAAAGTGTAACCATTATGAAATTCCTCTTGCAAAAAAAGGAATTTGATGTTAAAATATAAAATGGGTAACGATTGAAATGTCGTTAGCTTTGGATTTGTCCCAAATAATTAAAAAATGAACATAAAGAGGAGAAAAGTCATGACAAAAAACAAGTTTGTTCTTAGCTGGATCGACGAGATGAAGGCTATGACACAGCCTGATAAGATCGTCTGGATAGACGGTTCCGAGGAACAGGCAGAGGCTTTAAGAGCTGAAGCGTGCTCGACAGGCGAAATGATCAAGCTCAACGAGGAGCTTCTTCCTAACTGCTATCTTCACAGAACTGCAGTAAACGATGTTGCTCGTGTTGAAGGCAGAACATTTATTTGCACCTCCAAGAAAGAGGATGCAGGAAACATCAACAACTGGATGGATCCCAAGGAGTGCTATGAGAAGCTTGGAAAGCTTTACCGCGGCTCAATGAAGGGAAGAACAATGTATGTTATTCCTTATTCTATGAGTATCGTTGGCTCGCCCTTCGCAAAGTACGGAATTGAGCTTACAGACTCTATCTATGTCGTTCTTAATATGCTTATAATGACTCGCGTTGGAACCGATGTTCTCGAGGCTCTCGGTGAGAGCGGCGACTTCATCAAGGGACTTCACGCAAGAGCTGATATCGACGAGGAAAACCGTTACATCTGCCATTTCCCTGAGGACAACACCATCTGGTCTGTCAACTCGGGCTACGGCGGAAATGTTCTTCTCGGTAAGAAGTGCTTCGCTCTCCGTATAGCTTCCTATATCGGACGCAAAGAGGGCTGGATGGCAGAACACATGCTCATTCTCGGTGTTGAATATCCCGACGGTGAGACAAAGTATATCTCTGCTGCATTCCCGTCTGCTTGCGGTAAGACCAACCTCGCAATGCTTATTCCTCCTGAATTCTATGCGAAGAAGGGATACAAGGTTTGGTGCGTAGGTGACGATATCGCTTGGATTCGTGTCGGTGAGGACGGAAGACTCTGGGCGGTTAACCCCGAGAACGGATTCTTCGGAGTTGCTCCCGGTACAAACGAGCAGTCCAACCCCAACGCTCTCCACACAACTATGAGAGATACAATATTTACAAATGTTGTTCATAACCTTGACAACAATACCGTTTGGTGGGAAGGACTTGACAAGAATCCTCCTACGAACGCAATAGACTGGAAGGGCAATGTATGGGATTGCACGAAGTACAATAAGGCAGACAAGTCCACCTGCGGCGCTCATCCCAACAGCCGTTTCACAGCTATGGCTATCAACTGTCCTTGCATTTCCAAGGAGTTCAATAATCCCGCAGGAGTTCCTCTTTCCGCAATCGTATTTGGCGGACGCAGAGCAAAGACCGCTCCTCTGGTTTACCAGTCGACAAGCTGGCAGAATGGCGCATTTGTCGGCTCTATCATGGCTTCCGAGACAACCGCGGCTGCGGCAGGCGCAGTAGGAGTTGTTCGTCGCGATCCTATGGCTATGAGACCTTTCGTTGGTTACGATATGGGTGACTACTGGGCACACTGGCTCAAGATGGGTACAATGATTCCTAATCCTCCCAAGATATTCCATGTAAACTGGTTCCGTACCGATGATAACGGAAACTTCATTTGGCCCGGATTTGGCGATAATATGAGAGTTCTTATGTGGATACTCGACCGTTGCGAGGGCAAGGTTGACGCGAACATCACTCCTATCGGATATGTTCCTAATGCAGAGGACATCAACATTGAGGGACTTGAGAATGTTACTCTCGACACTATCAAGGAGCTTCTCACAGTTGATAAGGCTTCCTGGCTCGAGGATGTTGCTAACATCAAGGAATTCTACGCTCAGGTTGGCGACAGAGTTCCTCAGGCTATGTACGACGAGCTTGCAGCACTCGAAGCAAGACTCAAAGCGTAAAATTATGACAGTAAAGGGGTTGCGGAAATCCGCAACCCCTTAATTAAAAAACGGCTGAGAATTTTAAAATTCTCAGCCGTTTTGCTATATTAGTTTTTATTGAGAAGAATATCACGAATTTCCTTGAGAAGGTCCTCAGTGGTGGGATTAGCAAGTCTTTCAAGTCTTGCCTTTTCCTCAGCCTCTCTCTTTGCTTCCTCAGCCTTTCTTGCCTTTTCAGCATAGAAAGCGGCAACTGCGGCCTTGTCGGAACGCTTGATACCGAGCTTCTTCATTTCCTTCCTGTCTTCCTTGAAGGATATATCTTCTGCCATGTTTTCGGCAAGCTCTTTGCGTCCGTCTCTTATTTTGTTGATTATCTTAACAAAAATGAAGAGAACCAAAGCAATAAGGAAGAAATTAATAATTGCGTTGATAAATGCGCCCCAATCTATGTATATCGACTGTGTGAGGTCGATAAGACCGTCCTCACCCTCGACGGGGCGAAGCATAGTATAAACCTCGCTGAGCGAGTTCGCACCGAATATGAGCGCGAGAAGCCAGTTTATAACGGGCTTGAGAATGTTGTTGCTGAGCGCGTTGACAATAGCGGTGAATGAACTACCGACGATAACACCGACAGCCATATCCACGATATTTCCGCGCATAATAAATGTTTTAAATTCTCCAACTATTTTTTTCATAAGAACTCCTTTGTTTTTATATTGTGTTAAATTTGTTTTTTAACAGAATTATTTATGATAGAGCTTTTTTGTCTGATATATCGGCTCACAGGTGAGATTGATACCGAGCTTGCGGTATATATCCTTATCTACATTTGAAACAATAACGCTCGTATGCGCCTCACAGCCTACAAGCTTGGGAAGCTGCTCCATAGCAAGTGCCGCCATCGGGTTTGTTGTTGCCGATATAGCCAATGCGATGAGAATTTCGTCTGCGTGAAGTCTTGGATTGTGATTTCCGAGAATCTGAGTTTTAAGCGCCTGAACAGGTTCAACGACCACGGGTGGAATAAGGAGGAATTCATCGTTTATTCCGCCGAGTTTTTTAAGTGCGTTGAGGAGTGCAGCCGCGGACGCGCCGAGAAGGGAAGAAGTCTTTCCTGTTACGATAGAGCCGTCGGGGAGTTGGATTGCAGTTGCGGGCGCGCCTGTGTCGGCAGCCTTCTTAAGCGATTTAGCTACGACCTCTCTGAAAGATGTGTCGATTCCCGCCTGATTCATTATAAGCTCTGCCTTGAACACCTCGTCGGCGTTGGCAAGCCCTTTTTTCTTTTTACAAAGGGCGTCATAATATCTTCTCACAATCTCCATTTTTGAAGCTTCGCAGGTAACCTCATCGTCAATGATGCAATTTCCTGCCATATTAACGCCCATATCGGTGGGGGATTTATAAGGACATTCGCCGTATATCTTCTCAAACATAGCTCTGAGAACGGGGAATATCTCAATATCTCTGTTGTAGTTGACCGCTTTTATTCCATAAGCGTCGAGATGGAAGGGATCTATCATATTGACATCGTTGAGGTCGACCGTTGCCGCCTCGTAGGCAACATTTACGGGGTGCTTCAGCGGAAGATTCCAGATTGGGAAGGTCTCATACTTTGCGTATCCCGCCTTAATTCCTCTCTTGTTGTCGTGATAGAGCTGAGAGAGGCAGGTTGCCATCTTACCGCTACCGGGTCCCGGGGCGGTCACCACAACGAGAGAGCGCGTGGTTTCGATATAATCGTTTTTACCGTAGCCCTGCTCGCTGACGATATGTCTGATGTTCGTGGGGTATCCCTCGATGGGGTAATGCTTATATACCTTGACCCCGAGATTTTTCAGACGGGCTATGAATTTATCTGCGGCGGGCTGCTGAGTATAATGCGTAAGCACCACTCCGCCAACGCAAAGACCTATATCGGTAAATGCGTCGATCATTCTGAGCGCGTCGAGGTCATAGGATATTCCGAGGTCGCCGCGTATTTTGTTCTGAACGATAGCGACCGATGAGACAACGATAATGACCTCAGCTTCGTCCTTGAGGTTAAGAAGCATTTTTATTTTACTGTCGGGCTTGAATCCTGGGAGAACTCGAGACGCGTGATAGTCGTCAAAAAGCTTACCTCCGAATTCAAGATAAAGCTTTCCTCCAAAGCCCGAAATTCTCTCGAGAATTTTTTCTGACTGAAGTTTTATGTACTTGTCATTATCAAATCCTATTTTAGACATTTTATCACCTCGGCGTAATTTTTACATTCTGATTTTATAAAACAAACAACATACATATATTTTAATACATTTTGCGATAATATTCAAGATTAAATTTAATAAAAATGAAAATATTTATAAAATTTTGCGGATAAAGTTTATTATTGTCAAAATTTGTTACGGAGCATATTCTGTTAAAGGAGCGAATTACTTGCTCTGGCTAATTTTATCAGGAGGAAATGAGATATGGCAGATAATAAATTTTCGTGCTGTAATTCCCAGGGAAATAACGGCGCTCGCTCGGAAATGGTTTGCATCGAGACAAACAGAATTCTCGATTCTTGCCGAGACAGAGACTGTTTTGAGGATGTGAAGGTGCTGCTGACCGATTTCGGAAACGATGTTATATCGCGTACGACAAATATCAGGGCAAGGAGCGCTTGTATAGCGTGGACATACATTGGAATAGATCCCGTAAGATTTAACAGAGGATTTTATTCGGTGACGATAAAATTCTATGTAAAGATTACCTTTGAGGCTTGCATGAGCGGTGGCAGAAGTCAGGAGTTTGACGGAATTGCTGTGCTTGAAAAAAAGGTTATTCTTTACGGAAGTGAAAGTAATGTAAGTATATTCAAGAGTAATCCCGATTCCTCGGATTACTGCGCTCTTCCCGAGCCCTGTTGCTCGAGTAAAAATGTTCCTATCGCGATAGTTGAGGTCGTAGATCCTATTATCCTCAACACAAAGGTTCGCGAGGCAAACGACAACTGCAGCTGTTGCTGCTGTTGCTGCGACGATATTCCCGAGTATGTTGCTGCGGGAATTTCGGGAACTCTTAACGACCATGACGAGGACAGATATATTACTGTTTCTCTCGGAATATTCTCGGTTGTAAGAATAGTTCGTCCTGCTCAGTATCTTATCAATGCTACCGAATACTGTGTTCCAGATAAGGAGTGCGTGGCAGCAGAGGAAGACAATCCCTGCAGTCTTTTCAGGTCGATGGATTTTCCGACCGCTGAATTCTGTCCTCCGGGATATACCTATCGCGACAGAGGCGATAAGGGTGGAAAGTGCGGTTGTCAGTAATCTGATTTCACTTAATGCAACAGGCTGTCGCAGTCGATGCGACAGCCTGTTATTTCTATTTTATTCAAGCTCTCCCGCAACCTTGGGGGCGGGGTCCAACAATTCCTTGCGTGTGATTATTGGCTCTCCAATTCCGTTGACGCAGTCCTCGGTGATAAGAACCTCAACGATGTCCTGCTGTGAGGGAATATCATACATAACATTCATCATAAGCCGTTCCATTATAGAACGCAGTCCGCGAGCGCCTGTGTTGCGCTTGATTGCCTGAGCGGCAATTGCGCGAAGCGCGTCGTCTGTGAAATTAAGCTCAACGCCGTCCATTTCAAACAACTTAAGATATTGCTTAATAAGCGAGCTTTTGGGTTCACTGAGAATTCTCACAAGGGCTTCCTCGTCAAGGTCGTTAAGGGAGACTATAACGGGGATACGACCGACAAGCTCGGGGATAAGTCCGAACTTTACTATATCGTGAGGCTCAACATCCTTAAAGACTCCCGCCTTGCGGCGTTCCTCTTTTCTGACAATGCTTCCCGAAAATCCGATGGTCTGGTTACCCTGACGGCGCTCGATTATCTGTTCAAGACCGTCAAACGCACCGCCGCAGATAAAGAGAATATTCTCGGTGTTTATCTGGATAAATTCCTGATTTGGGTGCTTTCTTCCGCCTTGCGGGGGAACATTAGCTACCGTGCCTTCAAGGATTTTCAGAAGCGCCTGTTGAACGCCCTCACCCGATACATCTCTCGTAATAGAGCGATTTTCACTCTTTCTTGCAATCTTATCGACCTCGTCGATATAGATTATTCCGCGTTCGGCAAGCTCGATATCATAGTCTGCCGCCTGAATAAGTCTGAGGAGTATATTTTCAACATCCTCGCCGACATATCCAGCTTCGGTAAGCGTCGTTGCGTCTGCAATAGCGAAGGGAACCTTGAGTGATTTTGCGAGTGTCTGAGCCAGATATGTCTTTCCAACACCCGTGGGACCTATAAGAAGCACATTGCTTTTATGCAGATCGACATCGCTTTCTGTGCTTTCTTTTAGGCGCTTTCCTTTATTCTGTGCCTGATTATAAAGTATACGCTTGTAATGGTTGTATACGGCAACCGAGAGTGCTATCTTGGCGTCGTCCTGACCGATAACATATTCGTCAAGCGTCTGTTTTATCTCACGGGGCTTGGGAAGGGAAGCGATAGTCATTCCGTCAAGCTCGGAAACATTTTCTGTGTTTTCGTAAATTAGCTGTTCGCAGGCATCTACGCAAAAATCGCATATATAAATTCCTGTGGGGGAAGGAATCAGGAAATTTACCTGATTTTCCTTCCGCCCACAAAATGAACAATATCTTGAGCCTGCATATACACCGTCTTTTGTGTTATTGTTAGACATCAAATATCCTCTCAAGCTCTTTTTTCAAATATTTTATCAATCAGTCCGTATTCAAGAGCCTGCTGCGCGGTCATAAAGTTATCACGCTCGGTATCTCTTGCAATTTCTTCAATAGATTTACCCGTGTTCTCGGCGAGTATACGGTTGAGGTTATCTCTCGTTCTGAGGATAAGCTCTGCCTGAATCTTAATATCAGTTGCCTGACCCTTAGCTCCGCCAAGAGGCTGATGGATCATTATCTCACTGTTGGGGAGAGCAATACGCTTGCCCTTGGTTCCCGCGGAGAGAAGAAACGCTCCCATACTTGCCGCCATACCTATACATATAGTCGAGACATCGCACTTGATAAAGTTCATAGTATCGTATATAGCCATACCTGCGGTTACCGAGCCGCCTGGACTGTTGATATAAAAGTTAATATCTTTGTCGGGATCCTGCGCTTCGAGGAAGAGCAGCTGCGCAACTACCAGAGAAGCCGTGGTATCGTTGACCTCGTCGGACAAAAAGATTATTCTGTCGTTAAGAAGTCTTGAAAAAATATCGTATGAGCGTTCGCCCTTGGCAGTCTGCTCAACGACCATAGGAACAAGCGCATTATACATACCTTTGTCGTAGTTGAACATAAAAACCTCCAAAAATAATTGTTTGTGAAAGGGAAAAAATTACTTGCTTATAATAACTGCCTTTTCCTTTACAAGGTCCATAGCCTTCTTGACCTTCATATCTGCCGCGATAGCGTCAGCGTCGATGCTTGCCTTAACCTGGTCAAGCTCAACCCCATAAGCTTCTGCGATAGACTTGTATTCGTTCTCGATATCCTCCTCGGATGCCTCGATCTTCTCAAGCTCTGCAATCTTTTCAAGCGCAAGTCTTGCCTTTACCTGACGCTCTGCCTGAGGTCTCATCTGAGCGCGGAGAGTGTCGAGTGTAAGACCGGTATACTTGAAATATGTCTTGAGATCGAGTCCCTGCATACGGAGTCTGTTATCATAGTCGCGAACAAAGTTCTCGGTCTCAGCCTCGAACATAGGCTCGGGAATATCAGCCTCGAGCTTCTCAATGAGGGCATCCATAAGCTTTTCTTCAACAGCTCTGTCAGCCTCGCTCTCGCGTCTCTTTTCAATTTTTGCCTTAACATCCTCTCGATATTCAGCAAATGTGTCAAATTCGGAAACATCCTTTGCAAAATCGTCATCAAGCTCGGGAAGCTCAACCTTAGTGATTGCGTGGATCTTTACTTTAAATACAGCCTCTTTACCTGCAAGCTCTGCTGCGTGGTACTCGGTGGGGAATGTTACATTAACATCAAACTCCTCGTCGATGCTCTTGCCTGCAACCTGTTCCTCGAAGCCGGGAATGAAAGAGCCTGAGCCAAGCTTGAGCGCATAATCTGTGCCCTTGCCGCCCTCGAAAGCGACTCCGTCGCAGAAGCCCTCAAAGTCGATGACAGCGGTGTCACCCATCTCTGCGGGACGGTCTGTTACTTCGATTTCTCTGGAGTTTCTCTCTCTGACGAGCTGAATTTCCTTATCAACATCCTCGTCTGTTACGGGAACGACCTCTTTCTCAACCTCAATTCCGAAATAATCCTTTATCTGGACTTCGGGCTTTACATAAACCTTAGCGGAAAGCACGAGACCGTTCTCGTCAAGAGATACGATATCAAATTCGGGCTGTCCGACCACTTCGAGAGCAGACTCTTTGAGAGCCTCGGAATATGCGTCGGGGATAAGGTCATTGATTGCGTCCTCGTAGAAAATTCCCGCGCCGTACATCTTCTCGATAATAGCGCGTGGAGCCTTTCCTTTTCTGAAACCGGGAACATTGATGTTCTTAGCTTTTCTGCGGAAAACCTTTGTTACAGCTTCATCAAAAGTGGCTTTATCTACAGAGAACTGCAGCTCATACCTGTTCTTTTCGATTACTTCAGATTTTGTTAAACTCATTTTGTTTAAACCTCCGGATTGTATAATTAATTATTTTTTTACATACATTGTATATTTTACTTTTTTTCTTTCATTTTGTCAATATCATTTTAGAAAAAAGGGCATAAATAATACCAGTTTATATAAGTTTTGGCACAAAATTCAGATAATCTGCCGAAATCATCATAAGTTCCACTCCGCGATACTCTTGTTTGTCGGGAATATTATAGCAACCGTGGATATGACCGAAGTAGCATTTCTTCACTCCGAACTCATTGAGTGCGTCGAAAGTGTTCTCGTCGCAAAAATCCTTCCAGAGTGGAGGGAAGTGGAAAAAAGCGATAATTTCCTTACCGCTGTCTTCTCTGAGCTTTGCTGCCTCGGTAAGGGCGATGCGAAGCCTTATCGCCTCTCGGTTTACTATTTTATTGAAATCGGTAGGCTGAACGGTATTTTGCGCCGAAGGGTCGGAAAACCAACCTCTCGTTCCGGTTATTATATAATTTTCTACAACGATGGCAGTATTGTTAAGTATTTTAAGCGTGGTGAGATTTTCTTCCTTGAAAAAAGCAGTCAGCTTTGATACTGTCGACCACCAGAAATCGTGGTTGCCTTTGAATATTATCTTTTTCCCCGGCAGGGAATCAAGAAAACGCAGGTCCTCTGCCGAGCCCTGAAGCGAAGAACCCCAGGATATATCTCCGGGGATTATTACCGTGTCGGTGTTATTTACTATTTTTGTCCAATTGTTATATATTTTAGTTTGATAGTCATTCCAACGGTTTCCGAACGCATCCATCGCCTTGGAGGGATTATTTATCGAAAGATGAAGATCGGATATTGCGAAAACGGACATATAAAACCTCCTTGCGTAAAATGAATTAAATCTGATTTTCTGCTCATAATAATATTATCCCAAAAAGGAGGGTAAATAAATATGGAACAGAAGAAAGACAACTGCGGTTGCTTTGGCGAGGAGAAGCCCAAGCATTATAACCGCGGAATTAACTGCGATGCTAAGAACTGCGTATATCACGATTGCGATTGTTATTGCACGGCTGAGATGATAAATGTCGGCCCCAGCAACGCAACCTGCAGCTCTGATACGGTTTGCGCTACCTTTAAGGAAAGAAAGTAAAACTTTCGCACAGGGCTGTCGCTATTTTAGTGACAGCCCTGCGTTTTAATTACATAAATTTGTAAACAACATCAAGCATCTGGTCGGGATCGATAACAGAGTCAAAGTTTACCTTTCTCTCGGTGAGATTGCGAAGCGGGTAGGATATCTCAGTATCCGTGAGAGCCGAGAGCTGGTCGAGCGCTTCTGTGTCGGAATTTGCCGCGGTGTCGGTAATCGACTTGTAAACATCTGCGGCAAACTTATACGGACTTGCGGTTGATGCTACGATCATCTTCTTTCCGTCGTTGTATTTGGTCATATACTGCTCGGCGCAGTTGAGTGCGACCGATGTATGAGTGTCGGCAAGATAGCCCTGCTCGGAATAGAACTTTTTAAGAGTTGCGGCGGTTTCCTCCTCGTTTGCGCAGAAGCCAACGAAAGTTTCGTCGATGGTCGCCTTTGTAGCCGCGTCTACCGTATATTTGCCGTTCTTGTTAAGCTCTGCCATATAAGCGGCGGTCTTTTCCTCGCCCGCGGCGAAGCAGAGAAGGCGCTCTAAGTTGCTGGATATGAGAATATCCATTGAGGGAGACATTGTCGTATGGAATTTACGGTTTCTGTCGTAAGTACCCGTGCTGAGGAAATCTGTGAGAACATTGTTTGCGTTTGAAGCGCATACGAGCTTAGCAAGAGGAAGACCCATAAGCTTTGCAATATACGCGGCAAAAATGTTGCCGAAGTTTCCTGTCGGTACGCAAACATTTACTGTTTCGCCATACTCGATATCACCTGCGTTGAGCATGTCGCAGTATGCGGAAACATAATAAACTATCTGAGGAACGAGACGCCCCCAGTTAATAGAGTTTGCGCTAGAAAGAATATACTTATTTTCAAGAAGCTTAGTCGCGGCTTCCTTATCGGAGAATATTTTCTTGACTCCCGTCTGAGCGTCGTCAAAGTTTCCTCTTATTGCGTATACATTGACATTGTTACCTGTCTGCGTTGCCATCTGGAGCTTCTGCACCTTGCTCACACCGTCGACGGGGTAGAATACCATTATCTTGATTCTGTCGATATCCTTATATCCCTCAAGAGCCGCTTTTCCCGTATCACCCGATGTTGCAACGAGAATAAGCGCGGTGTTGCTCTCACCTGTTTTTACGAGGGCTCTGGAGAGGAGTCGGGGCATTATCTGAAGTGCCATATCCTTAAAGGCTGCCGTGGGGCCGTGCCAAAGCTCGAGCGAGTAAATAGAATCGTTTACTTTATTGAGAGGAGCAGCTCCGCCCGGGAAAGAGGTTTCGCTGTAAGCCGCCTTAGCGTCTGTGAGAAGCTCGTCGTATGTATAATCGGTGAGAAATTTTGAAAGAACGGTTGCCGCTCTCTCGGGATATGTCATCGACGAAATAGTCAATATATCTTCACGGGTGAGCTGAGGTATGCTCTCGGGAATGAAAAGACCTCCGTCGGAAGCAAGACCTTGCTTGATGACCTCTGCCGAATCAAATGCTTTTTTCTGTGTGTCGCGTGTGCTGTAATACTTCATTTTTTTATCCTTCCTTGATTTAGGGTATTATAATTTTATATTTTTAAAGATAAAGCTCTTTGCGTTTTCAAAGAAGATTTTATCTATAAGTTCATCTTTGTAATTCAGTCTCGCCATTTCCTCCGCAATTATAGGCAGGGAAGCGATGCTTTGAAATTCCGACGGTGTATCAGCTCCGTCAAAGTCGCAACCGAAGCATACCGTGTCCTCTCCGCCGAGCGAGAGGTAATGCTCAATATGCGCCATTACAGTATGCAGAGGGCGTCTGCCCTCGGATATTCCAAGATGCTCCGAGCAAAGATTTATGCCGACGAGTCCTCCACAGGATTTGATGCTTATAAACTGTCTGTCGTTAAGGTTTCTTGGATGGGGGTGAACCGAATATGCGTCGGAGTGCGATGCTATAACCGGTATCTTTGAGGCGCAGATGTTGAATACATCTTCCGCGCTTTGTTCAGACGCGTGAGATATGTCGGGGATAATTCCAAGCTCCGCGCATCTGCTTACTACATCTTTTCCAAAATCTGATAGCCCTGACCTTGTATCATAGCTTCCACCGATACAGGTCTCTCCGCTCCATAGAAGCGTCATTATCCTTGCCCCTACGCGGAAAATATCATCAATCCTTGATAACTGACCGTTGAGTATCCTCGCGTCCTCAACGGAGATTATTATATTGTTTTTTGCCGTCGTTTTCGGCTCTCGCAGAATATCCGTGTCATTTGCGGTAAGGATATCACGCTTGAGATATTCGGCGATCCTGAAAAATCTTTCGTAGGCGTCGTCGTTATCGAGTGTTTTGTCACTCCATATAGCCGCAACCTGTATGTAGCGCTCGAAGCACTCTGCTTTATTGGCAGAGACCGCAAGGGAATTGCTAGCGAAGGACTGCGCCCCTTTAAACATCTCGTAAGCGGTATCGCAATGGATATCCGACAGGGAAAGCTTTCGCATAAAATCTCCTGCGTATCAATTAGTTCCGTATGCGTTGTAAATATGATTTATGTCTATAACCTTTTGCGTTTCCTTATCAAGCCAGACCTCTATAACATCCATTCTCGGTTGCTTTTTGCTCGGCTTTTGACGCAGATAATCATACGCCGCGCTTATCAGCTTCGACTGCTTTGCGTGGGTAACTGCAGAGGCGGGTGAGGTGTATGTGTCCTTGCTTTGATTTACAGTTCGCGTTTTCACCTCGACAAAAACAATATAGCTTTTATCCTCTGCGATTATGTCAATCTCATTGTGAGAAAGATGCTTGTTGCGTCCTTTTATTTTATAACCGCTTCGCTTTAGAAACCTCGCCGCCGCGCGCTCTCCGATGTCACCTATCTCCTTGGTCGTCACTATTTTTTCTCCTTGTCGAGAAATCTTATGAACTTGGTGCGGTGTATCGGTGCGGGGCCGTATTTTCTCAGTGCTTCCATATGGTCTTTCGTTGAATATCCCTTGTGTTTGGCTATGCCGTATTCGGGATAAGCCGCGTCAAGCTCGTAGCATATTCTGTCACGAGTGACCTTGGAGAGTATCGACGCCGCGGCGATAGACGGCGAGATTGCGTCTCCGTGTATTACCGTCTGCGTCGGCAGGGTAAATCCGCGCGAGATATTTCCGTCGATAAGTGCGAAATCGGGCTTTACCGAAAGGCTTTCTATTGCTCGTCTCATGGCGAGAAGCGCCGCGGAGAGAATGTCTGTCTCGTTTATTTCCTCGACGGTGGCGTGGCAGACCGACCACGCGATAGCGTCACGGGTGATTATATCGTAAAGCTTTTCACGCTTTGCCTCGGATAGCTTTTTAGAGTCATTGAGCCCCTCAATATAAAGTCCGTCGGGCAGTATGACAGCTGCCGCGGTAACAGGGCCGCACAACGGGCCTCGACCCGCCTCGTCAACTCCGCATATTATGTTATATCCGCGTGAGCGTACCTCGCTCTCAACAGTATATTCAAGCATAAAAACCTCTGTGTCAAATTTTATCTAGCGTTATCCGACCGATCTTCGCGGCGCGGAATTCGTCTATAAGCATATTCGCGGTGCGCTCGGTATCTATCTCGCCGCCGCTGACGAGAAAGCCGCGCTTTCTGCCTATCAGCGACAAAAGCTCGTAATCGGAAAGCCCGTCGGCAACCGATATATCTCCAAGCTTATATCTCGCGCAAAGCAACTCGGGGTAAAGCTCGCGCAGCCTTGAACAGAGAGTGCAGGCGATACTTTCTATATCGAGAATATCGTCCTTTATAGCTCCCGTAACCGCGAGATTTTCACCGACCGTCGGGTCCTCAAACTTAGGCCAAAGAATACCCGGCATATCAAGCAACAAAATACCGATATTGGTGGCAACCCATTGCTTGTCGAGCGTAACACCAGGACGGTTTTCGACCTTCGCCTTTTTATTTCCGCAAATTTTATTTATAAGAGAGGATTTTCCAACATTCGGAATACCCAACACCATAGCCTTGAGCATACGCCCTGACATTCCTTTGTCCTCATATCTGTCGAGTTTTGCCTGACAGAGCTTCTTTATGGCGGGCGCTATTTTGTTAAGACCGTAACCCGTAATGCAGTCTGTCTCGATACACACGGTATTGTCTGAGGTGTACTCAGCGACATATTTCGCGGTCATAGCGGGATCAGCCAAAGATGCCTTGTTGAGGAGAATTATTCTCGGCTTTGAAGCGGTCAGCTTGACTATTTCAGGATTCCTTGAGCTTATGGGGATTCTCGCGTCAAGAAGCTCGATAACCGCGTCAACATTTTTGAGGTTATCGGTTATCAGACGGCGGGTTTTCGCCATATGCCCCGGAAACCATTGTATGTTTCTTTGTGATGGCATTTCTGTTTACCTTGATTATTCTACTTTTCCGAATTTGCTGAACGGAGAAACTCTCAGAACTACTTTTCCAAGAACTCTGCGCTCGTCGACGAGTCCGATAGATGTTCCGCGGCTGTCGGCAGAGTGATTTCGGTTGTCTCCCATAACAAAGAGGGAACCCTCGGGAACCTCGTAGGGGTATTCGTGAGCCGAGGTCAGAAGCGGGGCGGATTTGTCGAGATACATATAAGGCTCGTCGTATACGAATGTATTTCCGTCCTTGTCGGTTATAGTGACCGTCCAGGTTTCAAAGTCGATATTCACCGTTTCGCCGCCGACTGCGATAACTCGTTTTACTATCGGCTCGTTGAGCGCCGCGTCGCCCTCGCCTGTCTGGTGAAATACGATGATATCTCCGCGCTCGGGCTCGTAAGCAAGATTTGTTACTATAAGTGTCTCGCCTTCAAAGAGAGTATTTTCCATAGAGGGGCCGACTACCTTGCAAAGCCTTGTAAAGAAGGAGAAGATTATAATGACGAAGCATATCGCCAATACGAATATTTCAACATAATCTATGACAGACGCCGCGCGGGAACGCTTGGGCGCAATAACCGCCTCGCCGCCCTCGCTCGTCTCCGCGTCGCAGCCTTCAACGCTCTCCTCGGTTATCGGTTCTTCGCCGCCGAGAATCTCGCTCTCGGATTCGTCCGCGTCGACAGACTCCTGAGTCTGTTCGTCTGCCTCGAGCTTTTCGTTCTCGAAGTTGTTTTCATTGTCGAGCATTATTCTGCTCCTTTCGATAATTTTATTTTTCGGTAAGTATTCCCATAAGGTTATATCCGTCGCTTACATAATTTCCCGTGGCGGTTGCCGTAAGCTCGGAGAATGTGTTGACACCGTCTCTCTTGCTCGCTGAGGAATATATCATAAAGGGAACGGGGTCGATAGAGTGTGTTCTTATTCTTATGGGCGTGGGGTGGTCGGGAAGAATCATTATCTTGAAATCCTCACCCGTGGATACCAGATACTCGTAAACAGGCTTAAGTATCTTGGAATCTATAAGCTCTATTGAGAGAACCTTGTTATCCGTCTCGGCTCTGTGTCCGCACTCGTCGGGACCTTCAACATGAACATAGACAAGCTCTTTTCCGCTCTTGAACGCCTCGATAGTGGCGTTTGCCTTTCCTTCATAGTTCGTATGAACATTACCCGTTGCGCCCTCGACATCAATAGAATCCATTTCAGCGCAAAGTCCGATACCCTTGATAAGGTCGACCGCCGAAATAACCGCCGCGTCGAGTCCCCACTTTGCCTTGAAGGAGGGAAGCTGAGGCTTCTTTCCCGGGCTCCAGAGCCAAGCGGAGTTGGCAGGCTTGAGTCCTCTTGCCTTTCTGGCGAGATTTACGGGGTGGTCTTTAAGTATATCGTAGCTGTCCCTCATAAGCTTGAGAAATTCCGCGCCGCCGTCAGCCTCGCGGGGGAGATAGTCTCCGATGCGCTTGCCGAGTATATCGTGGGGTCTCATAAAGTTATATTTGTCGTTGCCGTTCTTCCAGATAAGGCAATGGCGGTAGCTGACGCCAGTATAGAATTTCTTTATATCGTCGCCCATTTTTTTCTGAAGCGCCTTGATAAGCTGGTCTGCTTCCGCAGTGGTTATCTCGTCCGCGCTGTGGTCGAGAATAATTCTGTCCTCATAAGCGTCCTGCTCCTCGGTAAGCGTTACGACATTACATCTGTAAGCCGTTTCGTCGGGCTGCATTTCGATTCCCATACTGACAGCCTCAAGAGGAGATCTGCCCTTGGAGTATATTTTGGGGTCAAAGGAAAGTATCGCCATATTTGCGGTATCGCTTTCGGGAACCATTCCTTCGGGTACATTTGAAACCGTTCCGACAAAGGAGCTTGAAGCCAACATATCCATAGTGGGCTTCTTAGCCTTCTGCATAGGTGTGAGGTTGCCAAGCTCAGCAATAGGCTCGTCTGCCATTCCGTCGGGGATAAGTACAAGATATTTCATAATAGTATGCCTTTCAAAAAATAAAAATTCACATTGTATTATAACATATAATAAGTAATTTTACAATAAATATTGAAAATATTTAATAAAAAATTAAACAAAAATAACGCGCAATTCTATTGAAATCAAGACAATTTTGTGGTATCATATATTCATAAAGCTAAAATCTGTGGATTTGGAGGGGATAAAGTGCGAAAAAGAAATTCCGCCGAGGAGAGCAGAGAAGGGCAAATCGCGGATAATAAGAAGCTCAAAAAGAGACTTCTGATAATAATTGCGTCGGTTCTCGGGGTTATAGCTTTGCTTTTTGCGGCGTCCTTTGCGATAGATAAATACTACGACAATAAGCGGGACGAGGATAACGCACCGATAGATTATGATTTTTATCCTGCCGACTATGATGAAAATATTTATAACGACAGGGAATACATAGAAAAGATTGATAACGGATTTATCTATTATACAGATTTTTCCAATAATGTAACACTTGGTGTCGAGCGTGAGACGGCGGCAGAGCACGGAGACGATGTCGCTTTTATGGTTGACTATATTTACTCAATAATTGAGGGCGACCACTCAAAATATAACGGCTTTTTCAGCGACGCGTATTATGAGAGTAACGATAGCCACGGCGAGTTTACTATGCAGAAGCTCTATGATGTGAACATCACAAAGGAATCCGCCGAGCCGATAACAGAGGACGGCGATTATACAAAATATATATTCGTCGTTGAATATAAGATATTCAAGAATAACGGAACCTTCCGTAACGATATCGGAGACGGCTCAAAGAAGCAGTATATCACCGTGACCGATAGAACGGGAGAGCTGGAGATAGACGCTATAACGACGGCAAAATATAAATAATAAATAAAAGTATAAGTTTGTTTTAACTAAAAGTGTTTCCGCCCGAGCTCCTTCACGGCGCATCTTCCTTCGGCGTAATTCTCGAGCGCAAGCGAAGAATCTCGAAGGAAGATGCTTGTTCGAGGATGACGCGGGCGGGGGTTTATCTACTGTGAGATAATAAAAACAATTTTATCAAAAAAGAAAATGGAGAATGACTATGAACAAATTCGACGCACTCAAGAAGATAAGTTTATTTGCTATGGCGCTTCTGATGTGTGTGATAATCGTTGCGTGTGACGAGGGTGAGGATAACGGTGGCTCCGACACCGATGCTGTAACAAGCCGTTACGAGACTACGACTACGGCGCAGACCACGGCGCAGACAACAGGGGCAACAACAGGCGTTTCAACAGGGGAGACGACCGCTGTCACAACCTCGGCTACTACCTCCGAAACAATCGCAGAAACTACCGCAGAAACGACGGCAACTACGGCGGAAACAACGGTGGCTACAACAACAGGCACAACAGCTCCCGATGATAACGAAACTCCCGACGGAGACGAAAATCAGGGCGGTGAAGACGAATCTGAGAAAAATTATGATGTTCCTGCCGACGCGGATGGGTATGAGTATTCTAGTTTGATATCTGATAGAATTAGGCAATATGTGTCTTATGGTGATTTTGACGATGCTTTTAAAAGGTTCCCTGTGTATGATAAAACTCCGATTGTAACTTTTGTTGAGGTTGGAGAGAGAACATCAACTCAAAGGCAACTTGTTGTTTATGCAAAGTTTAAGTGTTATAGCGATAGTGAACACTATTGTTATACAAAATCGATATTCTCGGTTAATGTTACTTATTATAACAAACTAAAAAATCCAAGCAACTTTAGCACATATTCTGAGTTTGCAGAGCTATTTGCAACTGCTATTTCTGATGGAACACTTACTAGTGTTGATTATTCAAGCGCGAACGATTTTGCATATATGACTGAAGAACAATCAACAAAACTTGCTGCAATTATTGACGAAAAGTTTGTTGATGTGGATATTAATTTTGCAGGATTAGCGGTTGAGAATTTGGAATTTTTTTATATAATTAATGGTTTTGCTTATGATAAAGACGGCAATTCATATTCTTTTAGTACGCAAATACAAAATGGTGAGTTGTGGAAAGATTTTATAAATGGTGTTGAGGATGGAACGATAAATAAAGACACAATTCCTTCTATTGAGACAGAATCAAAGAGAATTGATAGTGTGTTTGTTGCGGAAGCGGAATAGGGACTTTAAATCTTTAAATAATGAATAATGAAGGTCTCTCACGGCAAGGGGACAAAACGGGCAAATAAATTTAATTAAGCCTTCTCCAGCGGAGAAGGGGGACCACGATAGTGGTGGATGAGGAGAGCAATGTCAGGCGAAACAATGTTCTCCTCATCCGTCAACCGACAAGGGTTGCCACCTTCTCCGCTGGAGAAGGCTAATAGTAGTTGTTAAAAAACTTACCCCGACAGACTAAAAAATCTGTCGGGGTGTTTATCATTCAATATATGATATATGATTACTTCAGATTTGCGATAGCGCCGTTTACCCAGTTAAGAAGGGTAGCTTTTTCAGCGTCGTTAAGCTTTCCGCCGAGGAAAGGAAGTCCGCCGAGCTTCACATAAAGAACATCGCCGATAACATTAGTTCCTGTTGTCGAGAGACATTCAAGGAGCTTCTGTCCCATCTTTTCGTCGCCATCAACAAGGATAGCAACATTGTTTGCGCTCTTCTTGTTAAGCTCAAGGCAGAAGCGTCTGAGAATATCGTCGGGCTCGCCTTTGCCTGATACCGCGAGGATTACCAAGCGCTCGTTCTCACAACCGTACGCAGGGGGAATAATGTCGATTGCGTTGTGATTTTGTGTAAGCTCAAATTCTGTTTTTACAAGCTCAGCCATAGCTTTCATTTTGCTTTTGCTTGAATAGTAGAGAAATCTCATTTTAAGTGCCATAGTCAGTCAGCCTCCAAAAAAATTATTCTAAAGTGATTATACCATAACGCGCAGAAAAAATAAAGTACTTTTTTCAAATTTGATTGCTTTATTTTTTAAATCATATTTTGGTATTAACGATTGACAATCGGCTAAGCATTTGATAAAATATATCTTATGAGCCTAAATAACCGCCAAAGCGGCAGGGGAATACGGCTCTCGGGACATCTGCGGCAACATTCCGCCCTATCTCGCCATATTGAGTTAATTATACAAAATGCAAATTTTGTATAATTGAGGGAATGGATTTGAGGCGGATTAGTGATTCCGCGCAAATATAATGATTATATACATTCAGAGGGTCTTTCGTGCAATCATTTGGGTTTAGTACGGTCATTGTTTCAAACAATGACTTTCGTGATGACAATTTAATTAAAACTTTTTCTCTTTTGGAAAATCACGGATTCAGAAAAATTATTTTTACGCTATCGCATGATGTTTCCTCTGTAACTGCCGCGCGTCATATTGCCGACAAGAAGCTTCTCGCATCCAAGGTTGCGAAGCTCTCACCTCGCGGCATTTCAAGCTGTGTCGTTTCCAATGTGCTTATGACGAATGAATCTATATACGAAAAGCAGATATCACGCCTCTCTGTCAGAAAGTCGCAATATCTGCCGCTCGAGCTTCCTATTTTTGACGGTAAGGATTGGATCGACGCTTCGCTCAATTATCTGCTATACAAGCAAAAGAAAAAGCCTTTGTTTCTATCCTTTGATAAAAATTTGCTTACATACGAGCCGTCCTTTGCCGAGCATCTTATCCACACCCGTCTGTCGGCGTTTATGCTCGATATGAACGCTATGACCAATCCGTCTATGATGCTGTATCTCAAAAAGCTAATTGACGCAAACGCTATTATAATCCCCGGGATATCGGGCGTTCTTGACGACTATTCGGGGCTTTTTGATAAGTTTTCCTATCTTAGCGAGGCTATCGAAAAAAACGATTATGCCAAGATGATAGTCAATTCTTCCCGCGGCGCTAAGGCTATATTTTAGACCTTCACCCTTGAAAGTTTTGTATAATTGCAGCTTCCTTATATTTCTTCTTGGTGGCTTCGCCGCCTCTGAGGTGCCGTTCTTTTTTGTTCTGCTCAAGCACCGCCATAACCTCGTTATACAAGGGTTGGTTTATCTTTTTGAGGTTCTGAGTTATGTCCTTATGTACCGTGCTTTTGCTTATACCAAATTTAGCAGCAACCGCCCTTACAGTTGATTTGTTTTCAACAAGATAAGATGCGAGTATCACGCATCTTTCTTTATATGAGGATATATACATCATATTGCACCATCTCCGTAAATTTTATTCAATACAATATATGATGCCATATCCCCCGTTATTATAGATTTTTTAATTTGAGGTGTTTTTTATGTTAAGAAAAGAAACCGAAAAATTTGTTGATTCCTCAATTTTTGAAGGTATGACCTCGATATCCGCGCTTATAAAAGCTATTGAGGCAGATAAAAACAACAGACGAATAATCAAAATTCTTTTTGATAAGGACAGGCTTAATTCAAAACGCCCCGAATACGGCTTTCTGACGGCAAAATCGCACACCCTCGGGTACGAGCTTGAATTGTGCGATGCCGAGAGAATATCAGAGATTACCATAGGAAACTCCCACGGCGGCATAGTTGCGATATGCTCCGATAGAGAGATATCGCCGCTTGCCTCGCAGAATATCAAGCCTGACGGTATATATTATATGCTTGAGGGGGTTGAGGACCCCTATAATTTCGGCTATGCGGTGCGTTCGCTCTATGCCGCGGGGGCTGACGGAATTATCGTCGGCGCGCGCAACTGGATGGGCGCCGCGGGCGTTGTGGCAAGGTCGTCTGCAGGGGCTTCGGAGCTTATAGATATGTACTCGGTATCCGACTGCGGAGAGGCGCTTGATATATTCCGCGAGCGCGGATATACCGTAATATGCGCGGGAATTCGCGATTCCTCGGATTTGTTCGATACCGACCTCAGACCGCCCTTATTCGTAATTATAGGCGGCGAAAAAAGAGGTATTTCCCGCGCCGTACTCGACAAATCTGACGCCATCGTGAGAATAGGCTACGGAAATGATTTCAACGGCTCGCTTTCGACCGCGGCAACCGCGGCGGTTTTCGGATTTGAAATCAACAGAAAAGTGCGAAATTTGTAAAAAAACATATACTTGTTTATGATTTATTAAAAATTATGTGATATAATTTCTAAGTTATATTATGCTAACGAAAGGAAAAATCCCTTAATGAAACGCACCAGACTCGCCGTGATAGGCGTTGGAAATATGGCTAAAGCAATAATAGAAGGAATTTTGGGCGTCGGTCTTGATATCTACGAGATTATTCTCTACGATATAAACCGCGCGCAGTACACTTCCCTTTCGCCGCTCTCGGAAAAATTCGTCTTTGCCGATTCGATTGTCGACGCCGTAGAGCGCGCCGATACAGTTCTGCTCTCGGTTAAGCCGCAGAATTATTCGGAGATACTCTCCGAAATAAAAAGCTCCGAAGGATATTCGGATAAGCTCTACATATCTATCGGCGCGGGTATATCAACGGGGGCTGTACGCGCATCTCTTGGAGATGTCGCGGTCATAAGAGTTCTTCCCAATGTGCCTATGCTTATCGGCAAAGGAGTCTCTGTCATCTGTCGCAACGAAAATGTGGATAAATCGGATTTTCTCTTTGTTAAGAATATATTTGAATCCGCTGGAAGCGTGATCGATATCGACGAGGACGAGATGAACCGAATAATCGGAGTAACATCGTCGTCTCCCGCCTATGTTTTCAAATTTATCGACGCTATTTGCAAGGGAGCTGCCGCTCAGGGGCTTGAAACGGACGGACTTCTTGACGCAGTTTGCGATATGGTGATAGGCTCTGCGTTGATGCTCAAGGGCTCGAAGGATACCCCCGAGGTGCTTATAGCCAAGGTTGCTTCAAAGGGCGGAACAACAGAGAGAGCCTTAGCGACGCTTGACGAATACCGCTTTTCCGAGGGTATCGGCGAGGCTATGAAGGCTTGTACCGCAAGAGCGGACGAGCTTGGCTCAGACAAGTAATAAAATTTCATAAGCTCTCATAAATTAAAATATATATTTTATTTATGGGAGGTTCGGTTTGAATACCAATTCATATCCATATTTCGGTTCTGCCTCAGGCAGTCGCGCAATGAAGCTGGAGAGAGTAAAAATCGCTTTTCAGTTTTTGCTTATGACAGTATGCTCGCTTATAATCGGTTTTCTGATTTCGGGCGCGCTCTCCGACGGATTTTATGAAAAATCGGTTCTGGGGGTTTCCTCGCATTTTGAGACCCTGTTTATCAATTGCTCGGAGCCTTATGATTATATAAGCTGTATTGCGCTTTATTCGGTATACGATATAATCTGTATCGCCGTTGTGTTCTTCGTATCCTTTGCCGCATTCAACTATGTGGCTACCGATTTCGTTCTGATATATAACGGCACGAGATTCGGCTTGGCTGTATCCTTTTTATCTGCATTCATAGACTCTCAGAGATACTCGTACGGAATAGGTATTATACGGTATATCGTGTTTATATTTTTTAAGACCGCGATATTGATCTTACTGTTCGGATATTCATACCGAGCGGCGATATTATCAGGGGAGCTTAGGCGAATGGGCGCCAACGGCAGAATAGTCATAAACCCTAAAACATTGTTGTATTTTTTGTTATATACATTCGCTAACATTGGCTCTGTCCTTCTTCTTAACGGACTTTATTGTTGGCTTATCTATATATTGAAATAAAAGAATTTGAAAGGTAAGAATTATAATTGAAAACGGATAGTGAAAAGAAAAGATTTAAGCTGTTTAATATGAACAGAGACGGCAAGGGAGTATATGAGGAGGAAAACAGGAAGCCAACATTTCTATTTTTCTTCAAGCTTCTTTGGAGAAAGTTCTCACAGCTTGTAAGACTCAACCTGATGCTCCTGGTTCAGGTTATACCTATTATCGTATTTTTATATGTCTATTTTGCAGGTACGAAAACGCCTACGGCGACCGAGCTTGTATATGCTCCGCTTTACGGAATATCAAAGATAACTCAGTCCCCTTCCCTCACGGCGCTTCTTGATATTCGGAGTATTCAGATGGGACTTCCCATTTTCTCACCAGCGGTTATCATAACGCTTATATGTCTGGCTGTTCTTCTGGCGGTCACATTCGGTTGGATTAATACTGGAGCGGCATATGTGCTTCGCGGACTTTTCCGCGGCGACCCCGTATTTATATGGTCTGATTTCTTCTACGCCATAAAGCGCAACTTCAAGCAGGCTTTTTTCATGGGACTTCTGGATTTTGTGTGTATCGTAGTTCTTGTTGTGGATTTCGTATTCTTTTATAACAGGACGGGGTCCTACCTCGACGATGTTATGTATTTTATGATATTTGCTATCGCGATAATATACATAGTTATGAGGTTCTATATGTATCTGCTTATGATAACCTTTGACCTCAAAACCTTCAAGATACTGAAAAATTCACTTATTTTTACCGTTTTGGGAATCAAGAGAAACATAATTGCGCTCCTCGGACTTGTTGCCGTTATAGTTCTGAATATTCTGATTATCGTGATGTTCCTCTCTATCGGCGTTTCTATACCGCTTGTGCTTCCGTTCTTCTATGTGATGGCGCTTATGGGCTTCATATCTACTTACGCTGCATATCCCGTTATAGACAAGTATATGATAGCGCCTTATGCGAACGAGAATTCTATCGAGGCTGTGGACGATACTGATACGGTTGAAGATATCGAAGAATAAAAAACAAAAAACAAAAAATATTGCACACGCAATTGCGTGTGCAATATTTTTTATATTTATATAAATTGATTAAACAACACCCTGAGCCTTCATTGCCTCAGCAACCTTGATGAAGCCTGCAATGTTAGCACCCGCAACAAGGTCGTCACCGAGACCGTACTCGTGAGCAGCCTTAACGGAATTATGGAAGATATTGCTCATAATGGTATGAAGCTTTGCGTCAACTTCCTCAGCGCTCCAGCTGTAACGCATAGAGTTCTGAGACATCTCAAGTCCGGATACGGCAACTCCGCCTGCGTTGACCGCCTTGGAAGGAGCAACGATAACGCCGTTTGCCTTGAGGTAAGCAACTGCCTCGTTGGTTGTGGGCATATTGGAAACCTCAACATAATACTTGAGTCCGTTAGCGACCATCTTCTCTGCCTCAGGCATACCAACCTCGTTCTGAGTTGCGCAAGGCATAAGAATGTCTGCCTTTACGCCCCAAGGCTTCTCGCCTGCAAAGAATTCAACGCCGAACTTGTCTGCGTAGTCCTGAACTCTGTTACGGCAGGAAGCGCGCATCTCAAGAAGATAGTTTATCTTCTCGGGAGTGTTAATTCCGTCGGGATCGTAGATATATCCGTCAGGACCGGAAATTGTAACTACCTTACCGCCAAGCTCTGTAACCTTCTTAACGGTACCCCAAGCAACATTTCCAAAGCCCGAGATTGCGAAAGTCTTGCCCTTGATATCGTCGTTGAAATACTTCAGCATTTCAACGGTGTAGTAAACTGCGCCAAAGCCTGTTGCCTCGGGACGAACGAGAGATCCACCGTAAGGAAGTCCCTTACCTGTAAGGACACCGGTGAACTCGTCGCGAAGTCTCTTGTACTGACCGTAGAGATATCCGATCTCTCTTGCACCAACGCCAATGTCACCTGCGGGTACATCGGTATCTGCGCCTATGTACTTCTGGAGCTCTGTCATAAAGCTCTGGCAGAAGCGCATAACCTCCGCATCGGACTTGCCCTGAGGATCAAAGTCAGAGCCACCCTTACCGCCGCCCATAGGAAGCGATGTGAGGGAGTTCTTGAAAGTCTGCTCAAATCCGAGGAACTTGATAATGCTCTCGTTTACAGAGGGGTGGAAACGCAGACCGCCCTTATACGGACCGATAGCGCTGTTGAACTGAATTCTGAATCCGCGGTTTACCTGAACATTGCCGTTATCGTCTACCCACGGAACACGGAACTTGATAATTCTCTCGGGCTCTACCATTCTCTCGAGAACGCCTGACTTGATATAATCGGGGCGAGCTTCGATAACGGGCTCGATAGACTCAAGAACCTCTTTTACAGTCTGATGGAACTCGGGCTCGTTAGGATTTCTCTTAACAACTCTTTCCATCAATTCATTAAGATACTGATTCTTAAAACTCATTGTTGGTTACCTTCTCTCTTTATATTTTTAAAAAATTACCTTTTGAAAATGAATTTCTGAGAATTTTCCGAGCAATTTGCAAGTTCAAATCTCAAAAATTTCACATTACTTGAATATTATAACACAGTTATAATAATTGTGTCAATAAAAAATTTAACTAAATTTGAAATTTTCTTACCTTATGAGTATATTAAAAATATATTGTTTTGACAAAGAAATATCAAAGTTTTGCGCCTTTAACAAGCATAGCGTAAATTATATTTTTTCATAGTCATTACTTGCAGGATTTTTAAAAAAAATTTCAAAATCACCGAGGCGATAGTCGCCTCGGTGATGGTTACGGATATTACATAAGAGACAAATAAAGCTTCTTTATATCTTCCACACTTGTTTCCTTGGGATTTCCCGGACGACAAGCATCGGCGTATGCGGAGTCAGAGAGGAACTGAATGTCCTCAGCCTTTGCTATTGCCTTGAGGTCAGCGGGAATTCCTACATCTGCGGCAAGCTTCTTAACAGCCTCAACAGCCGCGCGTCTGTATTCATCCTGAGTCATATTCTCGGTTCCCTTAACTCCCATAGCGGCAGCGATATCGCGATATTTTTCGCCCGTTGCCTCCGCATTATATTCCATAACGGTAGGAAGAAGGATAGCGTTTGCGATTCCGTGAGGTGTGTCGTATACCGCTCCGAGAGAGTGCGCCATAGAATGAACTATTCCAAGTCCTACATTGGAGAAGCCCATTCCCGCGATATACTGTCCGAGAGCCATACCGTCTCTTCCCTCTTTGGTGTTTTCAACAGCTCCTCTGAGCGATTTGGAAATTATCTCGATAGCCTTGAGGTGGAACATATCGGTCATCTCCCAAGCACCCTTGGTGATATATCCCTCAATTGCGTGAGTAAGCGCATCCATACCCGTAGCTGCGGTAAGTCCCTTGGGCATGGTGCTCATCATATCGGGATCGACGATTGCGACCACGGGAATGTCATGTACATCTACGCAAACAAATTTTCTCTGCTTCTGAACATCGGTAATAACATAGTTGATAGTTACCTCTGCCGCGGTTCCTGCGGTGGTGGGAACGGCAATTATCGGAACGCAGGGCTTTTTGGTGGGCGCAACTCCCTCGAGACTTCTTACATCCGCGTATTCGGGGTTGGCGGCAATGATGCCGATAGCCTTTGCTGTGTCGATAGATGAGCCACCGCCGATGGCAATGATATAATCAGCCTTGCTGTCAGTGAAAGCGGAAACACCGCTCTGAACATTCTCTATCGTGGGGTTTGCCTTGATATCGGAATAGATATCGTAGGAAAGCTTTGCGGCGTCAAGCAGGTCGGTTACCTTCTTTGTAACACCGAACTTCAAAAGATCGGGATCGGTACAGACGAACGCCTTTGAAAAGCCTCGCGCTATCGCCTCGGTCACGATTTCTTTTATCGCTCCTGCGCCGTGATACGAGGTCTCGTTTAAAACAATACGGTTTGCCATGTTAAATGCCTCCATAAAAAAAGTATATACTAATTATACCGTAATTTTTTGTATATTTCAAGAGCTTTTTCTATTTTTAAATAAAAAGAAACGCTCTTTTTTAATCCGATTGACAAAAAGCGATATCGGTAGTATAATAAAGATATATTAAATTGAGGAGGGTGAAAATGAAAACAAAAAATTTCTTTCGAGCGGTTTCACTGCTTTCTTGTATTCTCTTTCTTCTTCCCTCCTGCGCCCGAACGCAGAGATATAGCGAAACCTACCTTGATTATTTTGATACAGTTACAAGCTTTACGGTATGCGGTGTGAGCAAAAAAGAAGCCGATGCGGCAAATTACACGCTTCAGGACGAGCTTGAGCGATATCACCAGCTTTTTGATATATATAATGAATATGACGGAATTGCAAATCTGAAGGATATAAACGACAATGCAGGGATAGCTCCCGTTTGCGTCGATAGCGAGCTGATAGAGCTTCTTGAATATTGCGTATCTGTGCACGATATGACCTCGGGCTATGTGAATATAGCTATGGGAAGTGTTTTGATGCTATGGCACACCTGCCGAGAGGAGGCGCGTTCCGCACCCGATAGCGCGAGAATTCCCGACGAAGCGCTTTTGCGCGAGGCGGCAGCTCATACAAATATAAGCAGCATAAATATCGACAAGAACAAAAACGAGGTATATATTTCGGATAAGCATACATCAATAGATGTCGGAGCCGTGGGAAAGGGCTATGCCGCGCAGAGGATAGCTGAAAAGCTTAAGGCGTGTGGCTACAAGGATTTTATACTGAATATCGGCGGAAATGTTATCGCATCGGGAAGCAAATCAAATGATAATCCGTGGAAGGTAGGTATAGAGAATCCCTCGGATACCACAAAAACTCTTTGCTCCCTCTCGCTGACAGACAAGGTTCTGGTAAGTAGCGGCTCTTATCAAAGATATTACACGGTGGACGGAAAAAGATACCACCATATAATCGACCCCTTTACACTTATGCCACAGAACACATATTTATCGGTATCAGTTGTGTGCGACGATTCCGCATTGGCTGACGCTATGTCAACGGCACTCTTTAATATGCCGTATTCTGTGGGCTATGAGCTTGTTTCAAACACCGACGGACTTGAAGCTATGTGGGTAACACAGAGCGGAGAGTGTCTTTATTCTGAAAATTTCCAATCTTACATAACCGATTGATAAAGGCTTTATATGAAAAAAAAAGATATAATTTTACTGCTTTTGATTATCGCCGCAGCGCTTATCGTAACAGCCGTTCTTGCGCTTACAGGGGCTTTTACGGGCGGTGATAAGGTAGTGGTTACGGTCGACGGAGAGGTATATAAGGAATTCCCTCTCAATGAGAATGTTGAATACAAAATAGAAACCGAAAACGGCGGATACAACCTTCTGGTTATAAAGGATGGCGCAGCTTATGTAACAGAGGCGAGCTGTCCTGACAAGGTGTGCGTCAACGCAGGTGCGGCGCAGGAGATAAAACCCGTGGTGTGCGCGCCGAACAAGGTGGTTATAACGATAGAAAAGGATTGATTATGCGTATGTCCGACAATCAGAGCTCTCACTCGGTGCGAACGAGAGGAATGGCGATGACCGCGCTCTTTGCCGCACTCTCAATCGTATTTGGTTATATCGAGCATTTGATTCCATTTGATTTTGGAATACCCGGTGTCAAGCTGGGACTTGCAAATCTCGTGATAGTTACTATGATGTATACTTTTTCAAAAAGGCAGACCTTATTTGTCCTTTTTGTCCGTATATTCGTTTGCGCGATGCTTTTTGGCAACATCTATTCCCTGCTATACAGTCTTGCGGGCGGTGTTCTGAGCTTTGGCATAATGTGTGTGCTGAAAAAAATAAAAGGATTTAGTCCTATCGGCGTCAGCATCGGCGGTGGAGTCGCACATAATATCGGACAGCTTGCGGTTGCTATAATCGTTCTTAACAGCCCGAATATTGCCCTGTATCTGCCCGTGCTTCTGATATCGGGAGGGCTGACGGGCGGTGTTATCGGTACCTGCGCCAATACAATAATAAACAGATTAACAAAGGCAGACCTAACTTCCTGACGCGTGTCAGGAAACGGTCTGCCAATTTGTTATACTATTTGATTTCATTAATTCGTAAGCTTTTTTTGCTGAATCGTCATTTTCGGGTTTGGGAAGAAGCACCCTCATATTATATCGTAAAATGTAATAATATTTATCGGTCGACAAAGAGCTTTCGATATGCTCTGCGAGGTCTGCTTCATGCGATATATCGGTTATATCGAGAGATATAAAATCAAACGCCGATACGAGTCTTTCAATTAGCAAAGCTGAGCTATCGCTTTCGATAAACTCACCCGTAAGGGCAAGTCCGACGATGGATTTTTCATTTATTTCACTTATGCTTTTCGCCAATTCGATAAGCTCATCTGCGTGTTCTGCTTTAAGCTCGGGACATCTGATTATAATATCGTCAATTCCCGCGTCGTATATCTCGCAAATTATAGCTGCCTCGCAAGCCTGCAGCACCGAACGCGTAATTTTGTCTTCCTCGGTGAATGAATTAAGGGTAAGCACCGCGCTTGTGGCAAGTCCCGACGAAGCCGCACTTGCGTTTACAGAGTCAAGGTCGGCGAGTCCGCCATCTGCCGTCTGATATCCGAATCTTGCGGCTACCGAGGATTTATAAAGCAGCTTTCCATCTGTATCGGACAAATTGAAGGATACCGCCGAAAATCCGTTCTCCACAAGTGTGGCAAACGATTTCTTCAACTCTGTTGACCGTATATCTACCGCACCGCCTTTTATGCTTACCGTATAGCTCGGTGTGGCAATCGGAGGTGTTGTGGCTTGAGTCGGGTGCTTAACGGGCGAGGTTTCTTCCAGCCGCTCTCCCTCGGTTTTTTTATTGAGTATATTTCCGAGAACGAGAAAAAGAATTAAAAGAGCTGCAAGGACACTTATCGAAATAACAAGAATGTTGCGCCATTTTTTTCTTCGGTATGAATTTCTTCGGTAGTATCCCGACGAGGCTCTCTTTGCCATCATTTTCTCCTTTCCTCGGTCATTTTATATCAAGAATATCAATCGAATTAAGGTAATCATTTGGAACAAATTCAAGCGTATTCTGAATATCGTCTATCATACTCAAAAACTTGTATTCTTGATAAATTGGTTTAAGCGTGTAAAAGTTTGCGAGGACATACGCGGTGTCCTGCTTTATCCTCTTGATTATATAATATCCGTTTGTGTCCTCGATAATTTCGCTGTATTCGTCAACACTCAGAGCAAATGCCGCACTCTCGTACCCACTATTCATATATCCCTCGGGAAAACAGATACCGCTCGCGGTCATCTCCTCGTCCTCGCCGTATTCCGTCACAAGCGTCATAAAATCGGCGCCACCGAGCAGCTTATCGTATGCCGCTTCTATCGTTTTGCGATTTTCTTCGAGGCTCTTTCCGTTGTTTTTTGAAACATATATATGCTGGGTGCGAACAAAATCACTCAGTATAATATCCGAAATCTTTTCGTCGTCGGTTTCGATCAAGCCGAGATCGTCGGAATAGACATAAAACAATTCGCTCTGCATAAAATCAACGCAGGTGTTAAAGCGAAGGAAATGGTCGGTGAGATAGTTTTCTTTGAGATACTTTTTGTACTTTCCTCTCGTGCCGCCTACCGATTTTACGGTATCGGTTATCGAGTCCTCGACTGCCTTCTGTAATACAGGATCGTCGGCTTCTATGCCAACCTCGCGGCACATCGTGAGAATCGCATAATTGTATGTTATATTGTCATAGGTGTAGTCTCTTATCATTTCGGCGTACTTTTCGGCGCTTTCGGGGGTATCGAAGATGTCGGCTCCGTAGGTGTCTATAAGCATATCCCTGTATATAAGCGCGACAAATCTGAATTCCTCGTACAAGACCTCGAACTCACCAACCGTTCCGACTACCGCAAGCTCCTCGTCGGTCGACTCTATCGGTCTTGCGGGAGAGCAGCCGAACATAGTCAGCACAAGTAAGCACAGCACTGTGCACAACAGCCTTTTTGCCATTTTCATAGCTTATTTTCCCTTTGATGATTTTGCGTTTTTCGCTGATAACGCTAGTATCTTCTGCTTTTTCTTCTTAACGGCAAAAACGATAAGGCAGATCGTTGCGGCGCTCAAAATCGTTCCGACAACGATAGATGTAACCGTTATCGTAACGACGGGATCGCTCTCGTGTGGGACTTCGAGATTAAGAAAATCAAGAGTCTCGCCGTAAGTATTTGGAGTGAATTTGAGAGAGTCGCTAAGGCCGTCTATCATAGAATATACCTTTGACGAGTGATAACTGCTTTTAAGCTCCTCAAAATTCGACTCTATATAAGCCTCCTCAAGCTCAAGACGCTGAATGATATAATAACAGTCGACCTGATTTCCTGCGGAATCCTTTCCCACAGAAGCAACTATATCGCTGATTTCATTTATATCAAGGGCGTACGCCGCCTCCTCGTATGCTTCATCCATACTTCCGCGAGTGAAATAATATCCGTCGAGCGTGGTAAGCGTGAGGTCGTCGTTATAGGTTCCACCTATCATTTTATACATACTCGTTCCGTTCTTTATCTTTCCGAGCGCTTCCTCGGCGCGGGCAAGATTATCAGGGCTTCCGTCCTCATTGAGTATCATAATATGCCAGGTTCTGACGAATTCATTGTATATCGCGGTCTTTATTTCAGCCTCGTCATCTGTCAGGACACCGTTCTCGAGATAATGAGCAACAAGTCCCGAATAGAGCAAATCGACACCGATGTTGAATCTTACATAGTTATCGGTAATTCCCTGCTCCTCGAGTGCTTTTTTGTATTCGCTTCTGCTACCGTTAAAATCGGTCTCGATATACTTGTCGACCGAAACCTGAATATTCTCCTGAACGGTCTCAGAATCAAGAGATATTCCCGCCTCCTCACAGAGAGTAAGCACCGCGTAGTTAGAAACTATATTATCGAATACGAGAGATTTTAGGGTGCTTATATAATGCTCGGAAAGAACGACTGTGCTTTCCTTGCCCTCGTCGTCGGTGACGGTTATCTCCTTGCTCGATTTATAGGCGTCCTCGCCGTATTTTATATCAAGCTGGTTGCGGTAGCTTTTTACAAGGAAGTAAAGTTCATCGTAAGCAACCTCAAAATCTCCCACGGTTCCGACTGTTGCCGAAGCGGTCTTGTTCAGCTTGAGCGGCATAGATTCGCAGGCTGTAAATGCGGGAAGGCAAAGCGTGATAAGTAATACGGCTATAACAAGCTTTTTAAATGTGTTCTTCATTAAAAACCTCTAAGTTCAATTATTATTCTAAACATTATACACCTATTTTGTTACAGTATTGTGAATAAATCGACTTATCGCAAAAGAGTTAAAAAATATTTCAAAAAGATTCTTCCATTTTATGTGAAAATGTGCTATAATCAAATAAATATCTCAATAAGGAGGTTTTTTATGAAATCGAAATACAGTATACCGCTCAGTAAGCTTATTTCAGAGTTTCAGTTAGAGGAGCTTTATCTACCGCAAAAGCCCGACGAAATTATGATATCGAGTACAGAGGTCAGCCGTCCGGGACTTGCTCTTGCGGGCTTCAACGAGCTTTTTGAGCCGCATCGGATTCAGATAATCGGTAAGGCAGAGCATCAGTATCTCGCTAAAATGTCTAAAGATGAAAGAGAGCTGAGAATAGATACATTCCTCAGTATGAAGCCCGTAGCGGTCGTTATCACCAGTAGCTTACCTATCTACGACGCTATAATATCCGTGGCGCAGAAATATGAGGTTCCCCTGCTTCGCACCGCAGATAGAACCAGCTCGTTTATGGCGGCACTTATCGCATCTCTCAACACGAGTCTTGGAGAGCGCATAACCCGTTCTGGCGTTCTCGTTGAGGTCTACGGTGAGGGTATGCTTATTCTCGGCGACAGCGGAATAGGAAAAAGCGAGACTGCAATAGAGCTTGTAAAGCGCGGACACCGCCTTATAGCTGACGATGCGGTTGAAATAACGAAGGTTTCTTCAAAGACGCTCGTAGGTACTGCCCCAGAGCTTATAAGGCACTATATTGAGCTTCGCGGAATAGGCATTGTTGATGTAAGGCGCTTGTTCGGTATGGGCTCGGTCAAGCAGACTGAACGAATAGATATCGTTATACAGCTTGAGCCGTGGGATCAAAACAAAATGTATGACAGATTCGGTTTGAACGAGGAGCACGAGAATATTCTCGGTATAGATATTCCCTCTCTCACGATTCCCGTTAAGCCAGGACGAAATCTTGCGATAATTCTCGAGATAGCGGCAATGAATAACCGTCAGAAAAAGATGGGCTATAATACCGCCGAGGAATTTAACAGGCGTTTGCTTGAAGGTTTTGAATCTTAAACAATTTATTTATGGAGGATATAAAAATGAAGCTTAGTGTACTTGCAAATCTTTACGGAAGCAAATCTCTTGACGAGACGCTCTCCATTCTCACCTCTCTCGGGATTAATACCGTGGAGATAGGAGCTGGCGGATACCCAGGAAAAGCGCATTGTAATCCTAAGGAACTCTTGAACGATGCAGATAAATTCAATGAATTTGTGGCAACATTCAAAAAATACGATGTTGAGATATGCGCTCTCGCGGCTCACGGAAACGCGCTTCACCCCGATGCGGCTATCGCAAAGCAGTTTGATGATGATTTCAGAGACGCCGTTCTCCTTGCTGAAAAGCTCGGCGTTGATACGGTTATTACATTCTCGGGCTGCCCGGGTGACCACGACGGAGCTAAATACCCCAACTGGGTTACCTGCCCCTGGCCCGACGATTTTCTTAAAATACTTGACTGGCAGTGGAATGAAAAACTCATTCCCTACTGGAAGGAAGCAGGCGCATTTGCTCTCGCTCACGGCGTGAGCCACATCGCGTTTGAAATGCACCCGGGATTCTGTGTATACAATCCCGAAACCCTTCTCAGACTCCGCGCTGCGGTTGGCGATGTGATAGGAGCTAACCTTGACCCCTCTCACCTTATCTGGCAAGGAATAGACCCCGTTGCGGCGGTTCGCGAGCTTAAGGGTGCTATTTACCATGTTCACGCAAAGGACACCAAGATAGACAAATATAATACCGCTAAAAACGGTGTGCTTGACACCAAGCATTACAGCGACGAGCTTAACCGCGCATGGATATTCCGTACGGTAGGCTACGGTAACGGTGAAACATACTGGAGAGATTTGGTTTCCAATCTCCGTCTTTGCGGATATGACAGAGTTCTCTCTATCGAGCATGAGGACAGCGTAATGACGATAGATGAAGGACTTGCAAAGGCAGTAGCCTTCCTTAACGGAATCATTATAAAAGAAGAAAAGCCTACAACTATGAGCTGGGCGTAATTTTCAAAAGCAAAGAGAGGTCTTATTATGAAAAAGTTTTTAACACTGATTCTGACTATTGTTCTACTTGCAACATCATTAACAATGACTTCCTGCGCGCCGAGCAAAAAGAGCGCTGTTATCCCCGTAGACTATATGGTTACATACACCTATATAAACGCCTATGGCGAGGAAATGGTGTATACCACAGGCGCTAACCTCAAGGATTATGAGGACGATTATTATTTCTTCTCCGACGGTAAAACAGAGATTATTGAAAAAGCACCTCACGGCAGCGGATTGAGCTCTTTTTGGAAAAGAGATGTAAGCGAGAACAAAAATACTAAATTCGAGGCTGTGGATACTGCTACATTTAAACTTCCTGATTTCTACGGCGTAAAGCTTTTCAATTTCGGAACATATACGGGTGATGAAAATCTTGTCTCCTCCGCGGGTGTGGATTGGAAAAAGGCAGGAGAGCTTGAAGAAATTGAGTTTGATAAGGAGCTTGGTTCCTACGAGAACGGTCTGCTTGCAGGCAGAGAGGTAACATTCTATTCATTCGCTAAGACCAATGGAAAGTACGGAAACGCTACCGTTGCGCTTGATAACAAATATGCGTTCGTTATGTATTTCAGCTTTGAGAGTTTGCCTGAGCTGAAGGACAAGCAGACTGCGGTTGATAAGGACAGATACAAGCCCTATCAGGGTCCTATCAGTCTCCTGGTATGCACAAGCTGTCTGCTCGACGAAGAGGCTCCCATAATTGCGGATATGCTGCCGTAATCAAGCACAGTTGTAATACAAAATACTTAAACAAACAGAACGAGAGAACCAAGGTTCTCTCGTTCTGTTTGTTTGGGATAAAAGTTACTCTATGTTTATCTTTATTCCGTTGACCTCAACATCGTTCTCAGCGCTGATAAGAATGTATTTTTCACCGTCTATAACTCGCGTCTTTATAAGGTCTGTGCGCTTGGGATTGACCTTAATGACCACATCGGGAGTTTTCACCTGAAAATGCTTTGTTTCAACTATATTTCTAGGACTTATCTCTGTCTTTTCTCCAAACTCACTGACGAACCTTTCCTCAAATGCGTTTATCTGCTCGCTTTGAACTCCGCCCGAGGTGAGAACATCAACGAACTTGCTTCTGTCTATCATCGGAGCCTCCTCGTCCTTGCGTTCCTTATGCTCCTCAATTATTTCGTTCATCTGGTTATGTATCGTTTTGACCACATGGAGATTACACCCCTCGCTCACCGTCTGCTCAAGGATAGAATTGAATGTCTGCTTCTGAAGGTCCGCGGGCATTGGTATCATTTCCGACTTGAATACCTTATCCACAAATTCCGAGTAATCCGCCTCGGTGTCGCGCGTGTAGTATAAAGCCTTATAAATGTTTGCACTTCTGTCGTCAAATGTCGGGAACATAAAGCCAAGCTCGGGAGCGGCTACGACGGTATCTGCTGTAATGCTTCTGAACGGGTTGCCCGATACATAGAATCCAAGAAGCGATTTCGAGGATTTTATAGGACAGATACAGCAGACAAAATATGTAAAGACCTGTTCGGAGTCGTCACGCTTTTCTCCGTCAACACCGTGAGAGGGTACATCGTATTTATCGGTGGCAAGCAGAATTATATAGTTCCCTTCCATCTTGACCGATTCTATTATGCGCTCATAAAGCGAGTGTATCGCCGTGTCGTCGGCGAGCGCCGAGTTTCGTATAGTCATGAGAGTCTTATGCTCCTCCGACTCAAGCACCTGCTTAGTGGAAAATTCTATATCGACAAGATTTCTGCCAACATATCCCGAGAGGGATTTTTTAATAAGTGAGAGGATTTTTTCGTTTTCGTCCTCTGTTAGAAAAGCCAAGGACTGGTCAAACTCGGCGAGAAGTTCTCCCTCGGAGCTGACGCAGCATCCGCGCACATGGTTTATATTACTTCTTTTTGCATTGAAACGCCGTCTTATTTCGGCAATTTCCTTTTCATTCATTAATTTAAAATTCCTTTCTGCAAATTATCCGAATAATATGGGATATTCCCCGAAGATCAGGAATACCCCATATATTTACATAACCTTTACGACATCCTTCATTCTTGCAAAGCACTCGCGCACATCTCTCACAAGCTGACCTCGATAGGAACGAACATCTGCGCATATTCCGTGCGCATCAAATCCCATTTCACGAGCTATATACACTGCCCTGCTCAAATGATATTCCTGAGTTACAATGATTATCCTCTTATACTCTCCCGCATTACGGGTGTTATCCATACTTTCATAAGTCGAATATCCTTTTCCATCACAAATGATAGCTTCCTCGGGAATACCGTTCTCAAGACAGACCTTTTTCATTACGGCAACCTCGTCGTAATGGTCGCCCGAGCGATCACCGCTCAAAAGCAGAGTTTTGGAATATCCGAGCTTATAAAGCCCTATTGCTGTAGTCAATCTGTCCCTGAGCATATCCGATGGTGTTTCCGCGTCTTTGATACCCGCGCCGAGAACGAGAATACAGTCGTATTTTGCTTTATCAAGCTCGGGAGCGGACAGAATATATTTATCCGTCTTAGTAAGAACAAAGACATTAAAGGCGGAAAAAACAAGCATGAGCGCCGCCATAGCGGCAATCAATATAAGAACAGCCTTCTTCATTTAACTCCTATAATAAATAAAATCAGTTAGAGGATTTACCTCTGTTTTCTATTATCTGTGCCGCGACATCAAGATAATCGTTGTCCATGATCTCTATCCAACCCTTGTCAACAAGAGCGGTGAGCTTGGGGTCAACGGGAATACGCGCAAGCAAGTCATATCCGAATTTCTCTGCAACCTCGTCTATATGGCTGTCTCCGAAAAGCTTTATTTCTTTTCCGCAGTCGGGACACTTGACATAGCTCATATTCTCGATAATTCCATACACGGGAATATTCATCATCTTTGCCATATTAGCAGCTTTGGAGACTATCATTGAAACGAGATCCTGAGGTGTGCTTACGATAACTATACCGTCAAGCGGTATCGACTGGAATACCGTGAGCGGGACATCGCCCGTTCCGGGAGGACAGTCGATAAACATATAGTCTATATCGTGCCAGATAGTGTTGGTCCAGAACTGCTTAACAGTACCGGCGATAACGGGACCACGCCACACAACGGGACGGGATTCGTCCTCAAGCAGCAGGTTTACGGACATAATATCTATTCCCGATGTGGTAGAGGGCGGAATCATTCCGTTATCGTCCCCTTCCACGGGCTTTTTAAGCCCGAACGCCTTAGGAATCGAGGGACCTGTGATATCGGCGTCAAGTATGGCGGTCTTATATCCGAGACGCTGCATTGTGACCGCAAGCATAGAGGTGACTATCGATTTACCGACGCCGCCCTTTCCGCTTACGACTCCTATGATATGTTTAACGCTGCTCAGCTCGTGAGGCTGCTCCATAAGGCTATTCTTCTCTCTGGAGCCGCAGTTGCTTGAGCATGTGGAACAGTTGTGGGTACATTCTTCAGACATTTTTAATTTCCTTTCGATATTGCTTTTTTGTGACAATGTTATTATACACCCTTTTCCTCATTTTTTCAATAGTCTTTAAGATATTTAATGTTTGATTTTTATTTTTTACATAATTTAACTTTTTTCACAATTTATTCTTTAAAATTTAGTAAAATGACTTGAAAAAAAACGCGTTTGGTTGTATACTATATAGGTTAGAATATTATTTCATATTGGAGGAATATTATGAGCGCAAAACTTGAAAAACTCAATAATTTTGAAGGAGTAAAGGGGCCCGTTCTCACAATCGTTATGGACGGTGTCGGAATCGCCCCCGCAACAGAAGCTAACGCCGTTGCAGGTGCCTATACTCCTACACTTGATATGCTTATGAGTAAATACCCTATGGTTCAGCTCAAAGCTCACGGAACAGCAGTCGGACTTCCTTCCGACGATGATATGGGTAACTCCGAGGTTGGACATAACGCCCTCGGTGCGGGACAGGTGTTCGCGCAGGGCGCAAAGCTCGTTTCCCAATCTATAGAGTCGGGCAAGATGTTTGCTTCCGCAACCTGGCAGGAGCTTGTTTCAAATGTAAAGGCTAACGCCTCTACGCTTCACTTCCTCGGACTTTTCTCTGACGGAAATGTTCATTCTCACATCGACCACCTCAAAGCTATGATAGTTCAGGCAAAGGCAGAGGGTGTATCTAAGGTAAGAATTCACATTCTTATCGACGGACGCGATGTCGGAGAGACGAGCGCGCTTGATTATATCGAGCCGTTTGAGGCATTTATTGCAGACCTCAGAGACGCAAGCTTCGATATATGCATAGCTTCGGGCGGCGGACGAATGAAGATAACTATGGACCGTTACGAGGCTGACTGGTCTATGGTTGAGCGCGGCTGGCAGACCCATGTTCTCGGAGAGGGCAGACAGTTTGAGTCCGCTAAGGAAGCGGTTCTTGCTTACAGAGCAGAGCTCGGCGTTATAGACCAGGATCTTCCTCCCTTCGTTATTGCAGAGAATGGTACTCCTGTTGGTACTGTAAATGACGGCGACAGCGTTATCTTCTACAACTTCAGAGGTGACCGTTCTATCGAGATATCCAAGACATTTGAGGCGGCAGAGGGCGATTTCGATAAATTCGACCGTAAGCGCGTTCCAAATGTTATTTACGCAGGTATGCTCGAGTACGACGGAGACCTTCACATTCCTCACAAGTATCTCGTTTCTCCCCCTGAGATAACAAATACTATGAGCGAATATCTTGCAAACGCGGGTGTAAATCAGCTTGCAATCTCCGAAACACAGAAGTACGGACATGTTACCTATTTCTGGAACGGAAACAAATCGGGCAAGTTCTCCGAGGAGCTTGAGACTTATATTGAAATTCCCTCTGATGTTGTTCCCTTCGAGCAGCGCCCCTGGATGAAGTGCGCAGAGATAACAGACAAGCTTATCGAGTGTATGGAGTCTGGCAAATATCAGTATCTCAGAGTCAACTTCCCCAACGGTGATATGGTAGGTCACACGGGTTCTCTCCTTGCGACCAGATGCTCGATGGAGGCGCTCGACCTTCAGCTTGCGAGAATACTCAAGGTAGTTGACGCGCTCGGCGGAGTTGCTCTTATCACGGCAGACCACGGAAACGCAGACGAGATGTACGAGGTCGATAAGAAGACGGGTATGCCCAAGGCAGACAAGAATGGTAATTTCAAGGCAAAGACAAGCCACACACTTAACCCTGTTCCTTGCATTGTATATGACAATTTCTATTCTGACAAGTACACCGTCAAGGCAGATAACGGAAGCTTCGGTCTTTCCAATGTCGCGGCTACTATGGTAAATCTTCTGGGCTATGCAGCTCCCGAGATGTGGGATGAAAGCATCATAGAAATAAAGTAATTTAAAATATATAACGGGTGACCATATGGTCACCCGTTATATTATAACAATTCATATCCAAATTCGGCAAGAATTTCGTTTATCATCGCCTGAATCTCGGGATCTGTGATCATAACCACTCCCAGCAAGAACCAGAAAAAGAATGAGAAAAGGCAGATAATCAGACCCACAGCCGAGCATATTATAGCTGCGATAGCCGACTTGCTGAACTTATTATCGGGAGAAAGCTTTTTGGACTTGGATGCCAATACAAAAGAGATGATCGAAAGGAACAAGGAAATCGGCAAGCAAGAGGGGCTCAAAACTATAGACACGATTCCAAGCACCAACGCCACAGTCGCTTTGCTTTTTGAAGCGGCAAATTCATTTTTATTGACAGTATTCGATGTAGCTGTAGGTGCGGCATTTGCAGAAGCAACCGCTGCGGCTCTGGGAGGAGTGGTTGCCGCAGCCACATAGGAAGAATAGTCGGTATTGGAATTCGGTTGGCTGTCGAAAACCGCAAAAGCGCTCTGAGCAAGCTGAGCTTCGTTTGATTCCTCTGTTCCCACATCGGTAGATTCCTCCGAAATTATTTCGGGGTCTGCGTCAAATACGGTTGCTATTTCTTCTGTTACCGTCTCAACAACCGCTTCCGCAACTGCTTCTGCAATGGGCTCGAGGGCTGCCGTATCGTTGACCGCTGTATTATCCGTATTATTTATATTTGTTTCGTTTATATCATTCAAATTGTTGTTATTGGTATCCACTTTAATTTCCTCCGTATTGATAATAGTTGAAGCAAGTAAACCTACCTCAAGATTAATTGTATCATAAAATATTCGCAAAATCAATAGTTTTTAAAAACAGAGTTAAAAACAGGCTGTTTTCATTATCGAAAACAGCCTGTTTTGATTATTTAGTTTCCGCCTTGGTTTCGCAGTATATACATCTATACACCTTACTCTCGGTGTCTGTAAGACGGAAGGTATGGGGCAGTTCCTGCTCGGTGCTTGTTATACATCTCGGGTTTTTGCAGAATATAATGTTTGTAATCTTTGCGGGAAGCGATATGTTCTTTTTCTCAATAAGCTTACAATCCTTGATAACATTAACCGTAACCCCCGGATCGATATATCCGAGAGCGTCCGTGTCGACATGAATATCGCTGTCTACCTTTATTATATCCTTCTTACCGAGCTTACGGCTATTTACATTTTTGATAATAGCTATCGGGCAATCAAGCTTGTCGAGTCCGAGAAGATTGTATATCTTCATTCCTTTGCCCGCTGTTATATGGTCTATAACGATACCGTTTTTTATGGAGTCTATATTCATACATTTACCTCCAGAAGTTTAAGGATAAGGCTCATACGGACTATTTTTCCGTAGTAGACCTGCTTGAAGTAACATGCGCGAGGGTCATTGTCAATTGCAACCGAGATTTCATTAACTCTGGGCAGAGGGTGAAGTATTCTCAGGTCTGCCTTTGCGTTCGCGAGCTTTTCGGGAGTGAGTATGTATCTGTCCTTGAGTCGGAGATAATCCTCCTCGTTAAAGAAACGCTCTCTCTGAACTCGGGTCATATAAAGAATATCAAGCTCGGGGATCACCGACTCAAAATCGGTTGTCTGAACATATTCGATACCCTTTTTCTTCAGTATATCTCTCTTTACATAGCTTGGAACCTTAAGCTCATCGGGGGATATAAGTATAAATTTAACTCCCGTATAGCGCGACATTGCCGAGATGAGCGAGTGAACGGTACGACCGAACTTGAGGTCTCCGCAAAGACCTATGGTCATATTGTCAAGTCTTCCCTTTTCGCGATATATCGTAAGAAGGTCGGTGAGCGTCTGCGTGGGGTGGTTATGACCACCGTCGCCCGCGTTGATAACGGGAATTGAGGAATTCATAGCCGCTACCAGGGGCGCGCCCTCCTTGGGGTGACGCATTACCATAATATCCGCGTAATTTGATATCGTTCTAGCGGTATCAGCAACGCTTTCGCCTTTAGCTGCCGATGACGATTCCGCGCTCGATACCGAAATAACATTTCCGCCAAGACCGTACATAGCTGACTCAAATGAAAGTCTGGTTCTGGTTGACGGCTCAAAGAACATTGTCGCTAGTATCTTTCCGCGACACGCCGAGCTGTATTTAGCGCCGTTGTCTATTATATCTGACGCGACTGCGATAAGCTCGTTTATTTCTTCTGTCGATAATTCTTGTATATCTATAAGGCTTCTCATATCATTTTGATTCCTTTCTCGATTTATCGGAATTATGTACGGGCTCCGTTGACTTCAAGATATTTTTTTATGCGTTCTACATTTTCGCTGTTTTTCTCGTCTTCCTCGAGGTATTCGATTATGTCATAAACATCTACGATAGAGTATACGGGGAAACCGAATTGCTCCTCAATCTCCTGCATAGCGCCCTTTTCGCCCTGCCCCTTTTCCTTGCGATCGACCATAATGAATGTAGCGGCAACCTTAGTGCCCTCGACATGAGAAAGAATTTCCATACTCTCGCGGATAGCCGTACCCGCGGTGATAACATCTTCTATTATAACTATCTCCTCCCCGGGAGTGGGAACATAGCCTACGAATACGCCTCCCTCTCCGTGGTCCTTGACCTCCTTACGGTTAAAGAAGAAGGGGACATTCAGACCTTTCTTGGAAAGAGCAACAGCTGCGGATACCGACAAGGAAATTCCCTTGTACGCGGGACCGTAAAGTACAGTCTGCTTTTCGCCGAGCTTCTCGAGATACGCCTTTGCGTAGAACTCGCCGAGGGTAGCGATATCGTTCCCCGTCTTTATCATTCCCGCGTTGATGAAATAAGGAATCTTTCTTCCGCTCTTAGCGGTAAAATCTCCGAATTTCAGAACGCCCGCATTCTCCAAAAACTGAATAAACTCTCTTTTATAGCCTTCCATATTTATCTCCATTCCGCCGCGGCTTGAGCGGCATTTTATTTTTTTATCTGTTTCAGTCAACAAACTCGGCAACGCATCTCTCATATGCCGCAACGGGATCTGCGGCTGCTGTTATCGGACGGCCGACAACTATATAATCCGAGCCGATTTCCCTAGCCTGAGCAGGAGTCATAACTCTTACCTGGTCTCCGATATCACCGTCTGCAAATCTTACACCGGGAGTTACCGTGAGAAATTCGCGACCGCACTTGTTATGAACCGCCGTTGCTTCACGGGGGGAGCAAACAACACCGTCAAGTCCCGCAAGCTTTGCGTTGTGGGCGTAGTGCATAACTACTTCCTCGATAGGCTCCTTTATAAGCAGGTCTGACTCCATTCTCTCTTGGCTCGTTGAGGTAAGCTGAGTTACAGCAATAAGCAGAGGTCTTGTTCCGTCGGGTCTCATAAGTCCCTCGAGAGCCGCCTCCATCATAGCGATAGTTCCGCTTGCGTGAAGGTTACACATATCAACATCAAGCTTTGAAAGAACCGCCATAGATTTCTTTACGGTATTGGGAATATCGTGAAGCTTGAGGTCAAGGAATATCTTATGTCCTCTTGCCTTTATCTCCTTTACAATATCGGGGCCTGCCGCATAGAACAGCTCCATACCTATTTTCACATAAGGCTTTCTGCCCGTGAACTTATCAAGAAAGCTCATTACCTCCTCTTTGCTGTTGAAATCACAAGCAATAATTACATCTTTTCCCATTAGTGCGCTCCTCCTATTATATCTGTTAAATTTTTAATTCCGTACTTTTCCATAACCGCGGGCAACTCGTCGACTATTTTCTTGCAAACGAAGGGGTCGATGAGGTTTGCGGTTCCGACCTCGACCGCAGTAGCTCCCGCGAGCATCATTTCGATTACATCCTCGGCGTTCATAAGACCGCCCATTCCGACTATCGGAACAGACACAGCCTCGTAAACCTGATATACCATTCTGAGCGCTACGGGCTTTATAGCCGGGCCTGAAAATCCGCCCATCTTATTTGCGATTATCGGCTTTTTTGTTCTGAGGTCTATTCTCATTCCGAGCATAGTGTTTATCATACTGATACCGTCAGCACCCTCAGCCTCGCACGCCTTTGCGATGGAAACGATATCGGTTACATTGGGGGAAAGCTTGATAATAACAGGCTTAGTTGTAACCTTTTTGACCGCCTTGACAACATCTGCCGCCGCGCAAGGAGATGTGCCGAAGCTCATTCCGCCGCCGTGAACATTCGGGCAGGATATATTTATCTCGAACCAGCCTATCTGCTCCTCTGAATCGAGGACCTCGCAAACATGTGCGTATTCCTCAAGAGAAAATCCGCATACATTTGCCATAACGGGCTTATGAAAAAACTTTTTCATTTCGGGCAGCTCGTGGGAGACCACCGCATCAACGCCGGGATTCTGAAGTCCGACCGCGTTTATCATTCCCGCGCTGCACTCGGCAATTCTGGGAGTGGGATTTCCGAATCTCGGCTCGGATGTCGTTCCCTTGAAGGAGAAAGTACCAAGGCAGTTTATATCGTAAAGCTCAGCAAATTCCTGACCGTATCCGAAGGTTCCGCTCGCTGGGATAACGGGATTATCCATCTCAATTCCAGCCAGCATAACTTTTGTGTTTACCATAAGATCTCCTCCTTTACAAATACGGGGCCGTCCTTGCATATACGCTTGTTTCCGAAATTGGTCTTGCAGCTACAACCCATACAAGCACCGAAGCCACAACCCATTCTTGATTCAAAGCTGAACTGTCCTGATGTTTTTGTCGCCCGATATACCGCCTTGAGCATAGGCTCAGGACCACAAGTGTAAAAATATGTATAATCAATATCGGCTATCGCGTCTGTAACAAACCCCTTGATACCATAGCTTCCATCGACCGTTGTGACTCTGACATCTGCTCCGAGCGCATTGAATTCGTTTTCGTAGAATATTTCATTCGCCGTGTTGAATCCAAGAACGACAGTAACTTTTTTGCCCTCGGAAATAAGTCTGCGGCAGAGATTATAAAGAGGAGGAACACCGACTCCGCCTCCGAGAAGGAGAGCGTGAGAGCCGCTGACGGTCGTATCATATCCGTTTCCGAGTCCCAGAAGAACATCGTAGCTATCTCCCGCTACCGCGCCCGACATAACCTCGGTTCCCTTGCCTACTACCTTATATATAAGCGTTAACTCGTTCGCGTTAAAATCACAGACCGATATAGGGCGTCTGAGAAAATATCCCGGTATTTCAAGATTTACAAACTCGCCTGAGTTCTTTATAGCCGACATATCACCGACCAGCACCATACGGTATATACTGTCAGTCAGTTTTACATTTTCCTTTACCTGCAAAATCTGTTGCTGCATTATTTATCCTCCAAGGTTTTATTTAAATAGACTATTTCTCCGTCAAGTAAGGTCATAAGATTAACTCCCGAGACCGCCCAACCCTCAAACGGCGTACTCTTTCCCATAGAAAGAAATTCCTCGGGCTTGATTACCGTCTCCTCGTCAAGCTTCCATACGGTATAGCCCGCGTCGGAGCCGATACCAAATCGCTTTCTCGCGTTTGTCGAAAGAAGGTCTATAAGCTTCTCGAGCGATATTACGCCTTTCTTTACGAGATGCGTATACAATATTTGGAACGAGGTTTCTATTCCAACGACCCCCATCGGACTTAAAGCGAGTCCGCGTGACTTCTCCTCTGCCGAGTGAGGCGCATGGTCGGTCGATATCATGTCTATCGTTCCGTCTGCAATTCCCTCTATAAGTGCGAGTCTGTCCTCCTCGGAGCGTATAGGCGGGTTCATTTTGAATCTTCCCTCCTCGCCGAGGTCCATATCGTTCATAACGAGGTAATGAGGGGCTGTTTCGCAGGTTATATCTACTCCCTGCGCCTTAGCTTCTCTTATAAGAGCCACGCTCTCTTTGGTCGATATATGGCAGACATGATAAGCGCAACCGCTCTTTTTTACAAGCTCAATGTCTCGCTTGATGGGACCCCATTCGCTCTCCGAGCAGATTCCCGCGTGTCCGTGAGCCTTTGCGTACTCTCCGTCATGAATATATCCGCCTCTGAGCAAGGAATTGTCCTCGCAATGCGCTACTATCAGCTTTCCGAGCGTGCGTGCGCGCTTCATAGCCTCTAGCATAAGCTCGTCGCTCTGAACTCCGCGTCCGTCATCGGAAAACGCTATTACCTTATCTGCCATGGCGTCCATATCCGAAAGCTCTATTCCAGCCTCCATAACAGTTATGGCTCCGTAGGGATAAACATTGATTTTCGCGTCTGCGTTGATTATGTCGAGCTGCTTTTGCAGATTTTCTGCCGAATCGGGCACGGGCGAGAGATTTGGCATAGTGCATACTGCCGTGTAGCCGCCTCTTGCTGCCGCCAAAGAGCCTGTCCGTATCGTTTCTTTATAAGAAAAACCCGGCTCACGAAAATGCACATGCACATCGCAAAATCCGGGAAAGATAAAACATTTTTCATAAAAGGAAAAATCAGAATAAAGATTCTTCGGCATTGTATCAGCAAGGGCAAGAATACCATCGGTCACGAAAAAATCGGAAGCGAAAAATCTTCCGTCTTTGAATATTTTCGCGTTTTTCAGAAATACCTTCATTTTCGTTCTTGCCTTTCCTTTAGTATTTAGATGTATTATTTAAATTAAAAAGCGTAAATAAATCTATCCTGAGTATTATACCATATCAAAGATGATTCGTCAACCTTTTTTGCCGAATGTTTTGACAAAAATCCTCTTTATTTTACCAAGACAGCGTCTTGGAAATCTGATGATATTTCTTGCCCAAACCCGTCCCCATAAAAAGAGATATGCTCTGTGCTTTAAGGATTTTGTGTTAAGCAGCTTGTCCTCTTTGTATATAGCGGAGACATACCCTATGATCTGGTCTGGTCTTATACCGGGTTCAAGAATTGTTTGGTTGTCGCCGCACATAGTATATATTCCGTTTTTGCTTACCTTGACTATTCTATGCAGAACGAACTGACCGTTATCGCGGCGATAAAACGCGATATCATTTTTCACAAGAGGATCTATGGAGCGGCGAAGCACAACAGAGTCCTTTCCCTGCACGATGAGAGGAAGCATGCTCGTTCCTCTCGGGTACATACGAAATTCTCCGTCCGACGCCAAAACCTCCTCTATTATGTCTATCGTGTCCGCAAGATAAAATTCGTTATTCAAGAATATTTGCTCCTTGCAATGTATTTATAAACGCATCGACATCGGCTTGCACAGTCTGCTCGTCTATGTCGTATTCCTCTGTGATACGCTTTACGATATCAGCCTTCTCGCTGCCTGCCGACAGCATATCCCAGATTATGCGTCCTGTTTCGTTAAGTCTTATCATACCGTTGAATGTTTTGGTAGCCTCGCCGAGAGCTACAACTATACTCTGTCCTGCAACCTCTCTGACAACAAATCCTGATTTAATCTTCATTTTTTTACCTCAGCTTTCATTAGAGTTCGTTATTCATACCGTTATAAGCCACGATTGCGGCTTCGTCGTCCATATTACACTTCAAAAGATAGCATGGAACCTTTTTGAGCGTTTCGTCGAGAAGCGGGAAAAGCGCGTCGACCGTTGCCGCGTCTCTTGGGGTAAGTATCTGGTGGAATACTCTCAATACCGCGTCAGCCGCGGGAATACGCTCAATAGAATTCGTGGGGGAGCGTTCTATAAAGCAGAGCGCTCTGAGCGGAACCGAATCGTTCACCGCAAAGCCTTCCTTACCACACCAAGGAGTTCCGTATGCTATAAAATCGCCGTCGATATATCGAACTATGGGCTTGTCGCCGTTGATAATACGCACCCCGTCTCCAAAGACCTTTTGCCAAATCGAGATGTGTGTGGATTTGCCCGTACCGCTTTTTGCCGCAAAAGCATATCCCTTGCCCTCGTATTCAATAAGCGCGCTATGCAGAAGATAGGAGTTGAATTTTGTGGGCAGCTGATAACAGATATTTCTGTAAATACAAACCCCTTCGGCGTATCCGCGGGAAACCGCTACCTCGGCAACAGCAATTTCGTCGTCTATCTCCTTTTCACTCACCGAGATACTGAGGTCGAAATCCTCACATTCGTCTATGATATAGTCCCTGCACAGACCGCGCACATAATTATATTTATTGTCTATCTGAATTTTTAAATCGGCAATTTTTATATAAAGCATACTATCCTCTTAAAACAGATTTTGATATAGTAAATACACCTTCTATAATTATATCATATTACATCTCACATTTCAAGCATAAAAAAACAATCACCGTGCCAAAAATAATGCTCGGTGATTGTTTATATTTAATAAAAGTAATCAGAAAAGGTCTATATTTTCAACCGTGTACTTAAACATCTTGTTCTGGAGATAGTTTCTCTTGGCAACGAGATAATCTCTTACATGCTTGAGATTTGTGGGCTTAGTTCCCTTTAAGGTTCTGAGCGTATTTGCCATTTCGGTCTCTCCGTTAAGCTCTATCGCAGCTGCGATAAAGTTGACGGTATCGTCGGAAGCGAGATCAAAGCATCTCCAGCCAGCGTCAAAATCGCGCTCAGCAAGGTCGAACAAAAGCTTGTATCCGACGAGAGGCTTGAAAGCGTCGTCCATTTCAAGATAGGGGTTATCAAATACTCTGTCAGTCCATATCTTTCCCTCAGAGGGAGCGTATGCCGCAAGATATCTGTTCATTCTTACATTTATCATCTGGAATGTAAGCTTCTGAACCGAAACATTTCTGTTTGACTGAGTGTTATAAAGGAAATAATTGGGCTTTGTGTCTCCGAAAAGAAAAAACAAATATCCAAGCTCTGCAGCAAGCACAAGCACGAGGATGGAGATTGCTATAAGAAGTATCTTCGAGAAGGTACCTCCGTCATATACGATACCGATTATAAGCAAAACGACAAAGAGGATTGCCGCAACTATGCTCGCGATACCAACAATAGGTCTGATTTTCTTTTGATCCATTTTTTTGCTCCTGTTCCGAAACTCGGCGTATGTATCACTCGGGTTTCCAAGTATTCGTTTAATTATAACATATTACTTTTAGAATGTCAAGAAACAATAAATAAAAATAATCCATATTTTCAATTTGTGGAGTTATGCGTAAAATATATGACATTTTTTGAAATTTTCGTGAAGTTTTTTATGAAAAGGTTATTGAAATTTGTAGCTTAATGTTGTATAATATTAGGAGTAAAATTTGCGATAAGGAGTAAAAAATGGTAGATATTTTCAAAGGTATTGTTGAAAATCTGTTCAGTGACGGCGGTTGGCGTTATTTCGTTATGTGGGCTATCGGCGGATTGCTTATTTATCTCGCGATAAAGAAGGATATGGAGCCTACGCTTCTGTTGCCCCTCGGCTTCGGAACTATTATGGTAAACATTCCCCTCTCGGGTGCTATCGGCGCAGAGGGGGCGCTGACAACTCTGTTTAACGCGGGTATCGCTAATGAGCTGTTCCCTCTCATTCTATTTATCGGTATCGGAGCTATGATAGACTTCGGCCCCGTGCTTTCAAATCCAAAGCTTATGATATTCGGAGCGGCGGCGCAGTTCGGTATATTCCTGACATACTGTCTGGCTTCTCTCTTCTTCCCCATTCGCGATGCGGCATCTATCGGTATAATCGGTGCGGCTGACGGACCTACTGCGATAGTCGTAGCGCAACAGTTGAACTCTGAGTATGTCGGAGCTATAATGGTGGCGGCGTACTCGTATATGGCGCTTGTTCCTATCATTCAGCCTCCTGTTATCAAGGCACTTACCACAAAGAAAGAAAGACTTATCCGTATGCCCTATAAGGGAAAGGAAATATCCAAAACGACGAGAATACTTTTCCCTATCATAATTACCGTTATCGCAGGTCTTGTAGCTCCCGCATCGGTATCTCTTGTTGGATTCCTTATGTTTGGAAACCTTATCAGAGAGTGCGGAGTGCTTAATTCCCTCTCGGAGACCGCACAGAAGGTTCTCGCAAACCTTATAACTATATTCCTCGGAATTACCATAGCAACAAAGATGGAAGCCACCGAATTCCTCAAGTGGCAGACGCTTCTCATTCTCGCACTCGGACTCTTTGCGTTTATCTTCGATACCGCAGGCGGTGTGCTTTTCGCAAAGTTCCTCAACCTTTTCCAGAAAGAAAAGATAAACCCGATGATAGGCGCTGCGGGTATTTCAGCGTTCCCTATGTCAGGTCGTGTTGTTCATAAGATGGGACTTAAGGAAGACCCGCAAAACTTCCTGCTTATGCACTCTATCGGCGTCAATGTTTCGGGACAGATTGCTTCGGTTATCGCGGGCGGACTTATTCTTACTTTGGTTGCGTCGTAATTGAAAGGAGAATGATATGAGTAATTTTTTCACTGATGAAGTAAAGGCTCGCTTTTTTGACAGCCTGAAGGATATGGGCGAGGGTATGCTCTGTATATTCATAGTTATCGGAGTTATAATTCTTTCAATATACGGAATGAACGCGATTACAAACAAGCTGGCTGAAAGAAGCAAGCCCAAAGATGATGAATAAACGCAAAAGCGGAAGGCAAAACGCCTTCCGCTTTTATACTTATGGTTTTTCTTGTTTTTTTCCAAGCATTTCATTGAGCTTAGCGGTGTTTTTTCTGATAATCGAATAAATGATAGCCCATATTACGACATAGCCGACAACAAAAACTGCCGAGAATATTATGATTGGTATTATACCCAAGTCAAGCCAATCGTTGAGCAGATAGGTGCCTAGGTAACCAACATACAAAATACCGCCGTGAATCAAGATTGCCACCATAAGCCGCAAGCGCTCAATTTGATAAATAGCATTAATACCGCCCGCAATAAAGGCAAGTGCGGAGAGCGAAAATATACCGATGCAGACTTGATTGACTGTTAAGGTATCTATGGCGGCGGATTCCTGTAAAATCAGATAGACTATCGCCAAAACAATCGGACCGATACCCGAGGCAATGAATCCACGGCGTACAAAATCCAAAACAAACTTTTTCATATTCCTTCATACCTCCTTTTAATATCCGCAAAGCAACGCCTTGAAACATATTCCCGATATCCACACCTGAATACGGCATCCACGCCGCCGCTGAATACCGCGTCAAATCTCTGAATACGGTGTTCATTGGCAAGGGCGGACTTGTTAATACGGATAAAATAAGATGGCAAAATATCCTCTAAATCACGAAGCCGATCTTTGATAAAATAATGTTTGCCTTTTGTATCAATGGCAATCACCTTTCTATTCAGGATAGTAATACATTCTATTTCTGCAAAGCAGAGCTTTCGCAATTCTTCTTCTCTGTGACCCATAATAAAGTCTGCGCCCGAAAAATTATACACAAGGTTTTCTATCTCTTGTGTCAATGAGGATGGCGAGTGAACGATTGCTATTATTTCTTCTTCGGCATCCTTGTCAATGATGAGTTTGTACTTCATTTTCAATATCCTTACTGTTTTTTCATTTGCCTGAGAAAGCAGAATACCGCAAGTGTCGTTATTGCTACGCTGTATAAAAGAATCGGTAGAATATGTGCCCCCGCAAGCTCAAAATCTCCGCTAAACAACGCCTTTTCCATTTCTGTTGCGTGAACGAATGGAAGCGCGTTAGCCATTTTCTCAAAGAAGCCACCCACGAGCTTTAGATCGAACCACACACCCGAAAGCCACGCAGAGAGATTGGTAAGCAATGCTCCGCAGATGCCGCCGACCTGCTTGACTCCCAAAACACTACCGCACAAAAGTCCAAGCGCAATATATAATACAGCCATAGGTATTATACCGATAACTGCATAAACAATATTCACGCTGAGAGTAAGCCCCAAGCAACACGCAAACAGATAGCAAATAACCGTCTGACCGAGAGCAATGGGCAGAAGCGGAAGCATATATCCAATAATAAAATCAAACGCGCTCAGAGGCGTTGTGTATAGTCTTTGCAAGAGCGCGCTTTCACGGTCTTTCGCAACCAGCGTTGCTGAAAACAATGTCATAAATGAGAGTCCAAAAACGGTAATGCCCGGAGTCAATGTATCAATCTCAAATAAACTCACGGGTATGTTTGACTGTATAGCACTGAGAAGCAACAACAGAACCAACGGAAAACCCAAGCCGAAGCCAAGATTTATAGGATCGCGCAAAATTTCTTTTGTACATCTTTTAGCAAAAGTCAACATTCTCATATCGCACTCTCCTTTACGATAGAAACGAATGCCGATTCAAAATCGTTTGTGTTCGCCTTCGCGTTCAATTCTTCTACTGTTCCTACAGCAAGGAGCTTTCCATTTTTCATAATGCCGACGCGGTCTGAGAGTGCCTCGGCTTCTTCCATATAATGCGTTGTCAAAACAATAGTTATCTTGCCTTTCAAAGACCTAATGGTTTCCCAAAGCTCGTATCTTGCAATAAGATCCAAGCCAAGCGTAGGTTCGTCCAAAAACAGAATTTGAGGCTCGCTGATCAAAGCCATTGCGATGCTGACACGGCGCCCATAACCGCCCGACAGCTTTCCGGCTTTTCTTTCCAAAACGGTATCCAAAGCCAACCGCTCGGAAAGCTCTGTAACCTTTGCCTGCGTTTTTTTCTTGGAGAAGCCGTGAATACCGCATATCAGTTCAAGATTTTCCCTCACAGAAAGGTTTGGTGCAACAGCGGTTTCTTGAGGTGATACGCCAATCAACCGTTTTACTTTTTCCGATTCCTTTGTAATACTATAACCGCCTACAACGGCATCTCCGCTCGTAGGCTTTGTCAAGCAGGAAAGCAGTTTAATCGCCGTAGTCTTTCCCGCACCGTTTACACCGAGCAGAGAGAATAGTTCTCCCTCGCGTATTTCTAAATTAAGCTTATCTACGGCAGTTATATTTTTATACCGTTTGACAAGTTGGGCGGTTTTAATTGTTTGCATTTATATTATCCTCCGTTTTTTTTCGCTTACGGATAACATTATAGCAAATAAAAATAGAGAAATGCCCGATTTTGTCCGTACGGTCGTTTTCAGAGTCTCATCGGTTTATTATAGTGCCAATTATTAAAATTTAGCCCTCGCTCCTTTTCAGAACGAGGGCTGTCGATTTAACTTTCGATTTCTACCTCATATGTCTTTGCGTTTGTTAGAGTATATTTTCTCCGTCGAACAGAAGAACTCCCCTGCCTGTTCCCATATTCTTGCCACTACGAATATAGTTCTTGATATTTCTCTGAAGCGTAGTCCTCTCGGGCGCATCTTCAAAGGTTTCAGGAGAATAATCGACGCCAAACAGTCTCCAGAAATTGTGATTGGTTTTGTCCTCCACCTCGTCAATGATGTCGAACATATCATAAAAGCTTCTTAGATTTGACCCCTCGGGATAAAGCTCTCTGTGCGCGGGATAAAGCATCCAGGAGCTACAATATACGGGAAGTATTCCGTCCTTCAGCTCGTCAGCAAAGAATGAATATGCTATCTTTAGTGACTCAATAACGCTCTCGGGCGTCACGGGGCCGCTTGATGGAATGTGACAGTTGAAAACAATGTCCCCCTTTTTCAAAAAGCCCTTATAGTCATCATAAGGAAAATTCAGTCTCTCATATTCAAGTCTTCCAAGCTTGAATACCTTACATCTGAACATATCGGGATACCACCAACCGACAAATGTTCCCCAGCAGTTGTGAACATTCTTACATTCCATAAGCTTACAGGTGAGGTCGCTCAGTGTGTTGTAGTATATATCCTCTGAAATTCCCTGCTGTCTGTAAATATAGCGAAGCGGTCTTGCGGCAAGGAGAAGGAATATCATATGTACCGTATACTTTTCCATTTTTGCCTCATCCGCAATCTTGTCGAGTATCTCGATGAAGGATCTGTCACCCTTCATATAAAACTCGTCCATGGCGCGGTAAAGCTCACCGTAAAGCTCGGGACGACGCATAAGCTCGTCGTGCTTTTCTTTAAAGTATTCAATCGCCTCGGGCGGGAAATTTATGCGTTTTGCAAGTTCGGTTATCATAAAATTAAAACTCCTTTGTTTTTTCTTGATTATATCATTAAAAGACGCGTCGTGTCAATAGATTTCGGGTATTTAAAGAACTTTTATCTGTTTTTGAAGATGCTGTTATAAAAATAATAAAAAAATAACACCTGCCACACGACAGATGTTATTTTGCTTTTGGTTCAATTAGTGGTTCTGCGCATCCTCAGCGGGAACATCTACGCAACGAACCGCGCTGCGAAGAATTCTTATCTTTGTTCCATCACGGCTTGTTTCGAGAACAAGAGTTTCTTCCTTTATGCTGACGATTTTACCAATAATTCCGCCAATTGTTGTGATCTCGTCGCCAACCTGCAAAGAATCACGCATATTTTTGACCTGCTGCTCCTGCTTCTTCTGCGGTCTTATCATAAAGAAATATCCAACCACAAGAATGCCTGCAATCATAATAAAGTAACCGATAGTTCCACCCATTAGTTAAAATCCTCCAAAAATAATTATCTTAATTATGATACCACAATTAAAGAAAAAAAGCAACAATTTAATTGTAAATTATTTGTTATTGACAATTTACACAAAATTCCGCAAAAAAATAATGAATTATTTTAATTAATTACACTTGACTTATTGAAATAAGTGTGATATAATAACAAGGTCGTAAAGATCTGGGTGTGGCGCAGCTGGTAGCGCGCTACCTTGGGGTGGTAGAGGCCGCAAGTTCAAGTCTTGTCACTCAGACCAAGAAAACGAGTAGATTATTTCTGCTCGTTTTTCTTTATTTTACAAGGTTTTTTGGCACTTTTTCAGTGTCCGAAAATCCTTTTTTTCTTGCCTTC
>JAGAKG010000002.1 GCA_017625755.1 Clostridia bacterium | reverse complement strand
TACCTCCTCGTTAGCAGTTGATACCGCAATCCATTCAAGCTTTGGATTATTCTTTAAAACATCGTAATACTTTCGGGTATGACCGTGAGTCATACTCATCATAGCTATCTTAAGTCTCTTCATTTTACGCCTCCACCTTAACATTTTCCATACGCTCAAGCGATTCTCTCGCCGCGCTCACTACCTTTTGAATATGTAGCCACTTTTCGGCATTAGCTTGCTGAATATCGACACCTTTAGCGATCGCAAAAGCATTTCTTATAGTGTTTATCTCGTTCTCAGAATATCCGTAAAGTTCAGCATCAGTATCACAATATGAGCCGTCACCTTTTCCAAAGACGTAAATAGATTTCTGAGGTATCTGCGTATCAACAACTCTGTCGCAAGCAACGCCGTTATCGGTGATTATCTCGTGCTTATCTATATCCGCCATACCGCGCTCAAGCGTTGCGCCAAGCTCAATGGTACAAACGCAACCGTTTTCGGTCTCTGCTATACAGTTCATAGTATTTCTTCCGCCGATAGCAAATATCTCCTTTACCGGCGAGGCAACCGTAAATTCAAGTATACCTATCTCACGGGCGAGCATTTCAAAAAGATCATTTCCTTTTTCTGACGTGTGCCCGATTCTGTAAGTACACATATTACCCACTCTGCCAAGTATTACAAGATTTCTCAGTTCTATAAATCTTCTTTCGGATTCCCATGGAAGAACGGGAATTGTTTCACCGTTTACAACGACTTCTTTTCCGTCAGAGGTGAACTTCGCTTCTGCCGCTACAGAATATTTCTCCAACAAATAATTTAATCCCTTTTGCATCTCTCTATCTCCTTATAGCATTTTAATCCTTGGACTGTATTTCTCAAGATACGCCGCGTTCTTTTCATCTCCGCCGGGAGTATTGGCGCTTGACCAACACGGTGCCTTGATGCCACGGCGCTGACATTCCTTGACGCACTCTATCTCAAGCATGTGCGCGATGTAGAAATCCACGATATTCGATACGGGCGCAATAGGCGTTTCAAAGCCCTCGATATTGATAACCGCGTCGCCTACGGGGTTGAAATCGTCGATACATACATCTGCGTAATCAAACAAATTAGTCTTGTTCGGATGACGAATGAAATGGTCTTCGGGCATTTCGTTTTGCCAGTAGCTTGACGATACCGCTACGATTTTCGCGCCTGCTTTTTTCGCTTCCATAACCGCGTCAATCGTTGCAGGATTGATACCGATATTGTGGAACACGATAAGCAAATCATCTTTTTGCAATTTGTAATATTTCATAATTGCAGAACCGTAGTTTACCGTTCTTTCAAGCTCCAGGTATTTCAACGCCTGATTGAATACGGTTAATCCATTCTCAACTATCGGGTTGATGTTGGCAAGTCCGCCTGCGCGGAAGAACATCTCGCCCATACAAAGAGTGGTATGTCCACCGCCACCGTACACGTTGATAAGCCTATCGTTCTCTATTGCGTCAGCCATAAGCTTTGCAGCTTTTTTTATGTTTTCGCTCTGTGTTTCGTTGATTTTTTCTAAATTCTCAACAATTTTCTGAAAGTAAGTCGTATCCATCTTCTTCGATAACCTTTCGTAACCTTTAATCTCTTTATTTTCTAAACTTTTCTATCTCATTTTTGGTCGGAATACTTTTTAAAATGTATTTCCTGCCCACCTTTATCGCCGACGCCACGTTAGCTCGACGACAAGCCGTTTCGATATCTACGCCCTCCGCAATACAAGCAGCCAAGACTCCGTTAAAGGTATCTCCCGCCCCCGTCGTATCTACGACGTTTTTCACTTTTTCAGCCGGAATAAGCATCCCCGTACTTTTTACAAGACACCCTTTATTTCCTAAAGTAACAACCACGTTTTCATAAGCTTCAAGCCCATCCGTTTCGTGCTCGTTTGGGGTAAACAAGTCTATATTATCCAAAAATGCCTTACTGTAACAACGCTTTGGCGCGGGATTGAGAACGACCTTTACTCCATATTTTTTCGCAATTTTTACCGCGTGTTCGTTGACGGCAACGGGCGTTTCGTTGTTGAGCAGCAGCAAATCCGCAGTCTTTATTTTTTCCGAGAAATCGTCCACGTCGCACACCTCAAGCTCTGCTCCGCGATATACGCAAACACAGTTGTCTCCGTTTTTATCCGTCGTAATCACGGCATACGGACTCGGTTGTTCTTTAGCGATAAAATACGGTTTTATACCCTCCTCTTTCGCTATTTCCGAAAACAACCTCACGTCGTTTTTATTTACCGCGCAAAGGAAGGAACATTCCATGCCGTAACGGGCAATCGCAACGGCTTGATTGAAGCCTTTTCCGCCGAGCTCTTTATGAATATCGGTCGCTACTGTGGTTTCCCCGATTTTCCCAAAGCTCGGCACCGAAAGAAAAACCGATTCGCCCGCAATTCCAATCACGGCAATCTTGCTCATAAATGCTTTTTCCTACCTATCTGAAGGTATTATTTTTTCAGAACGCGCTTGTAGTTTTCTCCGATTGCGTCCCAAAGCTTTATAGGATCGGGCGCCTGTACACTTGTGCCAAGACCGCCGCGATATGTCCACGTTGCAAGACGGTCAACGCCCATGCTTTCATACAAATCCACAACCTTATCAATCTGAGAAAAGTCCTCAGGCTGCGCGTTGTAGCCCATGAGCCAACGCTCGGACTCTTTACCGTACTTCTTCGCAATACGAACGGTTCTTTCGGTTATCTCCTTAAAGAAGCTCTCGGGAAGCGACCAGTTGATGATAGTGGTGGAGAATACATCGAAATAAGGACAAGCCGCTACCATTTCCCAATTGTCGTATCCGCGAAGCTCTGTTATGTAATATGTATTCTTCGTCGCGTGTACACAACAGGTTATCTCGAGATTGGGATTTACTTCCTTAAGTGCCTTGGAGCAATCCGCAAGAGTTTTAAGCGCCTCACGCCATCTGAACTGCTTAACGTCGTCGTTCATAAACTTAGGCATCTCGTAGCCGTAATATTCCTCGAATTTCTTCATACACTCGGGACAGCGGCAAGCCCAATCGTCGCCCGCACCGCCTGTAATAGATGCGTAAGACTTGGGATACGCATAGTGAGGCTCATCCCAAAAGAACCCGTCAACCTCGGTTTCGCGAGCCAGCTTGAGACAGATATTCGTGAAATAGTCTCTGAACGAATTGGTGTTAAAGCAAGCCGCATTGAGAACCTCTCCTGTGTACGCGGAAACCTGTCTGTGATGAATATTATTCTGCAAGAACAGACTTACCTGCTCTCCGCCGAAGTATTTTCCTATTCCCCATGTGTCCGCGATACAACGGAGACCGACCTTGTGCGCGGTCTTTACTATATTGTTGATATTGGGAAACCAAAAATCCATATCGAACTCGGTTATTGCAAGAATGACAGTATCGCATCCGTGCTCCTTCATTTCGATAAAGTCCTTTTCCGCATGCTCTATGTAGTTAAAGCCATAGTAGCTTACTGCTGTGTGTTTGATTGCCATTGTTTTCTCCTTTAGATTGTTTATTTTATTTTTTATTTCTTATCTTCAAGAACTCAATCAAGAGTAATAGGATGAGTCTGTATTCTTGACCATCCAGACTTTGCGTAATCTCCGTGTATAGGCATAATCTTTCGCAAGAGTGCCGCGGCTTCCATATGTATTTTCCCCGCGGGAGGACTGCTTTCAAATCCGCCAACCGCCATCAGCGCAACAAAGGGTATTCCTGTTGTGGACGCAAGCGTATGCCACGTGGTATGCATAAAGCCCATAATAGACTCTTCGTAAACCGTGGCTAACGCGGCTTTGCGCTCCGCCTTTCCGCGGTCCCACGGGCAGAGCAGACATTCAAAGCCCGCCTCCTTGAAAACCCTCACCGTTTCAACGGGAGCCTCCTTTGCCGTGTATTGCCAGTCGCCAATCACAAGCTCGCGGCTCAAATGGCTCAGCATATATTGCTCGGCCTCGGGCGTCGGAGCATGACAGGTATATTTGTTTTTGGGGTTATAGTGAGGATAGTTATGCAGGAACATATCTCCCCATACGATTACGCGACGCCCTTTTTCGAGCATCTCGCCACTGATTTCGTTCACGTAATTACATATCATCTCCATATTTTCCTGGGTGAACTCAAAATTAAAGGCTTCATCGCACCCTATATGGAAATATTTACCCTCACCGCAAAGTTCAATAAGTTCATTTCTGATCTGACGCAGTAGTTCCTTTACCTTGGGCTTTCTGATATCCCAACACCATCCATCATCTCTGAAATAGGTCTGAAGCTTGGGATTTTGGTCAAGCACAACATGCTTACCGTGCATAACGCGACCTGCAGAGGCATGCCCCCACTGATTGAACATCGGGATAATTTCCACGCCCAAATCGTTCGCCTCCTGTATAATAGGACGAACCTGCTCCTTAGTGAAAGCGTGTGACCAGGCAAGCTCTTTAAGACAGTCGTATTTAAGCATTCCCCAAAATTCAAGCACAACATGGGTATACTTCAAAGCAGCGCAGAAACGCACAAACCGACGCAACTCCCAAAGCTCGGTTTCGGGGAAGATACAAAAATGAACCATTCTGTTCCGTATCAAAGCCTTATCCCTTATTTGACAGCAATCCACCTCAACCGCCACATCTTCGGCATAATCAATCGCCCGAAAGCGATCCATAAGCGTCATAACGCCGCGAATAAGCTCCTTCTCGTTTTTGGCGCAAACACAAACGCCGCGCTGCTCTACATTAATGGTATAATCGCAATCCTCCGGAGCAAGCGCCCTTGCCTCTCCAAAGTAAAAAACAAACTCCTCGCTCTCTGAAAGGTTCAACGTAGAGCTTTCAAAGGCAAACTCTCTCCAGAAATCTTTTATGATAGCTTTATTCAAACAAGGATGCGCAATCGCATTAACCTCGCCGTGAAAAACCAAAGAGCCTTCGGCTTTAATCATATTTTGCGGATGAAAAATCATAGCATATCTCCCAATTTTAATAAGTGTTTAACGCAAACTATACGGCATTACATCTAATGTACTTACTTCGTTTGCTTTTATAATATCACACTTCCCTCAAAAAAAAAACGGATTTTTTAGTCAAAAAGGTGGACTTTTTAAGCATATTGTGCTATAATGTACGCGAGGTGATAAAATTATGATATATAACTTTGACGATCTTTCTTTTCGTGTTCTGTCAATTGGAAAATTTGTCCATTCCGACGGAGTCTTTTACGTAAAGCCCCGCCCATTCGCCGCGCTCTCCTTTCGCTGTTGTGGCAGCGGAATATTGGAGTTAGGAAACAAGCAGTCGCTTACCTCTTTACCCGGAGACATATTATATTTACCCGCCGATACTTTCTACAAGGCAACATATTCTGCAAGTGAAAGCATTGTTATTCATTTGGAACAATGCAACTATTTCACCCCCGAATGCATCAGGCTTAACAACTCGTCAAAAACAGCCGCCAAATTCCAGCTTTTGTCGGAATCCTGGAACAAAACTTTTTCTGTCAATCAAGCCAAATCTGTTATCTATGATATACTTTACGGAATATCTAAAGATAAAATGAAAACCGACATCCCCGACACGATACAAAACTGTATCAACACAATAGAGACGAATTTTCAGGATTGCAATCTGAACATTGAAGAATTATGCCGAAAGAACTACATAAGTGTATCAACCCTGCAAAGAACCTTTAACGAGCTGATGGGAGTATCTCCCAAGCAATATTTGATGACACTTCGCATAAATCACGCGTTGTCTCTTTTGACAAGCACCGATTTCTCCGTTAAGGAAATTGCAATCACCTCCGGATTCTCGGACGAAAAATATTTCTCAAGAGTATTCAAAAACAAGTACGGTTATTCTCCTTCCCAGCTGCGAAAATCTCGAATACTGTAAACCGGCGGCAAAACGAATTTATCAATCGCGAGCGAATAAGAGCAACCCGAAATTTACCGCGATTTTTTACCTTGCATCCGATTTTAAGCCGCGTCTGTTTTTTGATTTTATCCCGCCATTTACGTTCAAAAAAATTCATTTTTGCCTCTTGACATTTTGTTCCGACTGTGTTATTCTAAATTTTAGAGTTTGTATTTTTCAGCAAATTCAGAAAATTTCAAGGAGAAAAAAATGAATAATACTTCAGAAATCAATATCATTGACAACAGTGTCTCGGAATACAAAATAATCTATTCCACACAGCGAGGAACCTACGGTTACTACGCGGCAAGCGAGTTGAGCAACAGAATATTTGACGCTACGGGAGTCAGAATTCCATTAATATACGACACAAAAAAGCCCACGGAATATGAAATAATCTTAGGGGAAACCTGGCGTCGTGAACTGCCCGAGGGTTTTGACGAGCTATGTAAAAGGCTTGACCGAACAGTCTGTCCCATTGTTGCGAAGGTACACGACAAAAGCATTACGATTGCCGCAGAATCAGATTTCGCACTTTACGAAAATATCGCCGCCTTCGCGGACTCGTTAATATCCCATTTTAAAGACAACACGCTTACCGTGAGTGATGAAACCTGCAAAGAAATTATGGAAGATGTCGGAAAAGCATATGACGATGTTTCGATTATGTCTTACAATGTCTTTTGTGCCCGTGAAGACGAAAGAAAAGACCGAGTACTCAAGATGATCGAATATTTCAGCCCCGACCTGTTCGCGGCACAGGAAACGTCTGACAGGTGGGTGGAAATCCTTAGCGACGCTTTGTCTGACTACGGTCATATAGGCTATACCCAGAGATTGAATCACTGCGGTGTGTACTGCGCGATATACTACAAAAAAGACAGGTTTAATCTGCTCGACTCAGGAACTATATGGCTCAGCGCCACCCCCGATGTTCCTGGCAGCAAATATGAAAACTCGCGCCATATAAGAATAGCAACATGGGGATTCTTTGAGGTAAAAGAAACTAAGAAGAAATTTTTCCATATAAACACTCATCTTCAGGGCGGAGATGTAAATAAAGCGCAATTGGATGTAATTTTTAATCTTATTCATGAGAAGGGATTTGACGCATACCCGATATTTATCTCGGGAGATATGAATATGGAAAGAGATGCGCCTGCGTACATTTACTTGAACGAACGCTTCAGCAACTGCCACGATATAGCTATCTCAAACCTCAGCAAAGATGTATCTACTGTCAACAAAACCGCTCACCCTGACGAGCGCGAGAGAATAATAGACCATATAATGACGAACACCGACAGCGTTCTTTTCTACAAGGTCATCAACGAAAACTTCCTTGGAGACTACTGCTTCTGCGGCTGGGCGTCCGACCATAACGCGGTATGCGTTAAAGCGCGTCTCTCGTTAGCCTCTGACAAAGAATAACGCAACAAAAAGAAGCGCTTTCCGTTAACGCTCCTTCGTTAAGGCGTTGAGGGCTGATTCACCGAATAGGTGAATCAGCCCTCAATCTTATTTTATTATTTCGACCGCTCTGCTTCTTGATTTTTTCGTCGATTACTTTTTACGCTAAGCCTCGAATTTTTCTCGAAATACCATGGGAGTACAGCCATTTTCCTCCCTGAACACCTTACAGAAATACGCCACGTTGGAAAATCCGCATTCCTTGGCAATCTCAAATATTTTAATCTCGTTTTCTATCAATAGTTGTTTCGCTTTAGCCATACGAAGCAATTTTAAATATTCTATCGGGGTCCGCTTTTCCACTTCTCTGAAGAGCTTATAAAGCTTCGACTCGGACACTCCCACGAAACGCGCAACATCACAAACAGAAATATCGTTTTGGAAATTATCCTCCATATAAGTCTTGGCTTTGACAAGAGCTGTTGGAACAAGGAGTCTGTTGAGAACGAAAAAAAAGGAAACGGCAAGCTCGTATGTCCTTTGCGATAAAATTTCCACGGAAACGTTCTTTTCGTAGAGCTTATACAAATCGGCAATTTTTGCCAAAATTCCCTCGTCGGAAATAACCGCATAATTTTCAACATCGAAATATTCAAGAATACCGTCTACGCCACTACCGTCAAAGGCTACCCACGAGGTCTTGAATATTTTGCCAACGCTGCCATAAGCTCCGGGAAACTCTTTTCGTATAAATACGGTGCTTCCCTCTCTCAATATCATTTTTTCACCGTCGAAATCAAAAAAGCCTTCGCCCTCGCTTACATACAAAAATTGATGAAAGCGCGCTCCTTCGGGTCTGTATATATCCTTTTGCACGTTATTAAGCCCGATAGTTATCGGATATATGGGCAGAGCTTTTTGCGCCCTTTCGTTCAATGGCAATACGGCATACATATTCTCATCCTTCCGTGCAGAATTTTTATATTTTTGATATATATTTTATATTTACAATCCGAGTTTCACACATTATACTATATTTATAACCCGTTGTCAAGAGCAGTATATTTTATTTTTACAGATTTGTTTTCACAAAAAGGAAGAAAGGATGTATAAGCACAATGAACGCTTCCGAGCTTGAGCTACACAGAAAACCTGAAATTTTTAATCTTAACGAGCTTCCTTACAGAAGCTATTTTACCCCCTACGAAGCCAAAGAGAAAACCGCCTCTCCCCGCGAAGAATCTGCATTTTTTCATTCTCTTTGCGGAGAATGGCAGTTCAAATACGCGGAAAGCGCCTACGAGCTTGAGGATTTTACAGACGGTTCTCTTGTAGGCGCAAAAAGCGTTACAGTTCCCGAAAACTGGCAGCTTCACGGCGAGGACAGAGCGCAATATCAGACCTCGCCTTATCCGTTTATCTTTAATCCTCCGTATCCTCCCGCAAAAAACCCCTGCGCGGCATATGTGAAGAATTTTGATATTTCGCTTAACAAAAGCAAAAATTACGAGCTTCATTTCGAGGGAAAGGACAGCTGTATTTACGTATGGCTTAACGGAGCGTTCGTCGGTTACGGCGAGGTACCGCATAACGATTCGGCGTTTGGTGTAACCCCCTATCTGAAAGACGGCAAGAATGTTTTGTGCGTGCTTGTTTTCAAGTGGTGCTCTGGCTCATATCTTGATGACCAGGACAAAATAAGACTTTCGGGAATTTTCCGCGACGTATACATTCTCGAAAGAGCTAAAAACGGTCTTGTTGATTTCTCCGTAACGTCCGATTGTAATGGTAATTTCTCCTTCAAGGCAAAATCAGGACTTCCCGTAGACCTTGAGCTTTTCGACGGAGACGAGCTGCTCTTTACGGCGGAAAACGCGGAAAGCTTTACGTATAAAATAGAGTACCCGAAGCTCTGGTCTGCGGAAAGCCCCTATCTATACGACCTCATAATCAAATGCGACGGAGAGTACGTGCGCCAACGTATCGGCTTCAGAAGCACAGAAACGAATAACGGAGTATACAGGATTAACGGAAAGCCGATAAAGCTTTACGGCGTTAACCGACACGATTTCTCCCCCGACGACGGCTATGCCATAAGCTACGAATTCATCAAAAACGAACTTGTTTTGATGAAACAGTACAATATAAACGCAATCCGCACGTCTCATTATCCGAATGATCCCCGTTTCTACGAGCTTTGTGACGAGCTTGGAATTTACGTTATGTGCGAAGCCGATCAGGAATGTCACGGAACGCACTATACCAGAGAGTGGGACAAGGTAGTGGATAGCAAAGCCTTCGAGGCTGCCTTTGTTGACCGAATGGAAAGAATGTATGAAGCGTTCAAAAATTTCCCCTGTATCGTTATATGGTCTATCGGAAACGAATCGGGCTGGGGAAGCAGCCTTGAAAAATGTACCGAATATTTGAGGAACAAAGACTCCTCGCGCCCGCTTCACTATCAGGCGTTTACTATGCGAGCCTCCATAAATCTCGGCGAGGAAAACAACGCCGCGCCCGTATTCACTCCCGAGCTTGACGCGTATATAAACGAAAACTTCGGTATGTTTGTTCTCGGATATCCTACGCTTAACGAATTCAGGCATATGATAAATAACAAATCCATAACGCTCCCGATAGTTTTTCACGAATATTCCCACGCTATGGGAAACAGCTGCGGCGATCTTCGATTCTATGATGATATCATTCAGGCTGACGACAGATGTATGGGCGGCTTTATTTGGGAATGGTGCGATCAAGCCCTGCGTATGACCGACGAAAACGGCAAGGAGTTTTTTGCGTACGGCGGAGATTTCGGAGAGAAGCATCACCTTTTTAACGTCTGTATGGACGGCATCGTATCTCCCGAGCGCGTACCGCATTCGGCATTGCTTGAGGCGGGAGCTTGCTTTTCCCCGATAAAAATAACCAAGACGAACGATAACGAATATGAAGTGTTCAACCGTAATTTTTTCATCTGCTCCGATGCTTATGAAATAATCTGCGAAATAATTACCGATAAAGAGGTAATTGAGAGCTATGTTATAAGCACGTATATCCCTCCGCGCCAGAAAGCAAGTATTTTTGTCGACGCAAGGGAGCCTTATAACGCAAGCAACGCGATAATTCGCTTCTCTGTTTGCCTCAAGCAAAAAACAAATTATGCCGAGGCGGGACACAAGGTATATAGCAAGGCATTTGAGCTTAAATGTGAGAAGAAAGAGGCTGAAAATCCGTCTCTCCTTCCCAAGCTTACGGAAAACCGCGCTGACTATACCGTAACGGCAAACGGCTTTGAATATGTTATAAGAAAGGACACGGGCGTTATCACTCGGATAAAGGCTGACGAAAAAGACCTTCTCGCCGCTCCGTTGGAATTTACGGCGTGGAGAATGCCGACCGACAACGACAACAGAATAGTCGGGGGAGATAACGGCACAATATTCGGCGGCGGAGCGGGACAGAGCTGGAGAAAAACCAAATATTTCGGTGAAATTCAATATCCGTGGCTCGAGGTCGAAGGACTTTCGGCGAAAATAGAAAATAAAAAGGCGGTTATCGGCGGCAATTTCATCTTTGCGGTACCCGGCAGAAAGCATATAGCCGAGGGATACATTGAATACAGCATAGACGGCAACGGTGCGCTCACGATATCACAAAGCGGCGCGTTTAACAAAGGGCTTCCCTTTTGGCTTCCGAGATACGGATACAGATTCACCTTCAAGCGCAAAATATCCGAGGTCGAATATTTCGGACTCGGTCCCGAAGAGTGCTACGAAGATAAACGCGAATACGCTATTCCCGGGTGGTATCCGTACTTGCCTGACGACTCCAAAAACAGCTATGAAAAACCGCAGGAGTGTAACAGCCGTACCGATTGCAGATGGGTATGCTTTAAATGCGAGGATACTCTTGTCAAGGTATCGTCAGAAAGCTTTTCCTTCTGTGTGACCGAATTCGATATAAACGAGTGCTACAAAATAAATCACAGGAAGGATATGCCGAGAGCCGAGGGGGCGTATTTGCACCTTGATTACCGTATGAGCGGAGTCGGATCGCGCTCCTGCGGAGGAGATGATCCTCAACCCGAGTGCAGAATTAACGCAGGGGAAAAATTCAATTTTGACATTGTTATAAAGCCTGAAAAAATATAAAAAAACAAGCTTCTCCGTCTTACGGAGAAGCTTGTTTAAGTATGTCGTTATAATATTTCGGGGCATTCAGAGGTCAAAGAATAACTCGCCTTGCCATTTCCGAAAACAAATTTTTCTGTCATATCCTTGCCTTGGATGTATATCTTCTTTGGCTTGCTACCCGATATCTCGCAGAACAAAAGCTCTCCGTCTCTGACGGTAATAGCGACTTTTCGATTTCCTTTCGCGCTAAGACCGCGGACCGAAGCATTCCTCCACTCTGATGGCAAAGCCGGAATAATATGCACAACGTCAAGAGTAGACTGTAAAAGCATCTCACAAATTCCGGAGGTCGCTCCAAAATTACCGTCTATTTGGAAGGGCGGACAAGCGCAAAACAGATTCGGATAGGTTCCGCCTCCGCCGGAATATTTGCGACCGCGTGTGTGGCACAGACGAAGCTGACGCTTTATAAAGCTTAGCGCGTGATCACCGTCAAAAAGTCTTGCGAAAAAGTTGCATTTCCAAGCAAGACTCCAGCCTGTCCCACCATCTCCGCGCACCTCAAGCGTTTTACGGCAGGCATCGGCAAGCTCAGGCGTCGTTAAAGGAGAAATCTCATTTCCGGGGTGGAGCGCATAGAGATGTGATATATGGCGGTGATGTATGCTCTCCTCCTCGCGCTCCCCGTACCATTCGGTAATTCTGCCATCGCTTCCGATCACGCTCGGACGAAGTCTCGGTAACTCGTTTTCAACATTGCGCGTTACGTCGCTTTCAAAGCCAAGCTGTTTTGAAAAACGTACAATATTGCCAAAAAGCTCTCTTACCGCCGCCATTGTCATCTCGGTCGTTTCAGCGATCGCGACAGGATTTTTTTCATACATATAGAAGTTTTCAGGCGAGGTGGAAGCGAAAATTATTCGATATCCGTCCTCACTGTCTTCAAGCTGCGAAAGATAAAATTCAGCGCACTCACACATTATCGGAAGCGCCGTGCTTGCAAGAAAATTCTCATCAAGCGTATATTCATAATATTCGGCAAGATGATGACACAGCCAGGCTCCGCAGGCGTTCCAGAAAAGATATAGCGTCATACCGGCTACCGGTTGCGTATGGCGCCACAGATCCGAGTTGTGATGACAAACCCACCCCTCTGCTCCATACATTTCCTTTGCCGTACCTTTGCCCGCTTCGCTGACCTCCTTGATAAAGGTAAGCATCGGCTCATACATTTCGGGAAGACTGACGGCAAGAGTGGGAAAGTAATTCATTTCTGTGTTTATATTTACCGTGTAATTGGAATGCCACGGCGCAAAAAACAACTCATTCCAAATTCCTTGAAGATTTATCGCTTGACTTCCTTTGCGAGATGAGGCGATAGTCAAATATCTGCCCATATTGAAAAGCAATGCCGGCAGAGCCTTATCCTCATCTCCGTTCTGATAACGTCTCAATCGTTCCGAGGTAGGAAGCCGACTTTTCCCGCTTGAGCCGAGATCTAACGCAACGCGGGAAAAATACTGCTTATGATCGTTTATATGATCGCGTAACAGCATATTTGCTTCACACCCGTAAACCGAGTTTAAAGCGTCAAGACAGCTTTTTTTATATTCTTTTCCCTCAAGAAAAGGGTGCTTGTCATATCCGTTAAAGGAGGTTCTTGCAACTATACGTATATCAATAAACGTAGCTCCAAGCACCTCGAGCGAATTTCCATACGATTTTGTATAAGTGACAACCTTGCCATCGGTAATAAGACAAAGCGCGCACATAAAGCGTATTCCTCTTTCGGCAGGTATATCGGAGTAGAGTGTTTTTCTGTCGGTTCGGTATAGATTTTGCTCCGACGTTACGGGGCATTCTCCTTCAAGGAAAAGACGGGTGCCCTCCTCATCGAAATACGCGCGAGAGTAAAGCTGTGAGGTCAGCGCTACCTTTACATCAAAGATTCCGTTTTCGCACACTGTTCGGTAAACGATTGAATCGGCGGGCTTTGAAACGAAAGAATAACGTGTGAACCTCTGTTCGCCTACTTTGTAGCTTGCGGACGCGACTGCAGTTGTTAAATCGAGGGTGCGTTTGTACGCAGAAGGCTTTTTACCACAATAATTGTAGCTCACGGTAAGCTCGCCCATTGGCATATACGCATCGCTTCCGTATGAAGCGAAATTATTGCTTATTTCCGCGTCTGCTTCAACGTATTTTTTCTCACGCAGCAAAGCCTTTGCTTTATCGAGCGACTCTTTTTTGTTACCCCGATAATGAGCTCCTCTTGGATAACCGCTCCAAAGCGTGTCGTGATTAAGAGCTATAACGTCACCAAATATCCCGCCGCGAAACATAGCGCCAAGCGCGCCGTTTCCAAGCGGAAAGGCTTCTTCAAATGCCGAAGCCTCTGTCTTTTCAAACAGTATAACCGAATCCTTTGATGGTTTAATTTGGTTCATTTTGTCCCCCTGCCTCATAGATTATCGCCGAAAATAAAATTTATCTGCGTCTGGATAGCTTTAAGCTTACAGGTAGGATTGCTTAAGTATTACGGTCTTATCGTTATAATATCTAAGAAGCTTTTTACTTTGCTCTGTTGCCTCGAAGAAAACAAGACGCTTCTTTCCATCTTCACCCGTCGCGTAAATATAATAAATGTCGTACGCGTCCATAGAGGAAATGTGATATACTCTTTCGGCGTCGGTAATACCGTCCGCCTCTGCTTTATATTCGCCGCTGTAAGGTGCAATTTTTTCAATATCCTTGATATGATAGGTAAACAAATCCTTTCGGGTAAGTCCTCCGTATATAATCGAAAAGGATATATTTGACCTTTCAAGCGAATACACGTATTCCGGATTAACATATCTCCACGTGAAAAATATAACCACAAGCGTCAACACAAGCACAAGGCACATTAACGGGATAAATTTTATAGCAAAGCATACCGCGCTGAAGGCGACGGCAAAAGCTATATACGCAAGGATAAAAAGCAGTCTTTTAACGAGAAGCTTTCCCTTCACTTTAGGCTTCACAATGTAGTCATAATAATTCGGATCATCGTTTTTGGCATACGCCGATCTTCTTGGTTCTCTTTTCATTTCTTAACTCCTTATATTTGTTTTTTATATGTTTTTAATATTTTTTCAGTAGCTGATTATACGCTCAACGGCGAAAGATTTTACCGCCGAATATCCCCCTTGTCTATTATCTTCTCCATAAGCTCTCCCAGAGCCCTTGCCATTGAGAAAAACCCAAGGTCTGTGGGGTGGCAATTATCCACCGTGCCCTCGTTTTGCGCCACCGCCATAAGCTCCCGCCCGGAAATAAAGTATACATTTTTATCCCCTGCCGAAAGGGCGTTGTTATAAGTATTCTCTATTACGGCTCGGTTTTCCGCTTCGCTCTCCGTAAGATTATACTTAGGTCTGCTCAGCATTATTATCGGTATATCGGGATGCGCCTCGCGTATCCCCCTGAACATTCTCTCGTGAGTTGCCGCAAGATGAGCGGTAGTCGGAGCGTTATAATCGTAATCGTAAACAAACACAGACATATCAAGGGACTTGATATAAGCCTCTATTTCCCTCTCGCCCCTGGCATTACCCGAAAATCCGAGGTTTATATAATTACAATCAAATCTTCTTGATATAAGACTCGGATAGCAGGTTCCCGGTCTTGAAGCGCACCCGCCCTGAGTTATAGATGAGCCGTAATACACAATCGGCTTCTCAATAGCGTAATCGTCAGCCTTTTCGAGCACGGCTTTATCGGATAGCCCTATATAAAGCGCCGAAACCTCACTGTAAAGCGGAAAATTTATCGTTATATCTCGAAGCTCGTTTCCGCCAAGGTTTATTATTCCGTCATAGCCGCCCTTTGCCGAAAACGGAGGGATAAAGGAATTTACGTATCCGTATCCGCTCTCGTTTTTCACGTAAAGATCAAAGCCCGCCGAGCCAGAAAGCGCAAAGTGAGACATCTCTCCTCTCGCCCCCATTTTGGCGGATATTATAATGTAAGAGCTATCGGTCTTAAATCTCACGCGTCCGCCCGCGGTGTGAGTATGAAGGTTAAACACGCCGTCGCTGACGCTCCTTGCAACATCTGCGGGAAGCCTTCTGTATTTTCCGTCGTCAAGATAAACTCCGTATATTCTGAACGGAGCGGACTCGATGCTGTAAAAAACCGTATCCTCTTTGACAACACGGTTCTCTATTTTGAAATTCTTATCTATGTCCGCAACGTTTTTCATAACAATCTCCCATTATTCTTTCATCTGTTCACTTAAAGCATATCTTATTTCGACTGCTGGAAGAGCCAGGTATAGATTTCGTCGTTCTTCGAAGTCCAGTCCCATACATTGTGACCGTAGCCTTGCAGCACGGTGAACTTAATTTTGTCTCCGCCGGCTTCCTTAATTGCATAATAGACATTCTCCGTTCCATCGAAAGGAACGGTGGAGTCGTTAGTACCGTGAACGGTCCATATAGCCGTATTTTTCAGAACGGAGGCTTTGTTTACGTCACCTGTGCCGCATATCGGAACCGCGCCCGCGAAAATCCCGTTGTATCTCGAGAGAAGATCCCACACAGCGATACCGCCCATAGAATTACCCGTCATGTAAACTCTTTTGTAGTCAACCGAGAACTCGTCGAATATCTTTTCAAGTATGTCAACCACACACTTCATTTCGTTGGACTCGGGAACGTCGTCCACACTGTAAGCCCCCGTGGTCCAATCCATATCAACCCATTTCTGAGCGGCAGGACACTGGGGAACTATGATTATAGCGTCCTTTACGGGAGCCTCCTCAAGATTGAAAAGATTAGTCACAATACCCGTGCCCAAAGGAGCCTCGCCGTCGTTACCTCGGGAGCCCGCGCCGTGCATAAAGAGAAGCACGGGATAATTCTTGTCGGGTGTGTAGTCAAACGGCACATAGAGAGAGTAAGGCAGGGTTGTGCCCTCGTACGTGTTATTGCGTCGCTCAAACACCGTTTTTATAAGCTCTAGGTCACACGCAGTCTTGTTGTTGGCGCGCATCCAATAATCTATATACGACATGTCCCTCATCTCCGACACGCTGTATACAACGTTGTCGTCCGAGGTGAGAGTGAGGTTGTCAATGCCGCCGACTGTTATCATTTCCTCGAAATACCCGAACAGATATTTGTAGGAAAGCTCGTTGGTAGCGCAAAGAACGATAGCATCCTCCAGAACCTTAATAGCAAAATCGCTTCTGTTGTTCATACTCTCGATAACAGGCTCAGCAACAGCTCTTGCGTTACCAATGATAAGCTCCTTGCCGTATTTCTTATCGTCTTGGTTGATATCGGAAGCTCCTATCTCAACATTATGTTCTTTTAACATAAAGTCGACAAATGCATCAACACAAGACTTTACCGTTATGTCTTTTCCGTCATAAACCAACTGAAAATCAGTCACACCGTTCTCGAAAAGTGTCTCGCTCATAAATTTTTCCTCCGGTTTGGGTGTAGTCGCAGTTGTTGTGGCAGCAGTTGTTCCCGCGGTAGTCTCTGCGGGGTTCTCTGTGTTGCTGCATCCAACAGCGCAAAGTAATATCGCAACCGCCATAAAAATACATATTAAGCTCTTTTTCATTTTGGCCTCATTTAAATTGTAATTAAATTTCGCGGACAAAAAACATAGCATATCTTTCGGTTTTAATAGGTCTTGAAGATAAAATATACAACATTACATCCGACATGTTCGGTTCATTATATCACATCCTCACCCCAAAAAACACTCATTTTTTCGTCAAAAAGGTGTACTTTTTAAGCATATTGCGTTATAGCGTACGCGGATTATATAATTATGATATATAGCCTTGACAATCTTTCTTTTTGTATCGGTGTTTTACCTAATATTCAAACGGTCCTTTAGAGGACTGCTCTAAAGGACCGTTTCTTTTTTTGGGGGTTCGGTTTTGGCGTTGAAGTCACCTTTGACTATCTACTTTAAACTACAGACGGCGTAATTTTGTTCTCCCGGGCGTATGCACTATCGCACGAGTGAAGTTTTGTATGTTTTTAGTCACACTTTGGAACTGTGTGAAGTTACACGGGGTGTTTATTTCTCGAGCTCTGCTTGCTTTTTGTTTATTGCGCGAATACGGTCATAAACATCATCGGAGAATTTTCTTGTTCTGTCGTAGTAATACAGTCCGTTCTGTTCCTGCTCGATATCCGTAAGCTGCGTATAACAGAATCCGCATATGCGAGGATGAGAAAGCAACACATCGGTCAATCCTACGTATCGTTGCACAAACTCTTCTTCGCTTTTGGGAGTATCTCCATATCCCCAACCGTCTCCGTTTTCAGCAAGCGCGGGATTCCAAAAAGCGCCTCCGTATTCACTTACCCAAAACGCTTGTCCACGGTAGGTATCTCTGCGAAGAGGTGCTTTTCCTCTGTAATTCGGTCCCGCAGAATAGAAAGAAGAGTCGTCCTCTGCCATCTTCTCATAATGCTTTCCGAACAGCTCCACATTCTGCTCGTAATCGTGTGTATCAAACATATCCGTTTTAGTATAATGAACGCCGCCGCTTGCGTCGATTGTAGGTCTGTATGCGTCCATTTCTTTGGTAAGCGAATAGAATAATTCGTGCGAATACTCGTTCATTTTTATACGGTGGTAGGTTTCGTTCAGGGGAGCCCAGCCAACCACCGACGGGTGATTATAGTGACTGTTTACGATTTCTATCCATTCGGGGATATAGTGCTCCATCGTGTCCAAGGTTTCCAATGATACGCTGGTTATGATCGGCATTTCTACCCAAACCATGTATCCAAGCATATCGGCATAATATAAGCTTCTTTTTTCGAAAATTCTTTGATGAAAACGAGCACCGTTAAATCCGAGCTCTATCGCAAGCTCGATATCCTTTTTCAGAAATTCTGCCGAGGGAGCAGTATATATTCCGTCGGGATTAAAGCCTTGATCGAGAATCAACCGCATAAATACGGGTTTACCGTTGACCGTGAGAGATTTTTTTGTAAAGGAAACGTCCCTCAGAGCAAAATAGCTCTCCACAAGATCAACGGTTTCTTCACTTTTTCCATCAATCAATTCCAAGGTCAGATCATAAAGCTCGGGCTTGCCTACCTCCCACAGGTGTAATTCATCTACCGAAAGTCTTGCAGTAGCCAAATCACCTACAAACTGAGCCTCTGTTTGTCCTACCGGCTTTCCTTGGTAGTACGCAGAAAGTCTGAGTTTATCCCCTTGCGAGGGCAAAAACGCAGTTGCCTGTACGTCAAGACACCCATCGATTGCGTGAGGTGTCATTTTTGCCGTTGTTAAATACCGTTCGGGTACTATCTCAAACCAAACTGTTTGCCAGATTCCCGTCGTACGTGTATATGTGCAATCGGCAGAATGATAACTCTTGCTTTGCTTTCCGCTAGCTTGAAGTCCCGAACGGAGATCGTCCTCCGCATAAACAACGATCACAGTTTCACCTTCGCAAATAGCGTGAGTTATATCAAAGGAAAACTCCGTATAACCGCCCTTGTGAGTCCCGCAAAGTTTACCGTTTACCCAAACCTTTGTAAAATAATCCACCGCACCGAAATGCAGGAGACAGCGGCCGTTTGGCAAAGAGTCGAAATGCAGTGTCTTTCTATACCATACCGCAGGAATAAAATCCGTGTTGCCAATTCCCGACAATTTACTTTCCGGGCAAAACGGTACATTGATGGTAAGAGGATATTCACCGTTTACAACCATACCGCGAGCTTCGCCACTTCGACCATAGTCATAAGCGAATTCCCAACTTCCGTTTAAGCAATACCAATCGTTTCTTACCCAATCAGGTCTTGGATAATCTGTTCTCGGCATCGTGATTTCAAAATTTTTCGGTAATGTCTCTTTCATTGCGTTTCCTCCGTGTGCGTTAATAGAATAAGTTTTCATATCGATAACATTGGATTTTGTATTTGTTTGAATAATTTTGGTCGGCTTTTAGACCCGCTCTTTGTTATCTCTTTTAATGTTATAGCATAAATTCTGTGAATTGTCAATTAAAAGTTGGCAAAAACATAATATAAATTTTGCATATAGTAAGCCCAAAATAAAACCGCGTACGTTATGAACAGAAAACCTCCGAGGCGGAAATGTCTCGGAGGAAAACAAGGATTCCTTTCGTTATTATGATTATGTGATTTTCTCTATGCTTTTATTCAGCAAGGAAATAATCACTATTTTTCATTTACATAAGGATAAATAATAGTGTCAGCGTTCCGCAAGTAGAGTGCCCAGTTTCGATATCCTCGTATAATATTTCGCTCATCGCAGTGTCTTCTGTGGCACAAACAGAGAAAATTCTATCATTTTCAACATATTTTGCCACGAGGTGTGCCTCTGTAATTCTTATATATACCTATCGGGAGAAAAGTTTTTCATAAAACGCTTCAGCAAGAAAGCGCAGAAATACGGGAAAGTAAAAATTTTATCGCTGTAACCGATATTATTATACGAGAACTTAAATCCGTACTGAATATCGGGGTATTTTTCAGAATCAATCAAAGTACGTAAAGATTTTGCCTTGCCGCTTTTGGCTTTTACCTCAACGGGAATCAAGGATTCTGAACTCCTTATAAAGAAATCTTCTTCAAGAGTAGAATCTTCACGTTTATAGTAGTAGAGATTATATCCGGATTTAGTAAGAGCTTCTCCCATAATATTTTCATAGAGAGCTCCTTTATAAACGCCTAAGTTTCTGTTTGCGCGGAGATCCTCTCCCGCCTCCTCATCAAGCAACGATACAAGCAAACCCGTGTCTGCAAAATATAGTTTGAATTTATCGGTGTCACAGTTTCCGTTCAAGGGAAGCTCAGGAAAATTCAGACAATAGCATACGTTCACAATACCTGCATCGGTTAACCACTCGGCACACCCTCTGTAATCTCTAAAACGCGCTCCCGAGGCCACCTTTACGATTTGGAATTTTTTATTTTCTTTTGCAAGCTGGGGCGCAATGCTATTAAATACGTTTATGACGCGTGTCTGGTCTAATCCCTCGGCATATTTGCGAATATCTTCTTTATAGTCGGCAATAAGCTGTCTTTGTGTATCTAAAGAACCTTCAAATGTGCCTTTTTCAATGTAATCCTTCACCACTGCGGGCATACCGCCGAGAATAGAAAAATCAAGAAAAAGTGTATGGTAAATATCCATTTCCAATTCATTAAACGGATGCATCTCATTCATATGAGCGAGCATATCGGAAATCGCATCATCACTATATCCCTTCGCCCACAAAAACTCCTCAAAATCCATAGAGTACATCGTGTAGTCTGTCTTGTTTCCAACGCTGTTGCTTTCAATTCGCTTGTAGTTTACACCAAGCATTGAGCCTGAACAAATTACATCAAATCGTCCATCTATTCTAAAAAATTTGAGTGAGGTGGCAATTTCGGGGAATTCGGTAATCTCATCAAAAAAGATCAAGGTTTTGTGCGGTATAAACTTTTTTGAAGGATCAATTCTCGAAATGTTTTTTATAATACTATCAACATCATATCCGTCGGCAATAATTTTTTTGTATTTCTCATCTCTTACAAAATTGATTTCAACAACACTCTCATAGTTATCGTTCGCAAAATGAAGTATCGATTCGGTTTTCCCGATTTGCCGACATCCTTTCACAATCAAAGGCTTTTTCTGTTCAGCGTTTTTCCATTCTGTAAGAAAAGCATCTATTTTTCTTGTTAAATACATACGAACCTCCATTACATTATTTATTATCACCACTATTATACACTTTTATTAGCGAATCGTCAAGACAATTTACACATTTTTATAGCGAATAATTGCATACATATCCCCTTTTTACCACATTAATAGTTTGTTACACCCTAAAAACGCACTTTGAATGCAGAATTCCCACCGCAAACAAGGTGCGTTTTTTAATTTTTTATGAACATTTCAACTTTTTTGTAGAAAAACACCACCCTCGAGCGTGTTTATAGGTGAAAGGACCAAAACTGTAATAGCAGAGTTGTTAACCAAAGAAATTATCAAAACGAAGGGAGGAATGATTTGATAAGAGAAAAAAGCGAAATTTACGATAAAACCGAAAATTGTTTAACTGGGCTGAGAGCCTATACATATCGTCACAGCAAAGCGCAGGAGGTACGTCTTTATAGATAATAGAAAAAAGGATGAGTGGAGCGAATTTGCTGATTTATTGGCAAACTTAATTGAAAAATATGCGGGGGTTCTGGACATTGAAAATCTTCCCGAACCATCGGTTTGTTTGGACGGCTCAAAAAAAGAAAATGTAAACAATTCCAAACTTTTCGAGGAATCTATTGAAAAGACCGATATTATGTGATATAATATGCGTGTGATGAGTGTCCAAACCTATTTTGAAAGCAGTTTCGGTGCGAAGGTATATAACGGTGTTACATACGGCAGCACTAATGAGGAAGACGATATGAAAAAAGACAAGATAAAAGTATATATTTACACGAGAGTATCCACCACGATACAAGTGGAGGGATACTCTCTGGATGCTCAAAAAGCCAGAATGAAAGCATTTGCCGAGTACAATGGCTATGAGATTGCAGGTGAGTATGAGGATGCTGGTAAATCCGGTAAGTCCATCGAGGGAAGATTAGAGTTCAACAGTATGATGGAAGACATCAAATCCGGCAAGGACGGTGTTTCTTATGTGTTGGTGTTCAAGCTTTCTCGTTTCGGTAGAAATGCGGCAGATGTGTTATCCACCTTACAGGTAATGCAGGATTTCGGTGTCAATTTGATCTGTGTTGAGGACGGAATCGATTCCTCCAAGGATGCAGGAAAGTTGATGATCTCCGTTCTGTCAGCAGTCGCCGAGATTGAGCGTGAAAATATCCGTGTTCAGACGATGGAGGGCAGAATCCAGAAAGCTCGGGAGGGTAAATGGAACGGCGGCTTTGCTCCTTACGGATACACGCTTGAAAAAGGTAATCTGTTCGTCAATGAGGAAGAAGCCGAAGCAATTCGCATCATCTTTGACAAGTATGTGCATACCGATATGGGCGCCAATGGACTTGCCCGATACCTTGCCAATCACGGTATTGGTAAAATCCAACGGCAGAACGGAAAAAATCCTCTATTTGATGCGGCTCTTATTCGTAGGATATTGAAAAATCCTGTTTACTGTGGTAAAATTGCTTATGGCAGACGCAGAACGGAAAAGGTGCATGGCACAAGAAATGACTATCGCCTTGTAGAACAGGACAATTACTTATTGGTCGATGGGGTGCATGAAGCCCTTGTTTCCGAAGAACTCTGGCATGAGGCGCAGGTGAAACTATTGGCACAGGCAAGGAGATATGAGAAAGTCAATCACGGTAAAGACAATAAAGTGCATCTGTTGACGGGTTTGCTCAAATGTCCGATTTGTGGAGCCGGTATGTATGGAAATAAGAGTGTCAAGCATAAAGCGGATGGCACGAAATACAAGGACTTCTATTACTATGGCTGCAAACACCGTACAATGACGCGTGGGCATAAATGCGGTTATAAGAAGCAAATTCACGAAGAACTTTTGGAAACTGCTGTGGCAGAGGTTATCACCAAGCTGGTCAGCAATCCAAAGTTTGCGGCATTGATGCAACAGAAAATCAGTATGAAGGTGGATACCGCTGCAATCGAGCAAGAGATCGCCAACTACGAAAAGCAACTCCGACAGTGCTATTCCATCAAGTCAAGACTGTTCGAAGAAATTGACTCCCTTGATCCTGATGATAAGCACTACATCAAACGAAAGGCAGACCTCGATGATCGCCTATACAAGATGTATGATAAGATCGAGGATACGGAGTCCTTACTGATCGAGGCCAAAGCAAAGAAAACGGTAATAGAAGCGGAAAAGCTAACAGCCGATAATATCTACAAGGTATTAATTTACTTTGACAAGCTGTACGCCGTAATGGATGATGTTGAACGCCGTCAGCTTATGGAATCGCTGATCTCCGAAATCCATATCTTTGAAGAACGAAAACCGAACGGACAGTGGCTGAAATCCATCAAATTCAAGCTACCGATCATTGAGGAAGATATGGAAATATGTTTGGACAACGATACACAAGTCGAAAGTTTAGTTTGTCTGACGAGAAAATAACCGCAAAACCCGTAGGGGCGAACTGTGTTCGCCCGAAAATGAGAAATTTTTGCCCAATTATGCGGACGAACGCAGTTCGCCCCTACGATTACGGTGTTCAAAATCAAAAAGCCCCCCAATTTTGCGTGGGGACAAATGTGAGTTTTGAGCAATACTCGAAACTTCAATTTACAGCTGTTTGGTATAACATATCGAAAGGAGCAAATATGACAACCAAAAAGTATATTTTTACTTTTGTATTATTTTTTATTCTTCTTGCAGCTGCCCCGATATTATTTTTCTCTGGCTTTTTCTTGAAAGAGAAAAACATACTTATTTTTTGTGTGTTTGCAAGCATTGCATGCATTAGCTTAATTTCGGCGATTGCTGTTATTGTACTCAATTATAAAAAACTCGTTGCTTACGATTCTGTTAGGATCAAAAACAAGATACAGAACTTAGATTTTGCCGCTATTGAATATTCTGTAACTGCGAACGAGCTTATCGAAAAGCTCAAAACTCGTGGATATGCAAAAATAGCAGAAAATATTTTTCACAGAAAAATTGAGGATGATGTCGGTGATGGTGGAATTGTTGTTAGTCATTATTATGTAGCATTGTTGCAAATAAACATGACAGTAGATATTGCAACGCTTTTGGAGCAATTCAGCAAAGGTATGACAACCTACAATATAGGATATATTTTCGTTAGAGAAAGCATCGACCACAATCTTGATGTGTTGAAAAACTATATCAAAGAAACCGTTGTTGATGTTGAAACTCACAGATACAGATACAATAAGTTTTTTACACCGATTATTATAACCGATGAAAAAATATATTACTTAAAAGTGGGGTCTTTTATAAGCGAATACAAACACGGGGTGGTAGAAGGACTACGTGTTTTGGGCTGTGATGGTTGATAAATATACCTTTTGGCTTTACAACCCCCGTTTTTGGCACAAAAAATACCTTTTGACCTTATGACCCATGTCGAAAGTGTCGTTTGTCTGACAAGAAAATAAGCGATTCGGATTCAAAAAAATCTATCAGAAACGAAAGAGGTCTTATGGCACAATATTATGAAGCAAAAGAAATAAGCGAAAAATTAGAAAAGCAATTGGAAATATGCCAATGGGAAAGCATCAATAACGGTGAATCGTTTCAAATTGAGTTGCCGGTGGTGTTATATTTTAATTATCAAAGATTAATATTGCATATTTATCCTGTTGATGACGGTTATGTTGTTTCCGATGATGGCGAAACATTTATAGAGTATAGCTGTGATACGCAATATTATTATGACTTATTTGCTCAAAAAGATCAGAATTATCATTTCGGTATAGAATTAAAAGATAATTATATTTGCAAAAATTATCGGTTTGATTACAGCTTGATGTCGGCAATAGATGAATTTATCAGATTCTTTATATTGCTGGATGAGTTTATGAGAAAAAACGATATTACTTAATCTTTTTTATTTCTCCGCCGTGTTGAAAGTGTCGTTTGTCTCATCGATACGCGCCAAGTTTGAAACGAGACATAAAGCTACACTTTAGATAACCTATCGAAAGGAAAAACAATAAAAATATGAAAATTACAAAAAGTCAAAATTTTGAGAAAGAACTGCCCGAGGGCTACAAACAGGCACTATACATAAATGCAAAAGCTCCGAAATTCGGAATCATTTTCAATATTATTGCATTGGTAATTATGGTGCTCGTGATGGTAGTCGCCAATATTCCCCTTTATATAAACGGTGAGTTGTCGTGGAATATCATAAGAGCAGGCTCGGGAAATGTTATGACTTCCGAGCTGATAGTTATCGCAACACTGCTTGCATATATAGTATATATAGTTCTGCACGAACTGGTACACGGCATTGCATATAAGTCGCTCACAGGCGAAAAGCTTACCTTCGGAGTGAGCCTGACCTGTGCGTTTTGCGGCGTACCGCATATATTTACATACCGAAAGACCGCCCTTATCGCGGTGCTCTCCCCATTTGTCCTTTTCACACTGATCTTTCTGCCGATTGCGGTCGCGCTGTATTTTGTCAGCCCGCTATATTATTTATTGTCCGCCCTGCTTTTTGCGGCACATCTAGGCGGTTGTTGCGGAGATCTCTATGTATCATACCTCATTATGGTTAAATTCAGAAAAAAACAATTGCTGATGCGTGACACGGGACCCGAACAGTTCTTCTACATCCGCGACGAAAAATAACCCCAACGCGCCGACGCAACCGAAAATAAAACATAAATATACTTATCCGAAAAGGAGAACAGACCCTATGAAAATATTATCCATTGGAAACAGCTTTTCGCAGGACGCGCAAAGGTATCTGCACGGTATCGCAAAGGCTGACGGTACCAAATTAAAATCGGTAAACCTTTATATAGGCGGTTGCTCTCTGCGTCGCCACTATATCAATATGCTTGACAACAACGCCGATTACGACTTTGAATTCAACGGTGAAAAGACGGGCATAAAGGTCTCTATCGCGCAAGCTCTCGCAAGTGACGAATGGGATTTTGTAACCCTCCAGCAGCAGAGCGCACAAAGCACGCGATACGAAACCTTCTCTCCATACCTGGAGGCACTTGCCGACACGGTTAGAAAATACGCGCCTCACGCAAAAATAGTTATGCACCAGACCTGGGCATACGAGGACGGAAGCGAGAAGCTGCGCAATATATCGGCGGACTGGACCGCAGAGGATATGCTCTCGGCTATCCGAGAGTCCTACGAAAAAGCCGCAAGGGATATCGGCGCATACGGTATAATCCCCTGCGGAGAGGCAATGATGGCGGCAACCAATCTTGGAATAGAAAAAATACACCGCGACACCTTCCACGCTTCTCTCGGCGCGGGCAGATATCTGTTGGCGCTCTGCTGGTATAAGACTCTCACGGGCAGAGATATTTCGGGTAACGGCTTCGACGGTTTCGATATTCCCGTGACGGATGCGGAAAAAGAGACAGTCATACGCGCGGTCAACGAGGCAGTAAAATAATCCCCGATATAAATTATTTTACTTCAAAGGAGCGTCTATGAAAAAATTATCCGAAAATGAAGCTCTCGCACACGGTATTCACACCGTGCATCATGAGATGGACAACGGAGAGCTTCGCTTCCGATTGGTAAGCGACCACGGAAGCTCGTATATTTTAACACACGGAACCGCAGACAACGGTTGGCAGAAATCTCATGTTCATTTCGTCAAAAATGAATTTTACATAGTTGAAGATGGAGTAATAATCATAGCTTTACTGATAGAAAACCAAATAAAGCTCCAACGGCTATGTCGCGGTGACCTTTTCTCTGTTTCAGTCGGTACTCCTCACAATATATTTATCGGCGACAACGCAATACTGCATACTGTCAAATTTGGCGGTGGTGACGAGGATTGGAACGAATATCCATTGCTCGACAGGCTTATCGCTAAAACAGATATTACTATGATACTTAAAGGAGAACCAAAATGACGGCTTTTCTGCTACCGATGGCTCTTGGAATATTGATCTCTGTTATAGGCGTACTCAATATGAAAGGAAATATATCCTCTCTGCACCGATATCACAGACACAGAGTAACCGAAGCGGACATAAAGCCTTTCGGCAAAGCGGTAGGACTCGGAACGCTGATTTGCGGTCTCGCCTGCATCTTTTTCGGAATTATGCTTTTTATATATGACATAACCGCGCTTGCCCTCTTTTCTCTGCTAGGCGTAGCAGGACTTATAGGCGGCCTTGCGGTCGGTATGGTAATTTCACTCAGAGCCATCATCAAATACAATAAAGGACTATTTTAAGCGTTTAGGAGAAATAAATGAAAACATTTTGCTTCACGGTAGACGACAATATTCGCTGTCTCAAAGAGCTTAACGAGGGGGACTTCAGTAGTATTTTCGAGCATCCCTATCTCGGAGTATACCGCCGTCTGCACGATAAGTACGACCTGAAAATACAGCTCAATCTTTTCTATGAGGCGGGGGATTTTAACCTTTCCCGCTTCACGGATAAGTACCGCGGAGAATGGGCGAAAAACGCGGACTGGCTCAAGCTATCATTCCACGCGAGAGCCGAAAAGTCACGAATATACGAAAGCTCAGATTATGCCGAGGTCTTTGACGACCTCTCCCGCACAAACCGTGAGATAATCCGTTTTGCCTCGGAGAGCGCTCTCGCAAGGACTACCACTATTCATTACTGTCTTGCAACAGAGGGTGGAATCCGCGCGGTGCGCGAGTGCGGCCTCATAGGGCTTCTCGGGCTTTACGGAACGCCTGACGAGCCGCGAAGCTCATACACATCGGACAAATCCGACGGCGACAAAATAAGGCGCGGTGAAATTGCCATACGCGACGGAATAGCCTATTCGGGCGTAGACATCGTGCTTAACAGCTACTCAAAAGAGGAAAATCTGGCGCGCCTCGAGGAGCTTTCGTGGCGCGAGCATATCAATGTAATGATACACGAGCAGTATTTTTATCCCGATTACCCGAAATATCAAAGCGATTTTGAGGAGAAGCTCGACGCGGTATTTGCGTTACTCGCGCAAAAAGGCGCGCGTTCGATGTTTTTCGAGGAGCGGATAGGAGATAAAGAAATATGAAGCATATAAAAATATACGACAAACTCCCGATGTGCGCCATAGATATCCGCAAGACGGTATTCGTTGACGAGCAAGGGTTTTTATACGATATAGACGACACAGACTCCATCGCTTCACACATAGTTATGTTTGACGGCGAGAGGGCGATAGCCACCTGCCGCGTATTCAAAAAGCAAGAGCCTGATGTTTATATGATGGGGCGTCTGGCTGTGCTAAAGGAATACCGCGGACAGGGCTTGGGCACCGAGGTGCTTTCAGCCGCGGAGAGACACGCGCACGCTCTCGGCGGGTCGTATCTTTGTATGCACGCGCAATATCAGGCAAGGGGATTTTATGCCGCCTGCGGATATTCCGAGTACGGCGAGATAGAATACGAGCAGGACGCACCGCATATATGGATGGCAAAAAAGCTGACTTGATGTCAGTATAATATTTATATTTAAAGGAGAAAAAGATGAAGGCTATTGAGCTTATAAAGGAATTGAACGAGGGTGCGAGCACCCCCGAGCGCACCTGCGACACCATAAAGGCAGGCAACCCCGAAAGAGAGTTGTTCAAGGTTGGAGTAACTATGTTCGCCACGGTCGATACCGTCCGTCAGGCTAAGGAATGGGGCGCGGATATGCTTATAGTCCACGAGCCTACATATTATGACCATATGGAGGTCGTAACAGAAGAAACACCGGTAATCCTCGCAAAGCGCGCGCTTATTGAGGAGAGCGGAATAGTGATATACCGATATCACGACAATATGCACTTCCGTGATGTCGACGCAATAGCCGAGGGAGAGCTTCACTATCTCGGACTTCAAGGAAAGCTCGAAAAAACGCCGTACAGCGCATCGGGACTTTTTGTATCTGACACCCCAATCTCGGCTCTCGAGCTTGCAGAGAGAATGAAAAAAGACCTCGGTATAGCACACCCGAGAATAGCAGGAGCGAGAGATGCCAAGGGTACGCATATCGCAACCTGCTTCGGAACTCCAAAGGGAGTTTTCGAGCTTCTCTGCGACGACAGCGTAGATATAGTGCTTACGGGCGAGGCGTGTGAATGGAAGATTGCCGAATACGCGCGCGACGCGGCGGCTCTCGGTATGAATAAATCGCTTATAGTTATGGGACACATCGGCTCCGAGCGCGACGGTATGCGTCTGCTCGCCGAGCGTATGAAGGAAAAGTATTCCTTTGAAACGCGTTATTTTGAATGTGGCGAGGTATACACATACGCCGAATAGCTTTACCATTCACAAATTACGGCTAACCCCTTGACTTGCCGTAAAAAAGCAATTATAATAATATGTGGAAATCTTGTATATTTAAAGGAGACAAATATATGTATAAAATAGGAATTGACCTCGGCGGAACAAATATAGCAGTCGGTCTTGTTGACGACGATTACAAGCTCGTGCTGAAAAAGAGCCGCCCTACAAACGCACACCGCACACCTGAGGAGATTGCAGCCGATATGTCGGCTCTCTGCATTGAGGTCTGCGAAGCTGCGGGTATCAGTATCAAGGATATCGAAAAAATAGGAATCGCGTCCCCCGGAGTCGTAGACCCCAAGACGGGCGTTGCCGTTCACGCAGACACCCTTCCCTTCAATAGATTCCCCCTTGCCGACCATATCAGACGCGGCACGGGAGTTCAGAATATCGCTCTTGAGAACGACGCAAACTGCGCGGCTCTCGGCGAGGCAGTCGCGGGCGCCGCTAAGGGCAAGTCCTCGGGTATTATGATAACGCTCGGCACGGGCGTCGGCGGCGGAGTTATTATCGACGGTAAGGTTTACGCGGGCTTCAACCACGCGGGAGCTGAGCTTGGACACATGGTAATCGAAAAGGGCGGCGTACGCTGCTCCTGCGGCAGAGAGGGCTGTTGGGAAGCCTATTCCTCAGCTACCGCTCTTATCCGTATGACCAAGGAAAAGATAGAGGAGTGCCGCGCATCTGGCAGAGATACCATTATGTTCAAGGCTGAAAAGGTATCGGGACGCACCGCTTGTGACGCAATGAGACAGGGGGATGCGCCTGCCCGCGAGGTATACGAGAAATACATATCCTACCTTGCAACGGGTATCACGAATATGCTTAATATCTTCCAGCCTGAGGTTCTTTACCTCGGTGGCGGAGTATCTAACGAGGGACAGTCGCTTATCGACGACCTCAGCCCTCTCGTATACAAGGAAGTATACGGCGGACGCGAGATAGAGCTTCCCGAATTGAAGATAGCACAGCTCGGAAACGATGCGGGAATAATCGGCGCGGCAGCGCTGTAAAAAGCGGGGCATTAAGGCTCTTTCTCATACGAAACTTACAAATTTCGGCAGAGATGTTGTTTTCTCTGCCGATTTGTGTTACAATGGGATAGGTGATTGTAATGAACGACAAAAAAGAACTACCGAAAAGAAAAGATCCTAGATTAAAGGGATTTGATTACAGTATAACAGGAGCATATTTCTTAACAATATGTACGCAAAACAGGAAAAAGATTCTCTCAACGATTGTAGGGGAGGGGTCTCCCCTCCCGCAATTATCGCCTTATGGAGAAATCGTAGATAAGTGGATTCAAAGGATTCCCGAAAAATATCCTGAAGCGTCTGTGGATTGTTATATCATTATGCCAAATCATATACACATATTGTTGTCTGTTGTAAAGGATGACGGGAGGGGCAACCCCTCCCCTACAGCGGATACGATAATAGGTTGGCTAAAATATCAAGCAACAAAAGAAATAAATTTAATGCAAGGTTCGATTGGAGAAAAGGTTTTTCAACGGTCTTTTTTCGATCACATCGTTCGTAACCGTGATGACTATTACGAAACATACAAATACATATACGAGAATCCATTGCGTTGGCATTACGACGAATTATACGCAGATAAGTAACGGATATGAATTTGACTATAAGAGATAAAGAAAGGAGCTTTTATGATAGAAAAGGATGATTGGAGATTAAATTTTCAAGAGGATTATTTGATGGAAAAAACACTGTATCTACGAAAATGGACCTCTCCGGCTAAAGATTGGGATCATGACCATTGTGCATTTTGTTGGGATAAGTTTTCGGATTATCCCGACACCTTACATGAAGGATATACAACAGAAAACCTTCGTCATTGGATATGCCCAACCTGCTACAATGATTTTAAAGAAATGTTTCGTTGGAAGGTTGTTGATAAGAAATAAAAAGCATCCCGACAGATAAAATCTGTCGGGATATTATCTTTGTCAAAGTAAATAAAACTAAATTTTTATGTAAAAGTCAGATTTTTAAATTTTTTCAAAAAAGTATTGACAAGCTATCTTGAAAGTGATATAATAGCTCTACCTCTGCGAGTGGGCTTTTTTATTGTGCTGTTTTTTGCGCCATATAAAACGCACGACCGCTTGATGAGGGAGGTACACGGATTGCTGTCGCAATCTAGTAAAATAATAATGGAGGTGCCGAAAAATGGCTAATGATTCAAGAGTCAAAATCACTCTCGTTTGCACCGAGTGCAAGCAGAGAAACTATGACACAACAAAGAACAAGAAGAATGACCCTGACAGACTTGAAATGAAGAAACACTGCAGGTTCTGCCGCAAGCACACTCTTCACAAAGAGTCCAAATAAGTTGAAAGAGAGAGAAGATATGGCAGATAAAGAAAAAAAGGTCGCAGAAGTCGAAAGTAAGCCGAAAAAGCCTGCTAAAGAAAAAAAGAAGGGCAAGTTGAAAGAGGCTTGGCGCGGATTTAGAAGCGAAGTCAAGAAAGTCGTCTGGCCATCATGGAAGCAGGTACTCAAAAATACCGGTATCGTTCTTGTTGTTATGTTCCTTTGCGCAGTTATGATCGCTGCTCTGGACTATGCGTTCGGAACAGGTATAGCTTCGCTCACAACACTCTTTAAAAAGTAATTTACGGAGTTTGGTATGAGTGATATTAACGAGATGAATGTCGGTCCGAGATGGTATGTGGCGCACACCTATTCGGGATATGAAAACAAGGTTAAGGCAAGCCTTGAAAAAATCGTTGAAAATCGCGGACTCGGAGATTTGATATTCGACATAAGAATTCCCGTTGAAACCGTTATCGAAAAGAACGGCGATGTGGAAAAAGAAGTCGAGGTAAAGATATTCCCGAGCTATGTTCTCATCAAAATGGTTATGAATGAGGAAAGCTGGCACGCTGTCAGAAATATTACAGGTGTTACGGGCTTTGTTGGCCCGGGCTCACGCCCCACTCCCCTGAGCGAGGCAGAGGTCGACGCCCTGAATATCGAAACAAAGCGCGTTGAACTTTCGTTCAAGGTCGGCGACGAGGTAACAGTCACCGAGGGACTTTTCTCAGGATACAACGGAACAGTCCTTTCTATTTCCGACGATATGAAAACTGCCACGGTGCTTGTTAAGCGTGGCACTCGAGATATGCCTGTTGAGCTTGAAACAAAGGTTATAAAGCTCGCGTAATTTGCGGTCGTCAAACCGCGGTGGGAGGGAGAAAATATTTTGAGTCTCCCGTATAGAACCACATAGGAGGTAAATTTAAAAATGGCAAAGAAAGTATTAGGTTACATCAAACTTCAGTTGCCCGCTGGTAAGGCAACTCCCCAGCCCCCCGTTGGACCTGCACTCGGTCAGTACGGTGTGGCAATTCCTGTATTTACAAAGGAATTCAACGAAAGAACAAAGAACGATATGGGTCTCATCATTCCCGTCGTTATCACGGTTTATGCAGACCGTTCCTTCACATTTATCACAAAAACTCCTCCCGCACCTGTTCTTATAAAGAAGGCTTGCGGAATCGAGTCCGGTTCGGATAAGCCGAACAAAACAAAGGTTGCGAAGATTACAAAAGAACAGGTTCGCAAGATAGCTGAGACAAAGATGCCCGACCTTAACGCTGCTAACATCGATACTGCTATGAGCATGATTGCAGGAACCGCGCGCAGCATGGGCGTTGTTGTTGAGGACTGAGGAGGTTTTGAGCAATGGGAAAGAAATATACAGACAGCGTAAAGCTTATTGACAAGAGCAAATCCTACGAGCCTGCTGAGGCGCTCGAGCTGGTTTGCCAGACATCGAAGGCTAAGTTCGATGAAACAATAGAAATCCACATCCGTCTCGGAGTTGACTCCCGTCACGCAGACCAGCAGGTCAGAGGCGCAGTCGTTCTCCCCAACGGAACAGGTAAGAAGGTAAAGGTTCTCGTATTCGCTAAGGGCGACAATGTTCAGAAGGCTCTCGACGCAGGCGCTGATTACGCAGGCGGAGCTGAGTATGCTGAGAAGATCACATCTGAGAACTGGTTCGACTTTGATGTAGTTATCGCAAGCCCTGATATGATGGGTGTTATCGGTAAGCTCGGTAAAGTCCTCGGTCCTAAGGGACTTATGCCTTCTCCTAAGGCAGGAACAGTTACTCCCGATGTTGCAAGAGCAGTAACAGAGGCTAAGGCAGGTAAGATTGAGTACCGTCTTGATAAGACCAACATCATTCACTGCCCCATCGGTAAGGCATCCTTCGGCGTTGAGAAGCTCTCCGAGAACTTCAACACTCTCGTTGGCGCTGTTATCAAGGCAAAGCCCGCCGCTGCAAAGGGACAGTACATCAAGAGCTGCGTTATCGCAAGCACGATGGGCCCCGGCATCAAGATCAACCAGGCTAAGCTTGGCTAATAATTAAAAAACAAAACGGAGAATCCGACGGATTCTCCGTTTTTTGTTTAAAAACATAGGTAAGAACTTTTGAAAGGTTATCACCTTTATTCAATTCATTCTTCTGATTGGCTTGTCGCTGGGCTTTCCGCTTTCGTAGCAGTATATAATTTCGTCAATCTCCGCGGCGCTCTCGTCAGAGAAGATAAAATGACACAGAGATATCCCCGCCCTTACAAGCTCGTTCTGTCTGTCCGCCATAAAAAAGGGCACGGAATTAAAAATGATACTGCGGTGTTGCCACTCGCGGAATACGGGAAAGGAAATGTTTTTCCTGTCCCTCAGATAGACCTGACCGCCCCCGCAGGCAGAGCAATCGGCTATCTCCTTGCCAACGCACTTCTCTGTCACCATAAGCGGTATTCTTCCGTAAACCACCGCGCCTCTGTTGCCACCGATATCCCTTATCCTCGGCAGGGTAAGCTCGGGAGATACTATAACATCCGAAAATCCAAGCTTCTCGACCTCGCGCATACTGTAATTGTTTGACACATTGAGTCTGATATCCCCGTGAGGTATCAACCCAGCTTCGAGAACCAAATCAAGATGCCCGATATTCCCCACAAGCGCGTGAGCAGCTCCCCGCTCCTTGGCGACCCTCAGCATAACACGCACGCTCTCGCGCTCGGAATCAAAAATCACCGCTGGCAAAATCACTCCGTTCGTCTTTCCGTCATACAGCTCAAGAGGCGTATAAATAACATCAAAATACTCTCTCGCCCTCTCGGTAATCGACTGAGGGTTATAAAAGACCGCCGTGCGTCCCGAGGTGCGCGCGCCCTGCGGCATATCCTCGTCGGGCTCTCTGTCAGGCAGGCTTCTCTTTGTCTGCGAAGCCGATATGACCGCCTCGACCGCCGAGCGGCGAAGCGCGTTCAGCTTCGATATGGGAACCATAAGTCCGCCGTCAAGGTCTATATTAATCTTTCCAAGCTCAAACGGCGTTCCGCCGAGCTTTCCGAGCGCCCTCTCGACCGTCGTTACATCTATCGGCGCGGTAATGGCATTCTCGGGAATATCCCCAAGCACCGTAACTCCGAGCGGACTTACCGTAAGAGTGAGAGGCTCTCCTCTTTTTATTTTCACATCAAAATCGACAGATATTTTTCGTGTTATCCCCTCAAAGGGCTCAAGCTCTCTTGAATTCTGCTTATTGCTCTCGGAGCGCACGCCCATCATCGCGTGACCTATCTCACCCTTGTAATATCCGTCGGTAAATCCGCCGCGCGAGAAAATATACGCAAGCTCAGCCATCTCATCACGGTTCGCGTTGCGATTTTCGTCTATAAGTCTGCGCCATATCGAAGTAACATCTCGCACATATTCGGGCGACTTCATTCTTCCCTCTATTTTAAAGGAAGCCACGCCCATTCCGATAAGCTCTGTAATATGCTCGGCAAGACATAGGTCCTTCAGCGAGAGCGGATATTCTCCCCTGCCACCCGTTTTATACGGCAGTCTGCAGGGCTGAGCGCACTCTCCGCGATTTCCGCTTCTCTTGCCCACAAGTGATGAAAAAAGGCACTGTCCCGAATGGCAGACGCAGAGAGCGCCGTGAACGAACACCTCTGCCTCAATAGGCGAGTGCTTCGTAAACTCTCTGAGGTCGGTCGCAGACATCTCGCGTGCGCATACCATTCTCGAAAATCCCGCGTCGGCAAGTCTGCGAGCCGCGGCTATGTTATGCCCCGAAAGCTGTGTGCTTGCGTGAAGCTCAATATCGGGTATGTGACGCTTCAGCATTGAAGCCGCGCCGAGGTCAGCAACGATAAAAGCGTCAACGCCGTCAAGATACGCCGCCTTTACCATATCGAGATAATCCCGAAGCTCACGGTCGTATATCAGCGTGTTTGCCGCCATATATACCTTTACTCCGTATGCGTGAGCGCGTCCGATAGCCGCCTTTATATCGTCGGGCGTGAAATTCTTCGCGTTTATTCGGGCGTTGAAGGCAGATCCGCCAAAATATATGGCGTCCGCTCCCGCCTCTATGGCAGCATCAAAAGCGGCAGGGGAACCCGCCGGGCAAAGCAATTCTGGTCTTTGCTCGGTATTTTTGCGATTCCCGTCCGCCGCTTCAGACAAAGCTATGTTTTTTTCAGCGCTCATCAATCAGTACCCCTGATAAGGGTCAATTCCTGACGAAGCTTCTCGTTCTCAAGCTCAAGCTCCTCAACAGCCGCCTCCGTGAGAGCGAGCTTTGCCTCGAGAGCCTTGACCTTTCTCTGCGCCTTTATCTTATCCGAGCAGTAGTCGAGCGCGCAAAGCAGAGCCGCCTCGGTCTTAGAGCAACGCTTACTCATAAGCGTTATCTCTCTCATTTTTCTGTCAACTATCCCAACAAGGGCTTCAACCGCCTCGGCGGATTCGTCGCTTATGACATTCATCTCCATATCGGCAATAGTTATCGTATATTTTTGTTTCATCAGAGCCTCCTCCAATTTCATTTTAATACTTGAAATAATAAAGAAAATGGTGTATAATAATTTATCACTTCTATTATAATACACTTTTTGATTTTTTTAAAGAGTTTTTTCAAAATTTTAACAGAAAGATTTTAAAAATTATGGCTTATTTAAGAGATTGCCACAGAATTGTGGTAAAAGTGGGCACTTCTACCCTCACACACGCAACGGGACACCTCAATTTAAGGAGAATACAGAGCCTTGTTAAGGTGATATCCGATATGAAAAATTCGGGAATAGAGATGGTTCTCGTCTCCTCGGGAGCCGTCAGCGCGGGAGTCGCGAAGATGGGATACGGTCATATCCCCTCAACACCCGAGGAAAAACAGGCGATGTCCTCTATCGGACAGAGTGAGCTTATGAAGCTCTACGATAAATTTTTCTCGGATTACGGTCACACCGTCGCTCAGATACTTATGACGAAGGATGTGCTCGAAAATCCCGTAAGACGCTCGGCAGCGCAAAATACCTTCAACCGTCTGCTCGCTATGAACTGTATTCCGATAGTCAACGAGAACGATGCGATATCAACCGACGAGCTGACGAAATTCGGAGGAAACGATATACTGTCAGCATACATAGCAAAGGTGTGCAACGCAGACCTGCTCATAAATATGTCTGATGTAGACGGACTTTACGACTCTGACCCCCGCAAGAATCCGAACGCCCAGCTCATAACAAAGGTCGAGAGGGTCGACGACGAGCTTTACAAGATAGCAGGCGGTGCGGGAACAGACCGCGGTACGGGCGGAATGATAGCCAAGCTCAACGCGGCGAAAATCGTCAACGACTGCGGAATACCGATGTTCATTATAAACGGTCAGGATCCCGAGATACTCTATGTCCTGCTTGACGGCGGTCATATCGGTACATATTTCAAGGCGGATAAATCGCTCAGAGAAAAGGCAAACGATGAATAAAAAAGCAAAAAAGGAACGAATGGCAGAGATAGGCGAGCGACTCCGAGAGCTTTATCCCGAAGCGCTCTGCGCACTTGAATACGAGGGCGAGCCGTGGAAGCTTATGGTTATGGCGCGTCTATCCGCGCAATGCACAGACGCAAGAGTCAATATCGTCTGCAAGTCGCTTTTCGCGCGCTTCCCTACCCTTGACGCTCTCGCAGACGGAGAGCTTTGTGAGATTGAGGAGATAGTCCGCCCCTGCGGGCTCTATCACACGAAGGCAGAGAGCATCAAGGCGGCGTGCATTATAGTCAGGGATAAATTCGGCGGTCGCGTGCCCGACAATATGGACGACCTGCTCTCGCTCCCCGGTGTGGGGCGCAAGATAGCGAATCTCTTGCTCGGTGACATATACGGCAAGGGCGGTATCGTTGCCGACACGCATTGCATCAGAATATGCGGACGCTTCGGTATGTATAGCACCGATATGAAGGACCCCGCCAAAACCGAGGCGATAATGTCAGAGCTTATTCCCCTTGCCGAACAATCGGATTTCTGCCACAGAATAGTTCAGTTCGGCAGAGATGTCTGCACGGCGCGCTCGCCGAAATGCCCCGAATGTCCGCTCCGTGAGCTTTGCGAATACAAAGATAAGACAAAATAAGCAAAAAAGCAACAAAACCATATAAAAAAAGCAGGAAAACCGCATTGAATAATTGCGGTTTTCCGACTATAATATATCCCGAATAAAGCAGAGCGAAATGATGTGAAAGCCATCGCGGTATTCCCCACTGTTAAAGTCAGACTTGCCTGTTTTATAATATATTATTTTAAATGCCGGATATAGGCAGGAGGAAAGAAAGATGAAAAAAACACTCACACGAATCGCCGCGTGTCTGTTAGCAGTACTGATGCTCTTTGGCACGGTCGCTTGCAGCAGTGGCAACACATTCACCGAAGAGCTTGATTCCCTGAAGGAATCGGTAGACAAGCTGATTGAGGAAAACGAAGAACTTAAAAAGCAGGCTATCGAGGCTAAAGAGGAGATTGCGAAGCAGCAGGCGGCTCTCGAAGCGCTCAAAAAGGACTCTGAGGAGTCGGACAAGCAGCTTGAAACAATACTCAAGTCACAGTATCAGCTCAAGGTGGTTGACCTTGACGGCGAGGTGCTTGTAAGCGACACACTCTATTGCAGAGACTCAATATCCCTTGTGGATACACTCACAAATGATTACGGTATGGTAAGCTACGAGTCGCAGTACGGAACAACTATCGTGTCCGTTTCGGGCTCTATCGTCGACCCCAATTATTATGTTTCAATCACCGAGAACGGCAAATATGCCGATGTCGGAGTTGACGGGCTCGTCATTGACGCGGGCGATATTTTTGAGTTCAAGGTAGAGTGCTGGAACACCGTTGAGAGCGGATATGGCACGATGGATAAATACGATGTCCTCGTGGACAAGGCAATATACAGCTATATAAAGAATACGCTTTCCGAGCAGGCAGCGACTGCAACTAGCTACACGGGCTCGCTCTATTGGGATCAGGCAGCTGTGACCTTTATGGCAAGCAAAGGCTATGACGCAAGCATATTCAAGCTTGAATATTCCGACGCCTTTAAAAATGCTGTCAGCTCGGCAGATGTCTCTGCCCTCTCGGGTAACGATTTTATGAAATATTATTACGCGCAAAAATCGCTCGGCAACGCCCCCTCAGATGAGTTCAAGTCGGCGTTCAACACGGCGATAGCAAGCACCTGCACAGAATGGTTGCTTCCCGTAGCCAAGGCAATCGGAAGCGATTCCGACTCTATCGACACACTCATCGCGTCAGCCCCCTCGACCTCAATGCAATGGGGACCCGACATGAGTATCTGGTCTTATGTTCTCCTCGGACTTTATGCGGATTACGACGGATACATCAGCACCTACACATCTCAGCTCGACTGGGGCAACGGAACATCCACCGCTCTCGTTCTCCTCGCTATGGCGAAGGACGGAATAAACGCAAGGTCGGCGGAATATGAGAAGGACGGAAAGGATATCATCGAGGTTCTCTTTGATACCTATTATGACGAGGAGCTTGGTCTTATCAAGGTATACACGACAGACACGGACGCTAACTTCTCAACAAATCAGATCTATGCAAGTCTGATGGCATATAAGGCTTGCAGAGACACGGGAGCTGCGGTAAATATCTTTGCGTAAGCAGCTTATTATAAAGATAGCGATAGCCGCGCTCGTCGTGGCTATCGCGGTCGCATCGATAATAATATATAAAAAGACGCAGAATCCCGTCGCAGATGTCGGCGGCGGTGTTACGGTCGAGCTTGTGAGCCTTGATGGAGAAACTCAATCCAAGCAGTTGGATTTCGAGGAGGGAGACACGCTTGTAGATATTCTGCTCGATAATTACGAGGTCAATTACGAGGAAACCGAATACGGCTTTCTGTTGCTCGGAATAGACGGTATACAAACCGATTTCACCTCTACATATATAGCTGTATATATCAACGGTGAATATTCAAACTACGGTCTCTCCTCTATCCTTCTCGAGGAAGGCTCTCTCTATTCGTTCAGGGAGACAAAGGTATGAGAAAAGGAAGATTTAAAACAAGCGAGCTGACTCTGCTCGCAATGCTCACCGCTATCCTTTTCGTTCAGGAGACTCTCCTCTCCTCTATACCCAATATTCAGTTTTCGGTGCTTCTCATAATGGTCTACGCCGCAACGCTCGGTATACCTAAGGCTATGCTCGTTATGACGGTGCATGTCCTTTTGGACAATATTATATGGGGCTCTCTCAATCCCCTCACAGCGTGCCCTATGTGGCTCGGTTGGTTTATACTGATACTCATAGGCTTCGCGCTCAGAAAGACGCCCTTGCCCGCTATCGTGGCAGGCTCGGTGCTGGGAAGCATCATATACTGTCTGTGCTTTGCGCTTTTCAATTATCTCTTTATGGATATAAATATCATCGCCTATCTCACAGCGGATATTATCTTTGAAATACTTATGTGCTGTTCCTCCGTGGTCACGGTAATGTTTTTGTACCGCCCCGCCGAGAAGCTGATAAATATGTATTACAGTAAGTATGTCAATAAAGAAGAATAACCTTGGAGCTGAGTCATTCAGTGCAGAACAAAATCACGGCTTCTGCATCTAAATGACTCAGCCCTTTTCGTAATAAAATAAAAAATATCACATATCATTTATTGTAAGGACAAGATATGTGAGGAAACTTTATGCGTAAAATAATCCTGATTTTATTGATATCGACCCTTCTTCTTTCCCTGCCCTCTTGCGTCCCTCAAGGCTCTCACTTCGGCGAGGAAATCGAGGAAACAGAAGTGGCAGACACATCCGAGAGAACCGAGGACGCCGCCACGATCGTATTCTCAGAGAACAGATATATCTTTACGGGAGAGCCAAGCTCGATTTCGTGCGAGGGCTCGACGATATATATCCGCAAAGGCGGAACATATAAGCTATCAGGCAATCTGCTTGATGGCAGTATCGTCATAGACGCGAGCGACCAGAGGGTAAAACTCATTCTGTGCGGCATTGAGATATGCGGCGGGGAGTTGACCCCTATATGCGTCAAAAACGCCTCAGAGGCAATTATTGAGACCGAGAGCGGCACAGAAAACATCATAGAGTGTAATGACCCCACTCGCTCGCCTATCATCTCTTGCGCAAAGCTTACCCTCATAAACAACGGCTCGCTCACGCTCAACGGTCTGTCTCTTAACGAAAATAAATCGTAAATTTTTTGTTATTCACTTGTATTGCCGATTTTTTGTGTTATAATATACATAGGGCAATATGTCAATGACGCAGAAAGGATTGAAAGCTATGAAAATCTTATCAAAAGATATGGCAGCTTGTAAGGCTAAGGAAATATTCAAAAGGCTTATGGATATAAGAATAAAGAAGGACTGCGACCTTACTATCAGCTTGTACGACGCAAAGTACCCCGAGCAGGACGCCTGCTCTCACACCGTAAAAAGCTCGTCCGACCATAGCCTGATAAAGCTTATCTCTATCGTCGGAATCGTCGCTATAATGCTGTCTGCTATCTGCTATGTCTGTTCCTTTTTTAAGGATTGAGCTTATATAAGAGGAAAGAGCTCTCGGTCGGGCGCCTTTCCTCTGGTTTTTTTATTGGAGTCGGTTATGATAAAAATACTTTATGAGGATAATTTTCTGCTTGTCTGCGTCAAGCCCGCGGGAACACTCTGCGAGATGAGCGAGGAAAAAAACAGCCTGCCGAGAATCCTCTCGCAGGAAAATAATACCCCGATTTTCACGGTACACAGGCTCGACAGAGAGGTGTGCGGAGTAATGGTATACGCAAAAAATCAATCTGCCGCAGCTAAGCTCTCAGCCGCAATAGCGGAGCGCAGATTTGAAAAGGAATACCTTGCGATAATCGAAGGTACATCCGAGACACCCGCAGCAGAACTGAAAGACCTACTGTTCAGAGATAAAAGAAAAAACAAAACCTATGTGGTAAACAGAAAAAGACAGGGCGTCAAGGACGCATCTCTTGAATATACCACACTTGCGTCAATCGACAATACCTCTCTCTTGAAAATCAAATTGCATACGGGGCGTACACATCAGATAAGGGTGCAGCTTGCCTCACGCAAGCACCCAATCGTGGGAGATAGGAAGTACGGTTCAAATACAAGCAACTCGGCAATCGCCCTCTGCTCACATAAGATAAGCTTCAAGCATCCCGAAACAAATACGCCTCTTTGCTTTACATATCTGCCCGAAGAACCCGAAATTTGGAATATATACCAAAGCCTCACAAGAAACGAGTAAAAAACTCTTGACAATTCCGAAACAATGTGATAGAATAATACGGTACGAAATTTGGAGTCTGTTTGTCGGATTTCCAATTTCCACTTGATCGAGGTGTGGCTCAGCTTGGTAGAGCGCTACGTTCGGGACTCAATCACCGTTCTCGGCGTAGAATTTTCGAGAAAAGCCGAAAGCCCTTGAAAACACTGACTTTTTCGGCTCTCCCGAATGTCGAAAAATCATCAATTCCTCGGTCTGACCACATGTTTGACCACTTACAAAAAAATACCGTTTTACACCAATCGGGGTGTGGCTCAGCTTGGTAGAGCGCTTGCTTCGGGAGCAAGAAGTCGCAAGTTCAAATCTTGTCACTCCGACCATTTTTAGTGCTATATGCACAAAAAATCAGTCCATTTCGCAAGATTTGGACTGATTTTTTATTTATTTTTTACAAACCGACGTTGCTCCAATTTTGCCTATTTTTTACCACAGCGCAAGTTCCCTGACCAAGTGTCCGATTAATGCTTTTTTCGTAACATTTTAACCTTTTTTCAAAATCGCTTTTCTTTGCTTACTGCGATGCAATTTTTGAGGGCTGACGATTG
>JAGAKG010000034.1 GCA_017625755.1 Clostridia bacterium | reverse complement strand
TCACGACCTTTGGCGACCCTATGACGGTTGTAAGGTATATGGATAGATATTCCGACGGATTCTATACCGAAATGCTCGAATCGCTCCGCAAAGGTGCTATCGGTGCAGGCGTTATGGAAATGGAGATGAGAGAGCCGATTGAAGCCTTCTACAAGAAGAACAAGAAGTTCCTCAAATCCCTCAAAAACAAAACTGTGACCTATCAAGGCTCGGAGATTCCTCTCTCGCAGGCGATGTTGTTGTATATGTCGCTCAATAGAGACCAAGCGATTCTTGGTCTTGCCAAGTCCGGCTTTGCGTATACCGCCGAAGACGGCAAAGTAATCCGAATCAACGGTTTTGCGGTCGAAGAAGACCTTGAAATCGAAGAGATAAGAGTTAGGGCGAAGGAAGTTCAAAAAAGACTTGCAAGCCAATTTACCGAGGCGGAGAAAGAGTATATCGCTATAGCCGAAAGGTTATTCAACGAGGATTGCAAAGAAGCCAAGAAAAAGACGGATATGCAACTTCGTGGATATACCAACGCTCTCGAAGACTACTATGTTCCGATTCGTCGTTATGTGGTAGGTCAAAGTGTCGATACGGAGTCGTATCTCGACGAAATGGCAAGAGTGAGCAACGCTTCGTTCAACAAGGACACCGTGAAGGGTGCGAGAAACGAGTTGTATCTCGGAACACTCGAATCCGTCCTTGATAGACACATAAGAGCCGTATCGCTCTACGCAAACCTCGCTATGCCGTTGCGTGAGTACGATGTCCTTTACAATCTCGACACGGCAGGAAATCCGAATAAACCCACGAGCGTAAAGACCGAAGGTGTAAACGCTTGGGCGGAAGGTCAAGAATACTTCCAAAAACTCGTTAAGGATATTCAAGGAATCCCTGCTTCAAAGAGTGTTATAAACAAATGGCTGTCTAAACTCCGTGGCGGATATGCGAAATATCAACTCGGAGCGAATCCGAAGGTTTGGGTAACGCAGTTATCGTCGTTTGCGGCAGCAGGCAACATTCTCGACATCGGAAGCATTGTCCGAGGTCTCGGTATCAAGGCGAGCGATGTTGATGAGTATTGTTCTCTTGCGAAACTCCGTAACAACGAAAACACCGCCGCATTGTCACAAGGCGTTATGGAAAAGACCGGGAAAATAGGCGATGTTCTTATGAAGCCTATCGGAATGGTCGACCGACTCGTTATCAAAAAACTGTTCGGCGCTTGCCAAGTGCAAGTCGAAAAGGACGGCGGTGCGAAAATCGGCACGAAGGAAAACAAAACCAAAGCCGGAGAACTCCTCGAAAGGGTTATTCTCGAAACTCAACAAAACGCCATAGCGACCGAAAGGTCTTCGGCTATGCGTGACGGTAGCGAAATTATGAAAACTTTGACGATGTTCTCGGCTGACTCTATGAAGGTTCTCGGAAGGGTTGTAGATTCTATCGGCGAGGTTGCAGTTTTGAAGACGAAGCGTAAGAACGCCACCGACCCGAAGGAGATTGCTTCCCTCGACAAGAAAATAAAAACGGCAACCAAGAAGGCAGGTCGCTCGATTGCCTCGCTCGTTTCGACGGCGGTGTTTATGGCTCTTATAGCGCAAGCCTTTAGGACTCTTTACAACAAAGACGACGAGGACGAAAACATCGTTCAAAATATGACGGTGGACGCTATCGGAAACCTTTTTGGCGGTCTTCCTCTTATCCGTGATATTTATTCCTTCTACGCTGAAGGGTACGACCTCGACAACTATGCGTACTCGACGGTCAACGACCTTCTCAAGAGTGGTCAAGACATCTTTGATTTAATCGGAAGTATCTTCGACGGGTCGACCGATTCGAGAGATGTTGCAACGAGCATTAAGAAGGCTGCGCATGCAGGCGGACAACTCCTCGGCATACCGACGAGAAACATTTACAACTTCGTATATGGATTGACCAAGAGGTTTAGTCCTTCGACGGCGTACAAAATCGACGATGTTTTCTATAAGCAAAGTTATCGTGCCGACCTTGCGAAAGCAATCGAGAACGACGACGAAGCGATGATAGCTACTATTGCCGAACTTATGCTTGACGAAAACCTCGGAGGTTTGAGCGATTCCAAGGCTCGAAAGGAAATGGCTTCTCTCCTTGAAAAAGGTTTCGATGTAATCCCTCGGAGCGTTGGCGACACAATCACTTACGACGGCGAAGAACGCACGCTTACGACGGCGGAGAAGAAAGCCTTTGAGAAAGTGTATTCGACCGCAAATGAAGCGGTTGCAAGTCTCGTAAAACTGTCACAATACGACAAGGCGACCGATGAGGTAAAGGCGAAGGCGGTAAACTTTATATACACCGTTTACTACAACCTCGCCCTTCAAGACTTCCTCGGCGTAGACCTCGAAAACAAAAATATCCTCTTTGCGGAGGCTATCGACATCGAGAAACTTGCTCTTATCGTAGCAACGGCAAGAACTATCGTAGGCGACACCGACAAAAGTGGTAAGGTTGTAAGCGGTTCTCGAAAGAGAAAAGTTCAAGCCTATATCAACTCGCTTAACTTGAAAGCCGTTCAAAAGTATATGGTTATGGGGTATCTCGGATATTCCAACCAATACGGCGAAAATCAAGTGAAAGCGTACATCAATCGTTTATCTCTCACAAAAGCCGAAAAAGAAAAACTCCTCGCTTATAGTGGGTATGCTTCGTAAACTGTGGGCGAAGGTTAAAAACTTCGTCAAATGGTTGCTTAAAACTTTGGGAGATAAAACGAATATCATTATCTTCGCAATCGTTTTGCTTGTGGTTTCGTGCGAGGTATGGATTCCGTACCTCATAGCGATTATAACCGGGAACGAGTGGTGGTGGGCGGTCGACTCGGCGTGTTGGGCGTTTTGGCTTGCGCCGTTCACACCATTTATTCCGCTTTGCATAGCGTTGACGGCTGCGGTTCGGAAGATATACGATAAAATAAAAAAGAAAAAAGACGGGGATTAACCTCGTCTTTTTGTCTTTCATAATCCTATAACCAATGCAACGAATCGCTTCGTGATGTAAAGGTTCGGATTATGTGCTTTTGGTGGACCCGAGGGGAATCGAACCCCTGTCCGAAAACCTCTTGATATGACCTTCTCCGGGTGCATTCTGTTATTTAGATTTCCCCTTGGGTGCCGTCAACAGACAGACTTCACTCTCAGGTAGCCATTTTATGCGTGATCGGTTCAATGGCGAACCGCCGATGCACGGGCATCGCTTACTTGACGCTCAGTCCCGAGCCGCGATACTCTCGGGAGGAACGGGCGGCATTTATGCCGCGGCACTGCCCTTAGGCAGCCATTGCTACTTTATTGTTAGCGTTTAATTTTTAATTTGGGCAGTTTCAGAGGTTGCCCGGCTCTACCCGCTTATCATACCTCAAAATCCCCGTCGAAACCTTTACGGGCCCATATTTAAGGTAAAAGTGAATAGTGAAAAGTGAAGAGGTGAAATTGAAATGTCAGTCGCTATAATGAGACGAGTCCTTCATTCGTCTGTCCATTTCGCGGTCTGCCTCGCGACGAGCGTCGGAATCCCGCTTATCGTAAAGCTTTTTGCCTCGGCAGAGTCCTATCTCCGCCTTGACATTCTTGCCCGAAAAATAGAGCGAGAGGGGAACGAGAGTATATCCCTTTTGCGCCATAAGTCCGCCGAGCTTGAGTATCTCTCGCTTATGCATAAGCAGCTTTTTATCACGCATAGGATCTCTGTTGAAAATATTACCCTTTTCGTACGGGCTTATTCTCATTCCCACGATGAAAAGCTCGCCGTCCTTGAGAGTGCAATACGACTCTTTTAGGTTGACAGCTCCCATTCTCACGCTTTTGACTTCGGTGCCGTAAAGTGCTATACCAGCCTCGTATTTTTCGTCGACGAAATAATCGTGCCACGCTTTTTTATTCTGCGCTATTATTTTTTGCGGCGCTTTTTTATTCGGTGCCATAATTATTCCTCCTTTCCGAAAAAATCAAGCTCCGATATATTTTATCACACTTTTTCTGAAAAATCAAGAAGAATGTGTCGAAAGTTGCGAGATATTTGAAAGAAAAAGCACAGCCGCAAAGCTATGCGGCTGCACCCTTTTATGTACCTTTCCGGGCTTTGACTTAGTCCTTCTTGTAACCGATGTTCTTTGCCTTTGCGGGATCGAATGTGAAGTTGCAGATAGAAGCAACGAGGGGATAGATTCCGAAAGTAACAAATGTAAGGAAGAAATAAGCTCCTGTTCTGGATGTGTAACCTGCGGGCTTAAGGGAAGTGTGGTTGATAATGAAGCTACCGAGCCATCCCAAGAAGAAAGTCAACAGGAAACGAACGAGATTGTTGTTCATGGTGAAGCCTCCTTTCACAAATTATGCTTATTCAGCACAATTAAATTATAAGTCATTTGTGGAATTTTGTCAATGGAAATATAACCGATTTTTTGAATTTTATTATTATTTTATTCAAATTCGGTAAATTTGGATATGTTTTACCGTGCCGTATTTGAACCGTACAAGCACAGATATCATTTGTAAGGCTTGATATTATATAAGTTGCCCGCCGAGATCCTTCGCTTCGCTCGAGGATGACACGGCGGGAATGAGAATTGCAAACGAACTTATTTGGCAGAGGGAAGAGTTTGTGGGATTGTTTTAAAACTCCAATTCGAAAATCAGTTTAGAAGCATATTCTTTCTGAGCTTGTTTTTCCATAGATATTCCGCCGCTGATTTTCAAAATATTATCGATAGCGCAAGCTATTTTTATTGACATTGTAGCAGAACAAGCACCGCTCAATTCCAAAGTGGTGGCTTTGATTGAATTGTCGTTGGAACAACGCATTTCAATAAGGTCTTTTATATTGTCATCGTTGGCAAACCATTTCAGTACAGGACGAGTTGGTGTGTTATTGCCGTCAAAGGAAATAACTCTTTTTCCACTTTGCATGTTTGATTTTTTTGCTTGTGCCTGAATTTCTCCGCTATTGTTTGATAATGAGCTTTTCAAAGATATTGATTTTCCCTGCGTGTCAGCTTCCATAATTTCGATTGAGCATTTTTTTGCGCCCAATGAATGAGCTATTCTTGCAAGTTCAGCCATTTTTTCTTCGGTTGCTTTACCGAATATATGAATTGAATTGATAAATTTTTTTGCTTCAAAATTATCGGAGCAGTATATCGCATCTCTTTGAATTACGGGTATAAAGGTGAAATCACTTTTAGGAGCATATCCAAAGTACATGTGCAATACTCTTACCTCTTTGTGAAGCTCTATCCAGCCGATAGCGTCCTGCTGTGTTATAATATCTCTTTTTGAATAGTCGTCAACTATCTCAATTAAACTGGGAACAAGAAAATCTTCGGATTTGAGTTCTTCTTCTGTTACGGGTGTATATTTTTTTGCCTGCTGTTCTTGTATGCCCTTTTTGGCTTGTTCGGCTAAAGATTTGGCTTCTTCTGCTGCTTTTTTACCGATATCCGTAGTTTTTTGCCAAAAGTTAGAAATGGATTCTTTTGCTTTTCCTTTTTTTGCGTCGCTTTTTTCGCTCATTATAGTTCTCCTTGTATGTCAATTCTTGTGATGTGCTTTCAGTATGAATCTGTTTTACCCTACCGAGTCTTTAGCAAAATGCTTTTTGAATATATCCGACACGGGGATAGCGGCGTATCTTCCGTTGACGCCCTCCTCGAGAACGCAGACAGCGACTATCTCGGGATTATCGAGCGGCGCGACGCCCGCAAAGAGCGCGTAATCCTTCTTTCCACTTACCTGTGCCGTACCCGTCTTACCGCCCACGGCAACCTCAAGGTCTTCAAAATATGCCGTAAGGTTTGGGCTTTCCTTGATAACCTGTTCCATACCGTCGATAAGCGTGTCGTATGTGGTTTGTGAAAACTCAACTGTATTCAGGACAGTCGGGGTATACTCAACCACTGTCTCGCCCGTGTAAAATTTCTTGACCGAGTGGAGCAGGTGAGCGTTATATCTCTCGCCGCCGTTGGATATTGAGGAAACGAACACGCCGAGCTGAAGTGGGGTATATGTATGGTCAGACTGACCAATTACCGCCGAGAGGTCGTCTCCCTGTCCCCACGGGGTAAGACCGTTTTCGTCACGGAATCTGCTTCCCGCGACAGTGCCCGTTCTCTCGGGAAGCTCCACTCCCGTCGGAACGCCGAGTCCGAGTCCCATAGTATATTTAGTGATACTGTCTATGCCCATCTGCATACCAAGCTCATAGAAAAAGCAGTTGCAGGATACGCCTATCGCCTTTACCACATTGATATCGCCGTGAAAGCCGAGGCAGGTCGGCTTATGCAGGTGGGGATATACCTGCGAGCAATTTATTTCGGTTGAGCGGTCTATCCGATTGTTTTCAAGCGCCGAGAGAGCCGAGCCGAGCTTATATATCGAGCCCGGGGCGTATTCTCCGAGGAGCGCTCTGTCAAACAGAGGATTTGCGGGATCTTCAAGCAGGGAATTGAAGTAGTCCTGACTACCGAACTGCGTCAGGTCGTATGTAGGATAAGAGGCTATTGCGAGTATGTCGCCGTTATTCGGGTCGAGAGCGACCACAGCGCCCGACTCGGAATATGGGAGAGATGACGAGTTTACCGTATCTCTCAGGCTATTCTCCGCCTCGACCTGAAGTTCGATATCTATCGTTAAATATACATCGTTTCCGCTGATAGGCTCTGTTATATATTTCTCGCTTATTACATTTCCGTCGGCATCGTAGCTTATCTCCTTCGTGCCGTCCTGACCGTGCAGATATTCCTCGAATTCCTTCTCACAGCCCGATGTTCCCACATAGGAGTCGAGCGGATATCCGAGTCTGGTATAATATTCGGCGTCCTCCGCCTGTATTTTACCGAGTCTGCCGAGGATATGCGAGGCATATCCCGGGTATTGGTAATGTCGCTCCGAGCTTACCTTGAGCGTTGCTTCCTCAATGTTGGCTTCCTTTATATAGGAGACAAGCTCCATATCTATATCAGAGGCTATAACATAAGGCTGGTATGCCCCGAATTTCACTCTTTCCATAGCGTATCTTGCACGCAGGAGAGTAGTCATTTCGGCGGGTGAGTAAAGCGCGGGGTCGAGCTTGTATTTCGCTATAAATTTATCAACCAGCTTATCGAGCGTTTCGTCAAGCTCGTCTACCGATTGCGGCTCCTCCAAGCCGTTTGCGTCAAGTATTTTGACGAGATATTCATATTCGGGGGAGTTGCTGTAAGTCAGGGCTTCAACATAGTGGAGTCGGGGATATGTGCCGTGGAAAATATAGTAATCCTCGCAGAGCTTATCCTCGCTCTCGGTTGCCTCTATCGCCTCGAATATTTCGAGTATTACGAGATTAAGCTCCGAGGTCGTATCGGGAATAGCGCCGTATTCAAGAAGGAGGTCGTAGCTCGTGCTGTTGCCTACGAGCAGAACGCCGTTGCGGTCGTAAATCTCGCCGCGAAGCCCCGAGACAGTGACGGTGCGCGTGTACGCCGCGGGATTATCCTCGACGGGTCGCTTCGCGCCATTTATCTGTATTACGGCAAGTACCACGACATATACGAGCATTATGACAACAAAGACAGAAAGCACCGAGATATATCTCGCCACGCTGCCCGAGTTTTTTTTCATCGCAAGCACCTGCCTTTCCTGTTTGATTTTTAGAGAATTTATCAGATTTTGAATTTACCCTTTGCGTCGATAAGCCGCGCGCAAAGCTTGACGATAAAAAAGAGGGGAAGTGAGCATATTACCGTCATAAGAAGCTCGGGGAGCAGAATGCTCTTGAATACAGACGCAAAGGACGGGCGTCCGAAGGAAATGAAAAGATTTACAAATGTAAACACCGAGCCGATAAGCGAGGCGGGGATAAGAAGCACCGCCCAAGTGAAAAAATTGGGTATCAGCTTTTTTGAAAGCTCTGCGGAAACTATCGCCACCACGAGAAGGGCGAGGGGAGAGAGCGATATTCCCGAGCCGCCGAGCGCGTCACCGAGGAAGCCTGCGGCAATTCCGCAGACGGCGGCTGAGCGCTGTGTGTCAAAGACCGATATTGCGGCGACCGCGCCGAGGAGTATGTTCGGAACGGCGGGCATAAATGTGAGTCCCGTGAAGAAGGAGCATTGAGCCACCGCCAAAATAAAGAGCAACGCGCCCCAGACGAGTATTCTTTTTATCACGGCTTCACGGTTTATATCATTCCTGCGGTGAGGTCTCATCCTTAGTTCCTCCCGTAGTGTTATATCCTGTTATTATCATAACCTTGTTGGTCGCGCCTATGTCGGAAAAGTCGACTGCGGGCTCTATATGCGCCACGAGGGTTCTCGAATATTCGTCCGCCTCTATCGAGACCACCTCTCCTATAAGCAGTCCGTCGGGATATATCTTTCCGTTACCGCCCGTGTATACCTTATCTCCGACCTTAATGTCGGCAGACGCGTCGATATATGTCATTCGGCAGAGTCCGTCCTCACGGAGCAGACTGTTGCCCTCGACGACGCCGACCGTGCCCGTTCTGTCGGTATAAGCGCTCACCGAGCTTGCCGTCTCAACAAGGCTTACCACCTTGCACCAGTCGAGTCCTACCTCATTCACATATCCGAAAACGCCGTCGGCGGTTATAACCGACATATTTCGCTTTATTCCGTGTACCGTTCCGCGATTGAGCGTGAGGACTGTGGCATAATTGCCCGCTTGACGGGAGACTATCGTCGCGTCTGTTATCGCAAATTGCGGGTGGTCTGTTTTTACCTTAAGATAGCTCTTTAGCCAATCGTTTTCGGCTTGAATAACGCTGTTTTCATATGCCTTGTTTTCGGCGTTCTCAAGCGCCTCGCGAAGCTCCTCGTTTTCCTCTTTCAGCTTGTCGTATTCGGTGAACACCGAAACAAAGCCCGAAACTGCTTCCGACACCTTGGAACCGCACCATTCAAATGGCTTTGCGACGGTTTTAAGACCGCTTCTCACGAGGTCGGTATATCCGAAAACAGAGAGTGCCGACGGAACGAGAACAAGCACTATCGCGACAGCGACGCATATTATAAAAAATTTGGACCTGTAAAATTTCACGCCGTCTCACTCTCCTTTCTTTTTCTGACTTGTTTTTTCTTACTTTTTCGTGGACTTATTTTTCTTCTTTTTAGGTATCGGGGGATATTTTGCTTCAAAAACGACTCGGTATGAGCCGAAATCGGTCTCTTTTTCTATCTGTTCCCATTCCTGCTCACTGCCCTCGAAGAATATATCGCATATATTTTCACAGCCACAGAATATGTCCGAGCCTATGCGCTTCAGGGTTTTGGGGAGAAATACCTTTTTGAGGTCGTGATTTTTGTCCGATTCGAACGCCCTGTCTCCGATATCCACTATATCAAACCATATCAGACTCGAGGGTATCCATATGACATCTCCGTAGCGCGCTCTGACGGCGGTGACCTTTATTCCGCCCTCGATGCTTTTATAGCCTATTCCGATGAGCTTGAGCATATCATCGTATGTGAGCACGCTATATACGACCGCCGAGAGAATGGCGATGCACGCTCCGATTATCACATTGAACGCCACCGCGATGATTATTCCGATAGCCGCGCCCGCTCCTACGCCTATGAGCAGAGTGGTGTAATTATTCTGAAATTTGAGCATACGCTTCGCGTATTCCTTGTGAGGGGGCAGGGCAGGGGTTTCGGCGGCATTTTCTGTCGACTCGCCGCTCACTTCGGTTTTCTCGGTTGCCGTATCGGTATTATTTATTTCGTTGGTTTCCACCGTATCCTTGATTTCTTCCATAACAATCTCCGTTTGATGCCGATTTTTCGCTTACGCGTTGGCAGTTATTTTCCTCGGTATTTGAGCAGGTCGCCCATCATTTTCTCACTCTCGATCACGCGCCCGATTCCCGCGCAAACGCTTTCAAAGGGATTGTGTGCGAGGTTTACCCGTATTCCCGTTTTTGAGCGAATGAGAGTGCCGATTCCGCTAAGGTGCGCGCCGCCGCCCGTGAGGGTGATACCGTTGTCATATATATCTGAGGAAAGCTCGGGGGGAGTATCCTCCAGAGTGGTCTTTATCGCGCGTACTATCTCCTCAAGCTCGTCGTGCATCGCCTCGCGCGTGTCTGCCGAGGTTATGAGCGCCGAGGCGGCGCGTCCCGATCTCAATCCTCTGCCGAAAACCTCCTCGTAGCGGTCCTTTTTGTCGGCGCTTGGGTGCGCCGAGCCTATTCTGGTTTTGAGATGCTCGGCGGTTATATCTCCAATGATGATATCCTTTTCGCTTCTCATATAATTCACTATCGCGTCGTCGAGCGCGTCTCCCGCGGTGCGTACCGAGTGAGACGCCACGATGCCTCCGAGACTCATTACCGCCACCTCGGTGGTTCCGCCTCCGATATCGACTATCATACTGCCTCTTGGCCCGCCCACCTTCAGACCTGTTCCGATAGCCGCCGCGAGCGGCTCCTCTATAAGCGCGACCGAGCGCGCTCCCGCCTCGAAGATAACATCCTCGACCGCTCTCTTTTCGACCTCGGTTACGCCGTAGGGAATACATACTATGACCACTGGACGGCTGAAGAAGGATATTGCGTCTGTCATCTCGAAAAAGGTTCTGAGCATTTTCGCCGTCACATCAAAGTCGGCTATCACGCCATTTTTGAGCGGGCGGTAAGCCAGAATTCCTTCGGGCGTTTTTCCGAGCATACGCCTTGCCGCGCGTCCTACCGCTACGACATCGCGCGTGTCCTTGTCTATCGCGACAACAGACGGCGTGCGAAGAATTATTCCTTTGCCTTTCATATATATGAATGTGTTGGCTGTTCCGAGGTCAACACCGAGTATTTTCGACATAACGCATCCTCCTTTCCCGAAGATTTTTGAGTAAAAGCTATGTAAAGCGGTCTAATTTGTTATTATTATATTATCGAGTGTCCTGTGCAATCTCTGTGGAGCTTATCGAGCGTATTTACCGAGAGTCCGACGACGCCGAAATAACAACCGTCTATCCTTCTCACCCAAATGCCCGCATATCCCTGAATACCGTAACCGCCTGCCTTATCAAAAGGTTCTCCGCTGTCTATATATCTGAGGGCGTCGGCTTCCTTTATTTCGTCAAAATAGACGCTGGTCTCTGAGCAGGAGACGAAGGAGCGCCCTCCGCGGATAAGCGTGACTCCGCTGAGCACGCGGTGGCAGTTGCCCGAAAGAAGCTTCAGCATTCGTAGCGCGTCTGCTTTGTCGCGCGGCTTTCCGAGTATCTCTCCCTCACACTCCACAACCGTGTCGGCGGAGATTATTATATCATTCTCGCAAAGCTCACCCGCGTTCGCCAGCATATCCGCTACGGCTCGTCCCTTGCGCAATGAAAGCTCCTTGACAAGCTCTGCGGGCTCTGTGATAGAGCTTGTTTCGTCTGTCTCTGCCGTGATGACGGTGAAATCAAGACCTATATTTTTGAGTATCTCCCGTCTGCGCGGGGATTTTGAAGCAAGAATGTATCTCATTTTTTCTCCGTTTTTACAGTCAAAATTATCATCGGGCACACTTCCCGATATTACTGTCCATACTAATTATAGCACACAAATCCGCGTTTTGCAATATATTATAATATTATAATATAAAAATAATCTTGAAAAAGCGTGCGGGGTGTGTTATACTAAGCTTGTTGAATCGTTAAGAGAAATTCTTTCGGAAGGGGGGAGAGAGATGTCGGAGCAAAACAAGAGCTTTGCCGCGGAGCCGCTTGACGCTGAGCGGATAGGCGCGATGATGGAAAATCGGCTGAGAATAAGTCTCTTTGACACGCTCGACTCGACTAACAGCGAGGCAAGGCGTCAGGTTGAGCGCGGTATGAGTACTCCCGCGCTTATAATTGCTGACTCTCAGAGCGCGGGCAGAGGCAGACTCGGCAGAAGCTTTTATTCCCCCGCGGGAACCGGACTTTATATATCCTTTCTCGCCGAGGCAAAGGAGAGCTTTTCCGAGACCGTGGCTCTGACTACCGCGGCGGCGGTGGCGGTGGCGCGTACGCTTGAGGAGCTGTGCGAAATAAGTCCCGAGATAAAATGGGTGAATGACATATATATCGGTGGCAGAAAGGCTTGCGGCATACTTTGCGAGTCCTTTTGTGCCGCAAACGGTAAACGATTTGCTGTCGTCGGTATCGGAATAAATCTTTACACCGAGGTCTTTCCGACCGAGCTGCAAAACATAGCCGTGTCGGTATCCCCCGAGAGAGGTCTGCGCAACGCTTTTGCGTCAAATATTGCGGACAGGCTCTGCGAATATTGGCGCTCTCCCTCGAGAGGAGAGCTTATCGAATATTATCGCGCGCACTCTATGGTGATAGGAAAGCGGATAACATTCATAGAGGGCGGTGTGACACAGGGAGCGGTGGCGGAAAATGTCGACGAGCTTGGCTGTCTTAGCGTTCGCCTTAATGACGGTACGGTGAGAAAGCTCTCGGGCGGAGAAATATCACTCAGACTTGACAACACTTGAATTTGTGAAGGAGTTATATAGATATGAACAGAGGTCGTTTTATAGTTTTTGAGGGAATCGACGGCGCGGGGAAAACAACTCAGGTGCGCCTTTTGGCTCAGCGTCTTGAGGCGATGGGAAAGAAGGTCGCGGTGACCGCAGAGCCCACAGAGCTGCCTTCGGGCAAGGCGCTTCGAGAGGTGCTTGGGGGCAAGGTGAAAAAGAGCGATTGCGAAATCGCGCTTATGTTCACGCTTGACAGAGTTGCGCATAATGTAGACAAAGATTGCGGTATTGAGAAGCTTTTGTCGGAGGGGACATACATAATCTGCGACAGATATTATTATTCAACTCTTGCATATCAAGGCAGTCTTATCGACTACGGCTGGGTGAAAAATCTCAACGCAGGCTGCCCCGAGATAAGGCACCCCGATATTTGTCTTTTTCTCGACCTCACTCCCGAGGAGAGTATGAAGCGGATAAGTATTGGCAGGGAAAGCACTGAAATTTATGAGAATACCGAGACGCTCACACGCGTGAGAAGCTCGTTTATGAGCGTTATTGCGGATATGAGAGCTACCGATAAAATAGAGATAATAGACGCGTCTGCCGATATAGAAACCGTCGCCGAGCGTATCTTTGAAGCGGTAAGCTCGGTTCTGTAAATTTTAAATATAGCAATATTTGTCTGTAAATAATGGTAAAATGACTTGATTGACGCGAATTTTTGTCTTATAATGGAGATGTAACCAAATATTTTAAGCTCCGAGCCGAAAGGGCTTGGACGAAAGGAAGGTTTATATGTCTTTACCAGTTGCAGTTCAGGTTTATTCCGTGAGAAACGATGCTAAGAGCGACCTTTTCGCAACCCTGAAAAAAATCAAGGAAATGGGTTACGACGGAGTTGAGTTCGCGGGACTTTACAATTACGCACCCGCGGATATCAAGAAAATGTGCGACGAGCTTGGTCTTGTTCCGATCTCCGCCCATGTTCCTTATCTTGATATGGTTGCTGATCCCGAGGGAGTTCTGGCACAGTATGCCGAGATCGGCGTAAAGTTTGTCGCCGTTCCTTATCTTACCGAGGAATATCGCCCGGGAACAGATAAGTTCCCCGAGGTCATCGAGAACATCAAGGTCATCGGCGCGGCGGCTAATAAGCTTGGCATTACATTGCTTTACCACAACCACGACTTTGAGTTTTTGAAGATAGACGGCAAATATGCGCTTGATATTCTTTACGACGAGGTTCCCGCAGACCTGCTCCAGACCGAGCTTGATACCTGTTGGGTAAACATCGGCGGAGAAAATCCCGCAGATTATATAATGAAGTATTCGGGCAGATGTCCCGTCGTTCACCTCAAGGATTTCTTCGGTGAGAAGTCGGACGATATGTACGAGCTTATCGGAATTGAAAAGAAGGCTCCCACCCGTCCGAGCAACTTTGAGTTCCGCCCCGTTGGAAGCGGACTTCAGAATTTCCCCAATATACTCGAGGCAAGCGAGAAGGCAGGCGCGCAGTGGGTGATAGTCGAGCAGGATAACCCCTCTATGGGACTTACTCCCCTTGAGTGCATTGAAAAGAGCAGAGAGTACCTCAGAACTCTCGGCTATTAATGAAATAAAGGTAAAAACGAAAGGATGGAAACTGTTATGGCAGATAAATCAATGGCAGGACTTAACGATTTTTCCGTAAAGGCAGACGGCGCCGCGGTAGACGCCAGCAAGAAGGTAAAGGTAGGTATTATCGGATGCGGTTGGATAGCTGAATCGCATATCAAGGCTTTTTTGAATCAGCCCGATGTTGAGATAGTTGCAGCGGCAGATATAATCCCCGGCAAGGCAGCTAAGTTTCTTGAAAAATTCGGAGTTGAGGGGGCTAAGACCGATTACGCGTCCCACAAGGAGATGCTCGACGACGAGAGCCTCGCTCTTGACGCCGTTTCAATCTGTACTTACAACTGTCAGCACGCGGAGCCCGCTATATACGCGCTCAACAAAGGCGTTCATGTTCTTCTCGAGAAGCCCTTCACCGTAACTCTCGACGAGGCGGTTGAGGTAATGAAGGCTGAGAAGGCAAGCGGCAAGGTTCTTTCGATAGGCTTCCAGCCCAGATTCGATGAAAATATGAAGATGATAAAGAAGATAGTTCAGTCGGGAGAGCTTGGAGATATCTATTATATCCAGACCGGCGGCGGACGCAGACGCGGAATCCCCACGCCTCACGGAACGACCTTTATCGAAAAGGATACGGCGGGAATCGGCGCGCTTGGAGATATCGGATGCTATTCTCTCGATATGGTGCTCAACGCGCTCGGTTATCCCAAGCCTCTCACGGTTTCGGGATATAAGTCGTCCTTATTCGGAACCGACCCCAAGTATTGCGGATACGGCAAGAACGCAGAGAAGTATTCCAAGCTCTTTGGAGTTGACGATTTCGCGGCAGCGTTCATTCGTCTTGAGGGCGGAATCGTTCTCGACTTCCGTATAGCGTGGGCTATGAATCTCGACACCCCCGGTGACACTATAATTCTCGGTACAAAGGGCGGACTTCGTATCCCTTCGACCGAGTGTTGGAACGGCTCTGTAGGCGGCCCTATGAAGATATATCATGAGGTTTCGGGCGTTCAGGTCGAGACAGAGATACCGATAATCAAGATGAACAAGGGCTTGTTCGATCTCAAGATCCGTACCTTCCTTGACGCTTGTAAGAACGGTGGCGAGGCACCCGTTCCCTCAAGCCAGATACTCTACAACCAGGCTATTATCGACGGTATAGCAAAGTCGGCGGCAGCGGGCAGAGAGGTCGAGATAGTTATTCCCGAGATATAATTTATATATAAAGAGGTCTCCGCAACACTACGGTGTTGCGGAGATTTTCGGGGGAGAAGCGCGGAGAAGGTAGTAAATACGGCGTTTTGAGGACTTTTGAAAAGACCGAGAAAATATTTTAAAAAAATTTCAAAAAAGGTATTGACATCTAAAACAAGATGTGATATAATGTCAAAGTCGCCGCAAGGAGAACACATGGGAGCATAGCTCAGTTGGGAGAGCATCTGCCTTACAAGCAGAGGGTCATAGGTTCGAGCCCTATTGTTCCCACCATGTGGCCCGGTAGTTCAGTTGGTTAGAACGCTAGCCTGTCACGCTAGAGGTCGTGGGTTCGAGTCCCATCCGGGTCGCCAAAACCGAAAAAGGTGCAGCCCTTGCTGTATGCCTCTGTAGCTCAGTTGGTAGAGCAGGGGACTGAAAATCCCCGTGTCGTTGGTTCAATTCCGACCGGAGGCACCAATATGCGGATTTAGCTCATTTGGTAGAGCGCGACCTTGCCAAGGTCGAGGTGGCGGGTTCGAGCCCCGTAATCCGCTCCAGAAACGGGTACGCAAGCGATTGTCGTACCCGTATTTAGTCAATATGCGCACCGCAAGGAGCGCAGATAATATAAAGGTCGTTTTCCTCACTCGGTCGACAGAGGGACGAGAGCGGCTGATTCATAAGGCGACATAGCCAAGTGGTAAGGCAGAGGTCTGCAAAACCTTTATCCCCCGGTTCAAATCCGGGTGTCGCCTCCAAAATGAATAACACCCCAAATCTGAACCACAACAGTTCGATTGGGGTGTTATTTGTTTTCAAAAACCTATACAGGAAACGGCTTTTCTCGCCGTTTCTTATTTTTTCAATCGAACTGCGATTTCGAGAATGCCCCAAAATTTGTGCAAGATTTGAAGAATCCAAACAAAACCGACCACCGCAGTTCGATTGGATCTCCTCTGCACCGCTTGTATGACGCTTATAATAAGATTCCTCCATCGCATCGGGTGTACGATAACGGTTGATCTGATGAGGGCGTTTGCTGTTGTAAAATTCTATGTATGCCCCTACATGTTCTCTGAATTCTCGCTCTGAACGGTAGTTGTTACGATAAAGCTCTTCCGCTTTGAGTGTCTTGAAAAATGCTTCCATGACCGAGTTGTCGTAGGGCGTGCTTTTTCGGGAGAGCGATTGCGTTACCCCAAACGCCTTGCAACAGTCAACAAATGTCCGCGCCGTATAGTTCGTTCCGCGATCGCTGTGGAAAATCAGCCCCTCGCTCGGATGTCGCTCCTCAACGGCTTTTGTCAACGTGCTTTTCGTCAGACGCGTTCCATTGTTTTTGGAAATCGTACAGGCAATCACCTTGCGTGCAAATAAGTCAATGATGACGCAAATATAGTATTTCACCTCTTTGCACGTGAAATAGGTAATATCGCTCACCCACACCTCATTGGGGGCAGTTGCAACGAACTGTTGCGATAAAATATTTTCCCGGCGTTGCTTCGTCATTTCGTAGATCCGCTTCGCACCGCCGCGAACGCTGAACCATCCGTTTTCGTGCATGATTGCCGCTACCGTTTTGTCGGAAACGGTATATCCACGCAGCCTCAAAACTGCATTGATCTTTCGTGCGCCGAACACTTGATTGCTTTCGTTGAAGATCTCCTCAATGATTGGGGTGATCTCTTTCTTTTTGAGGGCATAAACCGTGTCTTCCTTTGAGATGATTAAAGTAGCTTCCTTTCGCCACCATCAGTGCTTTAGAGAGCAACGAGATAGAGTAGGTGTCGGACAGATCCTTGATAACCTCGTATCTGTCGTGCAAGGGCGCACTGACCGTGCAGGGCGACATTTGAAGGATCTCAACCATCTTCTCCAGCGTTTCACAGCGTTGCTTTAAGATTCTGAAATCCGTCATGTTGACCGGCTTTACTTTCTTTGAGGGTGCTTCTCTGATCCATTTGTAGAGGGTGCTTTTGGCAACACCGGTACTCGCTGAAATGCTCGTCACCGGTTCGCCGGACCAATACATTTTGAGAATTTTTTCTTTCTGCTCGTTTGTGTAAATCTTTTTCATACTATAAACCTCCGGAGTATAATAACAGCCCTCGCTCCATAATGGAACGAGGGCTGTTATTATCTATCCTTCAAGGATACATATTTTGTTTCTTCTTTTACGTTTATGTAAGCAGGACGTATGATCTTACCCGCGTTCTGTATTTCTTCCATACGGTGTGCGCTCCAGCCTGCGATTCGCGCGATGGCGAAGATGGGCGTGAAAAGCTCATAAGGAAGTCCGAGCATTTTATAGACCATCCCCGAATAGAAGTCCACATTCGCGCTGACACCCTTATACATCTTGCGCTTTTCAGCAATGATCTCGGGAGCCATCTTCTCAACCGTTTGGTAAAGCTCAAATTCCTCGTGCAGTCCTTTCTCTATCGAAAGCTGCTCGGCATAATACCGCAGAATGTCCGCTCTCGGATCGGAGAGTGAGTAAACGGCGTGTCCCATACCGTAAATGAGTCCTGCCTTGTCAAACGCTTGTTTGTCAAGAAGTCTGACGAGATAATCCTTCACCGCATCCTTGTCTTTTGTATCAATGTTCGCTTTCATATCATCGAACATCTGCATCACCTTAATGTTTGCACCGCCGTGGCGTGGGCCTTTCAGTGAGCCAAGCGCGGCGGAAATCGCAGAATAGGTATCTGTTCCCGACGACGTTACCACATGTGTTGTAAAGGTTGAGTTGTTTCCGCCGCCGTGTTCTGCATGGAGAACGAGTGCAAGGTCAAGCAGTTCTGCTTCAAGGGGCGTATACTGACCGTCCTCGCGGAGTATGTAAAGCAGGTTTTCTGCCGTATTCAGTTCCTTTCTCGGATAGTGGATGAACAAGCTTTGACCGTTGTGATAATGTTGAAAGGATTGATATCCGTAAACCGCAAGAAGTGGGAATTCCGCTATCAGCTGTAAGCACTGACGAAGAATGTTTGCTGTTGAAATATCGTCGGGATTCTCATCGTAAGCATAGAGCGCCAGCACACTTCTTGAAAGGATATTCATCATATCCTTACCGGGAGCCTTGAGGATCATATCACGAACGAAGGACGGCGGCAAGGAGCGATATAGAGAAAGCTGCTCACAAAACGCATCAAGCTCATCCTTGGTCGGAAGCTTTGAGAAAAGAAGCAAATATACTGTTTCCTCAAATCCGGGGCGCTTATCCGTAACAAACCCCTTTACAAGATTTCTAACATTAACGCCTCGGTAATAAAGCTGACCTGCGCACGGAATGGCATTTCCTTCTGCATCGATTTCTTTAGCCTTGATGTGCGACACCTCGGTAAGTCCGGCAACAACGCCGTTGCCGTTTATATCACGCAGACCGCGCTTTACGTCGTGCTGTGCGTACATATCTGGGACGATGTGATTGCTTGTATCTGAAAGAGCAGCGAGCTCCTTGATATACGGTGTGATTTCTGAATAGTTCATTTGTTACCTCCTTGTAGGTATAAAATAGCATGTGCGATCCGGCAAGTCGGTATCTGTATTGTCATATTATTCCACCCTCATCATTCTGTACCCGACGCCAATGTGCGTTTGGATATACTGAGGTGAGTCGGGGGCTACTTCGATCTTCTTGCGGAGCGTTGCCATAAAAACACGGAGAGAGGCTACGTTATTCTCCCACGCAGCACCCCATATCTTTTGCGTGATGAAGGTGTGTGTTAATACCTTGCCGACGTTTGTGGCAAGCAAGCACAGTATTTTGTATTCGATGGGAGTCAGATGCAATTCCTCATCACCGAGATATGCACAGCCTGCGGCATAGTCGATTCGCAAAGCGCCGTTTATAAATACCGAGCTTGCGCCTTCGTTACGGTTTGCCGCCAACCTTCTTTGCGTAACACGGAGCCGCGCCAAGAAGCTCATCTACCGAGAAGGGCTTG